>CAVZOA010000039.1:0-85683 GCA_963776705.1 uncultured Alphaproteobacteria bacterium
CAACCGCCCTGTCCGACGCCGACAGCCATGTTGGCCGCTGTCTCCAGCCGGAGGTCGGGCGTAGCCCGGCCGTAGGCTGGAGACAGCGGCGCGCTCGTCTTCCTGGTGGGGACGTGGTGCGGGTGCTGGCCGCTGCGGGCCAGTACGACAGGGATCTCTGTGACCAAACGGAGGCCCCTGCCGTGCCGGGCAAACCCGTCACCGACCAGCAAGTGAGATTGTACATGCAAGACCGCCATCGTCACAGCCAACGCGCCGCTGCCGCCCGAGCCGGGTTCAGCGAGCGCACCGCACGCCGGATCGACGCCGATCCCCGCCTGCCGTCCCAGCGCCAGCCCGAGCGCGGGCGCACCGTCGCCGATCCGCTCGAGGCGGTATGGGAGGCGGTGCTGCTGCCGATCCTCGAGCGCGACCCCGCCGTGCAGGCGGTGACGCTGCTGCGCCATCTGCAGATGACCGACCCCGACGCCTTTCCCGACGACCGCGTCCGCCGGACGCTGGAGCGGCGGGTGCGCGACTGGCGCGCGCTCCACGGCGCGGCACACGACGTGATCTTCCGGCAGACGCCCGAGCCGGGCCGCATGGCGCTGTCGGACTTCACCGACGCCACGGAACTCGGCGTCACCATCGCCGGTGCGCCGTTCGCGCACCGGCTCTTCCACTTCGTTCTCGCCTACAGCGGCTGGGAGCACGCCGCCGTCGTGCTCGGCGGCGAGAGCTACACCGCGCTCGCCGAGAACCTCCAGAATGCGCTCTGGACCCTCGGCGGCGCGCCGCGCGAGCACCGCACCGACAGCCTCTCCGCAGCCTATCGCAACCTCGACAAGGAAGCGGCGAAGGACGTCACCAGGCGCTACGACGACTTCTGCGCGCACTACGGCCTGCTCGCCAGCCGTTGCAATCCCGGCGAGCCGCACGAGAACGGGTCGGTGGAATCGCACAACCGCCACCTCAAGACCGCGCTCGACCAGGCGCTGATCCTGCGCGGCTCGCGCGACTTCGACGCGCTCGCCGACTGGCGGCGCTTCGTCGACCAGGTCGTCGGCCGCCGCAATCGCCGCCGCGAGAACGCCGTCAGGATCGAGGCCGCCGTCCTGCGCCCGTTGCCCGTCCGCCGGACCACCGACTTCACCGAAACCGTCGTGCGCGTCACCAGGACCGGCGGCTTCCTGGCGCACAGCGTCTTCTACAGCGCGCCCTCGCGCCTGATCGGCCAGCGCTTGAGGGTCCATGTCTACGACGACCGGATCGAGGCCTTCCTCGGCGCCACCCGTGTCGTCAGCCATCCCAGACGACGCGGCAAGGACAACGGCGCCCGCGTCCATCAGGTGGACTATCGCCATCTCATCCACGCCCTGCGCCGCAAGCCTCAGGCGCTGGCCGGGTCGGTCTATCGCGACGGCCTGTTCCCGCGCACGGAGTACGCCGCGGCCTGGAGCGCCCTGTCGGCGACGCTGCCCCAGCGCGACGCCTGCCGCCGCATGGTCGATCTGCTGTGGCTCGCCCATGACGAGACCTGCGAGGCCGAACTCGCCGCGCTGATCGCCGAGGACCTCGCGGCGGACCGCCTGCCGGAGGCGGAGACCCTCAAGCCGCGCCTCGAGCCGAAACGACGATCGCTGCCGGCCGACACCCCGGTCGCGCTCACCACGCTCGCCAGCTTCGACGCCCTGCTCGAGGTCCGCCCATGACCGCGTCCGACACCCGCGCCGTGGATGTCCATGCGCTGCCCGCCATGCTGACCGCCCTGCGCCTGCCCAGCATCCATCGCCACTGGTCCACGCTCGCTGAACGCGCCGACAAGGAGGGATGGCCCGCCGGCCGCTTTCTCGCCGTCCTCGCCGAGCTCGAACTCGCCGAGCGAGAGACCCGCCGCATCCGCCGCCACCTGATCGAGTCCCACCTGCCCGGCGGAAAGACCCTGGCCACTTTCGACTTCAAGGCGTTGCCAGGCGTCCCGCGCGCCCGCGTCGAGGCGCTCGCCGCCGGCGACTGGGTCGAGACCGGCGCCAACCTCATCGCCATCGGCAACAGCGGCGCCGGCAAGACCCATCTGCTCTGCGCCGTCGGCCACGCCCTCGTCGAGGCCGGCCGGCGCGTCCTCTACACCCGCACTACCGATCTCGTGCAGAAGCTCCAGGCCGCCCGACGCGATCTCGCCCTCGAAGCCGCCCTCGCCAAGCTCGACCGCTTCGACCTGATCATCCTGGACGACATCAGCTACGCCCGGAAGGATCAGGCCGAGACCTCCGTCCTCTTCGAGCTCATCGCCCGGCGCTACGAGACCCGCAGCCTCGCCATCGCCGCCAACCAGCCCTTCAGCGCATGGGGCGGCGTCTTCCCCGATCAGGCCGTCACCGTCGCCGCTATCGACAGGCTCGTCCATCACGCGACCATCCTCGAGATGAACACCGAAAGCTATCGCCGTCGCGCCGCCGCAGACCGCGCCGTTCCAAAGGCTGACGCTCCAGCGACAACCTCCAACGACAGCCTCTGCGACACCCAACGCGAGCCGCTCGCCGACATCCCCGCCGAAAACATCAAGGAGGACCTCACAGCCTGACCAAGCCGCCGCAGCGGCCAGAACCGGCCAACTTGGCTGACGGCAGAGGACATCGAGGTTGACGCTCTACAGGGCTGGATGCTGGCGGAGCAAGCGGGGCTGGCGAAGCCCTACCGCGTGCAGTCCCTGCTCGGGCGCAGCTCTTGGTCGGCGGACCGGCTTCGTGACCTGGTGCGGGACTATGCGGTCGAAGCGTTGAGAGATCCGGGTGGGGTGCTGGTTCTGGACGAGACCGGGTTCCTCAAGAAGGGCCGGCACTCGGTGGGCGTGGGGCGGCAGTATTCCGGCACGGCGGGGCGGATCGAGAACTGCCAGGTGGGGGTCTTCGCGGCCTATGCCAGCCGTTGGGGCCACGCGCTCGTCGACCGTCAGCTATACCTGCCCAAGGACTGGGCGGAGGACGAGGCGCGGCGGCGCAAGGCCCGCGTTCCCGACGACGTCGCCTTTGCCACCAGGCCGACGATGGCGCGGGCGATGATCGCCCGCCTTCTCGATGCGGGGCTGCCCTGCGCCTGGGTGCTGGCCGACGCGCTCTACGGCTCGGACTACCAGCTGCGGCGCCTGCTCGAGGGCCGCGGGCAGCCCTACGTGCTCGCTGTGCGCTCGAACCAGAGCATACGCTTCGGCGCGCAGCTCCTGCCGCAGACCCGCAGGCTGATCGCCAGGCTGCTGATGGCGCCGCGCACGCACCCCGCCTTCGTCTGGGCCTGGTCCCGGTGGCGACGCGAGCATCAGGGCCGCAGCGGCAATCAGCCATCGGAAGATACGACACGATGCGCAACAGTAGTATTAATTCGTCAGTCGGCCAATCCGACGGCCCGTCGAACCGCCTCGTCCCTGAGAGAGACCTCGCGCCCCAGCCAGTCGTCGCCGGCGGGGCCCGCCATCCAGACGAGCGCCTTCGCCACCCATTCGGGCGGAATGTGCTCGGACCAGTCGAGCTTGCTGACCTGGTTGACGCCGGAGGCCTTGATCTCCCGCTGCATTTCGGTTGCGACGGTTCCGGGCGACAGCCCCATCGCGCGGATCCCCCGGCTCCGCTCTTCCGCGTCAGCCATTTCCGTCAGCATCGCGGCTGCGGCCTTCGAGGCACAGTAGTGTGACCATCCCTCGATCGGCCGGTGGGCGGCGCCGGAGGAAATCGTGATGACCGTGCCCCCGCCACCCGCCGCCATTGTTGGGATCGCCGCACGCATGCCGTGGAAGACGCCCTTGAGGTTGATGTCGATGGCCTGCGCCCAGATCTCCGGATCGGCCTCCGAGAGACGGGATATCGGCTCGATCACACCGGCATTGTTTATCAGGATGTCGAGACAGCCGAAGGATTTGCAGCAGGCATCCACAGCCGCCCTCACCTCCCAGTAGCGCGATATGTCACAGGGGATCGCCAGGGCGGACTCGGCCCCGAGCTCGCCCGCTATATCGGCGATGTCGCTGCGGCTCCGCGCCAGAAGCGCCACCTTTGCCCCGTTTGCCGCGAATTCCCGCGCCGCGGCCGCGCCGATGCCGCGGCTCGCCCCTGTCACCAGCACGACCTTGCCCGTAATGTCCCCCATCGCACGCCTCCCTACGCTGCTTCGGGACAGAGCCTAGGCTGGGCCGGGCAGCCGCCAAGCACCCTTGACGGCCGAGCGGCGCTGGACCACCGTCCGCCCGTTCTGACGGGAAGGGTCCGCTCCCATGTATCTCACGATCTGCGTCGCATGCCTCGCCTTTGGCTTGCCCGCCGCCGCGGACATCAACCCGGACGACCTCTGGCAGCGCTGGCAGTCCGGCGACGGGGCGGTCGTTGCAATCGAGGGATCGGCCCGAAGCGAGGGCGACGAGTTCGTCATCGGCGGGGCGGTTCTGCGCCTCGGCCCGGACGGTGCCGCGCCCCTGCTCCATGCCGAGGAGCTTCGCATGGTGGCGGAGGGCGCGGCGACACGGGTCAGCTTGCCGGATCGCTGGCGCATCGAGTGGGGCGACGGCACCACGGCTGAGGTGACCCTGGAGGATTTCGACCTCGGCGTCAGCGGGTCGATTGCCGCACCCGTATACCGGGCCCGGAAGGATCGGCTCGCTGCCAGCGCGACCGTCACCGCCCCGGATGGGACGGTGGACGCCACCCTCGATGCGACCGCGTTCGATCTCGGTGGCGGGGCCGGCGGATCGGGCGACCTCTCGGCCGACACGCTGTCCCTGACGGCCACGCCTCGGGACGAGGACCAGGGTCGGATTTCTGTCTCCTACGAAGACCCTTCCGCGTCGCTCGTGCAAGGCACGGCGAGCGGGTCGGAGGCGAGCGGGATCTCGGTCTCCCTGACGACCGCCGCGGCAGCAAGCACGCAATCGTTCACCGCTCCGCTCGAATCTGGCGGTCCGCCCGCGACCATCGACATCGCGAGCGGTCCGAAGTTCGCGGCGAGGTCGTGGTCGAAGCCGGACGGATGGAAGCGCGCCAGACCGCGAGCGGGCTGACCCTCTCCGCGGCAGGCGAGGAGGTCCCGTTGCCCGAAGCGCGGATAGAGATCGACGCGCTGACTCTCGCGCTCGCGACCCCCGCCGAACCGGTCTCCGAAAGCGCCCCGGTCTCGGTCGATCTCGGCCTGACCGGCGTGAAACCCTCCGAGCAGATCTGGCAATTGCTCGACCCGGGGGCCGATCTGCCGCGCGATCCGGCCGAACTGCGCCTGTCGGTGACGGGGGCGATGTTCTGGAGGATGGCGGAAGACGCGCCGGTCCCCGCCCTCGAGCGCGTCTCTCTCGATACGTTGCGGATTTCCGCCCTCGGTGCCGAAATCGGCGCCGCGGGCGGGGTCCAGTTCTCTCCGCCTGCGACACCGGGGCGACCCGGCAAGCCGATCGGGGCGGTCGTCTTCTCGCTGAGCGGCTTCGGCGCCCTGCTCGACAAGATGGCGACCCTCGACACCCTGCCCAAGGGCCAGATCATCGGCCTTCGCATGGGTCTCGGCGTATTGACGATCCCGGCCGAGGGCGAAGACGCGCTCAAGGCCGAGGTCGAGTTCGCGCCCGACGGTGTCATCCTGGTCAACGGAGCGCCGGTCGCCCGGATTCCCTGAGGTCCCGGACCGGATTCACGTTAGCCTCCGGGCCGTGGGGAAAGCCCGTGAGCTTGTCCGCTCCCTCTCCGTCACCACAAGGATGTCCCGCTCTCGGTACCTTCCGGCTCCGGGCGGCCGTAGGACTCCGGGAGCATCGGGTCCAACGACACGGCCATGCCCGGCGAGATCCCCGTTTCCACATCTTCGCGCAACCAGAGCGTCGCGGATCGCCATCTGCAAGGGCCGGACATGGAGGCGGTGCGCGCGGGATCGATCGCGAGGCCCGGTCCGGCTTGGCACCACCGGCCGGACAGCTTAGGTGAGCTCCGACCGGCAGGGACCCAGCACATGACCGACGACCTTTTCACCCTTTCTTCCCGCCTCCTCGACGCGGCGCGGGAAGCAGGGGCGGAGGCGGCCGATTCGATCGCCGTTCGCGACGCCTCGCTCTCCATCGACGTGCGGCAGGGCGCGCTCGAACAGGCCGAGCGGGCAGAGGCCGTCGAGATCGGACTGAGGGTCCTGATCGGGCGCCGCCAGGCCTGCGTGTCCGCCTCCGATCTGACGATGCGAACCATGTCCGAGATGGCCGAACGGGCCGTGGCCATGGCGCGCGAATCCCCCGAGGATCCCGGCGTCGGGCTTGCCGCCCCGTCCGACCTCGCCCGCGAGACCACGGCGGACGCCCTCCACCTCGCCGATCCTGCAGCCGAACCCGGCCCCGCCGCCCTCGAGGTGACGGCCCGGTCCGCAGAGGCGGGCGCGCTCGCCATTCCGGGTGTCACCCAGGTCCAGGTCGCGTCGGCTTCCTGGTTTCGTCGCAGGGTGCACGTGGCCGCGACGAACGGGTTTTCGGCAGGCTTCGAGCGCACCGGCTCCTCCACCTCCTGCGTCGCCATCTCCGGTGAGGGCGCCGGAATGGAACGCGACTATGCCGCCGAATCCCGGGTCTTCGTCGACGACCTGCCGGGCCCCGAGGAGATTGGTCGCTGCGCGGGCGAGCGCGCCGCCGCCATGCAGGGCGCGCGCCGCGCCCGGACCGGCGCGTGGCCCGTCATCTATGACGAGCGCATCTCTTCGGGGCTCGTCAGTCACCTCCTGACGGCGATCAACGGTACCGCCATCGCCCGCGGAGCCTCGTGGGCGCGAGACCTTCTGGGCGAATACGTCCTTCCTCCGACCCTCTCGCTGACCGAGGAACCGCACCGTCCGCGCATCGCGGGCTCGCGCCCCTTCGATGCCGAGGGGTTGGCCACGGCTCCCAGGACCATCGTGCGCGACGGGATTCTCCAGGGCTGGGTGCTCGACCTCGCCACTGCTCGGAAGCTCGGTCTCGACAGCACCGCCAACGCTGTCCGCGGACCCACCGCCCCGCCCTCGCCGTCGGTCACGAATGTGACCCTCGCGCCCGGCGATGTCACACGCGAAGTGCTTCTGGCGCAGATGGGAACGGGCCTTCTCGTGACCTCGTTGATCGGGGCCACGATCAACCCGAACACCGGGGATTACTCCCGTGGCGTCTCCGGCTTCTGGGTCGAGGGGGGCGAGATCGCCTATCCGGTGAACGAGGTTACGGTCGCCGGCAATCTGCGCGAGATGCTCAAGACGCTCGTGCCTGCGAACGACGCGCGGGATCACCTCTCGAGGCGCGTTCCCTCGCTTCTGGTCGAGGGCCTCACGCTTGCCGGCGACTGATCTGCCACTCCTGATCGATGCCGCGCTGGCGGCCGGGGAGATCGCCCGCACGCACTGGCGCCATGACCCCGACACATGGACGAAGGCGGACAGGAGTCCCGTCTCGGCCGCCGACCTCGAGGTCGATGCCGAGCTGTCCCGCGCGCTCCGCGTGGCGCGCCCCGATTATGGCTGGCTGAGCGAGGAAAGCCCCGAGGACCCCGCCCGCCTCGACGCCCGGCATTGCTTTGTCCTCGACCCCATCGACGGAACTCGCGCCTTCCTGAAGGGAGAGGAGATCTGGGCCGTGTCCCTCGCGGTCACCGACGGACCCGAAATCACCGCCGCCGTCGTCCATCTCCCGGCCCGCGATCTGACATTCACAGCCGCGAAAGGGCAGGGCGCCTGGCTGAACGGCGCCCCCCTGACAGCTGCCATGCGGCCCGATCCCGAGGGGGCAAGTCTTCTCGCCTCGAAATCGACCTATGCCGCCAGACACTGGCGCCATCTGCCGGCCTTCGAGCGGATGTTCCGTCCCTCGCTCGCCTACCGCATCGCCTGTGTCGGCCGGGGTCGCGCGGATGCCATGCTAACGCTCCGGCCCACCTGGGAATGGGACGTCGCCGCCGGCAGCCTGATCGCGGCAGAGGCCGGCGCACGTGTCACGGACCGCCACGGCGCCCGCTTGGCCTTCAACACGGCCGGTCGTCAGTCCGACGGAGTTCTTGCCGCCAATCCCGCGCTACATGCGGCGATTCGAAGCGCCCTCGCCTGACGCGATGGCCTTGCGGGGTTCCTCCTTCGCCCAAAAGCAGGCGCCGGGACACCTGCCGCCGTTTGCCCCTCTCATCCCATGCTCGTCACGCGATGCGCATTCCGCGCGCGCCTGGCATCGGTCCGCCAGCTCCAGATCGCGATCCCGCCCCAGGACAGGCAATAGGCCGCGCCGAGGCCGAGGACGACGATGCCGGGGACCGGTCCGATCGTGGCCCTGGCGAAGAGGTCCGACGCTGCCGTCAGCGGGGTCGGATGCACCGTCAGCTTGCCCATGTAGGCCAGCGTCTGGATCAGCAGGATCCACAGGTAGTTGCGTCGGATCCGCCGTCCCATCGCCGCCATGTACGAGACGTGGTAGCGCGGATGAACGTAGTCGTCGGCCAGTGTCTTCTGCCAATCCGCGTCACGGTAGAGCGTGCTGTCGTGCAGCATCGGCGCGAAGAAATGCACTTCCATCCAGCGGCAGCGGGCACGCCAGACGTTGAAGTAGCGGTATCGCCGGGCCTCCAGCATGAGGAAGAAGAAGATCAGCACGCCGACGAGGATCAGCGGCAGCCCCGAGGCTTCGGGCCGCGCGAACGAGATCGACAGCGCCACGCCGAGCGTCACGACCGACCAGTTCGTGGTCGTGTCGAGTCGCGTGCGCCAGATCGTGGAACGGTAGTTCTCGCCGCGATAGAGATGCGCGATCGCGCCTATTTCGGCGGAGCCCAGAGAGGCTCGCTCGTCCGTGGCATCCTTCGCCATGCCTTCTCCTCCCGTTCAACAGGCTCGCACGGGAGGGGCCGGGCGGCAAGCTGGAGCCAGGAGCTTTGGGGGGGGCGATCGGCGGGTCGATTCCGCTTGTCCTTGAGCGGTAACGGGAAAGAGCACCCGCGCCGCCGGGAAAATCTCCATTGCGAGCCACGCCGCCCGCATCGCCACCGGCACGCATCAGGTCCGTAGTGATGTCGCTCAGCACAAGTCTCTGCACCGAGGCCCCGCCGTGCCGACCCCGGAACGCGTCATGAAGGCGGCCTCGAGAAAGCCGGTTCGGGATCGCTCCAATCGGCGGAGGTCCGCGACGGTACCGATCGGCGACCGCCGAGCCGAAGCCGGCCCGCCGCCTGCGTCCGGGGCAAGATTCGAAGGTCGCTCAATACCGCTGCCTGGTGAGCGCACGCGCCTCGCTTGACCGCTCGGGGCAACGCTCCTACGACCCGAGCAAACAGGAGACCGCCCATGACCCAGCGCCTGCATCTCGTCTTCGGTGGCGAGCTCGTCGATCCGGCAAGGAACGTCTTCAAGGACGTTGACGCGATCCATGTCGTCGGCATGTTTCCCGACTACAGGAGCGCCTACGACGCCTGGAAGGACGTCGCGCAGCGCACCGTCGACGAGGCTCATACTCGCTACTACATCGCGCATCTTCATCGCCTGCGAGACGAGGCGGCCCCTGCCTCGCCCACCGAGGAACTCGGCTGAGCCGCCGGCGCTGCGGTGGATTTCTCGCTCTCCCTTCTGCGCCATCGGCTCGCCGCGCGGCGGACGCGCGGCGAGCCGGCCCTACCCGCGGCGCGCTCCAGGGGCCGTCTCCTCTGGGCTCATTTCGGAAGCGGCCTCGATGGAACGGGCGCGCGCCTCGTGCTCGACGAGATCTCGCGCGAGTCGCCCGATCTCGCCGTCCTGAGGACCGGTCCCGAGGGGGATTCGGCCGCTCCCGCCGACACGATCGCCGCCGGCGCCGCCTTTCTCGAGGCCTGGCGCCCCGATATCGCCGTCTTCTTCGGGTCCGATCCCTATCCGGCGGTCTGGTCGGAAGCGCTTCGTCGCGGCATTCCGCTCTTTGCCGCGGAGACCGATACCGCCCGCATGCCGCTGTCCTTGATCCGGCCGATGAAGCGCTTTGACGCCGTGATCTCGACGCGGCCCGACCCGAGACTCGATCCGGCCATCGAGCCGCTCGGACCGCTCTCGATCGTTCCCGCTCCGCCAGGATCGACGGCCGGTTTCGAACCGCTCAGGCAAGCCATCGGCACCCGACAGGTCTGGCTCGCGCTCGACCTTCCGATTGTCGAGCTGGATCTGGTCCTCTCTGCCCACGAACGCGCCGCGCAGTCGTCGCATCGCCTCCTGCTCATGCTCGCGCCTGCCGATCCCGAGCGCGCGGGCTCGCGCCTCGCGGAGCTCGGCTGGCGGTTCGCGACCCGCGGTGCCGCCGAGGATCCGAAGGCGGAGGACCGCATTCTTCTCGTGGACGAACCTGGCGAGCATGGCGACTGGCTGCGTCTCGCTCCGGTCACCTATCTTGGCGGAACGAACTCCGGAGACGGTCCGCGGACCTCGCCGATGGCGGTCGCCTCGCTCGGATCCGTTCTCGTCCATGGCCCCAAGTTCGGGCGGTTCGAATCGGAGTTCATGCGCCTCCGGGAGGCCGGCGCGGTATGTTGCGTCGCCGATGCGAAGGATCTCGCCGCCGGACTGGAGCGGCTTCAGAGCCCGGAAGCCGCGGCCGAACTCGCGCGCGCCGGATGGAGCGTCACGAGCGCGAACTCGGATGCCTCCGCCCGTCTCCTCGAACTGATCTCGGATACTCTCGCAGGGGTCGACGTCTGATGCGGCCCCCAGCCTTCTGGTACCGGCCACCGGGTCGCGACGGATGGAGGGCGCAGCTGCTCTCTCCGCTCGCGGCGCTCTATGCGCGAGAGACCGCGCGCCGGGTGGCCCTGGGGTGCGAGAGGGTCGGCGTGCCGGTCATCTGCGTCGGCAATCTCACCGCAGGCGGGACGGGCAAGACCCCGGCAGTCATCGCGATTCTCCAGCGCCTCGAAGGCCGCGACGTGGCGGCGCATGTGGTCAGCCGCGGATATGGCGGACGCCTCCGGGAGGTCACGCGCGTCGATCCCGGGAGGCACGGCGCCGCGGAGGTGGGGGACGAGCCCCTTCTGCTGTCGGCCTTCGCGCCGGTCTGGATCGGGCGGGACAGGGTTGCGGCGGCCCGTGCCGCCGAACGGGCAGGCGCCACGGCAATCGTCATGGATGACGGCCTCCAGTCGCCGGGCCTCGCGAAGGACCTCTCGCTCGTGGTCGTCGATGCCGCGACGGGATTCGGCAACGAGCGGGTGATTCCGGCCGGTCCGCTGCGCGAACCGGTGGCGGCCGGTCTCGCGAGGGCTGACTTGCTCCTGGCGATCGGCGACCGCCCGTCGCGGGAGCGGTTCGCGACCTCCGTGGCGGCGCGGTTTCGCGTGCCCGACCTCGACGGCCGGCTGGCGCCGTTGCCCACGGGGATGGTGTGGCAGGGCTCGCGCGCCTTCGCCTTCGCCGGAATCGGCCGACCGGAGAAGTTCTTTGGCACGCTTCGGGAGCTCGGGGCGGTGGTCGTGGTGGCCCGGGCGCTCGACGATCACCAGCCCCTGTCGGCGAACCTGCTATCGCGGATGGAACGCGAGGCGCGCCAGACCAATGCACAACTCGTGACGACCGAGAAGGATGCGGTCCGGTTGCCCGCCTCCTTCCGAAGTCTAGTCCTCACCCTGCCCGTGCGCCTCGAGATCGAGGACTGGGATTCCTTCGACGCGGCTCTCGATCGCCTTGGACTCTAGCTGTCGGTCTCCGCCAACTGATCGTCGAGGATCTTCGAGAAGTCCTCGTAGCTCATGTTGGAGTGTTTCTGGCCGCCGATGAGGAAGCTCGGGGTCGACTCGATCCCGTCCGCCTTCGCGTTCTCTTCGAAGCTGGCGACCAGCGCTTCCGCCTGGGCGCCGTCCGTCAGGCAGACGTCGAGCTGCTCCTCGCCGAGGCCGGCGCTGCGGCCGATCCTGCGGAGATTGTCCGCGATTTCCGCCGGCTCCCCCTGCGTCCAGTCGCGCTGCTTGTCGTAGATCATGTCGCCGATGGCGAAATATTTCTGCGTGTCACCGCCGCACCGGGCCAGCATCCCGGCCCAGAGCCCGTAGCGGTCGAAGTAGACCTCCCGGTAGGTGAAGCCGATCTTGCCGGTCTCGACGTAGTTCTCCTTGATCCTGGGCCACACGGTCTCGTTGAAGTTCGCGCAGTGCGGGCAGGTGAAGGAAGCGTATTCGACCACCTGCACGGCCGCATCCGGGTCGCCGAGGGTCATCTCCTCGACTGTCGCCTCCGAGGCGCTGCCCTCCGTGGTCTCCTGGGCCTGAGCGGCGGCAGGAAGAAGGGAAGGGGCCGTGCCCGGAACCGCGGTCATGTACGAGGCGCCGGCAGCGGCCACGGCGGCGAGAGCGAGCGCGGGAAGCGGTTTCATGAAGTGCCTTTCTTTCGATGTTCCGAGGAGAGCACGTTCGTGCCTAGTCGTTCGAGCGCCTCCCGCAAGCCCTCGTCTCCGATCCGGGCGGCGCTGTCGCGGGCTGCCGCGACGGCCCGGCCGTCCGGAGGTACGTCTCGGGGCTGGCGCTCGCCGCCCTCCGCAAAGGCGGAGAAGCCGTCCGGAGCCGTCTGGGTCAGGCGGATGCGGCGGATGGCCTGATAGCCGTAGCAGGCATTCACCTTCTCACGGAGCCGCTCCTTCTGCAATTCGAGCATAGGAGCCTGCGCGCCGGTCGTCAGCACGGTCAGGGTTGCGCCCACTCCGCTGCGGGCGAAGGAGACCTCCACGGGGTGTGCGATCGCCGCGATCTCCGTCCCGGCGATCTCGTCCCATCGCGTCAGGAGGCGGGACACGGCGAAGCCGCGGCTCTCGCCAACTTCGCGGATCCGCCGCTCGAGCAGCGTGGCGGCGTGGACGGCCCCCTTGCGGACCCTGCGGCGATATGGCGTGTGGCTCCTGCCCATCGCGCCCAATCTACGGACCGGCGCGACCGGCGAAAGCCGAAAACGGGAAGAAGGGCATAAAAGTTGCGTGACGCCCGGCTCTCGGACCTTCTCCTCGCTTGGTATGACGATCATGCGCGCGAGATGCCGTGGCGGATCGGCCCCGCTGCCAGAGGCGCGGGCGCACGGCCCGATCCCTATCGAGTCTGGCTGTCGGAAGTGATGCTCCAGCAGACGACCGTGGCGGCCGTGAGGAGCTATTTCCGGCGGTTCGTCGAACTCTGGCCGGATGTTCATGCACTTGCCGCGGCAGAGGGCGCACGCGTCATGGGCGAATGGGCCGGGCTCGGCTACTACGCGCGGGCACGGAACCTCCTGAAATGCGCCCGCATCGTCTCGCGGGAGCTCGATGGGCGCTTTCCCGAGACGAGGTCGGGCCTGCTCGAACTCCCCGGAATCGGCCCCTATACCGCTTCGGCGATCGCTGCCATCGCCTTCGACCAGCCGGAGACGGTGGTCGACGGCAACGTGGAGCGGGTCGTCGCGCGCCTCCACGCCGTCGAGGAGCCGCTGCCCGGGTCGAAGAAGCGGCTGGCCCGCCTGGCTGCTGGCCTGACCCCGGAAACGCGGTCGGGAGACTACGCCCAGGCGATCATGGATCTGGGCGCGACCATCTGCACGCCCCGCAGCCCGGCCTGCGGCATCTGCCCCTGGATGGCGGAGTGCGCGGCCCGGGCGGGGAGTGTGGCTGCGGAACTGCCGCGCAAGGACACCAGGAAGGCCAAGCCCGTCCGGCGCGGGGTGGCCTATGTCGCGCGCCGGTCGGACGGTGCGTGGCTCCTCGAGACGCGCCCCGCGATCGGGCTTCTCGGGGGGATGCTGGGCTGGCCCGGCTCTGGCTGGGCCGATCGCGTCCCGAACCACACGCCACCGGTCGAGGCGGACTGGAAGGAGATCGGTGAGGTGCGCCACACCTTCACTCATTTCCATCTCGTGCTGACCCTTCGCGCCGCCGAGACGGATGCCACGCCTGAGCGCGGGCGCTTCGTTCCGAAGGAGGCGTTCCGGCCCTCGGACCTGCCCACGCTCATGCGGAAGGCCCATGACCTCGTCCAGAGCGCACTCGCGGCGCGACAGGAGGAGACGCGGAGCGGGTCCCGACCTGCCGGATGAGGTCAGGCGTCGGTCCCGACGCGGACCAGTGTCTTGCCGAAATTTCCGCCCTCCAGCATCGCGAGGAAGGCCTTGGGCGCGTTCTCCAGCCCCTCCGTCACATCCTCGCGGTAGTAGAGGTCGCCGGACTCCACGAGGGGGGCCACGTCGCGCAGGAAGTCTCCGAAGCGGTGCCAGTGATCCATCACGATGAAGCCGCGGACGGTGAGGCGCTTTGTCAGGATCGTCCGCCAGACCAGGGGCAGTGGAATCGTCTGGTCCAGATTCTGAGCGTTGTACCAGGCGACCATGCCGCAGATCGCGATCCGTCCGCCTTGCGCCATGTTGGGGATCACGCCGGCGAGGGTCTTGCCGCCGACATTCTCGAAATAGCCGTTGATGCCGTCCGGCGCCGCCTTCTCGAGCGCGGCGGCCATCTCGTGCCCGTCGCGGTGCGCGTGGTGGTCGATGCAGAGGTCGAAGCCGAGCCTGTCCTCGGCGAAGCGGCACTTCTCCGCGCCGCCGGCGACGCCGATCGCCCGGCAGCCGCGCGCCTTGGCTATCTGCCCCGCGACGCCGCCGACGGCACCGGTGGCGGCGGAGATGACGACGGTCTCGCCGGCCTCGGCGTGGAGGATCTCGGTCAGGCCCGTCCAGGCGGTCATGCCCGGCATGCCGAGAACGCCGAGGGCGGTCTGGACGGGGGCGCGAGCGGGGTCGACCCGGGTCAGATCGGCGTCGCGCATGACGGCGTGGCTGACCCAGCCCGTCCGGCCGGTGACGATGGTTCCTTCAGGAAAATCAGAGGATTGGGAGGCGATGACCTCGCCGACCGTCTGGCCTTCCATGACCCCGCCGACAGGGACCGGATCGGCGTAGGAGGGGCCTGCATCCATGCGGCCGCGCATGTAGGGATCGAGCGACAGCCAGATCACCCGGACCACGACCTCGCCGTCTCCCGGTTCGGGCAGGTCACTGGTCCGGAACTCGAAATTCGCCTCGCCCGGGCGGCCCTCGGGGCGGCTGGCGAGGTGGATGCTGCGCAGGGTCTCGGTCATTCGGGCCTCCGTCTCGGTGCCGGGGAGGTGGGGCGCCACGGGGAGAAGTCGAGGCCCGGACCGGTCGGAACCGGCTGTCGGATTGCCGTCGGATTCCTGTCGGAATCCCGTCGGAGTCCCGAGCGCGCAGGCGCGCTCAATCGTCGCGGGCGAGAAGGCCGTACTTGCGGAGCTTGACGTAGAGGCTCTGCCGCGAGAGCCCGAGCATCTCGGCCGCGGCCATGCGGTTGTTGCCGGTTAGCTCCACCGCCGTCTCGATGCACATCTTCTCGATGACCTCGGTGGTCTCGGACACGATCTCCTTCAGCGTCGCGGCCCCGACGAGATCGCGGGCCGGACGCAGGCCCTCCGGGCCCGGCGGGTTGCGCAGGCTTTCCGCCCGGCCGACATCGCGCAGCGCGAATCCGAGCGCCGGATGCGCCGCGTCGTCGAGCGCGGCGACCGAGATCTCCACCGGCCGCTCGACGCCGAAGGCGGTGAGGATCCGCGTCGCGTAGAGCTTCATCTGCCCGTTGCGGATCGCGCCCTCCGACAACACCTTCAGGTCGACGCCGCCGCGGGCGAGGAAGTCGCCGAGCGACTTGCCCTTCACAATCGCCGGACCGTCGCAATCGACGAGATCGAGGAACCCCTCGTTGGCCGAGAGGATGTGCCCGGAGCGGTCGGTGAAGACGATCGCGTCGGGGGACTGGTCGAAGAAGCGGGCGGCGCGCGCCTGGCCGGGTGCCGCATCCGCATCGTCCCCCGCCTCCGGCTCCCGGTCGAGGCGGCAGAACAGCATCCGCTCGCCGGCGGCGCGGAACGCGGTGGCGCGGAGCGCGACGGTCCTGTCGTGATCGGCGACGCGCGCGCGGAGCGGGCCGGAGCCGTTCTCGCGGCCGCCATCGGCCAGCCGGGAGAGATCGAGCGCGCCGTCCACCCCGGCGAGGCAGCTCGTGACGAGCCGGCCCCGGAGATCCTCCGCGGCGCCGCCGAGGAGGCGGGCGGCGCGCGCGTTCAGATCGACGATCCGGCCCGTGCCGAGACTCGCGAAGACGACGGCGTCCCGCGTCATCTCCATCAGCACCTTCATGCGGGTCGAGACCTCGCGCTGATGTTCGTAGTCGCGCTCGAGCGCGACCTGCGCCTCGACGAGCTGCTGCTGCATCTGCGCGATCGGCCTGAGGTCGCGGCCGATCATCAGGATCGCGCCGTCCGGCCCGATCGGGTGGAAGCTGTAGCGGACCGGGAAGGACAGGTCCGGCGTCTCGGCATGGTTCAGCTCGATGCCGCGGCCGCCGGTCCGTCCGGCGTTCAGCTCGACGAGGCGGCGCTCGAACTTCTCCACGCTCTCGCTCGTCAGCGTGTCGCGGATGTCGCGACCCACCCAGCCGTCGAGACGCTGGAAGCTCGCATGATCGGGATTGACGAGGAGCGAGAGAATGTCTCCGAGATCGGAGATGACGATGGAAATGTCGGCGGCATTGGCGATGATGTCGCCCAGGATGTCCGGGGCGACGAGCGGAATCGCCCCGCTCGACCAGTATCTGGCGCCGCAACTCGTCATGTCGGGCCGATCCGTATGCGTCCTTGGTCCGTCATCTCTCCTGCCGCGCTTCGGGGCTTCCGATCAGTCGCATCACCTGCGCCGGATCGCTCGTGGCGTGGTCGGCTCCCGTTTCCGCCAGGATCTTCTCGACGCCCAGATCGAGCAGACCACCGCCTATGATGAGAGGTATAGGATCGCTCAGAAGTTCCCTCAGCATCGTTAACAATTGCTTTACTTGGCCCGGGTGGTCGCATTTGGCGGCCGAAACCAGCACCGCATCGAAGCCGGCGCCGCAGGCGACGCGCTCGACATCCTCGCGGCGGCGGCCGAGAAGGAGCCGGACCGAGGCGCCGCGCCGCCGGAGCTGTCCGGTCAGGACCATCGCGCCCAGGGTGTGGAACTCGTCGGCCAGCAGAAGCACCGCGAACCGCGCGGACTCGTCCGCCGGATCGCCGCGCGGCTCGAGGACGGCATCGCGCAGGAGCGCCTGCAACCGCGCCGAACCGATCGAGACGTCGGCGAAGCTCATCGTGTCCTCGCACCATTCCTCGCCGAAGCGCCGGGCGACGGTGGGGATGTAGAGATCGCACACCTCCTCGGCGGTAATTCCCGCGTCGAGCATCCGCGCGAGAATCCCCCTCCGCGCTGCCGGATCCGGGCGCAGCACCGCCTCGCGGAGCTCCGCGAGCCAGTGTTCGGAGAGACCGGATCGGTGGGAGCGGCGGGCGACGAGCATGTCGATGGCGCGCGCCGCGAGCGGTTCGAACCGGGTCCGGTCGGACGGCGGGCGGACGGCATCCGCCGTCGGGTCGCGGTCGCCCCGAAGGCTTTCGACATGCTTCGACACGGACATGGCACGCTCCCGGATCGGGTACGGCCGGTCCGGAGCGACACAGCCGATAACGGGCCCATTGATTTCGGTCGAGGCCCCGATGTCAACGAAAAGTGACAGTCCGCCGCGATCCCGGCGGCCGATCGGCGGAGTCGCGTGCGTGTCAATCGCAGAGTGTAAGTTTGAGTTGACACATCCCGGGGCCGATGGTTCTCATGAGTCCCATGACCGAGGCTGCCATTCCCCAGATCGGCGCCCATAGGGAGCGCCACCCGATCTACACGCAAGCGGAGCGCGCCCGGCGCGACGCGACCCGCTGGACCTTCGTGCAGGGGGTCCTGGCGCCGGTGCAGTTCGCCGTCTTCCTGGTCTCGCTGGCGCTGGTCCTGCATTATCTGGCGACCGGGGCGGGCTACGCGGCCGCCACCTGGTCGATCGTGGCCAAGACCGCGACCCTCTACGTCATCATGGTGACCGGCGCGATCTGGGAGAAGGTGGTGTTCGGCCGCTACCTGCTGGCGCCGTCCTTCTTCTGGGAAGACATGATGTCTTTCCTCGTGATCGCGCTCCACACCGCCTATCTCTGGGCGCTCCTGACTGGCGCGCTGGCGCCCGGCGGGCTCATGGGCGTGGCGCTCGCCGCCTACGCCGCCTACGTGGTCAACGCCGCCCAGTTCGTCCTGAAGCTGCGCCGCGCGCGGCTGGAGGCGCCATGACCGAGATGCCGACCGCCCCCGGTTCGCGGCTGCGGCGCCGCGCCGGTGCTGAAGGAGCGCGGCCAGCGCGAGGTGTTCTGCGGGCTGACGGGAATCATCTGGCTGCACCGCAAGATGCAGGACGCGTTCTTCCTCGTGGTGGGCTCGCGGACCTGCGCCCACCTGCTGCAATCGGCCGCCGGGGTGATGATCTTCGCCGAGCCGCGATTCGCCACCGCGATCCTCGAGGAGAGCGACCTCGCCGGCATGGCCGACGCCCAGGACGAGCTCGACCGCGAGGTGGCGCGGCTGCTGGCGCGGCGGCCCGACATCCGGCAGCTCTTCCTCGTCGGCTCCTGCCCGTCGGAGGTGATCAAGCTCGACCTCGCCAAGGCGGCGGAGCGGCTGACGAAGGCGCACGCGCCGCATGTGCGGGTGCTGAACTATTCGGGCTCGGGCATCGAGACGACCTTCACGGAAGGCGAGGATGCCTGTCTCGCGGCGATGGTGCCGGTGCTGCCGAAGGCGGAGGCGCGGGAGCTTCTGCTGGTGGGCGCGCTGCCGGACGTGGTGGAGGACCAGGCGCTGGCGCTGCTCGCCGAGATGGGCATCGGGCGCGTGCGCTGCCTGCCGGCGCGGCGGGCGGACGAGGCGCCGGGGGTGGGGCCGGAGACGGTCTTCGCCCTGACCCAGCCGTTCCTCGGCGAGACCCATGCGGCGCTGTCGCGCCGGGGCGCGCGCCACGTCGCGGCGCCGCTCCCGTTCGGTGAGGAGGGGACGACGGCCTGGCTGGCGGCCATCGCGCGGGAATTCGGCGTGTCGGCCGAGCGGTTCGAGGCGGCGACGGCCGCGCCGCGGGCGCGGGCGCGCAAGTCGGTGGCGGCGGCGGCGCGGACGCTTGCGGGCCGGCGCGTGTTCTTCTTCCCCGACAGCCAGCTCGAGATCCCGCTGGCGCGGTTCCTGACCCGCGAATGCGGCATGGAGGCGGTGGAGGTGGGCGCGCCCTTCATCCATCGCGACATCGTCGGCCCCGATCTCGACCTGCTGCCCGAGGGGCCGGTGATCGCCGAGGGCCAGGACGTGGACCGGCAGCTCGACCGGGCGCGGGCGGCGCGGGCGGACCTGACGGTCTGCGGGCTGGGGCTCGCCAATCCGCTGGAGGCGGAGGGGCTGACCACCAAGTGGGCGATCGAGCTGGTCTTCACGCCGGTGCATTTCTACGAGCAGGCGGGCGATCTGGCGGCGCTCTTCGCCCGGCCGATCCGGCGGAAAGAGCGCCTGAAGGTGGCCTCGTGAAGCTCTCGGTCTGGACATACGAGGGTCCGCCGCATGTCGGCGCGATGCGGGTGGCGACGGGCATGAAGGGGCTGCACTACGTGCTCCACGCGCCCCAGGGCGACACCTATGCCGACCTCCTGTTCACCATGATCGAGCGGCGCGACCACCGCCCGCCGGTGACCTACACGACCTTCCAGGCGCGCGATCTCGAGCTCCGACACGGCGAACCTCTTCCGCCGCGCCTGCGAGGACGCGGTGGCGCGCTTCGACCCCCAGGCGATCATCGTCGGCGCCTCCTGCACCGCCGAGCTGATCCAGGACGATCCGGGCGGCATGGCCGAGGCGCTGGGCCTCGACATCCCGGTGATCCCGCTGGAGCTGCCCTCCTACCAGCGGAAGGAGAATTTCGGCGCCGACGAGACCTTCTACCAGATCGTCCGGCGGCTGGCCGCGCCGATGGAGCGGACGGCGCGGCCGACCTGCAACATCCTCGGCGCCACGGGGCTCGGCTTCCGGCACCGCGACGACGTGGCGGAGATCACCTCGCTTCTGGCCGACATGGGCGTGGAGGTGAACGTGGCCGCGCCGAAGGGCGCCACCCCCGACGACATCCGCCGCATGGGGCAGGCGCATTTCAACGTGCTGCTCTACCCCGAGACGGGCGAGGCGGCGGCGCGCTGGTGCGAGAAGGAGCTCGGACAGCCCTGGACGAGGACGGTGCCGATCGGCGTCGGCGCGACGCGGGACTTCGTGGCCGAGGTGCGGGCGCTGGCCCCCGGCGCGCAGGCGCCCTCCGAGGCGGGGCTGCGGCTGCCCTGGTACGCCGCGTCGGTCGATTCGACCTATCTCACCGGCAAGCGCGTGTTCCTCTTCGGCGACGCGACCCACGTGATCGCGATGGCCCGCGTGGCGCGCGACGAGATGGGTTTCGAGGTCGCGGGCATGGGCTGCTACAACCGCGAGTTCGCCCGCCCGCTCCGGCAGGCCGCGAAGGAATACGGCGTCGAGGCGCTGGTCACCGACGATTACCTCGAGGTCGAGCGCGCCATCGAGGCCGCGGCACCCGAGATGATCCTCGGCACGCAGATGGAGCGGCATATCGGCAAGCGGCTGGGCATCCCCTGCGCCGTCATCTCCGCCCCCGTCCACGTGCAGGACTTCCCCGCGCGCTATTCGCCGCTGATGGGGTTCGAGGGCGCCAACGTGCTCTTCGACACGCTGGTGCATCCGCTCGTCATGGGGCTGGAGGAGCACCTGCTGCACATGTTCCGCGAGGATTTCGAGTTCCACGACGGCGCCGGTGCCAGCCATCACGGCGGCAAGGCGACGCCGCGCGCGGAAGGGAGGCCCCGCGCCGGCCCCGGCGGGCGGCGACGTTCTCGTCTGGCTGGAGACGGCGGAGCGGGAGCTGAAGAAGGTCCCGTTCTTCGTCCGTGGCAAGGCGCGGCGGAACACCGAGGCCTTCGCCGCCGAGCGCGGCCTCAGCGAGATCAGCGTCGACACCCTCTACGAGGCGAAGGCCCATTATGCGCGATGAGCTCGGATACATGGCGACCGGCTACCGGATCGCGATCGTCACGCTCGACGCCCACAGCGCGGGGCCGGCCGCGCGGGTCCTGCCGCGGCTCTCGGCGGACTTCCCGGGGCTCGACATCACCGTCCACGCCGCCGCCGAATGGCGCGAGAACCCGGCCGCGCTCGACGCGGCGCGGGAGGCGGTGGACGGGGCCGACATGGTGGTCTCCACGCTGCTCTTCCTCGAGGAGCACCTGACCGCGATCCTGCCCGATCTCGAGGCCGCGCGGGAGCGGGCGGACGCGGTGGTCGGCATGGTCGCCGACGCGCAGATCGTGCGGCTGACGCGGATGGGCGATCTCGACATGGCGCGCCCACCCTCCGGTCTCGGCAAGCTGATGAAGCGGCTGCAAGGGATCGAAGTCGGGCCGCGCCTCGGGCGAGAAGCAGATGGCGATGCTGCGCCGCCTGCCGAGGATCCTGCGCTACGTGCCCGGCAAGGCGCAGGATCTGCGCGCGTGGTTCCTGACCATGCAGTACTGGCTCGGCGGGTCGGACGACAATATCGAGCAGATGATCCGCTTCCTGCTGTCGCGCTACGCCTCCGAAACGCGGCTGGCGGGGGGCCGCGGCGGCGGCGCCGGTCGAGTACCCGCGCTCGGCCTCTACCACCCCGACCTGCCGGAGCGGATCACCGCCGATGCCGCGAAACTGCCAGCGCGCGAGGGCGCCGTCGCCACCGTGGGCCTGCTGATGATGCGCACCTACGTGCTGGCGGGCGACACCGCGCATTACGACGCGGTGATCCGGCGCCTTCGAGGCGCGGGGACTGCGCGTGGTGCCGGCCTTCGCCGGCGGGCTCGACGGGCGGCCGGCGATGGAGCGCGTATTTCGGCGGCGGCGGGATCGACGCGCTGGTCTCGCTGACCGGGTTCTCGCTGGTCGGCGGGCCGGCCTACAACGACAGCGCCGCGGCGGTGGGCGTGCTCGAGGCGGCTCGACGTGCCCTACATCGCCGCGCATCCGCTGGAGTTCCAGACGCTCGGCCAGTGGGCAGCGATCGCGGGCGCGGCCTCGGGCCGGTGGAGACGACGATGCTGGTGGCGCTGCCCGAGATCGACGGCGCGACCAACCCGACGGTCTTCGCCGGGCGCCACGGCGCCGACGGCTGCCGGCTGCGCGCAGGCGTGCCGCGGATGCGGGCCGGGCCATGGCGCCCTGCCCCGAGCGGATCGAGGCGCTGGCCGACAAGACTCTGCGGCTGGCACGGCTGCGGCGCTCGGAGGTGGCCGAGCGCGCAGCGCGGCCATCGTGCTCTACGGCTTCCCGCCGAATGCGGGCGCGGTCGGCACGGCGGCCTATCTGTCGGTCTTCGAGAGCCTGCTGCAACACGCTGCACCGGATGAAGGCCGAGGGCTACGACCTCGACGCCGCCCGAGACGGTCGACGAGCTGCGCGAGCGCGGTGCTCGAAGGCAACGCGCGGCAGATACGGGCAGGAGGCCAACGTCGCCGCGCATGTGCCCGCCGACCGGATCGTGCGCGACGACGCCGTGGCTCGCGCGAGATCGAGGCGCTCTGGGGCCCGGCGCCGGGGCGGCACCAGTCCGACGGGCGCGGCGTCTTCGTGCTGGGCGCGGCAGTTCGGCAACGTCTTCGTCGGCGTCCAGCCCGCCTTCGGCTACGAGGGCGACCCGATGCGGCTGCTGTTCGAGAAGGGCTTCGCGCCGACCCATGCCTTCGTCGCCTTCTATCGCTGGCTGAAGCGAGAGCTTCGGCGCCGACGTGCTGCTGCATTTCGGGATGCACGGCGCGCTGGAGTTCATGCCGGGCAGGCAGGTCGGGCTGGGCGGCGACGACTGGCCCGACCGGCTGATCGGCGACCTGCCGAACGTCTATCTCTACGCCGCCAACAACCCGTCCGAGGCGACGCTGGCCAAGCGGCGCGGCGAACGCGGTCACCGTGACGCACCTGACGCCGCCGCTGGCGGCAGGCGGGACTCTACAAGGGGCTGGCGGAGCTGAAGGACAGCCTGACCCGCTGGCGCGGGACGGCGCCGGGCGAGGCGCGGGGCGAGCTGGAGCGGCTGATCGCCGACCAGGCCGCGGCGGTCGATCTCGGCGGTCACGCGCCGGACGGATCTGTGGCTGAAGCTGCTCGAGACCGAGGAGGCGCTGATCCCCGACGGGCTGCACGTCGTCGGCGGCGCGAGATGGATGCCGGGCAGAGCGGCGCGGATGCTCGACGTGATGCCCGACGATGGACGCGGAGCGGCGGGCGGAGATCGACGCGGCGCTGGCCCGCGAGACGGAGCTGCCGGCGCTGATGCGGGCGCTCGGCGGCCGGTTCATCGCGCCGGTGCCGGGCGGCGATCTGATCCGCAGCCCCGAGATCCTGCCCACGGGGCGCAACATCCACGCCTTCGACCCGTTCCGGATGCCGACCGCCTTCGCCATGGCCGACGGGGCGCGGCAGGCGCAGCTGCTGCTCGAGACCCACAAGGACGATGCCGCGCACGCGTGGCGCTGGTGCTCTGGGGGTCGGACAACATCAAGTCGGACGGCGGGCCGATCGCGCAGGCGCTGGCGCTGATGGGCGCGCGGCCGCGGTTCGACAGCTACGGGCGGCTCTCGCGGGGCCGACCTGGTGCCGCTGGACGAGCTGGGCCGGCCGCGGATCGACGTGGTGATGACGCTGTCGGGCATCTTCCGCGACCTGCTGCCGCTGCAGACGCGGATGCTGGCCGAGGCCGCGTGGAAGGCGGCGATGGCCGACGAGCCGGTGGAGCTGAACTTCGTCCGCGCCCATGCGCTCGCCTATGCCGAGAAGACGGGCTGCGACATGGAGACGGCGGCGCTGCGGGTGTTCTCGAACGCCGAAGGCGCCTACGGCTCGAACGTCAACCAGCTGGTCGACGGGTCGGCCTTCGGCGACGAGGACGAACTGGCCGACGCCTACGAGGCGCGGAAGGGCTTCGCCTACGGGCGCAACGGCAAGTCCGGCGCCGAAGCCGGAGCTGCTGCAGGCGGCGCTCGAGGACGTCGACCTGGCCTACCAGAACCTCGAATCGGTCGAGCTGGGCGTGACCACGGTCGACCATTACTTCGACACGCTGGGCGGCATCAGCCGGGCGGTGCGAGCGCGCCAAGGGCGAGGCCGCGCCGGTCTATATCGGCGACCAGACGCGCGGGGCAGCGGCAAGGTCCGCACGCTGCAGGCGCAGGTGGCGCTGGAGACCCGCTCGCGGAGCCTCAACCCGCACTTCTACGAGGCGCTGCTGAAGCACGGCCACGAGGGCGTGCGCCAGATCGAGGCGCATGTGACCAACACGCTGGGCTGGTCGGCGACGACCGGCGAGGTGGAGCCCTGGGTCTACCAGCGGCTGTCGCGAGACCTTCGTGCTGGACGCGGAGATGCGGCGACGGCTGGCGGAGCTGAACCCGCACGGCCGCGGCGCGGATGGCGGGCCGGCTGCTGGAGGCGTCCGACCGCAACTACTGGCAGCCCGACGCGGAGACGCTCGCGGCGCTCGCAGGGCGCGGCGGACGAGCTCGAGGACCGGATGGAAGGGATCGCGGCGGAATGAGCGGGACGCGCAAGATCGCCGGACACACGAACCAAGGGGGCCTCACATGAGCCCGAAGGACGAGATCTCGACATTGAGGGCCGCGGCCGGGGTGCCGCGCCTGAAGGGCGAGGACGGCGAAGGGTCGGTGCAGGTGCACCAGGACCCCACGGCGACGATCGAGGGAGCGAAGGTGTTCTCGGTCTACGGCAAGGGCGGGATCGGCAAGTCGACCACCTCGTCGAACCTGTCGGCGGCGTTCTCGACGCTGGGCAAGCGGGTGCTGCAGATCGGCTGCGACCCGAAGCACGATAGCACCTTCACCCTGACGGGGCGGCTGCAGCCGACGGTGATCGACATCCTGAAGGAGGTGGATTTCCACGCCGAGGAGCTGCGGCCGGAGGATTTCGTCACCGAGGGCTTCGGCGGCGTGCAATGCGTGGAGGCCGGGCGGGCCGCCCGCGGGCACCGGCTGCGGCGGCTACGTCGTCGGGCAGACGGTGAAGCTCCTCAAGCAGCACCACATGCTCGAGGACACCGACGTGGTGATCTTCGACGTGCTCGGCGACGTGGTCTGCGGCGGCTTCGCGGCGCCGCTGCAGCATGCCGACCGGGCGGTGATCGTGACGGCGAACGACTTCGACTCGATCTACGCGATGAACCGGATCATCGCCGCGGTGCAGGCGAAGTCGAAGAACTACAGCGTGCGGCTCGCGGGCTGCATCGCCAACCGCTCGAAGGATACCGACGAGGTGGACCGCTATTGCCGACGAGGTGGGCTTCAACCGCATCGCGCACATGCCCGACATCGACGCGATCCGGCGCGCGCGGCTGAAGAAGAAGACGCTGTTCGAGATGCCGGACGAGGAGGACATCGTGCGCGCCCGGGCGGAATACGTGCGGCTCGCCGAGAAGCTCTATGCCGGGACCGATCCGCTGGCCCCGGCGC
The DNA here is from genome assembly GCA_963776705.1 of uncultured Alphaproteobacteria bacterium. Lineage (GTDB taxonomy): Bacteria > Pseudomonadota > Alphaproteobacteria > Rhodobacterales > Rhodobacteraceae > Palleronia. Next base: position 25,395 of record CAVZOA010000039.1, read on the forward strand.
CGATGGAGGATCGCGACATCTTCGAGCTGCTGGGATTCGACTGATGCAGGCCGGCGGGATCATAGCAGCGGCGGACACGGTGATGAGAGACCCGTCGAAGATCCGTGAGACTCCCGTGGGACCCCGCTACGTCTCGAAGCGCGCCCGCGTGGAAGCCTATTTCGACCGGACGGCGGCCGAGGTCTGGACGCGGCTGACCTCCGACGCGCCGGTCAGCCGCATCCGCGCCACGGTGCGCGCCGGGCGCGACCGGATGCGCGAGGTCATGCTGTCGCGGCTGCCCGCCGACCTGACCGGCGCGCGCGTGCTCGATGCGGGCTGCGGCGCCGGGCAGATGGCGCAGGAACTCGCCCGCCGCGGCGCGCGGGTCTTGGCCGTCGACATTTCGCCCTCGCTCCTCGACGTGGCGGAGGCGCGGCTGCCGACGGAACTCGCCGACATGGTCCAGTTCCGCCACGGCGACATGCTCTCCGAGGAATGGGGTCGCTTCGACCACGTGATCGCCATGGACAGCCTGATCTATTACAGCGCCGAGGAGGTCGGCAACGCGCTCGCGGGGCTCGCGGAGCGCACCGACGGGCGCATCGTCTTCACCGCCGCGCCGCGCACGCCGCTGCTGATGGCGATGTGGGGCGCGGGACGGCTCTTTCCGAGGGCCGACCGCTCGCCGACGATGGTGCCGCAGACCCCCCGCGGACTGAACCGCGCGCTCCGCGCGGCGGGCTGCGAGCGCGAACTGGCGGAGATCGAGCGGGTCAGTTCGGGGTTCTACATCTCCACCTGCCTGGAGGTCTCGCCATGAAGGTCGCGCGACCTGCCGCTGAAATTCCTGCCCTTCGCCGACGCCGCCTCCGAGGGGCTGCCGATGCGCGAGCTCCTGCGCCTGTCGCTGTTCCAGGTCTCGGTGGGCATGGCGACGGTGATGCTGCTCGGCACGCTGAACCGGGTGATGATCGTCGAGCTCGGGCTCGGCGCGATGCTGGTCGCGGCGATGATCGCGCTTCCGGTGCTCGTGGCGCCGTTCCGGGCGCTTCTCGGCTACCGCTCCGACACCCACCGCAGCGCCATCGGCTGGAAGCGCATCCCCTATCTGTGGTTCGGCTCGCTCTGGCAGATGGGGGGCCTCGCGCTGATGCCCTTCGCGCTGCTCGTGCTCGGGGGCGACACGGTCTACGACGTCCCCTTCGCCGGTGAGGCGCTGGCCGGCGCGGCCTTCCTGATGACCGGCCTCGGCCTGCACATGACGCAGACCGCGGGGCTTGCGCTCGCCTCCGACCGCGCCACGGACGAGACCCGGCCGCGGGTGGTGGCACTGCTCTACGTCATGTTCCTTCTCGGCATGGGCGTCTCGGCGGTGATCATCGGCACTCTCCTCGCCGACTTCTCGGCGCTGAGGCTCGTGCGCGTGGTGCAGGGGGCGGCGCTGGCGACGCTTCTGCTGAACGTGGTCGCGCTCTGGAAGCAGGAGCGGGTGCGACCGATGAGCCGCGAGGAGCGGGACGCGCCGCGGCCGCGCTTCTCCGAGGCCTGGCGCGACTTCGCCGCGGGCGGCGATGCCGGCCGGCTGCTGGCGGTGGTCTTCGTGGGCACCATGGCCTTCAACATGCAGGACGTGCTGCTGGAGCCCTATGGCGGCGAGATCCTCGGCCTCTCGGTCTCGGCGACGACCTGGCTCTCGGCGCTCTGGGCTGCGGGCGCGCTTTTGGGCTTCGGTCTCGCGGCGAAATGGCTGGGCCGCGGGCTCGACCCGTTCAGGATGGCGGCGCGGGGCGTTCTAATCGGCGTCGCGGCCTTCTCGGCGGTGGTCTTCGCCGCGCCGATGGGATCGGGGGCGCTGTTCTTCTGCGGCGCCTTCGGGATCGGGCTCGGCGGGGGGCTGTTCTCCGTCGGCACGCTGACCGCGGCGATGACGCTCACGGGGCGCGGCCGGTCGGGACAGGGGCTCGCGCTCGGCGCCTGGGGCGCGGCGCAGGCCACCGCGGCGGGGCTCTCGATCGCGGTCGGCGGGGCGCTGTCGCGACGGCGTCGCGGCGCTGGCGGCGCGGGGCGCGCTCGGGGCGGCGCTCGACACGCCGGCGATCGGCTATGCCAGCGTCTATCACCTGGAGATCGGACTTCTCTTCGTCACGCTGGCGGTGCTCGGCCCGCTGGTGCGCCTGTCATTCGTCAAACCGGTTCCCGAGAACCACGAGGGAGGCAGGATCGGTCTTGCCGACTTCCCAACCTGAAAGGAGGGCATCATGGTCGGTGTCGAATTCTTCGGAGATACGATCTGGCCGCGGTGGCCATCTGGGGCTTCTGGCTCTTCTTCGCGCTCCTCGTCTACTACCTGCAGACCGAGAACATGCGCGAGGGCTACCCGCTCGAGAACGAGGACGGCTCGGTGGCGCCGAACCAGGGCCCGTTCCCGGTGCCGAAGCCCAAGACCTTCGACCTGCCCTTCGAGCGCGGCACGGTGGTGGTGCCCTCGGCGGAGAACGAGGCCAAGCACCGGCGCATGGACCTCGCCCTCGCGCCGACGGCGGTGTCGGAGGGCTCGCCCCACGCGCCGACCGGCGACCCGATGCTCGACGGGCGTCGGTCCGGCCTCCTGGGCGCCGCGCGCCGACATGCCGGAACTGACCGGCGAGGGCGACCCGAAGATCCAGCCGATGTCGGGCCACGAGCACTTCTTCGTCTCGGCGGGCGCGATCCCGCGCGGCATGCCGGTGGTGTGCAACGACGACAACGTGGTGGGCTACGTGGCCGATCTCTGGATCGACGTGCCCGAGCAGCTCATCCGCTACCTCGAGATCGAGCTCGAGGCGAATGCGGGCGGCGGCCGCTGCCTGGCGCCGATCCAGCTCGTCCGGGTGCGGCCGCGCTACGTCGACATCCGCACCCTCGACACCGCGCGCATGGCGCAGGTGCCGAAGACGGCGAGCATGGGCCAGATCACCCTCCTCGAGGAGGAGAAGCTGGTGGCGTTCTACGGCGGCGGCGAGCTCTACTGCCGGCCGATGTGGAAGAGGTAAGACCATGCCCCGCGATTTCCGCGACGATCCCGACATCACCATCGAGACGATTCCCGGCCTGCCCGAGGAGCTGCCGCGCGGCGAGGCGGTGCTGTGGCAGGGGCGGCCGAAGCCCCTCGCGCTGGCGCGCTCCGCCCTGTCGCTGACCTGGGTGGCGGGGTATTTCGGGCTGCTGGCGTTCTGGCGCGTGGCCTCGCTCGCCGCGGAGCACGGCTGGGCGGGGGCGCTGCCCTACGCGGTGCCGTTCCTCGTGCTGGGGCTCGTCGCCTGCGGGCTCCTCTACCTCATCGCCCGGGTGCAGGCGCGGGCGACCGTCTACACGATCACCACGGCGCGGGTGGCGATGCGGATCGGCGCCGCGCTGACCCTGACGGTGAACCTGCCGTTCAGCCGGATCGCCTCGGCCGATCTCGGCCGGGAGCCGGGGGGCACGGGCACGATCGCGATCGCCACGGTGGACGCGACGCGGTTGAGCTACGCGGTGCTCTGGCCGCATGTGCGGCCCTGGCGGATGCGCCGCGTGGAACCGGCATTGCGTTGCGTGCCCGAGCCGGAGAAGGTGGCGCGACTTCTGTCGGACGCGGTGGAGGCGAAGCGCTCCGAGCCGCGGATCGCCCTCGACGGCCCCCCGCCGCGGCCGGTGGCGGAGACGGCATCGGCGGACCATGACGCGCCGCGCGGGGCGGCGGCCGGATTTCAGCCGCACGGCGCGGCGACGGCGGGATAGGAGGGAGCGATGGCACGCGGATCGGGACTCTACTTCGACGCGGAACGGCGGGAGATGCAGGTCAGGGATCGCGAGATGATCCCGCGCAAGCTGCTGATCGCCATGGGCGGTGATGGCCCTGAGCGGGCTCTCGCTCGCCACCTACGCCTCGGTCACCGGACGGCCGCTCGTCGGGCGTGCCCGATCCGGCGCCGGTCGTCGAAAGCCGCACCTTCGTCCTCGAAAGCGACAGCGTGGCCGCGAGCGCGGTGACGCCCGAGGGGGAGGTTCTCGCTCGACACCGATAACGGCGCGTTCATCGCGGTGGTGGGGGATGCCCTGCGCCGCGAGCGGACCGTCCACAAGATCGCGGGGAATCCCCCCGTGACGCTCGCCCGTCTCGCCAACGGGCGGCTGGTGCTGACCGATCCCGCAACCGGGTGGTCGGCCGAGATGACCTCCTTCGGAGCCGGCAACGCCCGGCACTGGGAGGTCCTGTTCGAGTGAGCTCGGACCAACAGGAGGGAACCGAAGAATGGGATTGTTCACGAAGAGGACAGAGACCGCGCCCTGCACGGTCGAGGTCGTCCACAAGTTCGAGGAGCTCTCGGCCCATGTGCGGCTCGACAACGGCGCGGTGATCCATCCGGGCGACAAGGTCGAGGTGCACGGGCAGCCGGTGATGGCCCGTGCGGCGAGGCGTGCGCGAGGAGCGCACCGCCACGATCACCCGCGCCAGCGGGCTGGAGCGGCTCTGGACGCGGCTGACCGGCGACATGGAGTTCATGGAGCTCTGCGAGTTCTCGTTCTCGGAGGAGATCCGCGCCACCGGTCGCGGCGGAGAGGGGGCGATGGCATGAACGTCCAGCCACAGGACCGCGCGCGTCCGAGCGCCCACACCGCCGACGCGACCACCGTCGAGGAGGGGCTCGCGATCCAGGAGGAGCGGGCCAAGTACGACAGCGCGCCGCCACCCAGACTGGCGATGCAGAACACGCTGCTGACGCCGCGCTTCTACACCACCGATTTCGAGGAGCTGGACGCGATCGACGTGAGCCCGGTCCGCGAGGACTGGGACAAGCTGATGGAGCGGATGCGGTCGGACCCGAACAAGGGCCACTTCAAGAAGAACGCCGACTGGGACCAGATCGACTGGGAGGGGATGGAGCCGGAGCTGAAGGCCGAGTTCCTCGACTTCCTGATCTCGTCCTGCACGGCCGAGTTCTCGGGCTGCGTGCTCTACAAGGAGATGAAGCGGCGCGGCACCAACGCCGACATCAAGGAGCTGTTCTCAGCTACATGTCCCGCGACGAGGCGCGGCATGCGGGCTTCATCAACGACGCGCTGCGCGAGGCGGGCGTCGCGGTGAACCTCGGCTTCCTGACGCAGGCAGAAGAAGTACACCTATTTCCGGCCGAAGTTCATCTACTACGCCACCTATCTGTCGGAGAAGATCGGCTACGCCCGCTACATCACCATCTACCGCCACCTGGAGGCGAACCCCGAGCAGCGGTTCCACCCGATCTTCAAGTGGTTCAAGGAATGGTGCAACGACGAGTTCAGCCACGGCGAGGCCTTCGCGCTGCTGATGCGGACCGATCCGAAGATCACCGGCTCGCTTCGCCAACAAGCTGTGGATCCGGTTCTTCCTGACGGCCGTCTACGGGACGATGTGGGTGCGCGACCACGCCCGGCCGCGCTTCCACGAGGCGCTGGGCGTCGATATCGACTGGTACGACCTGGAGGTGTTCCGCAAGACCAACGTCATCGCCCGGCAGGCCTTTCCGCTCGAGCTCGACATCGACAATCCGCGCTTCGTGAAGGGCTGCCGGAAGCTGGAAGCCGCGAGCCGGGACATGGACGCGGCCAAGGCGCGGGGCGGAATCGGCGGCCTGATCGGCCGGGTGACGGCCGGCGCGCGGGCCGCGGCGGCCTTCGCGTCGCTCTACACGATGCCGGTGAAGCGCAACGAGGTGCCCGACAGCGTGCGGCTGGAGCCGGCCTATTGACGGCCGATCCCGGCGGCCGGGACCGCCGCCGGGGACGACCGGAGAGGAGGGACGCGGGACGTGAACGCGAGCACGACCATCGACGCGACGGGGCGGGGGCCTGAATGGGCGCGCCCTGGATCGCCGCGCTGGTCGCGCTCTTCGTCTGGTGGTTCTCCACCGGGGCGATCCTGCTGGGCGGTGCAGCGCGCCGACGGGCAGGGCCGCGGCGCGCACGGACGGGTGGTCCTCTGCGGGCTTCCGGTGCTGGTCGCGGGCGTCGCGGGGGCATCCTGACGGCGGCGGACGCCTCGGCGGTCTATCTGCCGTTCCTGTCGGCGCTGGCGATCTGGGGCTGGATCGAGCTGGCGTTCCTGACCGGCTGCGTCACCGGCCCGGCGCGCGCGGCCGATGCCCCTCTGCGTCACCGCGGGGCAGCGGTTCCGCGCCGCCTGGGGCGCGCTCGCCTGGCACGAGCTGCTGCTGACCGCGGGGCTGGTGGCGCTGTTCCTGCTGACGCGCGGCGCGGCGAACGATCTGGTGCTTCTGGACCTACGCGGTGCTCTTCGGGGCGCGGATCTCGGCCAAGCTGAACATCTTCCTCGGCGTGCCGCGGATCAACGCCGAGTTCCTGCCGGCGCCGCTGGCGCATCTGCCGAGCTATTTCCGGCAGGCGCCGGTGAGCTGGTTCTTCCCGCTCTCGATCCTGACCCTGACGGCCGCCGTCTTCTGCTGGATCGAACGGGTGACGACCACCGGCGAGACCGGTTTCGCGCTCCTGGCGAGCCTGACCGCGCTGGCGCTGCTCGAACACTGGCTGATGGTGCTGCCGCTGCCGGACGCGAAACTCTGGCGCTGGGCGCTGCCCGCGCCCAAACCGACGATACGGAAAGGAGAGGGACGGCATGGATTTTGAAGCCAGGTTTCGCGCCCAGCTGGACGATCTGAAGAGCGAGGGGAACTACCGCGTCTTCGCCGACCTGGAGCGGATATGCGGGAAGTTCCCGAAGGTCCGCGAACCACGGCGCCATCGGGCCGGAGGAGGTGACGGTCTGGTGCTCCAACGACTATCTCGGCATGGGCCAGCACCCGTCGGTGGTGGGCGCGATGATGCGAGACGGTGGAGCGCTCGCGGCACCGGCGCGGGGGGCACGCGCAACATCTCCGGCACGCGCATCACCACATCACGCTGGAGCCCGAGCTCGCCGACCTGCACGGCAAGGAGGCCGCGCTGCTGTTCACCGTCGGCTACGTGTCGAACTGGGCGGCGCTCTCCACCCTCGGGAGCCGGCTGCCCGGGCGCGGTGATCTTCTCCGACGCGATGAACCACGCCTCGATGATCGAGGGCATGCGCCACTTCCGCGCGCGCCGCGAGATGATCTGGCGCACAACGACGCCGCCGATCTCGACCGCGAAGCTGTCGCAATACAGCGCCGACGTGCCGAAGATCGTGGCCTTCGAAAGCGTCTATTCCATGGACGGCGACATCGCGCCGATCGCCGAGATCGTCGAGGTGGCCGAGAAGCACGGCGCGATGACCTATCTCGACGAGGTGCACGCGGTCGGCATGTACGGTCCGCGCGGCGGCGGCGTCGCCGAGCGCGAGGGGCTGATGGACCGGATCACGCTGATCGAGGGGACGCTCGGCAAGGCCTTCGGCTGCTTCGGCGGCTACATCACCGGGTCGGCGGCGCTCTGCGACTTCATCCGCTCCTTCGCCAGCGGGTTCATCTTCACCACCGCCATGCCGCCGGCGGTGGCGGCGGCGGCGACGGCGTCGATCCGGCACCTCAAGGTCTCCGAGATCGAGCGGCAGCGGCAGCGCCGGCAGGTGGCCAAGCTCCGCGCCCGTGCTCGACACGCTGGGCATCCCGCATCTGCCGAACCCCAGCCACATCATCCCGGTCATGGTGAAGGACCCGGTGAAGTGCCGGATGATCGCCGACGTGCTGATGGCCGATTGGGGCATCTACGTGCAGCCGATCAACTATCCGACCGTGCCGAAGGGCACCGAGCGGCTGCGCTTCACGCCGTGGCCGCTGCATACGGATGGCGACATCGACCATCTGGTCACGGCGTTGAACGCGCTCTGGAAGCAATGCGCATTGTCGCGCCAGGTCGCATGACGCTTGCGGTGGCCGCGCGGGCACGCTAGGCTCCGCCGGAGTCGGGATCCGGTCGGATCGGACGACCTTCAAAGGGAGAGAAAGATGAGAGTCACTTGGATCAGCGCCGCCGCGCTCGCGCTCTGCGCCGCGCCGGCTCTCGCGCAGGAGGGGGACGCCGATGCAGGCGAGCAGGTGTTCAACCAGTGCGCGGCCTGCCATGTGGTGACGGACGACGAGGGGGAGACGCTCGCCGGTCGCGCCGGCCGGACGGGGCCGAACCTCTACGGCGTGCCGGGGCGCACGGCCGGGACGGTGGAGGATTTCCGCTATTCCTCCTCGATGGAGGAGGCCGGCGAGGCGGGCCTCGCCTGGAACGAGGAGGATTTCGTCGCCTACGTGCAGGATCCGACCGGGTTCCTGCGGGAATATCTCGACGACAGCGGCGCGCGCGGGAAGATGGCGTTCAAGCTGCGCAGCGAGGAGGATGCCCACAACATGTGGGCCTATCTCACCGCGCTCGCGGAGCAGGGGTCCGGCGAGGGCCCGGGCGAGCACGGCTCCGGCGAGGGAAGCTAGAGAACTCGCGGCGGAGCGGTCAGGCCGGCCGTTCCGCCGCGGTGATCGTGTAGGCGAAGTCGTCGGGCGCGAGAGGATCGCGGCGGCGACCGCCGATCTCGGCCTCCGGATACATGAGGAACGGTACCGGTCCGAACGGGGCGCCGGGCAGGGGAACGTCATGGGCGGCGTTGAGCGCGACCCAGTTGCTCTCCGCGGCTCCGAACAGCGCGGCGCGGACGTCTCGCACCGGCGCGTCGCCGAGAGAGAGCGTCTGTGGCGGCTCCTCGAGCACCACCTTGCGGACATCCGCCGGATCGGCCGGCACCCATCCGAACCCCTCGAGCCACACGTCGGCGCGGCAATGCTGCGCCGACGTCACGTCGATCGAGCCGGCGCCGAGGCTCTCGTAGCCGAAGGCGGAGGGTGCCACCCGCAACCCGTAGAGATCGCGCGCGGGCAGGCCGCTGGCGCGGGCGAGGCCGACGAAGAGGGCGTTGAGGTCGGCGCATTTTCCCGTCAGGTCGCCCATGCGGAGCATCGAGGCAATGTCTCCGAGGCCGCAGCCGCGGGTCTCGGGATTGCGCGCGGTGCTCTCCACCACCCAGTCATAGATGGCGCGGGCCTTGTCGAGATCGCTGCCGGCGCCGGCGGTGACGCGCGACGCGGTCTCGGCGACGATCCCGTCCGTCGGGATGAGCGCGGTGGGCGCGGTGTGGCGCGCGCGCGCCTCGGGCGGGAGCGGCGGCACGGAGCGGGGCCGCGAGAGATCGACGGCGCGCGAGCGCGTGTCGACGTGGGAGACCGCGTAGAGCCGGCCGGTCTCCCGGCCCGCGGGCCAACGGGCGTGAAGGAACTGCGCCCCCGTCTCGGGGTCGCGGGCGAGGGCCGCCTCTGCGGCATCGGTGCGCCAGGTGGTCTCGTCGGGCCGGCTCCAGCCCTCGGCGGCGAGGGCCGGGACCGGCACCCAGAGCTGTCCCGCGCGACCGTCGAGCGGAAGGGTGACGCGGGTGGCGAGCTCGAAGCGGCGCCACGGGCCGGGGCGGGGCGCATAGGCGGCCTGCCCGGGGCGCGGCAGCGCCGCTGCGGCCAGAGCCGCGGTGCCGGTTGCGAGAAAGGTGCGTCGGGTCGGTTCCATGGGCGCTCTCGGGGTGACGGGATCGGCGCCGGTCTAGGCCCGCGGCGATCCACAGGCAAGCCGGAGTCAGGCGGTCACTCGGCCCGCCGGTCCCGTCCGGGGCAGCGTTCCCGCGAGGGGGCGAGGCCGAGGGAGGTGTAGCGCAGGGTCTCGAACGCGTCGGGCGGCAGTCTGCCGGAGAAGAACAGCTCGTAGTCGTGCGCCGTGTCGCCGTACATGTTCCGCGCCTCGGGGTCGGCGCCGAGGGCGAGCAGCATCTCGGCGAGGTGGGGCCGGCCGGTCTGCCAAGCGAGCATGAGGGGCGTGGCGCCGACACCGGAGCGGCCCTCGATGTCGGCGCCGCCCTGCAGGAGCGCGTAGACCGTCTCGGTCGTGGCCGCGCAGCTCCGCATCGCGGCGGCGAGGGGCGTGAGGCCGAGCCAGCCGGCGTGGTTCGGGTCGCCGCCCCAGTCGAGAATCGCCCGGACCTTGTCGGCCTCGCCGTGGATGGCGGCGAGGGTCAGGTCGCTGAAGCGGGTGTCCGCTGCCGCGGGCCCGGCAAGGGCCGCGAGCGCGGCGAGGATCGTGAGGCTGCGCATGGCCATGACGCATCTCCCTCATTCGATCCTACCACGGCGGCGGGCCCCGCGACAGCGGCGTCAGACGTAGCTGCGCACCAGGGCCGAGGAGATCAGCGTCCAGCCGTCGGCGACGGCGAAGAAGGCGAGCTTGAAGGGCAGCGAGACGATCGCGGGCGGCACCATCATCATCCCCATCGACATCAGGATCGCCGAGACCACGAGGTCGATGACCAGGAAGGGCAGGAAGATCAGGAAGCCGATCTGGAAGGCGCGCTCGATCTCCGACAGCAGGAAGGAGGGGATCAGGACCGAGAGCGGCGAGGCGGGCGTGGCGATGCCGGGGTCGATCTCCGGGCGCAGCGTCAGCAGGCTCTCGAACGTGCCGGGATCGATCCGCGCCGCCATGAATTCGCGGAAGGGGGCGAGCGCGGCGGTCAGCCCCTGCTGCACCTCCACCTCGCCCGCGACGAGGGGCTGGACGCCGTTCGCCCAGGCCTCCTGGAAGACCGGCTCCATGACGAAGTAGGTCAGGAACAGTGCCAGCGTGACGATCAGCATGTTGGGTGGCGCCTGCTGCAATCCGATTCCCTGGCGCAGGATCGACAGCACCGTGACCAGGAACGGGAAGCAGGTGATCATTACCAGAAGCCCGGGCACGAGGCTCAGGACGGTGACGAGGACAAGAAGCTGGATCGAGCGCCCGGCGAGCGAGGCCTCGCCCTCGCCGAGATCGATGGATATCTGCTGCGCGAGGGCGGGCTCGGCGACGACGATGAGCAGGAAGAGGAGCGCGGGAGCCAGGCAGAATGCCGGCGATCGTGTCAAAATCCGCTCTCCAGATCGGCCACCTCCGTCAGCCGGACCGCGAGCTGGCCCGACTGGTCGCCCTCGAACTCCTGCAGCTCGCCGCGGGCGATAAGGCGGTCGCCCACATAGAGCTCCACCGGATCGTCGACCTTGGTGTCGAGGGGCAGGACGCTGCCATGCTCGACCTTCAGCAGATCGGCGAGCCGCGGCCGGGCCTTGCCGACCGAGACGACGATCTCGATCGGGACCTGGGTCAGCGGGTTGCGGGAGGGGGCCTGCGTCTCCCGGGCGGGGGCCGCGTCGAGTTCGGTGTCGTCAGCCATGCCGGACGGATTCCTCAAGTTCGGTGTCGAGGGCGGAGAGCGCCTCGGTCAGGGTGTGCTGGAAGCCGGTGAGATCGATCTCGGTCTCGGACCGGCCGACGCGGAGCTGCACCTTGCCGGGCGCGAGGCTCTCCTCCTCCCGGATGGTGACGGGGAAGGTCAGGCGCTCGGCGATGGCGGTCTCGAGCCCCGCGCTCTCGCCGGGCGCGGCGAGGAGTTCGACCTCGGCGGTGGCGGCGTCCGCGACCGTCTTCTCGACGATCTCCGTCAGCCGGGTGCCGAGCGTGGCGTGGAGCGTCTTCGGCACGACCTGCGCGGTGATCGCCTCGACCAGCGGCAGGATCGAGCGCAGGACATGCGCGCGCGCCTCGTGGAAGGTGAAGGAGAGGTCCTGGAGCCGGGCGAGGGCGGCCTCCGCGCTCTCCGAGGCCGCCTGCTCGCAGGCCGCCGTGGCGTCCTCCCAGCCGGCGGCGTAGCCCTTGTCGAAGGCCTCGAGCTTCTCGGCCTCGAGCCGCTCGCCGTCGACCGTCTCCACGGGGATCGGACCGGCGAAGTTGCCGAAATCCTCCAGCACAAAGGGGTGCGCGTTCATGCCTTCTCCTCGCTTTCCATCCAGGACTTGAGAATCTGCAGCGATTCGTCCTGCCGCTCGTCGATAAGCCGGCGCAGGCGCTCGACGGCGGTCGAGGTCTCGGCGCCGCGGCCGTCACGACCGCCGAGCACGTCGGGGAGGTTCTCGGGCGTGTCGTCGGGGTCGATCTCGCCGCTGAGGGCAGTACCGTTCGCCGACCGCCCCTGCGCGTCGGGCCCGGCGAGGGCGGGAGCGGCCTCCGCCTCGGGCTGGCGGCGCAGGATCGGGCGGATGACGAAGAGCGCGATGACGAGGACCACCAGCGAGAGGATGCCGAGCTGGGCGAGGCGCATCGTGTCCACGGGTCCGAAGAGGCCGGCCTGGATCGGCGCGGTCCCCTCCTGCGGCAGCGGCTCGAAGCGCATGTTGCGGACCGACAGCGCGTCGCCGCGCGCCTCGCGGAAGCCCACGGCGGCGGCGACGAGTTCGCGCAGCGCGGCCATCTCCTCCTCGGGACGGGGCTCCCAGGTGACGGCGCCGTCCTCGTCCAGGGTCTGGATGCCGTCGACGAGGACGGCGGTGCTGACACGGTCGATCGCGCCCGGCGTGCGGGTGACCCGGCGGTTGGTCTCGGAGACCTCGTAGTTCACGCGCTCGCGGCTCTCGCTCGACGAGCTGGTCGAGGGCGGGCCGTCCTGCCGGTTCGCCTCGCCGTCGGGCAGGTTGGAGGCGACAGTGACGTCGCCGCCGTTGGGGTCGGACGAGCTGTCCTTCGACTGGGTGCTGTCCTGGCTGATGGCGACGCGGCTGTCGGGGTCGAGGCGGCGCTCGGTGATCTCCTCGGTTTCGCTCACCGTCTCCACGTTCACCTCGACGACGGCGTTGCCGTAGCCGACGCGCGCCTCGAGCAGGCGCTCGACATTGCGCTTCAGGGCCGCGGCGCGGTCCATGCCGCTCGCGGCATTGGGCGTTGTCTCCTCGTTCGACAGGATCACCCCGTCGGTCGAATCGATCACCGAGACGTTCTCGGGCTTGAGTCCCGGCACGGCGGAGGAGACGAGGTAGCGGAACGCCTTCGCCTGGGAGGCGGTGAGGCCGCCGGCGGCCGGGGTCACAGTGACCGAGGCCGAGGGCGTCAGATCGCGCTGGAAGGGCTTGGTGCCGGAATTGGCGATGTAGACGCGGGCCGACTGGACGCTCGGCGAGGTGACGATGGTACGGGCGAGCTCGCCCTCCTTCGCCCGCCAGTAGGCGGCGTCGAACATCTGGCTGGTAGTGCCGAAGCCCGACATGTCGTCGAGCAGCTCGTAGCCCTGCATGGCGTTGCGGGGCAGGCCCTCGCTGGCGAGCGTCATCCTGAGCTGGTCGCGCCGGCCCGCATCCACGTAGATCGAGTTGCCGCGGACCTCGTAGGCGACGCCGCTCTGTTCGATCGAGGCGACCACGTCGCCGGCGGCCTTGTCGTCGAGCCCGGCATAGAGAAGCGACATGCTCGGCGTGGTGGCGAGTCGCGTGACGCCGAGGACGAGGACGAACATCAGAGCGGTGGCGCCGAGGACGATGACCCGACGCTGCATCGGCAAGTTTTGCCAGACGGATACCAGCTGCTGCAAGACGACCTCCTGTCATCCGGGGGTTCTCCCCGATTTCCGAGGCCGACACTCTCCGACCGGACTTAACAATCGGTTAGCCCATTTGGGTTTATCTGCGCCCCGACACGACGAAGCGTGCAGCGGTGAGGACCGAGAATGGCCGAGACCCAGGACAAGGACGAGGCAGCGGCGCCGAAGAGCGGCAGGACCGGCCTCCTGGTCGGCGTCCTGGCCCTCGCGCTCGGGGCCGGCGGCGGATTCTACGCCACCTTTTCGGGGCTCCTGCTGGGGCCGAAGCCGGCCGCGGCCGAGGCGGGCGCCGAGGGCGATTCGCACGGCGCGGGGCATGGAAGTTCGACCGCCGGCTCCGGGGGCGGCGCGCTCCACGGAGAGCCCGTGGTCGCCGGCGGATCGAACGTGGTTTTCATCCCGGTCAATCCGCTGGTGATCTCGCTCGCGGGATCGGATTCGCCGGCGCATCTGCGGTTCACCTCGCAGCTCGAGGTGCCACAAGAGCATGGCGAGGAGGTGGCGCGCCTGATGCCGAGAGTGGTCGACGTGATGAACGGCTATCTGCGCGCGGTGGATCCGGCCGATCTCGAAACGCCGGGGGCGCTGATCCGGCTCCGCGCGCAGATGCTGCGCCGGGTGGAACTCGTTGTCGGGCCGGGCCGCGTCTCCGACGTGCTGGTCATGGAATTCGTGCTGAGCTGAAGGATCGAGACATGTCACTGATTGCCGATATCCTCCTCGCGGCCGGCGCGTTCGGCGTGGCCGCCTATTGTTTCGTCCTCTCGCGTCGGCTGACCCGGTTCACCGATCTCGAGCGCGGCGTGGGCGGGGCGGTCGCGGTGCTATCGGCGCAGGTCGACGACCTGACCAAGGCGATGCACGCGGCGAAGGTGGCGGCGGACGAATCGGGCCGCGACCTCGGGGACCTGACCGAGCGGGCCGAGGGGGTGGCCCGGCGGCTGGAGCTGCACCTGGCATCGCTGCACGACTTCGAGCCGGAGCCGGAGCCGGAGCCGGAGCCGGAGCCGGCCGACCGGCCCGTGGAGGCCGCGCCGCCGTCGAAGGAGGACGCGAAGACGACGACCGGGCGCGGGGAGGAGCCGAAGCTGCGCGAGGTGCCGACCTTCCGCTCGGTCTCCGCGCGCGCCACCCCGGAAGAGCCGGCGCCGGTCGCGCCGAAGGCGCCCTCCTTCTTCGCGCGGCGCAACGCGGCGACCGCGAAATGAGCCGGCCCGAACTCAGACCACGGCCCAGGACGCGGGGGCTCGGCGTCCTGCCGGCGCTCGCGGCGCTCCTCGTGGGCTCCGCGGCGCTGCGCACCCTCGAGGGCGAGAACATCGCCCAGGTGCGCGGCCTCTTCGAGGCCGGCCCCGCCCAAGCTGCCGAGACCCCGCAGACGCCCACGGACGAGATCGGCCAGGTGCTCTCCGCGCTGAAGGAGCGCGAGGCGGAGCTCGATGCGCGCGAGGCGCGGCTCGACGAGCGCGAGGACGTCGTGAAGGAGGGCGAGGTCGAGCTCTCGCGACAGATGAGCGAGATCGCCGAGGCCGAGGCGCGCCTGCGGAAGATGGTCAACCTCGCCGACAAGGCGTCGCAGACCGATGTCGAGACCCTGGTCGCCGTATACGAGAACATGAAGCCTGAACAGGCGGCGCCGCTCTTCGAACAGATGCCGCCGGCCTTCGCGGCCGGGTTCCTGTCGAAGATGCAGCCCGCCATCTCGGCGGAGATCCTGTCGGCCATGCCCGCCGACGCCGCCTATGCGGTCAGTGTCGTTCTCGCCGGCCGGAATGCCGGAACCGCCGAAACGGAATGAACCGTCCAGCCCTTGGAGTCGCTCAATGATCGCCATAATCGGGATCGTCGTCGTTTTCGTGATGGTCTTCGGAGGCTACATGGCCGCCGGCGGCAAGCTCGGCATCATACTGAAATCGCTGCCCTTCGAGCTGATGATGATCCTCGGGGCGGCGACCGGGGCGTTCCTGCTGTCGAATGACGGCGCGACGGTGAAGCACACGCTGAAGGACATCGCACGGGTCTTCAAGGGCGCCAAGTGGAAGGCGCAGGATTACCGCGACCTGCTGTGCCTCCTGTTCGAGCTGATCCGGCTCGCCAAGAGCGACCCGCTGGCGCTCGAGACCCATATCGAGCAGCCGGGCGACAGTTCGATCTTCGGGCGCTACGCGAAGATCCAGAGCGACCGGGAGGCGGTGGAGCTGATCTGCGACACGCTGCGCTCGGCGAGCATGAACTACGACGATCCCCATCAGGTCGAGGAGGTGCTCGAGAAGCGGATGGAGTCGAAGCTGCACCGGGCGCTGCATCCGAGCCACGCCATGCAGACCATGGCCGACGGCCTGCCGGCGCTCGGGATCGTGGCGGCGGTGCTCGGGGTCATCAAGACCATGGCCGCGATCGACCAGCCTCCCGAGGTGCTCGGGCAGATGATCGGCGGGGCGCTCGTCGGCACTTTCCTCGGCGTGTTCCTGGCCTACGGTTTTGTCGGGCCCTTCGCGGCGAAGATGAAGCAGGTCGTGGAGGAGGACGCGCAGTTCTACCAGCTGATCCGCGAGGTCCTGGTCGCGAACCTGCACCTGCACAGCCCCAATATCTGCATCGAGGTCGGCCGGCAGAACACGCCGCACAACCTGCGCCCCGCCTTCGACGATCTCGAGGAAGCGCTGAAGGGCACGAAGGCGGCATGATCGGGCACAGTCTCACGGCCCTCCTGCTCGTCCTGCCGGCGGTGGCCGCGGCGCAGGTCGTGCCGGTGCGCACGGGCGAGCACGACGGCTATACCCGCGTGGTGCTGGATTTCGAGCGGCTGCCCGAGTGGGAGGTCACGTCGGGGGAGCGGCGCATCTCGCTCGAGACCGACACGCGGCTCTCCTTCGATCTTTCCGAAGTCTACCGGCGGATCGGCGAGGATCGGATCGACCGGCTGGTGCAGCCGTCGCCGGGCGCGCTCGACATCCTGCTGAACTGCGACTGCGCGGCGCGGACCTTCGAACTCCGGAACGAGGGACTCGTCATCGACGTCCGGCCGGGACCGCCGGAGCCTGCGCCCGCAGCGGCAGAACCTGTGCGGGACCGTCACCGGGAGCGATCGCGGCCCCCTGCGGGGATGCCGCTCCGCGACGGGCTGCTTCCGGGGCTGCTCACGCGGACGGTGCGACCGGACCCGCCGGTCGAGACCGAGCCGCAGCCGCGGACCGAGATCGCCACGGCCGGGACGCAAGGATCGCCGAAGTCGTCGGAGCCGTCCGATCCGTCCGCCGACGCTGCGGCGCTCGACCGCGCCGTGGCGCTCAGACGCAGCATCATCAAGGCGATGGCGCGCTCGGCTGAGGAGGGTCTGGTCGAGCTGTCGAGCGATCTGCCCACCCCGGAGGCGGAGAAGACGCCGCTCGAAACCCCGCGGCGCGCACCGGTGCCGCCCGATTTCGCTCCGGGATCGAACATTCTGGTCGAGACCCAGGCCGAGCGGGACCGTCGCGGCCATTCCGCCATTCCCCCGGACGCGACCTGCCCGGACGGTCTCTCGGGTGGCAGGTCGGACTGGCTCGCCGCGATCGGGCCTCTCGATCTCGACGCGCCGGAGCCCGAACAGGCGCGCGCCGAGGCGATCCGCCTGATCGCGGGCGGCTTCGGCGCCGAGGCACGGGTGCTTCTGGCGTCCCATCGGAGCGACGATGCCGAGATGGCGCTCCTCGACGAACTGGCGCGGGTGGCCGACGGCCCTGCCCCCGCCCCGCATGCCCGAAGCGTGGCGGATTGCGGCCCGCTGCTGACGCTTTTCGTGCTGATCGCCGATCCGCCTTCCGGTCCGCGACGGATCGCGACCGTGCGGGAGGCCCTCGCCGGGCTTGACCCGGCCCTCCGGATCCAGTTCGGCCGGCGCGCCATCGCCGCACTCGAGGCGCTGGGCCGGCGCGAGGACGCGGAGATCGTTCGGGGATCCGTCGCGCGGCAGAGCCCCGGCCTGCCCGAGAGCGCCCTTTCGCCCCGGAACTTCGAGCCGGGCGGCGCCATCCCGACCGAGGAGGAGGCGATCCGCGAGCTCGCCGACCGGACCCCGGAGGCGTCCGACGCGCTCCGCGCGTTGATCGATTCCCGGCGGCGGTCGGGCGAGACCGTGCCGAGCACGATCATCGACCAGGCGGCGGCGCTCCTGCCCGAGCTCGACCCCGAGGACCGCGCCGCGCTGTCGCGGTCGGTGATCCGCGCCGAGATCGCGCAGGCGAGCTACCTCAGCGCGGCGCGGCGGATCGACGGGCTTGCCGGGCGGGAGCCGGAGCTCGCGCGGTCGCTGGATGTGGACCTCCACGAGGCGCTGGTCGGCATCGTCGACGACGGCGTCTTCCTGCAGCAGGCGGCGCGCTTCGCCGGCGACCTGGCGCCGGAGCCGCAGCAGCGGCTGGCGATGGCCGAGCGCATCCGCGCGCTCCACGTGCCGCAGCTCGCGCGGCGGTTCCTGGCCGAGGACGGGGCCGCCACTTCGTCCGAGCGGCTGCTCCGGGCGCGGATCGATATCGGCCTCGAGGACTGGGAGGACGCCGGGGCCGCGCTCGCCGGTCTCGACGGGGCGGAGGCGGAGGCGCTCAGGGGCGAGATCGCGGCCGGACGCGCGCCCGTCGGCACCATTGCCTCGGCAGAGCCGGCGCCCTCGGGAGTCGGAGCGGAGAGCCTCTCGCTGATCGCCCGGAGCGCGGCGCTGCGGGAAAAGTACCGCACGCTCCTGGCGTCGGGCGAATAGGGGGACATTCAACGCTTTGGCAATGCTTCGACTGTACCACGGTGGGGAAGCCGCGACAGGAGGGTCAGCCGAATGGCCGCCGACCACCATTTCCTCTCCGAAGGGACGACATGCCGCCATTGTGGCGTGTATTTCGACGATCCCGCCGCCTCGAAGCCATGCGGGGAAGGCCGGTCGGACACCGTGCTTTCCCGCAAGGGCGAAACGGCGTTCATCCTCCTCGCCTTCGTGGTCATCGTTGCCGTCGGCATGGCGATGATCCCGTTTCTCAGCGATCCGGTCATCGAGGAGACGCGGAACCCCGAGGACCTGACGGGGCAGAGGATTCAGTGACGGCCGCGAGCGTCTCGCAACACAGGATGTGATGGTGGAAGACCTGATCGGGGCAGAAGGCCCCAACGCCGCAAGACGGGATGACAGCCTGGCTCGGAGGCGGCGGCGATGAGCCTGCGCGCCGTGTTCCAGCCCACCGTGCTCCTTGCGCTGGCGCTGATGGCGGTGATCGTGATGATGATCCTGCCGATGCCGGCCTGGGTGCTCGATATCGGGCTGGCCTGCTCCTTCGCGATCGCCATCCTGATGTTCACGACGACGCTCTTCATCGAGCGGCCGCTCGACTTCTCCTCCTTTCCGACGATCCTGCTCGCCTCGCTGATGCTCAGGCTGTCGCTGAACGTCAGCTCGACGAAGCTCATCATCGGGCAGGGCCATACCGGCACCGGCGCGGCGGGCGATGTCATCGAGGGCTTCGCCATGTTCGTCATGGGCGGATCGGTGTTCCTCGGCCTCGTCGTCTTCGGCGTGCTGATGATCGTGAACTTCATCGTCATCACCAAGGGCGCGGGGCGGATGGCGGAGGTCGGTGCGCGCTTCGCCCTCGACGCCATGCCGGGCAAGCAGCTCGCCATCGATTCCGACATGAGCGCGGGCGCCATCGATCACGCCGAGGCACGCGAGCGGCGCGAGCGCGAACAGCTCGAGACGACCTTCTTCGGCTCGCTCGACGGCGCCTCGAAATTCGTCAAGGGCGACGCCGCGGCGGGCATCCTGATCACGCTCCTGAACCTCCTGGTCGGGCTCGCGGTGGGGACCATCGTGCACGGCATGGCCGCGGGCGACGCGCTGAAGACCTATGCGATCCTGACCGTGGGCGACGGGCTGACGACGCAGATCCCGGCGGTCATCATCTCCATCGCCTCGGCGCTCCTGCTGTCGCGCGGCGGGGCCACCGGCTCGACCGACATGGCGCTCTTCTCCCAGCTCGGCAAGCATCCCGCGGCGCTGACGACCGTTGCGGTGCTGCTGGCGCTCTTCGCGCTGGTGCCGGGGCTGCCCTTCCTGCCGTTCATCGCCGGCGCCGGCGTGCTCGGCTTCCTCGGCTGGCAGGCGCAGAAGCGGGTCGCGCGCGAGACGGCGGCGGCGGCGAAGCCGGCCCGGGCCGAGCCCGCCGAGCGCGCGCGCTCGATGGGCGACGTGCTCGACCTCGACGACATCCATCTGGAATTCGCCGCCGACCTCGTGCCGCTTGTGCTCGATCCGGCGACCGGGCTCGACGCGCGGATCGGCAACATGCGCAATCACGTCGCCGCGGTTTACGGGATCGTCCTGCCCGAGATCCGCCTGACCGACGATCCCGCGCTTCCCGAGGGGACCTACGTCATCCGGGTGCAGGGGGTGGAGCAGGTGCGCGACCGGCTGGTGCCCGACCAGGTGCTGGCGCTGGCCGGCGACAACCCCGCCCTGATGCCGCCGGGGCAGGACGTCGCCGAACCGGTCTACGGCGCGCCCGCGCGCTGGATCAGCGCGGCCCGGCAGGAGGAGGCGGCGCTCGCCGGCACCACCACCGTGCTGCCCGCGGAGGTGCTCGCGACCCATCTGCTCGAGACGATCAAGCGCAACTTCCACCGCCTGATGACGCTGAAGAGCCTGCGCCGGCTTCTCGACGAATACACCCGCCTCTCCGACCCCGACCGGGCGGCGGCGAACAAGCGGCTGATCGACGAGCTGGTGCCCGACAAGGTGCCGATGGAGCTCCTCCTGACCGTGTTGCGGCTGCTGCTCGAGGAGCGGGTGTCGATCCGCAACCTGCCGCTGATCCTCGAGACGATCGCCGCGGCGCGCGCCCAGGCCGGAACGCCGGAGGGCATCTGCGAGATTGTGCGCCAGCGGCTGAGCTTCCAGCTCGTCGCCACGCTGAAGCGCGCCGACGGCACGGTGCCGCTGGTGCAGCTCGACCCGGCCTGGGAGAAGCTCTTCTCGGACCACCAGCTCTCCGGCGAGCCCGGCGAGATCACCGTGGCGCTGCCCCCCGAGGACTTCAACCGGCTGGCGGACGGGGCGGCGACGAGCCTCGGCGAGGCGGCGGAGATGGGCGTCTATCCGGCGCTCATCACCTCCGCCCGGCGGCGGCGCTTCCTGCGGCTCGTGCTCTCG
This sequence comes from uncultured Alphaproteobacteria bacterium, assembly GCA_963776705.1. Lineage (GTDB taxonomy): Bacteria > Pseudomonadota > Alphaproteobacteria > Rhodobacterales > Rhodobacteraceae > Palleronia. Next base: position 45,959 of record CAVZOA010000039.1, read on the forward strand.
GCCAAGGGGCTCGCCAACCCGGTCCTGAGCTTCGAAGAGCTCGGCACCGAGGCGCGGCCGTCGCTCGTGGGCACCGTGGCGGCGTGATCGAGGACCTGTCCTTCCTGGCCGACTGGGCCCGGACGGAGCTGGCGCAGGCCTTCCTCGTCTTCCTGCGGGTCGGCGCGGCGATGGCGCTCCTGCCAGCCTTCGGGCAGACCATGGTGCCGGCGCGGGTGCGGCTCGGGCTGGCACTGGTCTTCACCGCGGTGGTTCTGCCGCCGGTCGCGGACCGGCTGCCGCCGGTCGGGCTCGACGGTATCGTGGGCCCGGTACTCGCCACGGAGGTGATCATCGGCCTCGCCCTCGGCGCGGCGCTCAGGCTGTTCGTGGTGGCGCTGCAGATCGCCGGCACGATCGCCGCGCAATCGGTCTCCCTGGCGCAGATCTTCGGGGCGACGACGGGGGCCGATCCGCAGCCTGCCATCGGCTCGATCATGACCATCTCCGGGATCGCGCTCGCGGTGATGATGGATCTGCACCTGAAGGTCACGATCTACCTGGTCGGCTCCTACGACATGCTGCCGCCCGGGGTCTGGCCCGCCGCGGAGGATTCTCGTCACCTGGGGGACGGGGCAGGTCGGCTCGGCCTTCGCCCTGGGCTTCGCGCTGGCGATGCCGTTCATGATCACCTCGCTGGTCTACAACCTGACGCTCGGGATCATCAACCGCGCCATGCCGCAGCTCATGGTCGCCTTCGTCGGCGCGCCGGCGATCACCGCGGGCGGCCTTGTCCTGCTGATGGTGTCGCTGCCGCTCATCCTGAACGTCTGGCTGTCCTCGATGGACGGCTTCCTCTCCGATCCGACCGGGGGCGTCCCGTGAGCGGCGAGGACGAGGCCGAGAAGAGCCACGAGCCGAGCCAGAAGAAGCTCGACGACGCCCGCAAGAAGGGCGAGGTCCCGCGTTCGACGGATCTCAACACAGCGGCGACCTATGGCGGAATACTTCTCGTCATGCTGGTACTGGGTGGTCAGAGCCTGCGCGGGATCGGCGAGGCGCTGAGCCGTCTCATCGCCGAGCCCGACCGGCTCGCGCTCCACCTCGGGGACAGCGGCGGCGCGGCGCTTATGGGCGGGCTGCTGCAGGGCACCGGTGCGAGCCTCGTCCCCTGGGTCGTCGCGCCGATGGCGCTGGCGCTCGCCTCGATCTTCGCCCAGCGCGCCTTCACGGTCTCGACCGAGAAGCTGAAGCCCAAGATGTCGAAGATCTCGCCGCTGTCGAACGCCAAGCAGAAGTTCGGCGCCAGCGGACTGTTCGAATTCGCCAAGAGCACGGTGAAACTGACGATCTATTCGGCGATCCTGTTCGTCTTCCTGGCAAGGAGCCTGCCCGATATCGTCAGCCTGGTGACACTCGACCCGGCGGTGGCGATGGCGGTCTCGCTCAGGCTCGTCGTGACCTTCATGTGGATCGTGCTCGCCATCGCCATCGTCATCGGCGTCGTCGACTTCTTCTGGCAGCGGAACCACCACCTGCAGAAACACAGGATGTCGCGCAAGGAGCTGGTCGACGAGCAGAAGGATTCCGAGGGCGATCCGCACATGAAGCAGGAGCGCCGGCAGCGCGGGCAGGAGATCGCCATGAACCAGATGCTTGCCGACGTTCCGGACGCCGCCGTGGTGATCACCAACCCCACCCATTACGCCGTGGCGCTGAAATGGAACCGCGGCGCGCAGGGGGCGCCCGTCTGCGTCGCGAAGGGGGTCGATCACGTGGCGGCGCGCGTCCGCGAGGCCGCCGAGGAGGCGGGCGTGCCGATCCGTCCCGATCCGCCCACGGCCCGCGCGCTGCACGGTGTGGTCGAGATCGGAGAGGAGATACGCCCCGAGCACTACGCGGCGGTGGCGGTGTCGATCCGCTTCGCCGAGGACATGCGGCGGAAGGCGCGGGCGCGGTGAAGGAGGACCAGCTCGTCGACCTGGCGAAGCTCTCGGGCATGATGCGCGACCGCGATCTCTCCGCGGTGGAGAAGATCGTGGTGCAGATGAAAGAGCTCGAGGCGGACATCGCGCGCATCCGCGAGGTCCAGGACCGCCGCATGGCCGAGGACCGGATCGACACGGCACGGATCTCGGGGCTCGACCCGGTCTGGCTGAAATGGGGCGAGGAGCGGCTGGCGCGGCTGAACGGCGAGCTGGCGCGGCTCCGGGCCGCGCACGAGACCGCGCTCCGCGCCGCCAGGCGGTCCTTCGGCCGGGCCGAAGTGACGAGAACCCTGCTCGAGGAGACCCGGCGGAGGGACCGGAAGGGGAAGGACTGAGGGCCTGGCAGGTGCCGCGGGCCGCCGCGACAGTTGTCGCGCGGCATCTTCCCGGCGAATGGCTTCGGCGGTGGTTGCGCCGATCCGGTAGGGATGCTGTTTGTCCGGTCAGCGTTTTATCGAAGAATCATGGGCGCGCGAATGGATCTGAAGGACTTCATCAAGGACGTCGTCACCTCGATTTCGGAGGCGACGGCCGAATTGCAGATCGATCTCGCCGAGCACGGCGTCACCGTCACCCAGGCCCGGGCGACCGCTCCTGCCGATGACGCCCCGCAATCCGGAGACCCCTCGGGGGCGGAGGGCCGGCCGCGACAGGTCGAGAAGATCGATTTCGACCTCGCGGTGCTGGCGGCCCAGGATGGCGGCGCGGCCGGCGTCCGGGTGGTCGGACCAGAGACGGCGCCCGCGGTGGCCGACGGGGTCGGCGCCGAGCGGGTAAGTCGCGTCGTCTTCTCCGTGGAGATCTCTTATCCTTTGGCCCGAGATGATCTCGCAGGGCGGAGCGACCAGCGTCGGGAGCGCAGCCGGCCGCGCCGTCGGGCCGGGGGCGGCTCCAAGTGGTCGCGATTCTGACGGGGCGCGGCACAGTCGGCCGACTGTGCCGGTCAGACCTCCTGGCGGGCCACGTCGAGGATCAGCACGTCCTTCACGCCGCTGCCGATCGCGGTGTTGCCGGCATCGATCAGGGCCGATTTCAGCGCTCCGAGAGCGCCGTTCGACGTGAAGGTGCCGTCGAAGCCGCCGGTATTGGCGTGGTCCATGAGGACCCGGAGGAACCGGTCGCGCAGGAGGGGCTGCCTGGCGATGACGGCGTTGCGGATGCCCGGCTCGAGATCGAGGGTCAGCGACATGGCGACCATCGAGATCACGCGGCCGTTCGAGAGGACGGGAACGACGAACTGGTGATCGAGCTTCACGAACTCGCTCTCCTCCCCCGGCGCCGCGGTGCTGCCGTGGCCATCTCCCCGGGCTCCGCCATGCGCGCTCGCCGGCGGTTTCCCGGAGGCGTGGCCGTCGGCCGCGGTTGCGCCGGCCTCCGGGGCCGGGGCGGGGCGCAGGACGTAGCCGGCGCCGGCGCCACCGGCGATGCCGATTACCGCGAGAAGGACGGGAAGGAGTTTCGTGATCATCGCGGCCACCTCAGAACGGCGAGACGCGGTCGATGGCCTGCTGCCCCCAGCGGGGCTGCTGGACCTCCATGATCCGGCCGCGGCCGCCGTAGGAGATGCGCGCGGCGGCGATGCGGTCGTAGGCGATCTCGTTGGTTCGGGAGATGTCCTCGGGGCGGAGGATGCCGGTGACGACGAGTTCGCGCAGCTCGTAGTTCAGGCGCACCTCCTGTCGGCCCTCGATGGCGAAGCTGCCGTTCGGCAGGACCTCGGTGACGGTGGCGGCGACGCGGAGCGTCAGCTGCTCGTTGCGGCTTGTGGAGCCGTCACCGCTCTGGTTGCTGCCGGAATCGTAGCCGATCGCGGATCCGAGCGAGGTGCCGGTCTCCTCCTCCAGCCGCTGCGGGATGCCGATGAGGTTCGCGATGGCGAGGGAGCCCGAGGCGGAGCGGGAGCGGCCCGAACTGCCCGAGAACTCCGCGCTGTCGTCGATCTCGATCACCACGGTGACGATGTCGCCGCGGGTCTCGGCGCGACGCGTCCCGAGGAGCGAGCGGCGCTCGGCGGACCATAGCGAGGCCTGGTCCACCGGCCGGGCGGGGTCGAGGGAGATCGGGCGGCCGGGGCTCTGCATCGCCATCAGCTCGGCACTGTCCTGGACCGGCGAGAGCGCAGGTGCGCGGGCGAAGTCGGACTCCCCGCCGCAGGCCGCGAGGGCGAGCAGGAAGGCGAGGGGAAGGGCTGCGTGGCGCGTCATTGGAACATTCCCGAGACGATGATGGTGCCATCGGGGGCCACCTGGCCCACCACGATGTTGCGGGAGCCGAGATTCATCGCGCGGACGCGGTCGCCCGCCCCGGCGCGGTCGAGCGCACGTCCCTCTGCGCGGATCGTCAGCGCGCCTTGCCGGAAGGCGAGGGTGACGATCTGGTTGCGGTCCACGAGCGCCGGCGGGCCGACATCGCCCGAGCGCACCGGGCGGCCGGCATAGATCGTCGTCCGCGCCTCCTTGCCCACGATCCTCTCGGGATCGGAGGCGACGCCGGCGGCCTCGCCAGGCGCGGTCTTGAGATCGCCCGGCCCGATCAGGCTGTTGGCGCGGATCGTCTTCGCGGCGACGACAATCTCCGCGGCCGCTGGCTGCGCGGCGATCAGGAGGAGGGCGAGGAGGACACGCATCAGCGGATCTGGGTCGGTCGCGCCGAGCATCTGGTCGGCGGCGGTGATGACCTTGGAATTGAGCTCGTAGCCGCGCTGCGCCTCGATCAGCTTGCTGATCTCGCGCACCGGATCGACGGAGCTGTCCTCGAGATAGCCCTGCCGGAAGGTGCCGAGCCCGTCGGTGCCGGGATCGCCGGGCAGGGCAGGGCCGGAGGCCGGGCTCTCCACGAAGAGGTTCGAGCCGATGGCCTCGAGACCCTTCACGTTGGAGAAGCCGGCGAGGGTGAGCTGGCCGAGCATTTGCGGCTCGACCTCGTCGGCGAAGTAGCCGTAGACTTCGCCGTCGGCGTTGATCGACAGCGACCGCGCGTCTTCGGGGATGGTGATGCCGGGTACGACCGGATAGCCGTCGTTCGTCACGATCTGGCCGTCGGCGTTGCGCTTCAGCGCGCCGTCGCGGGTATAGCCGGACTGTCCGGACGGCAGTTCCACCTCGATGAAGCCGTTGCCCTCGATCGCCACGTCGAGATCGCCGCCGGTCTGCACGACCGAGCCCTGCGCGACCTCCATCGTCACCGCGGCCGGGCGGACGCCGAGGCCGAGCTGGACGCCGGTGGGCAGGGTCGTTCCGGTGGTCGAGGAGATGGTGCCGGCGCGCGTGGCCTGCTGGTAGTGCAGGTCGGCGAACTCGGCGCGGCGCGGATTGTAGCCGGTGGTGCTCATGTTGGCGAGGTTGTGCGAGATGACCTCGACCCGCGTCTGCTGGGCGGCCATGCCGGTGGCGGCGATTGCGAGGGCGCGCATGCTGGGCTCCTATCGTCCGAGTGTGGCGAGGACGTTGCTGATGCGCTTGTCCTCCTTTTCGAGAAAGCTCTGGCCGAGCTCGTAGGCCCGCTGCACCTCGATCATGCGGGAGATCTCGCTGACCGGGTTCACGTTCGAGGCTTCGAGATGGCCCTGGAGGATCGTGGGATCCTCGACGGGCTCGGGCGCGTTCTTCAGGGCGAAGCGGACGCCGCCGCGACGCTCGACGTCTTCGGGGGCCTCGGCCCGCCAGAGGCCGAGTTGCGCGATCGGGGTGCCGTCGATGGACATCGTGCCGTCGCGGGCCACCGAGACAGGCGTGCCGTCGAGCGGGAGCTGGATCGGTGCGCCGCCGGCGTCGAGGACGCGCATGCCATCGTTGGTGACGAGTTCGCCGAGGTCGCTGGAGAGGAAGTTGCCGGCCCGGGTGAGGGCTTGGCCCTCCGGCGTCTCGACGAGGAAGTAGCCCTCGCCCTCGATGGCGAAGTCGAGCGCGCCGCCGGTTCCTTCGAGGCCGCCCTGCAGCTCGGACGTGTTGCGGACGCGGCCGGCTGCCATCGACAGCGACGGGCCCTCGTCGACCCGTTCGACGTATTCGGAGAAGATCACCCCTTCCTTGCGGAACCCGGCCGTGGAGGCGTTCGCCACGTTGTTGGCGATCGCCTGCATCTCGCGGTTCAGCCCGGAGAGCCGGGTGAGGGAGGTGTAGGTCGAATTGTCCATGCAATCAGACTCCGGCGACGAGCGGCACGATCGTGTTCTCGAAGAAGGACAGGAGCGTGCGCGTCATGAATCCCATCGTGATCCAGAAGACGGCGCCGATGCAGACGAGCTTCGGCACGAAGGTGAGAGTCATCTCCTGCACCGAGGTGAGCGCCTGGAAGAGGCCGACGACGAGCCCGGTGACGAGCGCCACGGCCAGGATCGGCGTGGAGATCTGGACCGAGATCCAGAGCGCTTCCCTCAGCGTGTCGAAGAAGACCTCTTCTCCGAGCATCGGTCAGACCGGCATCCTGAGAATTTCCTGGTAGGCCTCGACGACCTTGTCGCGGACCGTGACGGCGGCATCGACGGCGAACTTTGCCTCGCCGAGCGCCTCGACGAGGGCCTGGGCGCTGGTTTCGCCGACCATCGCGTTCTGGGCGGTCCTGTCAGCGGTGGCGAGCGTGTCGGCGAAGCTCTGGGCGCTCCTCGAGGCGGCTTCGGCCAGCGGATCGGCTGCCGTGGCGGGCTTCTGCGCAGCGTAGCTCCGCGCGGCGAAGTTGGCTGAGATGTCCATTCTGGACCTCCTGTGGAATGTCTTCTAGCTGTCGTTCATCGGCGGAGGAGATCGAGCAGTCCCTGGGCCATCTGCCGGGACTGGTCGAAGAGCTTGAGGTTGGCCTCGTAGCTGCGCTGGGCCTCGCGGGCATCGGCGATCTCGACTATGAGATCGACGTTGGAGCCCTGATAATTGCCCGATTCGTCGGCCAGCGGGTGACCGGGGTCGTAGATTTGGGGAAGCTCGCTCTGGTCGAGCCGGACACGACCGGCCTCGACGCCGCCATTCGCGATCTCGTGGAAGGCGACGGTCTTGCGGTGATAGCCCGGCGTGTCGGCGTTGGCGATGTTCTCCGAGAGGTGGCGCAGCCGCATGGCCTGGGCCTGCATGCCGCTCGCGGAGATTCCGAAGGAGCCGAGGATGTCGGTCATTTAACGTACTACCTGTTGGTTCCGAGGGAGGTTCTGAGGATGTCGCGGGCGGCGGAGTAGATCGACATCGCCATGTCGTTCTGCTGCCTGATCTCGGCGGCATGCATCATCTCGGTCTCTAGGGAGACGGTGTTGCCGTTGGGCGAGGCTTCCGCGGCGCGCGCGACGGGCCGGAGTGATTCGGAGCGGTCCTGCCAGCCGATATGGCCCGGGCGCGTGGCCCTGAGGGCGGTGCCACGGTCCAGGGTCTCGGTGAAGGCGGGCATGTCGGTGGCGCGGTAGCCGGGCGTGTCGGCGTTGGCCACGTTGCGGGCCACCTGCGACTGGCGGGCCGCTGCATGGGCCATGAGGTCGTGCGCCATCGAAGTGATCTTCAGATCCGACATTCTGTCCGGGTCCTCGTTCCGTTCAAGGAAGGTTTAACCGGGAGACCTTTAGAAAGGGTTTCGAGAAATCGAGCGGAGCCTGCGCATGTCCCAGATCGGACTGGACCACCTGACATCCCTCGTGCGGTCGACGCCGATCGGCCGGCCGCTGGGGCGGATCGGTGCGATCACCGGCGGCACGGTCCGGGTGACCGGTCTGAAATCGGCGGCGATCGGTGACCGGGTCCGGCTCGGCCCCGCGAGCCTCGAGGGCGAGGTGGTTGCCATCGAGGGGTCGGACCGGATCGTCCTGGCCGACGGGGCGGCGACGGGCTTGACGCCGGGCCAGCCGGCCGTCGGGCTCGGGGCGCTCCGGCTCGCGCCGGACGACAGCTGGATCGGCCGCCTGGTGGACCCCGCCGGCGCCCCGCTCGACGGCCGTCCACTCCTGCCCGGCAAGGCGCCGCGGCCGCTCTTCGCCGCAGCGCCCGACGCGGCGACGCGCAAGCCCCTCGGGGCCCGGCTCGAGACGGGGCTCAGGGCCTTTAACACGATGCTGCCCATCGTGCGCGGACAGCGGCTGGGGCTCTTCGCCGGATCCGGCGTCGGCAAGTCGACGCTCCTCGCCGCGCTCGCCCGGCGGGTCGAGGCGGACGTGGTGGTGCTGGCGCTGATCGGCGAACGGGGCCGCGAGATCCGCGAATTCGTCGAGAAGGTGCTGGGGTCGGAGGGCATGGCGCGGACCGTCGTCGTCGGCGCCGCGGCCGACCGGCCGGCGGCGATCCGCGCCCGCTGCCTTCCCGCGGCACTCGCTGTCGCCGAGCATTTCCGCGACCGGGGCAAACATGTCCTGCTCCTGGGCGATTCGGTGACTAGGCACGCGGAGGCGCAGCGCCAGGTCGCCGCCGCCCGTGGCGAGGCGCCGGTCCTCGGCGGCTATCCCGCCTCGATGCCGCCCGAGATCATGGGGCTCTGCGAGCGCGCGGGGCCGGGCCCGGACGGATCGGGCGACATCACCGCGCTTTTCACCGTGCTGGTGGCGGGCGGGGACATGGACGGGCCGGTGGCCGACGTGCTGCGCGGCGTGCTCGACGGGCACGTCGTGCTGAGCCGGGAGATCGCCGAGCGCGGCCGGTTCCCGGCGATCGACCTCTCGCGCTCGGTCTCGCGGTCCGCTGCCCGAGGCGGCGAGCGACCACGAGAACACGCTGATCTCGGAGGCGCGGCGCCTGATCGGGGCCTATGAACGTTCGGAGATGATGATCCGCGCCGGTCTCTATGCCTCTGGCAGCGACCGGACCCTCGACATGGCGATCCTCGCTTGGCCGAAGCTCGACCAGTTCCTCGCGCAGTCGGAGACCAAGGGGGTGCGGGACAGCTTCGTGGCGCTGGCGCATTGCCTGTCGAAGCGGGCCGAGGCGGCGGGCTAGGCCGCCGCGCCCCGGCTCAGTAGCCGGGATTGAGCAGGGCGAGCGCGATCGAGGCGGAGCTGTAGCTCGCGGCCGTCATCGAATTCGAGCTGCGAGCGGACGAGGAAGTCGCGCACGACCTTCTCCTGCATCTCCGGCTTGGCGATTTCGGAGACGTCGGAGGTGCCGAAGACCCGCTCGGCGCGGTCGCGGAAATCGTCGAGCTGGCGGTCGAGATCGAGCTGGCCGATCGAGGAGGGCAGACCGAGAGCGGTCTCCATCACCTTGCGGAGCGGCGGATCCCCCATGATCGTGAACCACTTGGCCTTGTCGCTCATGTCGCGGGAGGCGATCTCGGACAGGTCGCGGTCGAAGGCCAGCGCAAGGCGCATGTCGCTGTCGACCTCGCCCGCGGCGATCTCGAACTGGCGGTCGGCATAGCGGGAGACGATCTTCTCGGGAAAGTTGGTGAGGGTCGTCTTCGGGCCGAACGGATTGCCGAAGCCGAAGGCGTCTGAGAGCGCCTTGTAGCGCTTGTCGCTGTAGCGTGCAGCGAGGGAGTTCTTGTCGGTGGGGTCGGATTCCAGAATCTTCTGGACCAGGTACTTGTTGTTGACATCGTCGCCGAGACCGAAGGCCCCAAGCGCGACCTCGAGGAGCTGGCGGTCGTTCACCAGCTCCTCGGCGGTCTTGACCGAGCCGATGCGTTCCCGGAAGGCGGCGATGTTGCGCTTGATCTGGGGCGTTTGCTCCATGACCTTCTGCTGGTCGTCGCGGGTCCGCTTGAGAAACGCGAACCCGCCGAGGCCGCCCATCGGGATGACCGGCAGGAAGGTCATGCCCTTGCCATCCCCAGAAGGGCCTCCTCGGTGTCGAGGAGGCGGCGAAGGAATTTCAGCACGTAGTAGGGGCGGCGCTGCTCAACCGCCTCACGGGCGGCCGACAGGACGGCGTGGCTCTCGGGATCCCGGAGGATGGTCGAGAGCTCCTCGATCCCTTCGATGAGCGCCGGTCCCACCGCCTCGATCGTCGCGTCGCCCGAGAGAGTGAGCTGGGCCTGGTAGCAGAGGCGGCGGATCGGCGTGTTGGTCTCCTCTGGATGGATGGCGTCCCGAAGACGCAGGATGTCGGCGCCGGGGGTGAGGATGTTGAGGCGAGTGCGCCGGTTGCCGTTCTCGATCACGGCGCCGTTGATCAGGATCCTCTCGTTGGCGCCGAGTTTCAAGACCAGGCCGCTCATGTCGGGGCCCTCTGCTGACGGAGGCCGGCCATGATCGCGGTGTTGATCTCGATGAGCGCGTCGGCTTCGGCCTCGCCGCGCAGCACCTTGCTGGTATGGGCCTGGGTGAATTCGGCGAGATAGAAGATCCGGGCGCGCAGGTCCGTCGGCAACTGGTTTCCTTCGCCGGCGACATCGGCGGCGAGGAGGGTCCAGAGGCGCCGGTTCCGGTCGAGGGCCTCGGCTTTGTCGGGGAACTCCGTGGCGGCCTTCAGCGCGGCGGTGATCCGGGAGAAGACGTCGTATTCGGTGGATCGCGCGGTCTGCACGACGCGCGAGGAGGAACCGTAGGCGGAGCGGGCGAGAGTCGTGGCGTTCACGTCGAGTCCTTTTCGAGACACGTGTGGGAAAATGCCTGCCTAGCGCGCAGGAAACGGGGGCGCCGTTCGGGCGCCCCCGGTACTCGTTATCAGCGGAACAGCGACAGGATCGACTGCGGCGCCTGGTTGGCGATCGACAGCGACTGGGTGCCGAGCTGCTGCTGGGTCTGGAGCGCCTGGAGCCGGGCCGAGGCTTCCTCCATGTTGGCGTCGACGAGGCTGCCGATGCCGGACTTGAGGGCGTCGGACATCTTGTCCACGTATTCGCGCTGGCCCTCGATGTTCTTCGCCACCGAACCGAGGGCAGCGGCCGCCTTGATCGCGGTGTCGATTAGACCTTCGATCTCGCCGAGAGCGGTCTCGGCGGAGGCGACGCCGGTGATCTCGGTCGTCGTGCTGTTGGTCGAGTGCATTGACGCTTCGAGATCAGCGGTGTTGATCGTGATCGTGTTCGCGGTGGTCGTGAAGGTGCCGTTCGTCCGATCGAGCGAGGCCAGGGCCTGGAACTGCGTCATGCCGTTGCCGTCGACATCGGTCTTCAGCAGGTTGATGCCGTTCATCTGGGAGCCCTCGATGACCGAGTCGATCTCCGCCTGCTTCTTCTCGATCTGGTCCTGGATCTTGGCGAAGTCGGTCCCGTCGGTCATGGCGCCGGCGGCGAGTTCCTTCATGTCGTTCAGGAGGTCGGTGACGCGCTCGGCACCGGCCATGGCGACGCCGACCGTCGCTTCGGCGACGCCGAGGCTGTCGCTGATCGTCTTGAAGGACGACACGTCGGTTTCCATCGTCTTCGAGATCGCCCAGATCGCGGCGTTGTCCTTGGCGGTCGCCACCTTCTTGCCGGTGGAAATCTGGCTCTGGGTCTCGGCCAGGTTGGCGTTGGTCATGCGCAGGGATTGCAGCGCCACCATGGCGCCGTTGTTGGTCAGAATGCTGGACATTGGTAGTATCCTCGTGGCTTGGGCGTTGTTCCGCCCAAAGATCGACCGCTCTGTCCGCGGTCAGGTCCGAGGCCGTTCTGGCCGGGGAGCGGGGAGGGGCGGTTGGTCGCCCTTGTTCCCGTCCGATGCGGGCAATCTGGCCGCAAACAGCTAATCAATGGCTAACGCGCGGCGGGAAAGCCTTCATTCTGCACGGGTAACTCGGAAGATTTGATGCTAAAGCGGTTTGCTTTTAATACGACGCGTATCCCGCTGCTCTGAAGAAGCTCCAGCACTCCTCGGGCTCGAAGAGATCGCAGATGTCGCCGAGCGCCCGGATGAGCGTATCGTAGGTCCGCGCGCCGATGCGGCGGAGGTGGGCTTTCAGCTTGGAGAAGGCCATCTCGATCGGGTTCAGATCGGGTGAGTAGGCCGGCAGGTTTGAGGGATCGAAAGGCGTCCAGTGGACGTCTTTCCCCGAGAACGGAACCAGCAGCCATGGACGTTCAGGATCTCGGCGGCCTTCGGGCTCCTGTGGGTCGAGAGGTTGTCGAGGATGACGACGGTGCCTGGCGACAGGGCCGGTGCGAGCTGGGTCTCGACGTAGAGGTCGAAAGCGGCCCGGTCCATCGCGCCCTCGATCACCCAGGGCGCAATCAACGCGTCGCAGGTAAGCCCGGCGATGAATGTCTGCGTCTTCCAGCGACCGAACGGGGTCGTGCCGAAAAGACGTTCGCCGACGGCACTCCTGCCCCGCAAGCGGGTCATGTTCGCCTTCACCGACGTTTCATCGAGGAAGACCAGCCGATGCACCCTGTCCCGCATGAAGGGCTGCCGGCGGACGGTCCAGTCATGCCGGGCCAGCCTGATATCCGCCCGGTCGCGTTCCTGAGCGATCAGGCCTTTTTTTATATGAGAACCCCGCCCTGATCAGGGCCCGGTGGATCGACGAGAGCTGCACCGACACGCCATGCGTCTCCTCCAGCGGTCGCCCTTCGCGGCGCCATCGGTTCAAGCCCGATGGGCGACGCCAATTCCTTCAGGGTGATGTCCGGCTCCGCACGGACGATCTCGATCAAGAACGCCATGTGCGGCGCAAGCTTGCCGGCGGTCCCCGCTGCGCGGCCCTGCCGCTTCGGCGTTATCACACCCCGGTCGCGATGAGCGGCCGCCAACCGGATCGCCGTGCTGGCACTCACACCGAAGACTTGCGCAGCTGCCCGTCGCGAATGACCCGCGGCGATGTAGCGCCAGATCCGTTCGCGAAGGTCCATCGAGTAGGGTTTGCCCATCCATCCACCTCCTTCCGGAAGTGAATCAGACCGATGATCTCAGGGGAATCCCCAACGATTCAGATCAGAGGCAAACCGCTTTAATTGCCGAACTGGACGATCCGGCCGCCGGCGGCCTCGGCATCTGCCGGGTCGTGGGTCACGAGGACGATCGGCAGGCCGCGCAGGCGTGCCGTGCGAAACGTCATCTCGCGGGTCCGGTCGCGCAGGGCCACGTCGAGGCCCGAGAACGGCTCGTCGAGGAGCAGCGCGCTCGGATCGGCCAGGAGCGTGCGCATCAGCGCGACGCGGGCGCGCTGTCCGCCCGAGAGGGTGGCCGGGTCGCGCGGGCCGAACCCGTCGAGGCCGACCTCGGCGAGGGCCGCGGCGATGCGCTGCCGCCGTGCGGCTCGCGGACCCGGCAGCAGACCGAAGCCGAGATTGCCTGCGACCGAGAGATGGGGAAAGAGCAGGTCATCCTGGAAGAGGATGCCGAGATTGCGGGCATGGGGGGGAAGGTCCGTCAGATCCCGCCCGCCGAGACGCAGCCGCCCCGTGGCGGCAAAGGCGGGGGGGAGGGTGCCAGTCAGGAAGGCGAGCAGCGTCGACTTGCCGCTGCCCGACGGGCCCATGATCGCGAGCACCTCACCCGGCGGCACCTCGGCATCGACCGCGAGAAGGAGCGTGCCGCCGAGGCGGATGGCGATCCGGTCGAGATGGAGCGTGCCGGTCACGCCAGCCCCCGCCGGTTGCGGTAGACGAGCGCGGGCAGGGCGAGCGCGAGCGCGAAGGGCAGGAGCGCGGCGGCGGTCTGGGCGAGGGCGAAGACGCCGATGGCGCGCCGGTCGCCGCCCGAGGCGAGAGCGACGGCCTCGGTGGTGAACGTGGAGACCCGCCCGCCGCCGATGAGGAGGGTCGGCAGGTACTGCCCGACGCTCACCGCGAGGCCCACCGCCGCCGACGTCAGCACGGGCCGCAGCAGCATCGGCAGCCGCACGGCCCAGAGCCTGCGGCCGGCGCCGGCCCCAAGGGCCGCGGCGGCTGTCGCGTAGCGGGGGTCCCAGGCGCGCCAGGGACCGCCGAGGGAGAGGAAGACATAGGGCAGCACGAAGACGAGATGGGCGGCGACCACGGGCGCCGTACCAATATCGGCGCCGATGGACAGGAGGAAGGATTGCAGGCCCGGCAGGAACGCGGTCTGCGGCACGAGGAGCGGTGTGTAGAGCAGCCAGGTCGCGGCTGGGGTCATGCCGCGGCCGCGTCGGTGCTCCGCCTCGAGGCATCCGATGGTGAGCGCGAGGGCGAGAGCGGTGGCGATCCCGGCGACCAGGAACGTGTCCGCCGCGCTCGCCCCGAGGCCCGGGAGATGGCGCGCCCAGCTCCGCCAGGTGAGGCTCTCGGGGGCGAGTTCGGGGAAGCGCCAGAGGCCCGCAACCGACCAGAGCGCGAGCCCGGCGAGCCCGGCGAGGATCGCGAGGCTGGACGCCGACCCGAGCGCGAGACCGAGCGACCAGAGCGTCGGGTCGAAGGCACGGCGGCCCCCGCCCTCCGCCCAGCGGCGGCCGAGACGCGCCACCGCCCATTCACCCCCTCGCCAGAGACCGAGCGCGGCGAGGACGAGGGCGAACTGCCAGAGCGCGCCGGCTGCCGCGAGGCGGCGCATGGAGAGGTCCGGCGATCCCATCCACTCGACGATCTGCACCGAGAGAGTCGGCGGCGTGGTCGGCCCGAGGATGATCGCCACATCCACCACCGACATGGAATAGGCCAGCACCACGTAGACCGGCAGGCGGATCTGCGCGTAGACGCGCGGGAAGACCGCCTTCAGCCACCCCGCCACGCGCCGGTAGCCGAGGGAGCGGGCGACGAGCATGGAGCGCCGCGCCTCCGCCTGTCCGAGCGCGGCCAGCGTCATCAGTAGGAGGAACGGCGTCTCCTTCGCTACCAGCCCCGCCGTCATCGACAGGCCGAGCGGGTCCCCGATGATCAGCGTGTCCGGCGGGCTCGGCCAGCCGAGGGGTAGCGCCAGAAGGCGACCGATCCAGCCCGAGGGCGCGATGAGGAAGGCGAGGCCGAACGCGGCGGCGGCGTGCGGCACTGACAGCAGCGGAGAGAGCAGGCGCTGGAGCCAGCCGAAGGTGCGCGTCCCCGCCCAGCCCGCGACGACCAGGACGACGATGGCGAGCGATAGGGCGGTGGCGAGAAGGCCCGTGGTCACCGACAGGCGCGAGGCGGCGGCGATTCCGGGCCAGTCGAGGAGCCGGCGGAAGGCTACGAGGGACGGCCCCTCGAACCCCGCCGCGGGCAGGTGGCCGAAGGCAGGGCCTATCGCCCCCCAGAGCCCGGCCGCGACGGGCCCGAGAAGGGCGAGCAGGGTCAGAGGCGGCAGGAGCCGGATCACTCGGTTCCGTAGCGGCGGATCCATTTCTCCTCGACCGCGTGCGACCAGCTGGCATGGGGTTCGGGCAGGACCTCGCCGAGCTCACCGGGCGACAGGGTGGCGACGCCGAGGTCGAGCTCGGCGAAGGCCCGGCGCTGCTCCTCGTCGAGCGCCTGCATGTCGAGAACGGTGCCGTAGCCCAGCATGTCCGGATCCTGGGCGTGAATCTGCACCTCCGGGTCGAGAAGCGCGTTCGCCACGACCATCGCCCCGGCCTTGGAGCCGGAATTGTAGGGGATCGCGACGAAGCTCGCGTTCCCGATCGTGCCGATCCCGGGCACGAAGGTGCGGACCGTGTCGGGGAGCTGGAAATTCGCGATGGCGGTCGAGGCCTCGGACGGCGAGAGGCTCGGCGCGATGTCGATCTCCTCGTCGGTGATGAGCTGGAACTGAGCCGGGCCGGAGGCGGGATAGGCGCGACCCGAACGCCAGAGGGTCGGAGTTCAGCGCATCCAGGTACTCCCAGAGCGGCGCGGTCACCGCGTCGAACCGATCCTCCTCAAGGGGCTCCTGCAGGACGGACGGATCCTCGACGAGGATCGCGAGCGCCTGCTTGAGGAAGGTAGTGCCGAGGAAGTCGGGCGGCTGGGGGAAGGTGAACCGGCCCGGATGCTCGGCCGCCCAGTCCTTCAGCTCCGCCATCGTCGCGACGGGCTCGGCATCGGCGCTGTCGTACATGAAGACGAACTGCGCCTTCGCCCAAGGGCTTTCCATGCCTTCGACCGGGGTTCCGAAATCGCTGGTGATGATCGGATCGTCGGCCACGAGATCGTGGTTCGGCAGCTCGGTGGCGAAGGGTCCGAAGAGGAGGTCGGCCTCCTTCATCGAGACGAAGTTCTCGCCGTTGATCCAGACGAGATCCACTGCCCCGTCGTCATCAGTGCCGGACTGCTTCTCGCTCAGCACGCGGGTGACGGCATCGGCGGTGTCGGTCAGCTTCACGTGTTCGAGCGTCACGCCGTATTCCGCCTCCACCCGGTCGCCGAGCCAGTCGATGAATTGATTGGTGGCCGATGACCCACCCCAGGCGTGCCAGTAGACGGTCTGGCCCTCTGCCTCCGCGAGGACCGTCTCCCAGTCGGCGGGGTCGGGGGCGGCGAGCGCCGCGGCCGGCAGCGCCAGGGCGGCGAGGAGGGCGAGCGATTTCATGGACGTCCTTTCGGCTCGGAGAAAATCCGGCGCGCGGCGATCACCCTCAGCGTGCCGGTCAGGAGGCAGAGAAACGCGAAGATCAGCGCGAGCGCTGGGAATGCAGTGGGGAAGAGGCACAGGAGCACGAAGAAGAGGATCGTCTCCGTGCCCTCGAGGAGCCCGTTCGAGAAGTAGAGCGTCTTCTCTCCTTGTGCTGCGGTCGACATTTGCCGTCGCTCGGCGAGGATCGCGAAGCCGAGGAAGGTGGTGCCGTTGTAGTAGAAGCTGGCGAGCAGCAGCGCGCCGGCCACAGCGTTGCGCTCCGGGTCAGCCAGCACGAAGGCAAGGGGGACGGCGCCATAGAAGAGAAAGTCGGCGGCGATGTCGAGATAACCGCCGAAATCGGTCTTCCTCGTGGCGCGGGCGACGGCGCCGTCGAGGCCGTCGGCGAGACGGGAGAGAACGACGAATACGAGACCGGGCCCGTACAGGCCGGCGGCGATGAGCGCCGCGGCCACGAGGCCGATCCCAAGGCCGAGAAGCGTGATCGCGTCGGCGCCGAGACCCAGCCTCGCGACGATCCGGCCCAGCCGGTTGAGCGGCGGGTCGATCAGGCGGCGCGCTGCGGGATCGAGCAAGGAAGATCCTCCGGTCGGAGTCCTTCTCGCCCAATCGCTTCGGGCCCGCAATCGGACTGTCGGTGTTGTGAAACGGGTCCGCGCCTCAGGCTCGGCGCTCGAGCCGCCTCTGGCCGCCTTCGAGGGCGACAGTCCGCCCCTCGGCAGAATAGGTCTGCGTCCGCACCCCGCCGAGGATGCCCTTGAGGCGGGTCTGCGCCGCCTCCGCGCCGGCCCGCGCCGCCTCGAGGAGGGGCAGGTTGCGCTCGGCCCTCTGGCGGATCTTCCCGAGGAGCTCGGCCGGCCCGCCTTCGCGCTCGATCCGGTCGGCGAGATCGGACTTGCGGGCGGCGAGCGCGGCCGCCTCGCCGGCGGCGCCTTGCGTCAGGAGGTCCCGCTCGCGATCGAGTAAGCGGAGAAGATCACGCGCCGCTCTGGTCATCGTCCATCCTCGCCATGTACTTGAAAAGATGCTCGGCCAGGCCGATCCCGCCGCCCTCGACCATCATCCGGGCCTGCTGGTCGCGCATCATGGAGGAGAACTGGTCCTCCCCCGTGCCGCCGCCGAACGGGCCTTTGATGGCGCCGAGACCGGCGCTTTTCAGCATCTCGGAGAGGAACGAGGCCTCGAGTTTCCGGGCGGCGTCCTTCATCGCGGTCTGGCGCGGCGTCAGGACGGACATGGTCTCAGAGATCTGCATGCGATCCTCCTTTGGCGCCGACATTCCGCGATTCCCGTAAAGAATTGGTAAGCCTTGACTGCTTTCCTGCCAAGTGACCGCAAGCCCGGAGAATCGCGACGATGTCCATCCCCGCCCTGGCTCCCCCCCAGGAGGCTCAGCGCCCTGCCCAGGGCGCGCCCTGCTCCCGAGACCCCGAATCGGGCGGCCGGTTCGAGGAGGTCCTCGACGGAGAGCGCGAGGGCCGGAACGCGGGTTCCAATGCGGGATCTGCCGCAGGAGAGCTCGTGGCCAGACAGGCCGAGGATACCACGGAGACCGGGAAGGCCGAGGGGGAAAGCGCGGAGTGGGGCGCCGAGCCGATCGACTTCGCGTGCGAGCCCGAGGACTCGGAAGGTAGACCGGAGGTCGAGAAGGAGCCTGGCGCTCCGGGTCCGGCCGGGGAGCCCGCTGCCGGGGCCGCGCCTTCGGACGGCTCCGGTGAGAGCGACTGGGATGCGGCGGTGACCAGGGCGCTCGCCCAGGTCCGCGATTCATCCGGTTCCGACGGATTGGGGAACGGAGGTACGGCCGAGGTGCCTGCCGATCCGGATACGACCGTCGCGGCGGTGCGTCCGACGGCGGGCGAGACGGCCGCAACCGCCACATTGACGGAACCGGGTCAGGTCCCTTCTCTGCAGGCCGAGACGACAGTCAAGGTGACCGTGACGCCGCCTTCCGAGGACGTTGCGGAGCAGAAGGGGGCGGATGGCGCCATGCCGGCGGTTCGGGTCGAAGGTGTCGCCTCGGCCGGCGAGACGACCGCCAAGGTCGAGACGGCGGCCCATGCGGCAGCGATGGCGGCAGGTGCGCCGGCCGGAGGCGAGCGCGAGATTTCACCACGGGAGGCACGCATCGGTTCTTCGCAGGAGACGGCGGCGTGGCGAACCGATTCGCCAGACAGGCCGACGCTGTCCACCGCCACCGCCACGGCCGATCAGGCCGGCCTGCAGCAGACCCGATCGGCCGCCGCCGGCTTCCTTCAGCAGGCCGGAGCGGAGCCGCTGCCGGACCTGCAGCGTGCCGAGGGCGACGGGCCGGTGCCGCAGCACGGCGGTGCCCAGGCGCCAAACGCGACTCCGGCCGACGCCATCGCGCGGAGCGCCGCGCCCGCGGCACAGGCCCCGACCGCCACGCCGCTCCGCCAGGTGGCCGATGCCGTCGTCACCGCCAGGGGCGACCAGATCGAGATCGCGCTTTCGCCCGAGGAACTCGGGAAGGTGCGAATCACCATCTCCCATTCGGACATGGGCCTCTTCCTCAACCTGTCGGCGGACAGGCAGGAGACGCTGGGCCTCCTGCGTCGGCACGCCGAGGAGCTGTCCAAGTCGCTTGCCGAGATGGGTCTCGGCTCGGCCGATATCGGCTTCTCCGACGATCGCACGCCCCGTGACGGGAGCGCCGGGCGCTCCGGCTTCGCCGCCGGCGGAGAGACGGCCGCGCCCCTCGCAATCCCGATTGCCCGACCGGAATCTCTCCGCGCCGCCATGGATGGCCGCATGGATTTGAGACTATAGGAGCCGACCATGGATATCACGCAACCCGCGCAGAACGTCGCCGCCCCGTCGAGCCTCGGCTCGTCTTCGGGGACCACCTCGGCCGGAGAAGCCGGGACGACGCAGATCAGTTCCGATTTCAAGACCTTCCTGAAGCTGCTCACGACGCAGATCAGGAACCAGGACCCGATGGACCCGATGAAGTCGGAGGAGTTCGCGGTCCAGCTCGCTACGTTCTCGAATGTCGAGCAGCAGGTGAAGACCAACGAACTCCTGGCCAAGATGGCCGGCGTCGGCGCGGGGGGGCTATCATCGGCGAGCGGCTGGATCGGGCGGGAGGTCCGGGCGAGCGGTGCGCTGCAATTCGACGGGCGGTCGATCTCGCTGGCGCCTGAGCGGGCCGCGGCCGGGAATCGCCACCAGCTCGTGGTCGCCGACCGCGCCGGGCGCGAGGTCGATCGCCGGATCGTCGACGGGCAGGGCACCGCCTTCGTCTATGACGGGCAGCGCGGGGACGGCTCGGCCCTGCCGAAGGGGACCTACCGCTTCAGGATGGAGAGCTTCGAGGACGGCGACCTCGTGGCCTCGACGCCGGTCGCCGGCTATGCCCGCGTTGTCGAGGTCCGCTCCGGTGCAACCGAGCCCGACATCGTGCTGGCCGGGGGGCAGAGCGTGCCCATGTCGGAGGTCACGGCGGTGCGCGAGGCCGGCTGACGCCGCTACATGGCGACGACGACGAGCACCACCGCCGTCGCCGCCGCGGCGCCGAGGGCGCCGGCGACGATCGGCCTGAGCCAGTCGGTGGCGGTGTCAGATATCTCGTCGCGCGCCTCCTCGATCAGCCGGTTCTCGGCTATCTGGGGCAGGCGCGGACCGAATCGCGCGAGAATTCTCAGGGTCTGCGCAAGATCGCGCAGGATCGCCTTCGGACCGATATTTTCCTTGATGTAGTCCTCGACGATTGGCTGGGCGACCTGCCAGATGTTTATCTGCGGATGGAGCGAGCGAGAAACCCCCTCGACCACGACCATGGTGCGCTGCAGAAGGATCAGCTCGGTCCGCGTCGGCATACCGAATCTTTCCGTCACCTCGAAGAGGTAGTTCAGCAGCCGTCCCATGGAGATTCGCGTCGCATCCATGCCGAAGATCGGCTCGCCTACCGACCGGAGGGCGCGGGCGAATTCGTCGACGTCCTGATTGGCCGGCACGTAGCCGGCCTCGAAATGGACCTCCGCCACGCGGCGGTAATCCTTGCGGATGAAGCCGAAGAGGATCTCGGCGTAGACCCGCCGGGTATATTCGTCGAGCCGGCCCATGATGCCGAAATCCATCGCCACGATGTCGCCGTTCCGGGCTATCTTCAGGTTTCCCTGGTGCATGTCGGCGTGGAAGAAGCCGTCGCGCAGCGCGTGGCTGAGGAACAGCCGCAACACCCGCTCGCCGAGGGCGACACGGTCGTGTCCGGCGGCGTCGATGGCCTCGAGGTCGTTCGCCGGGATGCCGTGCGCCCATTCCAGGGTCATCACCCGGCGCGCGGAGAGGAACCAGTGCACCTTCGGCACACGGAACCCATCGTCCTGCGCGGTATTGGCGGCGAACTCCGCCGAGCCGGAGGTCTCGAGCCGCAGGTCGAGCTCGCCCCGCACCACCCCGTCGAAGTGGCGAATCACCTCCATCGGCCGCAATCGCCGCGCCGACGGGGCAAGGATGTCGATCATCCGCGCGGCGAGGTAGAAGGCGTCGATGTCCCTGCGGAAGGCCCGCTCGATCCCCGGTCTCAGGACCTTCACGGCCACTTCCTCGCCGCTCTCCGACAGGCGCGCCTTGTGGACCTGGGCAATGGAGGCGGCCGCGACCGGTTCGGAGAAGTCGGAGAAGACCGTGCGGGGGTCGATCTCGAGCTCCTTCCGGATGGTCTCGAGCGCGACCTCACGCGGGAAGGGCGGCAACTTGTCCTGCAGCACGCGGAGCTGTCGGGCGAGTTCGTCGCCCACCACGTCCGGCCGGGTGGACAGAACCTGGCCGAACTTGATGTAGGCAGGCCCGAGAGCCGTGATCGCCCGGGTCGCGGGAGGAAGGTCGGGGTCGCCCTTGTACCCGAGCCAGGTGAAGGGCCAGCCGAGCAAGCGTGCCGCGATCCGCAGCGAGGGCGGCGCGCTGAAGGCGTCGAGGACGACCTTCATCGCGCCGGTCCGCTCGAGCGTCGCGCCGGTTCGGATCAGGCGCCAGATGTTGTGGGGGCCGCGCACCCTAGAGCTTCCAGCCAGAATGCAGCGCGGCGATGCCCATTGAGAGGTTGCGGTAACGGACCTGGTCGAAGCCCGCGGTCCCGATCATGTCGGCGAATGTCTCCTGGTCGGGGAACCGGCGGATCGAACTCGACGAGATACTGGTAGCTTTCACGGTCCCGCGCGATGACCTGGCCCATCCGGGGTATCACGTTGAAGGAATAGAGATCGTAGGCCTGCTGCAGGAGGTCGTTGGGGATTTGGGAGAACTCGAGCACCATGAGCCGGCCCCCCGGCTTCAGGACGCGGAACGCCTCGGTCAGCGCATTGGCGGGCCGGGTCACGTTCCTGATGCCGAAGCTGATCGTGTAGACGTCGAAGCTCGCATCGCCGAAAGGCAGAGCCATCGCGTCGCCCACGGTCCAGTCGAGCCGGCCGGCGAGGTTCTCCGCCTCCGCTCTCCGGCGACCGGCATCGAGCATCGATTCAGTCAGGTCGAGCACGGTGGCCGTGGCCGAGGGCGCGCGCCTCAGGAAGCGAAAGGCGATGTCGCCGGTGCCGCCGGCGACATCGAGCAGCCGCTGGCCGGGCCGCGGCGCCAACCAGTCCATCATCGCGTCCTTCCAGAGGCGATGGATCCCGCCGCTCATCAGGTCGTTCATCACGTCGTAGCGGGAGGCCACGGAGGTAAAGACGCCGTGGACGCGACCGGCTTTCTCGTCCTCGGGAACGGTCTGGAAGCCGAAATGTGTCGTCCGGTCGTCGCTGTCGGCCATGGGCTATTGCGTCCTCGAAAACTCGCGCCTTGTTATATGTCTCCGCCGTCAGGGCGCAATGCGACCGCAGCGACAAGGGGTCCCTCGATGCCCGAACTTCCCGAGGTCGAGACGGTTCGCCGCGGCCTGGAGCCGGCAATGGCCGGCCGGATCATCGAACGGGCCGAGATCCGCCGGCCCGACCTGCGCTGGCCGTTCCCCGATCGCATGGCCGAACGCCTTGCCGGGGCTCGGATCGTGAATCTTGGGCGGCGGTCGAAATACCTCCTGCTGACCCTTGACCGGGGCGAGACGCTCATCGTCCATCTCGGCATGTCCGGGCGGATGCAGGTCGACGTCGCGCCCACTGCCGTATTCCGCCACGACATCGCCGCGCTCGCGGCGCACGACCACGTGATCTTCCACATGGAGGGCGGGATTCGCGTGATCTTCAACGATCCGCGCCGGTTCGGGGCGATGGACCTCGTTCCGACCCCGGATCTGGAGAGCCACTGGCTCATCAGGAAGCTCGGACCCGAGCCCCTCGGAAACGCCTTCGACGAGGTGCACCTCGTCGAAGCTTTCCGCGGCCGGCGGAGCCCGGTCAAGGCGGCTCTGCTCGACCAGAAGATCGTCGCCGGGCTCGGCAACATCTATGTCTGCGAAGCGCTGCACCGGGCCCGGATCTCGCCGCGCCGGCGCGCGGGGCGGATCGCGCCCGCGCGGGTGCGATCGCTCGTTCCGGTGATCCGCGAGACGCTCCTCGGCGCGATTGGAGCCGGCGGGTCCTCGCTCCGCGATTACCGCCAGGCGGACGGGGCGCTCGGCTACTTCCAGCACAGCTTCCGCGTCTACGGCCGGGAAGGCGCCCCCTGCGTCACGCCGGGCTGCGACGGCACCATCCGGCGGGTGGTGCAGTCTGGCCGGTCGAGCTTCTACTGTCCGCGGTGTCAAAGATAGCTTGAACGGCCCGTGCGGGTTGTTAAGGCTCGGTCCCTGACGAAAACAGCGAAAGCATGGTTGAATGGCCTTCAAGACCATCATCGTCGAGATAGACGAGCACGTCGCGCTGATTCGGCTGAATCGTCCCGACGCACTGAACGCCCTCAACGCCGCTCTCATCGGCGAACTCGCCCAGGCGGTCCGGGAAGCGGAGGAGAACGAGAAGGTCCGGTGCATCGTGCTCACCGGATCGGAGAAGGCGTTCGCCGCCGGAGTCGACATCAAGGAGATGTCGGAGAAGAGTTTCGTGGACGTCTTCTCCTCCGACTACTTCGGCCGCCAGACCGGGGCGATCGAGCGCTGCCGCAAGCCGATCATCGCGGCGGTATCGGGATATGCGCTCGGGGGCGGATGCGAGCTCGCCATGATGTGCGACTTCATCATTGCCGCCGACAGCGCCAAGTTCGGCCAGCCGGAGACCAATCTCGGCATCATCGCCGGCATGGGCGGTACCCAGCGGCTGACCCGCATCGTCGGCAAGGCGAAGGCGATGGAGATGCACCTGACGGGTCGCTTCATGGATGCCGACGAGGCCGAACGCTCCGGTCTCGTCAGCCGCGTCGTCCCGGTCAAGAAGCTGATGGACGAGGCGATGGCCGCGGCGCAGAAGATCGCAGAGAAGAGCCAGATCGCAGTCATGGCGGCGAAGGAATCGGTTGGCCGCTCCTACGAGACGACGCTCGCCGAAGGGCTTCTGCACGAGCGGCGGCTGTTCCATTCCATGTTCGCCAGCGAAGACCAGAAGGAAGGCATGAGCGCTTTCCTCGAGAAGCGCGAGGCGCAGTTCCGCGACCGTTGACGCGCTTTCCACTACCGACCTTCACAGCGGCGCGCATCTCGTGTAGAGGGGCCCGCTACAGGCGCGTGAGGCCCGCTCGGCCAGATGTACCGGTTCCCGAACCCGGCCAAGGTTTTCCCGCGCTGGTTGAATTGAACATGCGACGAAAGGACGAGATCCATGGCCAATACCCCCCAGTCGAAGAAGCGCGCGCGCCAGAATGCCAGTCGGTTCGAGGTCAACAAGGCGCGCCGTTCGCGCATCCGGACCCACCTTCGCAAGGTCGAGGAAGCCATTGCTTCCGGGGACCAAAACGCTGCTCGGGAAGCCCTCAGGATCGCTCAGCCGGAGCTCAAGCGCGGGGTCACGAAGGGGGTGTTCCACAAGAACACAGCGTCGCGAAAAATGTCCCGGCTGGCCCACAGGGTGAAGGCTATTGGATAGCAAACCATCTGATTTTAAAAGGTTAACAGCGCGCCGTTTTCGGCGCGCTTTTGTTTTTCAATGAGTTAAGCGCAGGTCCCCCGCCGCGAATCCGGGCGGAGGAAATTCTTCGGCGGACATTGGGTGTCAACGACTTTGATCTGTTGCGGAGCGCGGGACCGCGTTGCTAGGTTCAGACTGCGATTCACGGGGGGACAAGGACCGTTCGAGAAGACCCTGGGGACGACACGAGATCGTCGCGGTTCGGAACAAAGGTCGGACACGCAAAACGGGAAAACAGGGCCACCGGACGCCTTCCTGTCCAGAACGACCGCTCGCCGCGTGCGCCGGGACTGCCATCCCGACGGTGCGGCCTGTTTCGGAACGCTGCGTCGGCACAGGACGCGACCGACCCGGTTTTCGGCCGGGGCGACGCCCTGTTGTCCGATGCCGGCACCGGTCGCCGCTCCGGCGGGTCGTGGCCCCGGCGAACCGGGGAGCATGGAAACGCAGGCGTGGTGGAAACAAGATGACGGACGAAACCTGGGGCAAGGTAAGACAGGCGCTGAGAAAGAAGGTGGGGCACAACAACTTCGTCACGTGGATCGAGCCTCTGGCGTTCGAGGATCTGAGCGACGGCGTGCTCACCTTCGCGGTGCAATCCCATTTCATGGGCAACTGGGTCGACCGCTACTTCGGAGACGCGATCATGAGCGGGGTCTCCGCCGAGGGCCACGAGGTGCGCCGGCTCGCCTTCGTCGTCCGCAAGCCCGCGAACGATGCCGCGAGCCCCGGACCGCGCCTCCTGACGCCGGGGGATTCGGCGCCGACCCCGGAGCCGACCCGCGAGCGTGCCGGGGAGCGCTCGGTCTTCGCCGCGGGCCAGCAGCTCGACCCGAACCAGACCTTCGACACCTTCGTCGTGGGCAAGCCGAACGAGCTCGCCCACGCCGCCGCCCGTCGCGTCGCCGAGGGCGGCCAGGTCACCTTCAACCCGCTGTTCCTTTATGGCGGGGTCGGGCTGGGCAAGACCCACCTCATGCATGCGATCGCCTGGGAGGTCCGGGCCCGCAATCCAAGCGCCCGCGTCCTCTACCTCTCGGCGGAGCGCTTCATGTACCGCTTCGTGCAGGCGCTTCGCGAAAAGGACATGCTGGGCTTCAAGTCGATGTTCCGCACGGTCGACGTGCTGATGATCGACGACGTGAAGTTCATCGCCGGCAAGGATTCCACCCAGGAGGAGTTCTTCCATACCTTCAACGCGCTGATCGAGCAGAAGAAGCAGATCGTCCTGTCGGCCGATACCGCGCCGGGCGACATCGACGGGCTCGAACGTCGCATCGTCAGCCGCCTGAATTCCGGCCTTGTCGTCGACATCCACCCGACGAGCTACGAGCTCCGTCTCGGAATCCTGCAGAAGAAGATGGAACTCTTCGCCGAGCAGTTTCCTGGCTCGGAGATCGGCGAAGGCGTGGCCGAGTTCCTCGCCCACCGCATCACCTCGAACGTCCGTGAGCTAGAGGGGGCCCTGACCCGCCTCTACGCCCATTCCTCGTTCCTCGGCCGCGAGGTCGATCTGGAGATGGCGCAGGAATACCTGCGCGACATGCTGAAGACGGCCGACCGGAAGGCGTCCATCGACGACATCCAGCGCAAGGTGGCCGATCACTACCATATCCGGCTCGCTGATCTCGTCGGGCCGAAGCGGAATCGCGAATTCGCGAGGCCGCGGCAGGTCGCCATGTTCCTCGCCAAGGAGCTCACCGAACGGTCGCTGCCGGAAATCGCGCGGAAGTTCGGCGGTCGCGACCATACGACGATCATGTACGGCATCCGCAAGATCACTCAGCTCTCCGGAACCGATGCCGGCATCGCCGAGGATCTGGAGCTCCTGCGCCGGGCCCTTCGGCTCGGCTGACCCGACCACCTTTCGTGGCGCGATCGCCGGGAGCCTTTGCCGCCGATTGGGATTGCGCGGACCGGCAAAGAGTCTAGCGTGACCTTCCCCGGAGTTCCGATGGAGGACAGAATGAAGATCAGCATCGAACGGGCGGCGCTTCTCAGAGCCGTGGCCCGGGCGCAGTCGGTGGTCGAGCGCCGGAACACGATTCCGATCCTCGCCAACGTGCTGATCGAGGCCGATGGCGACGAGGTGCGTTTTCGCGCCACCGATCTCGACATCGAGGTGGTAGACCGCGCGCCTGCCAAGGTCGAGCGCGGGGGGGCGACGACGGTCAATGCCGTGATGTTCCACGAGATCGTCCGCAAGCTGCCCGACGGGGCGCTGGTAAGCCTTGCCGACGACGGCGCCTCGGGCCGGTTGAGCGTGGAGGCGGGGCGCTCGACCTTCGCCCTGGCGACGCTGCCGAAGCAGGACTTTCCGGTCATGGCCTCCGGGGAGTACGGATCGAGCTTCGCGGCGCCCGCCCCGGTCCTGCGCCGCCTCTTCGACAAGTCGCGGTTCGCGATCTCGACGGAAGAGACCCGCTACTACCTGAATGGCGTCTATATGCACGTGGCCGAGGCGGAGGAGGGCCGCGTGCTGCGTTGCGTGGCGACGGACGGCCACCGGCTGGCGCGGATCGATACCGGCCTGCCGGATGGCGCGGCGGAGATGCCGGGCGTCATCGTGCCGCGAAAGGCTGTAGGCGAACTCCGCAAGCTCCTCGAGGACGACGAGACCGAGATCTCCGTGTCCGTGAGCGAGACCAAGGTCCGCTTCGCGACGCCGGAGATAACGCTCACCTCGAAGGTGATCGACGGCACCTTTCCGGATTACACACGGGTCATCCCCACGAACAACCAGCGTCGGCTGGAGGTCGACGCTGCGGATTTCGCCAAGGCGGTGGACCGGGTGGCGACCGTGTCGAGCGAGCGCAGCCGCGCCGTGAAGATGCAGATCGAAGACGACCGGCTCGTCCTATCGGTGAATGCGCCCGATGCGGGAAATGCCGAGGAGGAACTCGTCGTCGCCTATTCCGATGAGAAGCTCGAGATCGGCTTCAACGCCAAGTATCTTCTCGAGATCGCGAGCCAGGTCGATCGGGAGAACGCGGTATTCCTGTTCAATTCGTCGGGCGATCCCACGCTCATGCGCGAAGGCACCGACACTACCGCAGTCTACGTCGTGATGCCGATGCGGGTGTGAAGGGTCGCTGCCCCCGCCGCGGCTGCACGGCGCCTTCCCCGGAGTATCTCGGAAAAGATGAAGGAGCGGCGGGATGAAACTGACCCGCCTCGACCTGTCGCATTTCCGATCCCACCGCCGGACAGTCGTGGAGACGGGCGGGCGCCCGGTCGCGATCTTCGGGCCGAACGGGGCCGGCAAGACGAATCTCGTCGAAGCCGTCTCGCTCCTCTCTCCGGGGCGCGGCCTCCGGCGCGCCGCGGCGGACGAGTTAATGCGGCGGCCCGATGCCATCGGCTGGCGCATCGGCGCGGAGATCGCCGATGACACCGAGGCGCACGAGATCGACCTGCGTGCCGAGCCCGCCGAGGGCCGACAGGTGCGGATCGACGGCAAGGTCGCGTCCCAGTCCGCGCTTGGACGGATCGCCCGCGTGCTCTGGATCGTGCCGTCGATGGACCGGCTCTGGATCGAGGGAGCGGAGGGCCGCCGGCGCTTCCTCGACCGCATGACCATGAGTTTCCTGCCGTGCCATGCCGAGTCCTCGCTCGCCTACGAGAAGGCCATGCGGGAGCGCAACCGGCTCCTGAAGGACCAGGTCCGCGATCCGGGCTGGTATCGGGCGCTGGAAGCGCGGATGGCGGAGGCGGGCGCCGACATCGTGGCGGGACGCGAGGTCACGCTCACGAGGATCGCCGCCGCCCAGTCCGACACCGCGACGTTCTTCCCGGTCTCCGACCTGGTAATCGACGGAACCCGACGATGCCGGGCCGCTTTCGTCAGAGGCGCTGGAGGCGAACCGCGCCCGCGACATGGCGGCCGGGCGCACGCTGATCGGGCCGCACCGGACCGATCTCGCAGCGACCTACCGGGCCAAGGGGGTGCCTGCGGCGCAATGCTCCACCGGCGAGCAGAAGGCGCTCCTGATCTCCCTCGTCCTCGCCAACGCCCGCGCGCTCCGCGCCGAGATCGGCTCTGCGCCGATTCTGATCCTCGACGAGGTCGCGGCCCATCTCGACGCCGCGCGCCGCGCAGCGCTCTACGAGGAGATCGCGGCGCTGGGCGCGCAGGCCTGGATGACCGGCACCGGCGCGGACCTCTTCGCCGATCTCGGGACGTGCACCCTGTGCCTTCGGGTGGAGGAGACGGACGGCGAAAGCCGCATCGAGCTACCCTGATCTTGCAATCGCCGCGGAAGCGGGGTTTCGCTCGCGCGTGACACTCTCCGCGCTCGACCTTTCGCTCTACGCCGCCGGGCTTCTGGCCCTGTTCCTCACCCCGGGACCGGTCTGGCTGGCGCTCCTTGCCCGCGCGCTGTCGGGCGGGTTCGGGTCGGCATGGCCGCTGGCGCTCGGCGTGGTCGTGGGAGACGTGCTCTGGCCGCTCCTCGCCATCCTCGGCGTCTCCTGGGCGGTCTCGATCTATGGCGGGTTCCTCACGGCCCTGAAATGGCTCGCCTGCCTGGTCTTCCTCGGCATGGGTGCGACGATCCTGCGCCACCGGAACGACCCCGTCGCACGGGACGGTCGGCTGACCCGTCCGGGTCGGCTCGCGGGCTTCACCGCCGGACTCGCCGTCATCCTCGGCAACCCCAAGGCGATCCTGTTCTATGCCGGGATGCTGCCTGGCTTCTTCGATCTCCGGGCCCTGACCGGCGCCGACATCGCCGCCATCTGTTCGCTCTCGGCGGGGGTCCCGCTGCTTGGCAACCTCCTCCTCTCCGCCGGGGTGGGGCGGATGCGCCGGTTTCTCTCCTCGCCGCGGGCAGTCCGGCGGACCAATATCGCTGCCGGTTGCCTGCTTCTTGCGGTCGGCGCGGCGATCCCGTTCCTTTGACACCAAATCTTGTGCATCGGCGTGACAAGCGCCGCGAAAGCAAGTAGACAGCGGCAGCAACCGAGACGACAGGCCGACATGACCGAAAGCGCACTTCACCGGGACGAGTACGGTGCCGATTCCATCAAGGTCCTCAAGGGCTTGGAGGCGGTCCGGAAACGTCCGGGCATGTATATAGGCGACACCGACGACGGCTCCGGCCTGCACCATATGGTCTACGAGGTGGTGGACAACGGCATCGACGAGGCGCTCGCCGGCCATGCCGACCGCGTGACCGTCACCCTCCATTCCGACGACAGCGTCTCGGTGCGCGACAACGGGCGAGGGATCCCCGTGGGGTTGCACGAAGGCGAGGGCGTCTCGGCGGCCGAGGTCATCATGACCCAGCTCCACGCGGGCGGAAAGTTCGACCAGAACAGCTACAAGGTGTCCGGCGGCCTCCACGGCGTGGGGGTGTCGGTCGTCAACGCGCTCTCTGACTGGCTGGACCTGCGCATCTGGCGCGAGGGCAAGGAGCACCATGCGCGCTTCGAGCACGGCGAGACGGTGAAGCATCTGGAGATCGTGGGCGATGCGGCGGGCGAGCAGGGGACCGAGGTGCGCTTCCTTGCCTCGACCGGCACGTTCTCCGACCTCGACTACAGCTTCAAGACGCTGGAGACACGGCTCCGCGAACTCGCCTTCCTCAATTCTGGCGTGCGCATCGTCATCCGCGACGAGCGGCACGGCGAGCCGGTGGAGACCGATCTCTGCTACGAAGGCGGCGTTCGGGAATTCGTGAAGTATCTCGACCGCTCCAAGAGCCCGATGATCGCCGAGCCGATCTTCTTTTCGGGCGAGCGCGACGGCATCTCCGTCGAGGTCGCGATGTGGTGGAACGACAGCTACAACGAGATGGTGCTGCCCTTCACCAACAACATCCCCCAGCGCGACGGCGGCACCCATCTCGCGGGCTTCCGCGGCGCGCTCACGCGCACGCTCAACCTCTATGCCGGCCAGTCCGGCATCGCCCGGAAGGAGAAGGTGAACTTTACCGGCGACGATGCGCGCGAGGGATTGACCGCGGTCCTGTCGGCGAAGGTGCCCGACCCCAAATTCTCGTCGCAGACCAAGGACAAGCTCGTTTCCTCTGAGGTGCGGCCCGCGGTCGAGGGGCTGATGAATGACAAGCTGGCTGAGTGGTTCGAGGAGAACCCGAACGAGGCGCGCCAGATCGTGACCAAGATCGTCGAGGCCGCGCTGGCGCGGGAGGCCGCGCGCAAGGCGCGCGAGATGACGCGGAAGAAATCGTCGCTCGACGTGGCCAACCTGCCCGGCAAGCTGGCCGATTGCCAGGTTAAAGACCCCGCCCAGCGCGAGGTCTTCATCGTCGAGGGCGACAGTGCCGGCGGCTCGGCCAAGCAGGGCCGCGCCCGGTTCAACCAGGCCGTCCTGCCGATCCGCGGCAAGATCCTTAACGTGGAACGTGCCCGCTTCGACCGGATGCTGGGATCCAACGAGATCGGCACACTTATCACCGCCTTCGGGACGGGAATCGGGCGCGACGAGTTCGACATCTCGAAACTGCGCTACCACAAGATCATCATCATGACCGACGCGGACGTGGACGGCGCGCATATCCGCACGCTGCTCCTGACCTTCTTCTTTCGGCAGATGCCGGAGCTGATCGAGGGGGGGTACCTCTACATCGCCCAGCCACCGCTCTACAAGGTGATGCGCGGCAAGTCCGAGGTCTATCTGAAGGACGAGGCGAGCCTCGAGGATTACCTGATCCAGCAGGGAGTGGAGGGCGCAGTCCTGCGCCTGACCGACGGGTCGGAGATCGCCGGCAACGACTTGCTTCGGGTGGTGGAGGAGGCGCGCACCGTGCGCCGGATCCTTCAGCAATTCCCCAACCATTACCAGACACGTATCCTCGAACAGGCCGCCATTGCCGGGGCTTTCTCGCCGGGAGAGGTGGAACGGGATCTGCAGGGCGTGGCCGACGCGGTGGCGGAACGGCTCGACCAGATCGCAGCCGAATACGAGACCGGCTGGAAGGGCCGCATCACCCAGGACCACGGCATCCGCCTCGCCCGCGTGCTGCGCGGCGTCGAGGAGATCCGCACGCTCGACGGCGCCATCCTGCGGTCCGGGGAGGCGCGCCGCCTCGGCGAGCAGACGGGCGCCCTGCAGGGAGTCTATGTCGATCCGGCCCACCTCGTGCGCAAGGAGCGCGAGCAGGTCATCCACGGCCCGCTCGATCTGCTCGACGCCATCACCGACGAGGGCGAGCGCGGTCTGACCCTCCAGCGTTACAAGGGACTGGGCGAGATGAACCCCGACCAGCTCTGGGAAACGACGCTCGACCCCGAGGCGCGCTCGCTCCTGCAGGTCCGGGTTGAGGACGTTGCCGAGGCCGACGACATCTTCACCAAGCTGATGGGCGACGTTGTCGAGCCCCGGCGGGACTTCATCCGATCGAACGCGCTCTCGGTGGAGAACCTCGATACCTGAGGGGCCATCACGAGCGGGAGAGGGTCTCGGTGAGCCAGGCATTGACCGGCTCGCGCACGCCCTGGAGACCCTCCATCCGCGCTTGTTCGATCACCGTGCGGGCCTCGCCGAGATCGACCCTCCGCAGCAGGTGCTTCACCGGGCCGATTGAGGCGGCGCGCATCGAAAGGGAGCGCAGGCCGATGGCAGCCAGGCACATCGCCTCCAGCGGCCTGCCCGCATCCTCACCGCAGAAGCTGACAGGGGTCGCGCTTTCGGCTGAGCGGTCCACGATCATCTGGATGATGTTGAGAAAGCTCAGGTTCAGCGTGTCGTAGCGGCGCCGGACCCGCTCGTTCTCGCGGTCGGCGGCAAAGAAGAACTGCTTCAGGTCGTTGCCGCCGATCGAGATGAAGTCGCACTCGTCGTAGAAGGCGCGGGGCGCGAATGCCATGGAGGGGGTCTCGACCATGGCGCCCACGTGGAGTTCGCTCGGCAGGACGTGGCCCAGCACCCGCTCGCGCTCGACCTCGTCCTTCACCATGTCGCGCCCCGCCCGGAATTCGTCTAGCTGCGCGATGAAGGGAAACATGACCCAGAGCGGGCCGCCCCGCGCAGCGCGGATCAGCGCCTGGAGCTGCATCCGCATCACCCCCTTCTTATCGAGGGCAAGCCGAATCGCGCGCCAGCCGAGCGCCGGGTTTGGTTCCTCTGGACGCTTCATGTAGGGCAGGACCTTGTCGGAGCCGATGTCGAGGGTGCGGAACACGACCGGCCGGCCCTTCGCGGCGTCGATGACCCCGGCATAGAGCCGCGCAAGGTCTCCGCGGCGTGGCACCGAGCGATTGGCGAGGAATTGCAGCTCCGTGCGGAAGAGGCCGACCCCCTCGGCCCCGGATCCTTCCAGAGAGGGCAGATCGGCCAGGAGCCCCGCATTCATGCTCAGTGCGATGCTCTGGCCGCAGAGCGTCTCAGCCGGCAGGGCGCGGATGTCCTTGTAGCGCTCCTGCGCCTTGGCCTGCATCGCCATCTTGTCCCGGAACGCCGCGACGATATTCTCGGCGGGGCGCAGATGGACGTTGCCCTGCTCGCCGTCCACCATCACGTGATCGCCGTTCAGGGCCTCGGCGGTGACGTTCTTGGCGTGGATGACAAGCGGTATCGCCAGCGCCCGGGCGACGATGGCGGCATGACTCCCGACCGCGCCGTTTTCGAGCACGATGCCCTTCAGGAGCCGACCGTAATCGAGAAGTTCGCCCGGACCGATGTTCCGGGCGACGAGGATCGGGTCGGGGGGCATTTCCGCGCCGGTCTCGGCCCCCTGTCCAGTCAGGAGCCGCAGGAGCCGCCGCGACAGGTCGTCGAGATCGTGCATCCGCTCGCGGATATAGCCGTCGGCGGCGTTCTGGAGTTTGGCACGGGCATTCGACTGTTCCTTCTCGACGGCGGCCTCCGCCGACAGGCCCGCCTCGATATCCTCGCACATCCGGCGCAGCCAGCCGCGGGAATGGGCGAACATCCGGTAGGTCTCCAGCACCTCGCGCTGATCCTTGTCGCCGGTGAGCGCCGCCCCGTCGAGCATGTCGTCGACGGTGACGCGCAGCTCGTCGATCGCGGCCGTCAGGCGTTCCTTCTCGCGCTCAGGATCCTCGGCGATCGGGTTGGTGACGACGACGCGGGGCTCATGCAGCCAGACATGGCCCTCCGCCACGCCTTCCTGGCCGACCGTGCCTCGGAACAGGACCGGCTGCTGGTGCCGGGCGGAGAGCGCCGCGCCCTCGTCGGTGAAGGCGCCGAGTTCGGTCATCTCGGCGAGCACCATGGCCACGACCTCAAGGGCGTAGATCTCGTCCTCGGAGTAGTGGCGGTTGTCCTTCGACTGCACGACGAGCACGCCGAGCCGCTCGCCGAGGCGCTGGATCGGCACGCCAAGGAAGGAAGAGAATCTCTCCTCACCGGTTTCGGGCATGTAGCGGAACCCCGGCTCTGCGGGCGCATCCGGGGAATTGATGTTCCGCCCCAGCCGCGCCACGCGCCCGACGAGCCCCTCCCCGAGGCGCATCCGCGTCTGGTGCACCGCCTCCGACTTCAGGCCTTCGCTGGCGCAGAGTTCCAGCGTTTCGGGGTCACGGAAGAGATAGATCGAGCAGACCTCAGTCCGCATCGACTGGGCGATGATCGTGGTTATGTGGTCGAGCCGCTCCTGTCCCTCGCTCTTCTCCGATAGGGCGTCCCGGAGACGCCTCAGGAGCTTGCGGCTCTGCGTGTCACTGCTTTCCGCCATCTGGTTCACCTATTTTCGCGGGAAAGCCTTTGCATCATGCAGGCTATACGCGAGCGCCACCGTCAAGGAAAGCGTGGCTGCCAACGCCTTGCGGACGGGGTTTGTCATGGTCGGGGAGTGGGCCGCTCAGTCCGCGCTCTCCAGACCGAAGGCATCGTGCAGTGCCTGCACGGCTAGTTCCATGTACTTGCGCTCGATCAGGACCGAGATCTTGATCTCGGACGTGGTGATGACCTGAATATTGACGTTCTCGGCCCGCAGCGCCTCGAACATGCGCGCCGCGACGCCGGCATGACTGCGCATGCCGATTCCGACGACGGAGACTTTGCATACGTTCTCGTCGGCGAGGAGTTCGCGGAACTCCAGCGGCCCGGCGTCGCCAGACCGCTCGATCGCCTTCCGCGCGCGGGCCACCTGGTCGACGGGGCAGGAGAAGGTCATGTCCGTCTTGCCGCGCTCCGAGACGTTCTGGACGATCATGTCCACGTTCACGCCCGCCTCGGCGAGCGGTCCGAAGATCGCCGCCGCGACTCCGGGACGGTCCTCGACTCCGAGTAGCGTCAGCTTCGCCTCGTCGCGACTGTAGGCGACGCCGTTGACCACGTTGCTTTCCACGATCTCGTTCTCCGCACAGACAAGCGTCCCCGCCGCCTCGTCATATTCCCCGAAAGACGACAGGACCCTGAGTTTCACGCCGTAGCGCATGGCGAGCTCCACCGAGCGGGTCTGGAGAACCTTGGCGCCGAGAGAGGCTAGCTCCAGCATCTCCTCGAAGGCGATCCGGTCGAGCTTGCGGGCCTTCGAGGTGATCCGCGGATCGGTCGTGTAGACGCCGTCCACGTCGGTGTAGATGTCGCAGCGCACCGCATCGAAGGCGGCGGCGAAGGCGACCGCAGACGTGTCCGATCCGCCGCGTCCGAGGGTGGTGATGCGGCCCTCGGGACTGATCCCCTGGAATCCTGCAATCACCGCGACCTTCATTCCGTCAGCGAAGCGACCGGCGAGGTTCTCGGTCGGTATCTCCTCAATCCGGGCCGCGCCATGCGCGCCGGTGGTCCTGAGAGGCACCTGCCATCCCTGCCAAGAGCGCGCGGGGATCTCCATCTCCTGCAGGGTCAGCGCCATCAGGCCGGCGGTGACGTTCTCGCCCGATGAGACGACGGCGTCGTATTCGCGGGCGTCGTAGAACGGAGCGATCTCGTTCACCCAGCCGACGAGTTCGTTGGTCTTGCCCGCCATCGCCGAGACGATCACGATGATATCGTAGCCGTTCGCCACCTCGCGCGCAACGCGCTTGGCGACCCGGCGGATCCGGTCGGGCGTGGCAACCGACGTGCCGCCGAATTTCATCACAAGACGCGACACCGCGCTCACTCCGGCAATTCGCGCGCCGTCATAGGAAGTGAGGTTCGGTGGTGCAAGGGCTGTCGATCCGCCACCGCGCGTTGATATTCGTCGAGCGAGCCCCACCTTCCGACGCGTGGAACACGATGCCGGGAACAAGGTCCTGTCCTTCTACCACCTGGCCGAGAGGACGATCTCGGCGCTGGTACTGCTGGGCATGATCGTGGTCGTCCTCCTCGCGGTCTGGTCGTTCGGCCTGACCTTGTGGAACACGATCGTTTCCGGACCCGGACCCGGACCGCTCGACTACGAGCAGTTCCAGACCCTCTTCGACAGGGTCCTCGCCGCTGTCATCGCGCTCGAACTGGCGCGTTCGATCGGGCAACTCGTCGCGGGAGAGCACGGTCTCGCCCAGCTGCGCACGGTGATCGTCATCGGCATGCTGGCTGTGGTCCGGAAGCTCATCGTGCTCGAGGTCGACAACGCTACGGGGGGATTCCTTGCGGGGGTCGCCAGTGCCATCATCGGCCTCGCTCTCGCTCTGGTGGCGATCCGCTACGTGGAGGGACGTTTCGGGCCGGGTGAGGATCCAGCGGAGAGGTGAGCCGTCATCCCCGCTGGAACCCGCCGTAGCGCCCGCTCTGGAAGACGAGCGGCTCGCCCTCGCGATGCACCGCCTCGAGAACCCGCCCGACCACGATGGCGTGGTCGCCGGCATCGTGGACGGCATGGGTCGCACAGTGGAACCTGGCGAGGCAATCGTTGATCAGCGGGGTGCCGTCCTCGGCCTCGGTCCATTTGAGGTCGTCGAAGATGTCGCCCTCATGCACGAAGGCGTTCGAGATCGTGTGCTGTGCGGAGCCCATGATGTGGATCGCGAAGCGGTCGGTTGTCGTGAAGGGCGCGAACCGCGACGAGGCCTTCGCCGGCAGCCACAGGACGAGCGGCGGGTCGAGCGAAACTGAGGAGAACGAATTGGCCGTGATCCCGAGCGGCCCGCTTTTCGCCCGCATCGTCACCACCGTAACCCCGGTTGCGAAGCGGCCGAAAGCCGCGCGGAGCTCGCGCTCCGTATAGGGCGTCATGCCGCTCACTGCGCTGCGCATCCGGTGGCGCCGGCCGCGGGAGCCTGATCTCTGTCTCGCGGATCGGCTGACACTGGGCCTCCTTAGCGAACGTGGTCTCGGGGCGTCAGAAGACATGGGGCGCGGGGGCGCTTGTCAACTCCTGCCCGAAGCGTGATCGTTTCGTTCTTCAACTCGGGGTCCGTCTGCTCTAAGGAGGAGCCGGTCAAGCCGGGTAGGGAGACTCCCATGCTCAACAACATAGGCCTGCCGGGCCTCCTGCTGATCGCCATAGTCGTGCTGGTGCTGTTCGGTCGCGGCAAGATTTCGTCGCTCATGGGCGAAGTCGGCAAGGGGATCACCGCCTTCAAGAAGGGTGTCGGTGAAGGTTCGAAGGATGACGAGGAGGTGCAGACCTCCAAGCGGGTGGAGGAGATACCATCGCCGGCCGTCCATGGCTCCGACGCCGCATCCCCCGCCTCGAACACCGCCGAGCGCGAACGGGTGGAGAGCAACAAGAGCTGACGGCGGCGGCAAGGTCGAAGGACCGGTCCAATGTTCGACATCGGGATGACCGAACTTCTGGTCATCGGCATCGTGGCGCTGATCGTCGTGGGGCCGAAGGATTTGCCGGGCATGTTCCGCACGCTGGGGCGGTTCACCGGAAAGATGCGTTCCATGGCCCGCGAGTTCCAGCGCGCGATGGAGGACGCCGCCGACGAATCCGGCGTTCGCGACATCGGCAAGGATATGAAGAGCTATTCCAATCCCAAGAAGTTCGGGCTCGACAAGCTGAACGAGGCCGCCGACAGCTTCGAGAAGTGGAACCCGACGAGCGCCCCGGCGAAGAAGGGGCCGGCGTACAAGCGCGGCCCAGAGGCCGACCGCTCGGCCGCCAAATCGCAGGAAGAGAAGTCCGACCGGATCCGGGCCGCCATCGACCGGGCCCAGGCCCGTGAGGCCGATACCGCGGCGGCAGAGCCCGCGGACCGGCCCGGCCCGGGGCGGGGGTTGGGGGAATGAGCGTGGCCGACGATCGGGACGAGATCGACGATTCCTCCGCGCCGCTGATCGAGCATCTGGCCGAACTCCGCACCCGGCTCATCCGATCGGTCCTGGCCTTCGTGGCCGGCATGGTGATCTGCTTCACCGTCGCGACGCCGATCTTCAACTTCCTCACCGCCCCGCTCTGCCAGGTGCTGGCCCAGCGCGGCCAAGATTGCGACCTGATCTTCATCTCGCCGCAGGAGGGCTTCTTCGTGGCGATCAAGGTGTCGATGCTGGGCGGGCTCTTCCTGAGCTTTCCGGTCATCGCGCACCAGCTCTGGCGCTTCGTCGCGCCCGGGCTCTACCGCTCGGAGAAGGGGGCGATGCTGCCCTTCCTGATCTCCTCGCCCTTCATGTTCGTATTGGGAGCCGCCTTCGCCTTCTACGTGGTCACGCCGCTCGCCTACGACTTCTTTCTCGGCTTCCAGCAATTCGGCGCCGAGGGGGAGGCGATCACGCCCGAGGAGGGCGCGCCGCTCTCGGTCGTCTTCCAGGGTTCGGCGCAGGAGTACCTGAATCTCACCATCAAGTTCATCGTCTCCTTTGGCCTCTGCTTCCAGCTTCCCGTGCTGCTCACACTCCTCGGCAAGGCCGGCATCGTTTCCGCGCGCGGTCTCGCCGATGTGCGGAAATACGCGATCGTCGGAATCCTCGTTCTCGCCGCTCTCGTCACGCCGCCCGATGTCATCACCCAGATCATCCTCTTCACGGTCGTCTACGGTCTCTACGAGGTCTCGATCTTCCTCGTCGCCCGCGTCGAGCGGAAGCGCGTCGAAGAGCTTCGCGCCGAGGGCATCCTCGGTCCGGACGAAGATCTCTACGACGTGGACGACCCGGACCCCGGTGAAGATCAGGATCCCGACGAAAATACGAAGCGACCGTGACCGACGATCTTTCCCGAATCGCGGAGGCACTGGAGCGCATGTCGCCGCCGCCCTTCCGCGCCCCCGATTTCACGGCCGCCGACGCCTACCTCTGGCAGGTCGCGCCCGACCGGCTGCGTCCCGTGGAGAAGGTGAACCGGGTCGGCCTCTCGCTCCTCTTGGGCATCGACAGGGCGCGGGACACGCTCCTCGAGAACACTCGCCATTTCGCCGCCGGATACCCGGCCAACAACGCGCTGCTCTGGGGCGCGCGCGGAATGGGCAAGTCGTCGCTGGTGAAGGCGGTCCATGCCGAAGTGCTGAAGGAGGCGCCGCTGAAGCTCGTGGAACTCGGCCGGGAGGATCTGCCCTCGGTTGCCCGGCTCCTCGAAATCCTGCGCGCCGCGCCCGCGTATCGCTTCGTACTCTATTGCGACGACCTTTCCTTCGACCACGACGACAGCCACTACAAGTCTCTGAAGGCGGTGCTCGACGGCGGTGTCGCAGGGCGGCCGGAGAACGTCCTGTTCTACGCCACCTCGAACCGGCGTCACCTGATGGCCCGCGACATGATCGAAAACGAGCGATCCACAGCGATCCAGCCCGGCGAGGCGGTGGAGGAGAAGGTTTCCCTGTCGGACCGGTTCGGCCTCTGGCTCGGGTTCCATACCTGCAGGCAGGATGCCTATCTCGAGATGATCCGTGGTTATTGCGCGGCCTATGGCGTAGAGATCAACGAGGAGGACCTCCGCTCCGAAGCGATCGAATGGCAGGCCACCCGTGGCTCCCGGTCGGGCCGTGTCGCCTGGCAGTTCTTCGTCGATCTCGCCGGGCGCCGCGGGGTGCTGCTCGGCTGACGCCTTCCCGCTGTCGGCGGGCGGGCCCTCTCGGTTTCGGGGGCCACCAAAGCGTGCGTCCAGCCGCCTTGGTCGAGGCGATCGTGGTCCCCGAGCCGATCGCTGACGAACGCGACCCATGAATGGCGGGAAGTGCAGAACACCAAGGATTTCGGCGTCGATCACGTCGAAGCCGCGGCATCATATGTATATCCGCCCCATGCGCAAGAGGGATCTTCGGAGCTTGGTCTGACGCGCTGTCGGGTGCTGACATGTATCCGGCATCGTCGTGCGGCCGTCCATGCCGCGGGCCCGTATGGTGGTCGAGGACCGGGTCCAGATCAAAGCCGCGTGCTCGATGGCACGTTGTTGCACCCTGGGTGTCCCGATCCCGTCTCACGATCGCTGCGCCATACCGCTCCGTGCCCTCTTACGCTCCGACGTTTCCCGACCGCGGACGAGCTACGCCGCCGCGACCGGAGCCTTGTAGACGCCGCCGCGAGCCATGAGC
Source organism: uncultured Alphaproteobacteria bacterium (assembly GCA_963776705.1). GTDB lineage: Bacteria > Pseudomonadota > Alphaproteobacteria > Rhodobacterales > Rhodobacteraceae > Palleronia. The sequence goes on from CAVZOA010000039.1 coordinate 85,570, forward strand.
GCCCAGACGATCCGCGCCAATTCGTTCGCCAGCGCCACCCGCACCAGCATGCCCGGCTTGCGCGCGAGCAGCCCGCCAAGCCGAGTCCCCGGCTGCGCCATCGGGGTCGTCTGC
>CAVZOA010000040.1:0-12952 GCA_963776705.1 uncultured Alphaproteobacteria bacterium
TAAAGAGCCTGATCGGAGAACGCATCCGGCACGTGAACCGGGTAAAGGGGGTGCTCTTCGCACAGGGCATCGGAGGTTATGAGCCTCGAAACAAGGACCGCCGAGACCGGCTGGAAGAGCTGCGCACCGGAGACGGGCGCCCCCTGCCACCCCACCTCAAGGCGCTGGTCCTGCGCGAGCTGGAGATCATCGAGCTCCTGAATCGACAGATCGAGACCGTGAAGGCGGAACGCGATGCGCTCCTTGCCGAGGCCCAGATCACCGGCTCGGCGCCGGCCCCGGTGCGAATGCTACTCGAGCTCAAGGGCATCGGCCCGGGCTTTGCCGGCGCCCTGTGGTCCGAAGGGCTGTTCCGGACATTCGAGAACAGGCGCCAGGTTGCGGCCTATGCCGGACTTGCACCCACGCCGTGGAAGAGCGGCACGATCAACCACGAACAGGGGGTCTCCAAGGCGGGCAATCCCCGCCTGCGCGCCATCTGCGTGGAAATGGCCTGGCTCTGGCTGAGACGAGAAACGCGCGAAAGTTGGTGATGCCCTGAGGGGCGGCATATCATGGCGGTGTCGAAGCGCCGTCAATTCTCTGCCGAGAAAGGGATATGCCACATGTCGGAGACTACCATCGCCACGCTGCCCGATCCATCGGGATTTTCACCGGACCCTTTGACTGATCTCATCCGGAATGGGGCGCGCAAGCTGCTCGAACAGGCGTTTGAGGCGGAACTGGCCGCGCTGTTGGCCGCGTTCGCTTCGGACAAGCTGGATGACGGACGTGCCAGATTGGTCCGGCACGGTCACTTGCCGGAGCGTGAGATTTTGACCGGCGTCGGGCCAGTGCCGGTGAAGGTGCCTCGTGTGCGGGATCGCAGGCCCGGCGCGACCAGGATCACCTTCACGCCCAGCATCCTGCCGCGCTACCTGCGCAAGACGAAATCGGTCGAGCAGCTGTTGCCTTGGCTCTACCTCAAGGGCGTGTCGACGGGCGATTTCAGCGAGGCGCTGGAAGCATTGCCGGGCTCGAACGCCAAGGGTCTGTCCGCAAAGACGATCACCCGGCTCAAGGCGGATTGGTGGGTCGAGTATGAGGCTTGGGAAAAGCGCGACCTCGGCACGCGGCGGTTCCTCTACATCCGGGCGGACGGCGTCTACTTCAAGCCGCGCATGGCGGAAGAAAAACAATGCGTTCTGGTGATCGTCGGTGCGGATGAATACGGCCGCAAGGAGCTGCTGGCCATGACCGACGGCTTCCGCGAAAGCGCCGAGAACTGGCGCGCGGTGCTGCTCGATCTCAAGCGCCGCGGCCTGAAACAGGATCCGAAACTGGCCGTCGGCGACGGCGCTCCTGGCTTCTGGACGGCCCTGCGCGAGGTGTTCCCCACGACAAAGGAACAACGCTGCCGGGTTCACAAGACCATGAACGTGCTGAATGCGCTGCCCAAGTCTGTGCAGTCAAAGGCAAAGGGGCACCTGCACGACATCTGGCAGGCCGAGACCCGCGCCGATGCCGAGAGCGCCTTCGATTTCTTCGTCGAAACCTACGGGGTGAAATGGGACAAGGCGGTTGCCAAGCTGGTCAAGGACCGCGACGTGCTTCTGACCTTCTATGATTTCCCGGCCGAGCACTGGAAACACATCCGCACGTCGAACCCGATCGAGAGCACATTCGCCACCGTCCGGCACCGCACCAGGCGAACCAAAGGCAGCCTGAGCCGCAAGACCGGGCTCGCCATGGCCTTCAGATTGATGATGTCGGCGCAGAAGAAATGGCGCAAGCTCGACGGCCGGAACCGCCTTCCAGAGGTCATTGCTGGGGTTGAGTTCCGCGATGGTCTGCGACACCTTCAAACCGCCGCCTGATCACGCGTCACCAAATTTCGCGCATACCTCGGCTGAGACACCAGCCGGGATCGGCGCTCGCCCGGTGGTTCCACGACAGGGTCCGCCAGCTTGGCGCGCGTGCGAAGAAAGTCACGATCGTGGCTCTGGCGCGGAAACTGCTCGTTGCCTTATGGAAATACGTGACCAGCGGCGTCGTGATCGAGGGGGCGGCCATGAAGACCGTGTGACCGCCACCTCGAAGATCAGCAACTTCCAGCGTTCCACCGGGGCCTGATCAGCCCCGGCGGATCCGGGCGGACGGACCGGCGAATGGCATGGCCCGAAACAGCCGTAGTTAAGAATGGTCCCGTCTTCCCGAGCCCCGACCGCAGGATGCGGGATGATGGTGCAGCCGGTCTCACCGGCGACCGTATGTGAGCTTGAGCGCGCAGGTCCTCGACACGCGTTCCATCAGGGGGCCGGACCCGAGATCCGAAACGATAAGGGGGGAAACCAATGGGCTGAAAAGTTCTGCTTGATCCAATCCTCCTCATGTGAGCCATTCGCGGCTTTCCATCCGGAGGGGACCGGGATAAGCCGCGCCGGACCTCCGAAGGACGCCCCATGGACCTGCGCAACATCGCCATCATCGCCCACGTGGATCACGGCAAGACCACGCTGGTGGACGAGCTCCTGAAGCAGTCGGGCGCGTTCCGCGAGAACCAGCAGGTCGCCGAACGGGCTATGGATTCCAACGACCTGGAGCGCGAGCGGGGTATCACGATCCTGGCCAAGAACACCTCCCTGATCTGGAAGGGCGCGCAAATCAACATCGTGGACACGCCCGGCCATGCCGATTTCGGCGGCGAGGTGGAACGTATCCTGTCAATGGTGGACGGCGTGGTGCTCCTCGTCGACGCGGCGGAGGGGCCGATGCCGCAGACGAAGTTCGTGACGTCAAAGGCGCTCGCCCTCGGCCTGCGCCCGATCGTGGTGCTGAACAAGGTCGACAAGCCGGACGCGGAGCCGGACCGCGCGCTGAACGAGGTCTTCGATCTCTTCGCCAATCTCGACGCCGAGGAGGACCAGCTCGACTTCCCACATCTCTACGCCTCTGGCCGGTCGGGCTGGGCGGATGCGGAACTGGGCGGGCCGCGGAAGGATCTCGCGGCGTTGTTCAATCTCGTGGTGCGGCACGTGCCGCCGCCGAAGCAGCAGAAGCGCCAGGACGACGATTTCCGGATGCTGGCGACCACGCTCTCGGCCGATCCGTTCCTCGGGCGGCTGCTGACGGGCCGGATCGAGTCGGGCCGGCTGAAGCCCGGTGCGACGGTGCAGGCTCTCTCGCGGCAGGGACAGAAGATCGAGCAGTTCCGCGTCAGCCGCATCCAGGCGTTCCGCGGCCTCGGCTACGACGACATCGACGAGGCGGTGGCCGGTGACATCGTCACCCTGTCGGGGATGCAGAAGGCGACCGTGGCCGACACCATCTGCGCGCTGGCCGTCGAGGATCCCCTGCCCTCGCAACCCATCGATCCGCCGACGATCTCGGTGACGTTCGGGATCAACGACAGTCCGCTCGCGGGGCGCGATGGCAAGAAGGTGCAGTCCCGCGTGATCCGCGAGCGGCTGATGAAGGAGGCCGAGCAGAACGTCGCGATCCGGGTGACCGACACGCCCGGCGGCGAGGCGTTCGAGGTCGCGGGCCGGGGCGAATTGCAGATGGGGGTGCTGATCGAGAACATGCGCCGGGAGGGGTTCGAGCTCTCGATCTCGCGGCCGCAGGTGCTAATGCGGGACGTGGACGGGCGGCCGCACGAGCCGGTCGAGGAAGCCACGATCGACGTCGACGACGTTTATTCGGGCGCGGTGATCGAGAAGCTGACCGGGCCGCGCAAGGGCGACCTGGTGGAGATGCGCCCGGCGGGCGCGGGCAAGACGCGGATCGTGGCGCATGTCCCCTCCCGTGGATTGATCGGATATCACGGCGAATTCCTGACCGACACGCGGGGGACGGGCGTTCTCAATCGGGTGTTCCACGGCTGGGCGCCCCACAAGGGACCGATTCCCGGCCGCCGGCAGGGTGTGCTGATCTCGATGGAGAACGGCCAGTCGGTGGCCTATGCGCTGTTCAACCTCGAGGACCGGGGAAAATTCTTCATCGGGTCGCAGGAGGAGGTCTATGTCGGCATGATCATCGGCGAGCATTCGCGCGAGAACGACCTGGAAGTGAACCCGCTGAAGGGCAAGAAACTAACGAATGTTCGCGCTTCGGGCACGGACGAGGCGGTGCGGCTGACGACGCCCGTCCGGCTCTCGCTCGAGGAGGCGATCGCCTATATCGACGACGACGAGCTGGTCGAGGTGACGCCGAACGCGATCCGGCTGCGCAAGCGGTTCCTCGATCCGCACGAGCGCAAGCGGCAGGCGAAGTCGGGCTGAATCGGAGTGTCGGATTCCTGTCGGATTTCCGTCGGAATCCCGTCGGAGTCCGGAACGGCCACGAAGGCCTAGCGGCGCTCCGCGGGGCGGGCAAGGGTAGCCCGCGCCCTGCCGGCCCGCCATTCAGCCAATCGAAAGGAAATGGACCTATCCCGGTCGCGGTCCGGGATCGCCTTCGGTGCCCGGTCGGCATCCGGTGCAACAGGGAATGAGGGTCCGAAGCCTTGTCGATTGAAATGCGGGTCAGAAAGGCCCAGTCGCTCGTCAAATCGGGAAATGTCGACGGCGCGGAAGCGGCGCTGGCGGAGATCCTCGAGCAGCACCCGTCGAATGCCCGCGCGCAACAGGCGATGAAGCGCCTGCGCGAGCAGATCCGGACAGCCAACGAGCCCGATCCGGCGGACCAGCAGCGGATCTCCGGACTGGTCGCCGCCGGACAGTACGCGGACGCCTTCGCCACGGCGAAGGAGCTGGTCGGGACCCATCCGAAATCGGTTTACCTGTGGAACATTCTGGGCACGATGTGCCTGAAATTCGACGATCCGGCGGCCTCGGAGCCCTGTTTCAAGCGGGCCGTGACGCTTGATCCGGCGGTTTCCGCCCCCCTGATCGGCCTCGCCGCCGCGCGCAAGCTCCAGGGCGCCGGGACGGAGGCGATCGCCCTGCTCGAAATGGCGCTCGAGCGCGATCCCCGGCATCTCGCCGCGCAGAAGCAGCTCGCCTCCCTCTACGCGGAGATCGCCTGCCACGACGTCGCGCTCGAAGCCTTCCGGCGGGTCGTCGATCTCGACCCGGACAACCCCGGGGCGGTGAGCGACGTCGCCGTCACGCTCTCCAAGCTGAAGCGCTACGGGGAGGCGCTCGATCTGGTCGAGGATCTGACCGGCAGATGGCCCGGGCGGGAGGAGGATTTCGCGCTCGGCGGGGAGATCGCCAATTCGGCCGGACGCTATCCGGAGGCCATCGCCTGGTTCGAGCGCGTCCCGGACCACGACTCCGACGACCTCGCCACCCTGAACATCCTCAAGGCGCGGGGACAGATCGCGGATTGGCGGGAATTCGAGGCCCAGCCGCGGAAGGCGGCCCGGATCGGCCGGCAGAGGCGCGCGATCAATCCGGGCCCCGTTCTCAGTCTGGTCGACGATCCGATCCTGCAGCTCGGGCACGCGGAACGCGCCTCTGCGGCGGGGTTCCCGCAGGTCGCCGGACCGTCCCCCGCCCCGGCGACGGAGCGGCCCCGACGTCTCCGCATCGGCTATTTCTCGTCGGATTTCGAGGATCACGCGACGATGGTCCTCATGGGCGGCCTGTTCGAGATCCACGACCGGGACCGGTTCGAGATCTTCGTCTATTCCTACGGCCCGGAATGCGACCGGCCGGTGCGGCAGCGGCTCGTCGATGCGGCCGAGCATTTCCGGGACGTGCGCAAGACCACGGATTCCGAACTGGCCGAGATGGCCCGCGCCGACGGGATCGACATCGCGATCGACCTGAAGGGCTACACGGAAGGAAGCCGCTCCGCCCTCTTCGCGCACCGCCTCGCGCCGGTGCAGATCTCCTGGCTGGGCTGGCCCGGAACCATGGGGCACGAGTGCTTCGACTACGCCATCGTCGATCGGGTCACGGTTCCCGAGACGCAGCGGATCGGGTTCAGCGAGAACCTAATCTACATGCCCGACACCTATCAGGTGAACGACTCTTCCCGGCAGGTTCCGGGGGTCGCGCTGGCGCGCGCGGAATACGGCCTGCCCGAGGACGGGTTCGTCTTCTGCTGCTTCAACGCCACCTACAAGATCACGCCGCGCGAGTTCGACATCTGGATGCGGCTTCTCGACCGGGTCGAGGGCAGCGTCCTCTGGCTGCTCGAGATCCAACGATTGGGCCGAGGACAACCTCCGGGCCGAGGCGGAGCGGCGCGGCATCTCCGGCGCCCGGCTGGTCTTCGCGGACCGGGCCAGTCAGGCGGCGCACCTGGCGCGGCACGGTGCGGCGGACCTGTTCCTCGACACCTTCATCATCAATGCCCACACCACCTGCAGCGACGCGCTGTGGGGCGGATTGCCGGTGGTGACGCTGCCGGGCCGGCAATTCGCGGCGCGGGTCGCGGCGAGCCTTCTGCATGCCGTCGGCCTGCCCGAGCTCGTCGCAAGGGACGAGGCCGACTACGAGCGGATCGCGCTGGACCTCGCGCGGGATCCCGGGCGGCTCGCGGCGCTGAAGGAGCATCTCGTCTCCGCGCGGAGGAATGCGCCGCTCTTCGACACCGCGCGCTTCGCCCGGCATCTGGAGCGCGCGTTCGACATGGCCTTCGACAAGCATCTCGGCGGGGGGGCGCCGGGGGATTTCGACGTCCCGCTTCTCGTCGGTCCGGAGGATTCGGAATGATCGTCTGCCATCCGCTGAAACTGATCTTCCTGAAGACCAAGAAGGTCGGCGGCACCTCCTTCGAGATCGCCCTGTCGCGCTTCTGCGGGCCCGATTGCGTGATCACGCCGATCTCGCCCTCCGACGAGGAGATCCGGGCGGCGAAGGGCTTTCCCGGCGCGCAGAACCACGACCGGCCCGGCTGGCCGGACGGATCCCGGAGCGCGGGGCGGTTCTACAACCATATCTCGGCGGCGGCGGCGCGGCGGATGATCCCGCGCGGGATCTGGGAGAGCTACACCAGGCTCAGCATCGTGCGCGACCCCCATGACGTCGCGATCTCGCGCTATTTCTGGGAGGGCGGCCCGCGGATGGGGCTCGATTTCGGCCAGTTCGTCAGCACCTGTCGGGCCGTCCTGTCGGAGAACGGGATCATCGCCCCCCATGAGGGGGCGTTCGCAGCCGACCGCTTCCTGCGCTACGAGCACCTGGAGGAGGATATCCGCGGTCTCGACGTTCCGGGGCTCTGGGAGACCTTTGCCGCCATCCGCACCAAGGCCGATTTCAGGCCACGGACCGGTGCCCGACCCGCCGACATGTATGCCCGCTTCCCGGCCGCCGCGGAGATCGTCGCGGAACAGTGTCCGGGCGTCCTGGAGCGGTTCGGCTATTCCCGCCGGACCGCGCCCGCAGCGCCGGCGATCGTGCCGATCCGCAAGCCCGCCGGGAAAGCGGTCTTCGCCCTCTCGGCGGGGCGGACGGGCACGGCCTATCTCGCCAAGCTGCTCGGGCGGAACCTGAAGGTCGAGGCGATCCACGAGCCGCTCGGGATCGACGATTTCGACGTGGCGATGCCGAGCCTCAGGACGATGCGGGCGTTCAACACCTTCGGCATGGACGCCCATGTGCGCGGCTTCTGGGCGCGCAAGTTGGCGACGCTCGAGGGGACCCATGTCGAGACCAACCACACGCTCGGGAAATGCGGGCTGGTGGAGGCGCTGGCGGAGAGCACGCCCGGCGAGCGCGCCACGGTGATCGTGCTGCGCCGCGACCTGGCCGACCAGTGCGCGAGCTACGCGCTCCGGGGCGACTTCACCAACGTGACGCTCGAATGGCAATGGTATCTCAGCCCCGCCTACCCGAACGTCATGGTCCGGCCGGACGCGTTCCTGCCGATGGGGCCGGTCGGGCGGGGGATCTGGTACGCCCTCGAGATGGAGGCGCGGCAGGCCTTCTACCTCCTGCGCTATGGCGATCGGCTGGATTTCGTCGAGGCGCGGCTCGAGGATCTGACGACGCGGGACGGCGCCGCCCGGCTCCTCGGCGCGCTCGGCCACGAGGGCGAGGTGGTCCTGCCGGAGCGCAGCAATGCCAGCGGCGGCGACCGGGAGACGCACGAGGCGCTGAAGACGGAGATGCGGCGGACGCTCGCGGGGATCGCCTTCGACCCGGTGCAGATCGCCCGGTCCTACATCGCCAAGAACCGCGTCCTGTCCTCGCCGCTGCTATCCGGCGCGGCCTGAAGGGTCCCGGGGACCGGGACGGAACGGGTTCGACCAGGCGCGGCGGCCGGCGGCGTCGCGGATGGTGACGCGGATCCAGGGCGCCTCCGCGAACTCGCCCAGCGGCAGCCGGACCCGCGTCAGGGAGCGGCCGTGGACGGAGGGGCAGCGCTGGCCGGGGCCCTGCAGGATCGCCGTCTCGCAGGCGGAGCACTCGATCTCGACGTGATCCCCGCTGAGGCGGATGTCGCGGAATTCGGGACCCTGGCTCGAATAGAAGGCACCGGCCTTCAGCGCGGCGAGGAGGGGCTCCGGCGCGTTCCGATCCGCCTTCACCATCACCCAGCCGCCGAAATGGTCGGCGCCGCGGAAATGCGAATCGTCGGTGGCGATGGCGGTGAGGGCTCGGCCCTCGGCGAGGAGCGGGTCGAGAAGGTGCCAGCCGTCGCCGCGGTCGGCCTTGGTGGCCGAGCCGTGGTTGTAGATCTCGACGGCGTGGGCGGCGGCGAGCGACCGGCCGTCCGCGAGGGTCAGTCCGGACCATTGCGGATGGGCGATGGCGACGAAGGCGCCGGCGGCGGCGGCGCGGGCGGCGATCTCGGGGCCGGTCTCCTGGCCCTCGCGCGGTTCGGGGTCGGGCGCGTCGGGCGGCGCGAAACCGGGCGGCAGGCCGACCGCCAGAATGTGCCAGATGGCGCCGTTCTGGGTGGCGCCGGAATGCAGCTCGGCGCCCGGAAGCGTGGTGAAGCCCTCGCCTCGGAACGGCGTCGTGTCGGTCAGCGGGTAGTCGAAGCGGCCGAGGAAATGGTCGGTGATGGCGGTGAAGTCGTAGCCCTCGGCGCGGTAGCGGCGGCAGACCTCCTCCGGGGCGAGCTCGCCGTCGGAGCGGTCGGAATGTCCGTGCAGGTTGCCGCGCCAGAAGCGGCCGGGCCGGGTGAAGGCGTCGAGGCTCATGAATCGCTCCTTTCCACGCGGCCTAGCTAGCCGGCCCGAAGGGTTCGCGACAGGGACGACTCGGTGTCGCGGAGAAGAAATGGAGAACCTCCGCATGGGCGCGGGCTGGGCGCGGGCCCTGCCGCCAATCGCTCGGATGCGGTCTGCCGGGGGCGCAGGCCGGCTCCGGAGCCGCCTCTCGCCAGGGAGCCTGGCGCTCAGGTCTCGGCCGGCTCTCCGCCGAACCGCGACCAGAAGTCGCCAGCGTCGTTCATTCTCGGGAAGGCGGTCTCCGGCACCGGGACGGCGAGGAAATCGCACAGCGGCGCCCATCCGTCCCCGACGGCGAAGACCAGCAGCCTGTCGGCCGGGACCGCGGCGCGGACATCGGCAAGCTGGCGGTCGAACGCGGCGATGGCGGCGTCATGGTCGCGCATCTCCGGGTCGATGCCGCGGCGGATCATCACCTGCTTCATGGTGTCGAGCGTTTCGGGGTAGTGCCCCACTCCGTGGTGTAGGAGGCCGCGCGCGAAGCCCTTGGCGTAGCGCAGCGCGTGGCCGGGCTGGCGGCCACCGCGCGTCTTCGTAGTCTGAGGTTGTTCGACGACCGAAGACAACGAAGGAGAGCACGATGACCGAGGCTATGATCGACGTTCCGGAGGCGATCGCCAAGAGCGACGACACCGATTTCCTGCGTGAGCTGATCCAGGATGCCGCGCAACGGCTGATGGAGATCGAGGTGGGCGCCGTGTGCGGGGCCGGTCTGCGCGAGCGAACGCCGGACCGGGAGAACCAGCGCAACGGCTACCGGCCGCGCCGATGGGATACGCGGGCCGGGACGATTGGGCTGAGCATTCCCAAGCTGAGGAAGGGGAGTTACTTCCCGACCTTTCTCGAGCCGCGGCGGACGGCCGAGAAGGCGCTGATGGCGGTGGTGCAGGAAGCCTACATCCACGGTGTCTCCACTCGAGCGGCGGACGACCTGGTGCGCGCCATGGGGCTGACGGGCACCTCGAAAAGCCAGGTCTCGCGGCTCTGCGAAGAGATCGACGAGCGGGTGCAGGCGTTCCTGAACCGGCCGCTGGAGGGCGATTGGCCCTTCCTGTGGCTCGACGCCACCTACGTGAAGTTGCGCGAAGGCGGACGGATCGTCTCCATGGCGGTGATAGTGGCCGTCGCGGTCAACACCGACGGGCGGCGTGAGATACTCGGCATCACCGTCATGCCGTCCGAAGCCGAGGCCTTCTGGGCCGACTTCCTGCGTTCGCTGACCCGCCGCGGCCTGCGTGGCGTGCAGATGGTAATCAGCGATGCGCACGAGGGCCTCAAGGCCGCTGCAAGCAAGGTCCTGGACGCCGGATGGCAGCGCTGCCGGGTGCATTTTCAGCGCAACCTTCTGGCCCGCGTGAGCAAGACCAACAAGCCGGTGGTCAGCGCGGTGGTGAAGACCGTCTTCGCCGAGAAGGACCGGGACCAGGCCCATGCCCGGTGGCGCGAGGTCGCAGACAACCTTCGTGACCGGTTCCGCGACGTCGCCGAACTGATGGACGCGGCCGATCACGACGTCCTCGCCTACATGGCCTTCGACGAGAGCCTGCGCTCGAAGCTCCACAGCACCAACCCGCTGGAGCGCGTCAACAAGGAGATCAAGCGGCGCACCAACGTCGTCGGCATCTTCCCCAACCGCAAGGCCGTCGTTCGCCTCGTCGGCGCGCTCATGCTGGAGCAGAACGATGAGTGGGCCGTCAGCCGCCGCTACATGCCCGTGGAAAAACTGACAGGCCTGTGCGACGATAACCCTGATGCGGCCATGATCGCCGCTCAGTGAACGAGCGACACCAGCTATGAAGAAGCAGGTGGACGCCAGTTCCTACACCATCTCTGGGGACACTACCCGTTTCGGCGACGCGCCGGGGGGACCGGGAGCCGGGGATAGGCCTGCCGGAGCCTGCCGACCGTGCGCGAATAGGAGGCCCACCACTCCTCGGCCGGCCGGGTGCTGAACACGACCCGGGCCTCGGGAAACGCCGCCAGCAGGTCGCGCCAGACATGCGCGCCGGGCCAGTCGATCTGGGCGTTGAACCCGGCGAAGACTTCGTGCCAATTCACGGATCCGCCGGCGGCCAGGGTCTTCCAGAAGGTGAGCTGGCCGGGATCGGCGAACAGAGTCTTGCATGTGATGGCACGGGCCGTAGCCGAGAAGGTCCAGCGCCGCCTTCAGCGAGCGCGTCCCGGTCCTGCCGAAACCGGGGCCGATGATCTGCAGGGACATGACCGTTGCTCCGCGGCGGGCGACCGGAACGGCGGTCCGCCGTCGCTCCGAAGCATCTGCCCGACGGAGCTGCCGCGCAAGCACTCCGTGCGGAGGACGGGGTCCCGGGAAACCGCGCCCTGCATGGATCCGGCGGGATCCGAGGCCATGCCCGGCGCCTCTCCACCGACCGCGCAGAAAAAAAGGGGGCCCCCTCGCCCAGCCCTTTCCTAAAATGTTGCGCCGTCCGCTCGTCGGGCGGCGCTTCTTTTAGCTGAACAGATCGCGCTCATAGATCTTGCCCCCGGCAAGACCGATCCGCATCGCAGGTGTCTCCGTCGTGGCGCGGCTTCCCATCCAGTTGTGCTTGAACCGGTAGATCTCGATGATCTTGCACAGGGTGGCGGGGTTGTAGAGGTAGTGCCGGTCCCAAGCGCGGTTATTCGAGCTGGCGGTGCGTCCGGCGCGGGCGGTCGCGCGGATGTTGCTCCTGATCTTGTGGAAGTAGGCATCCACGCTCCGAAGGGTCGCCAGCCGCATCAGGCGCGCCTGTCGCTCGACCGCGATCTGACCGCGGTCGGTCAGTATCCTGATGTGCCGGTTCGGCTCCGATTTCGTGTGATAGGGCCAGGCGAACGGCATTCCCGGCGCGCACTCGGCCAGTTGCTCGGCGACGGCGCCATCGATGATCTCGAGGGCATATTGCGTCGGTATGCTGTCGAACTGCTGCGGCGTGATCCCGGTATCCTGTTCGAGTTCCGCGCGCCCTTCCGCCACGAGCGCGTTCCGGGCATCGTTGGTCTGCTCCTTGTCGAACTGAACCACGATCACCTCGGCATTCTCTCGCTGCACCCGCTTCGCGAACACCGCAACAAAGGCCCGAGCCAGTCCGGAATCCCCATCGAGGACGAAGGTGAAACGCGAGTCGGAGCGGTGGATGAACCGGCGCAGTAGGAGCGCGTGCGCGTATTGCGCGACATCTTGTCGGATTTTCGCGCCATCGTGGGGCAGTTGAAGTTCATCATCGAAGTCGGGAGCTTCTCGCTCCGAGATGACAACCTTGCGCGTGCGCTTATCAACATAGGCGGCGAACTCGGATCGACTCCAGACACGCGCCTGCTGCCGAAACGCTCGCGGCAGCGCGAAGTCGTTCGTCGCGACCATAGCAGCCTCGATGTCGGGCATCCTGGCGTCCGGGTCGAAGCCTACATGCGCGGCGACGATGTATCCGGAGTTCGCGTGTGCGGTGCAGAGGTGCTGCACCTCGACTGCGGCCCGCGTGCGCTTGCTCGGCCAGTTCAGGACGAGGCTCTGCGAGTCGGTGGCGAAGCGCCGTCCGACACTCTCCCAATCGACGCCGTCGAAGCATCCTTCCCGGCGGGCAGTGAAGGCCCGCACGCGCTCGTAGAGGAAGTCGATCTTCGAGTAGATGCCCCTGGGGCTGAGGCCGGTGATCTCGCAGATCTTGCTCAGCGAGGTGTCGTTCGTGAGCAGGCGCAGGACGAGGCCGTTCTTGTCGGTCTTCCGCTGTCTCCGCGTGGGACGCCCGATCGTGAATGTCTTGTCGCACCCGCGGCAGCGCCACCGCTGGTCGCCTCTCTTGGTCCGCCCGTAGCGCCGGTAGAGATCGGGGTTCGAGGCCA
>CAVZOA010000041.1:0-245872 GCA_963776705.1 uncultured Alphaproteobacteria bacterium
CGTCAGAGGAAGTGGATGTCGTCAACGATCAGCGCGAGTTCGTCAGCGCCGATCCCTTGCAGCTCAATAATGTCGAACGCATGGCCCTCGTCACGGAGCTGGATGAACGCGGTGTCCCCCTCAACCCGCGACACGATCGGGCCGATCGCCGAGGCGAGCCAGATCGTGTCGCCCTCCTCGACCGAGAAGTCGGTGATCCTGTCCGCATCCGAGTTGAGGTAGAAGTGGAAGGCATCAGCCCCGGCGCCGCCGGTGAGAACGTCGCTTCCCGAGCCGCCGTCTAGGACGTCGTCGCCGGCGCCGCCGAAGAGCCGGTCGGCGCCGCGCCCGGTGTGCAGGAAGTCGTTGCCGCCCTCGCCGTGAACCTCGTCGTCGCCGGCGCCCTGGTCGGTCGCGGCCGAGAAGAAGTCGCCGCCGTCGCCGAGCCAGACAATGTCGTCGCCGGCGCCTGCGTCGACACGGTCCAAGCCGACGCCTGCGCTGATGTAATCGTTGCCGTGCCCTCCCCAATCCGATCGGCGCCGCTGTCGCCGTAGAGCTGGTCGTCGCCGCCGCCGCCGTGGATAGTGTCGTTGCCGCCGCCGCCGTAGATGAAGTCTCCGCCGTCGGACGAGAACGCGGTGGTTTCATCACCGAAGAGAACGTCGTGCCCGTTGCCACCGTAAAGACGGTCGTTTCCCGAGCCGCCGAGCAGCGTGTCGGCGCCGTCGTGGCCCCAGAGCGTGTCGTCGTCGGAGCCAGCGTCGAGGTGGTCGTCGCCGTAGCGGCCGTAGAGCACGTCCCTGCCCGAGTTGCCGGCGAGACTGTCCTTGCCATTGCCGCCGTCGAGAGTGTCGTCATGGTTGCCGCCGTAGAGCCTGTCGTCGCCGTTTCCGCCGCGGAGTGTGTCCGCGCCCGCATAGCCATAGGCGATGTCGTCGCCCTTGCCGCCAAAGAAGTACTCGGCCCTGGGGTCGTTGGGCGAGAAGGTGCTGTTGTAGCTTATGTGGTGTTGCATGCCGTAGAAGGTGTCGTCGAAAGTCGATCCGATGATGCCCTCGATGTACTGGTAGCGGTCGCCATGGGCATCGCCGCCGAGCCCCACGCCCAGTGCCATGTCGATGGTGACGCCCGCTGGCGAGGCGGAATAGTCGACCAGGTCGAAGGAGCGCTTGGGCGACGTCCTGGTCCACCACGTCGCCGTCCCAGCGTAGTACCTATAGGAGTAGTTGTCGTACGGGTCGGCGTCGAAGAAGATGTCGACATCCGCGCTGCCATAGAAGAGCTCGGACCGTGACACACCGATATATTTGTCCGTACCATCGGTCCCGGTGTGGATGTCCTCCGCCAGGAAGGTGACTCCATTGATCGTCGTTGTCATGTTTCTCTACTCTTGCACCGGCGCGAACATGCGGCCTGTTCCCAGAGACGCTTGGTGACAAGTGTCACTCAGACCTTAATCTCGCGGCGGAGGGGACCTCGGATTCTGCGCGCGATTTTGCGCGGATTGAGGAAAGAGAACGGCGCCCGGCCGTGGGCGCCGCGGAGGGTTCTGTCAGAAGAACCCGGCTTGAGACGGGTCAGGGCGCTGGCTAGCGTCCACGCATGACCAGACGCCCACCGTTCAAATACTTCAAGACATCGCCCGAGATCATCCGCCTGGCGGTGATGCTCTACGTCCGATTTCCGCTGTCGCTGCGGAACGTCGAAGACCTGCTGCACGAGCGCGGCATCGAGGTCAGCCACGAAACGGTCCGATACTGGTGGCACCGGTTCGGCCCGATGTTCGCCTCCGAGATCCGGAAACGCCGGATCGAGGGCATGCGATCGAGCCGCTGGCGCTGGCACCTCGACGAGATGTTCGTGAAGATCAACGGCGAGCAGCACTACCTCTGGCGGGCTGTGGATCACGAAGGCGAGGTGCTGGAAAGCTTCGTCACGAAGACGCCGGGACAAGAAGGCGGCACTGAAATTCCTCAGGAAAGCGATGAAGAAGCATGGCCGACCGGAGGTCGTCGTCACCGACCGTCTGCGGTCCTACGGCGCCGCACTGAAGGAGCTTGGGGCGGACCGACCGGCAGGAAACCGGCCGGTGGCTGAACAACCGGGCGGAGAACTCGCACCTACCGTTCCGACGACGCGAGCGGGCGATGCTCCGGTTCCGGCGGATGCGAAGTCTGCAGAAGTTCGCCGCCGTCCACGCCTCCGTCTGCAACCACTTCAATCAGGAACGCAGCCTCTCAAGTCGAAGCCAACTTCAAACAGAACCGCGCCGCCGCTCTCGCCGAGTGGCGCGGTCTCGGCGCGGGCTAGAACCCAGGCGACCTGCCCGTTCTGAGAATGGTCCGAATTCGTCTGCCAGCACCTCCCGCGGACATGACGCGGTTCTGCGAGATCGTCGCCGCGCTGAAGATCAGGACGCGGAACGGCCAGCCCCTCCTCCGGTCGCGCCGGGCCTGCGATCCCGCACACGAGGCACCTTCACCGGCACTGGCCCGACGCCGGTCAAAATCTCACGCTCCGGCAAGTGACCGTGCCGGACCAATCTGGCACGTCCGTCATCCAGCTTGTCCGAAGCGAACGCGGCCAACAGCGCGGCCAGTTCCGCCTCAAACGCCTGTTCGAGCAGCTTGCGCGCCCCATTCCGGATGAGATCAGTCAAAGGGTCCGGTGAAAATCCCGATGGATCGGGCAGCGTGGCGATGGTAGTCTCCGACATGTGGCATATCCCTTTCTCGGCAGAGAATTGACGGCGCTTCGACACCGCCATGATATGCCGCCCCTCAGGGCATCACCAACTTTCGCGCGTTTCTCTCAGCGAAGGCTACCCGGCGACTACGAGTTCCTACCAGACGGCTAAGTTGACGGTGCCCTCGGTTCGGTTTCCGCCGATACGGTGCCGAAAATGAAAATGACGACGCCGAAGGCAGATGAGGCATATTGCGTCACTGCCGTTCGAGCAGAGGCGGCGAGTTCACGCTTTGGTCCGCATCGGCATCGCTGAGACGACGCGCTGGCCTGCCCCTATCGGGGTGGCCCGGTTCGATGCGAGGTACGCGAGGCTGACCACATCGCGCCAAACACGCGGTCTCATGCGCTGACGGAGAAAAGCGTGGAGCGGGCAGACCCGTGATCGGCGCGCGGCCGGTCCACCTGCCCGCTTCTCCTGCGGCAAACCGCCGGGGTGACCGAGAACTCGACCCGATCCCGCTGGCTGGATCGCCCCACGGGCGCCGGGTTCAGTCATCGAGCCGGCGACGCGCGGCGCAGCGATACGCCGTCGGGGTCCGGCCGGTCCATCGGGTGAAGGCACGCGTGAACGCGCCAGGCGACCGGTAGCCGATCTGCGCCGCGATCTCGTGGGCGCTCAGATCGGTTTCCTGAAGCAGGGCGCCGGCGATCTGGAACCGGCTGGCCTCGACGAGGCTGCGGAACCGGACGCCGCGCGCGCGGAGGTGGCGCTGAAGGGTGCGCGGACTGGTCCCGAGATGCCGGGCGGTCCGTTCCAGGGACACGTCGCCCGACAGGGTCAGCGCCGCCACGACGGCGCGCACCTGTGTCAGGCCGGGACCGAGACACTTCGTATTTCGCGCCATCTGTGTTATGGATGCGGGACGCATGCAGCCACGTTGGCGGCGCGCACTACTCAAGTCAGACCAGTTCGCGCCGGAATTGGCGCTCGTACCGTCCGGTGGGGAGGTTTGACGTTGAGTGGCAGGCTCGCGATTGTCAGGGCTGCGCACCTGATCGACTACCTGGCCGTCATGCGCGAGGCGGGAATGCCGGTCGATCGCGACCTTGCCCGGTCACGCCTGCCGCCCCGGATCGAGGAGACGCCGGACCAGTATGTCAGCGTCCCGATGGCCCTCGAATGGATCGCCCGGTGCAGCCACGACATCGCCCCGATGCATCTGGGGTTCCTCGCAGCGCGACATGCCTCGATGGCGTCCCTGCAGACGTCGCACATCGCCAGGATCCTCTCCGCGCCGACCGGCCTGAACTCGTCTCGAGAGGTTGATCGACGTCGCGAGCCGCGAAGACAGTGTCCTCTACACCGGCATGACGTTCGAACAGGACGTTGTCCGCGTGACTTTCGACCTGGCGGGATTGGGCGGCCATCCGTTGATCTGTCTCGGGGAGTGGCTGAGTCTTCAGAGCATCATCTCTGTCATGCGCAGCGTCGCGGGGTCGGACTGGTGCCCGCGCGAGATCACCTTCCAGTCCAGGTACGCGCCGTCCGCCGCCGCCTGCGCGGCCTTCCCGGATACCCGCATGCTGATCGGCCGGAGGCACACCACGGTGCTGATCGACACCGAAGCGCTCGCCCGTCCGGCGGCCGGGCCGGCAGCCGTGCGGGCCTCTGTCGCGAAGGCGTTGCATGACGAGGACGAACCGTGGACGTTCGCGACCCTCCTGCGCGCCGCCATCCTGCCGTATTTCGCCGGTGGCCAACCCGACCTCGCCCTGGCCGCCGAGATCGCGGGCATGAGCAGGCGGTCGCTTCAGCGCAAGCTCCGTCTGGGCGGCCAGTCCTTCTCCGGGATCGTGGAAGAGGCGCGCTTCGAGCACGCGCGCAACCTCCTCTCCGAGCGATCCGCCAGGATCATCGATGTCGCCATGATGTCGGGCTACGGAAGTCCGCAGCACTTCTCGCGCGCCTTTCGCCGGTTCACCGGCGTGACGCCGACGAGCTACCGCCGAGCGGCAACGGTCGGCGAATGAGCCTCTGCCACCAAGAGAAGGCAGCGTAGGCATCAGCGCCCGTCTTCTCGGCAGCCCGGTTCCTTCGTTTGGCGCGTAATGGTCAGATCCACGAGGGCAGGAAGGGCAGCGTGGCCGCAGCGCGGGGGACTGCGCAGCACATGTCCGCACTCCCTCGCCCCAAGGAATGCCCGCAGGCGCAGGCCGGAGCCTGGGGAGTGAAGCCTGGCGCGTTCAGGTCCACCGATCCGGCCAACATTGCCTTGATGGAGGACGACATGAAGAAGATCATCGTGGCTGCCATGGTCGGCGGCCTCCTCGCGATCCCCGCCTTCGCCCAGGACGCGCAGCTTCACGCCGAAGTGCAAGACACGCTGCGAAGCAAGGGCGTGGAGGTCGAGGTTCCTGACGACCTGACCGACGATCAACTCGCCCAGCTGCTCGCCATCGCCAACGACGACGGCATGGACGAGTTCGAGATGACGGGCGAGGTCGAAAAGATGCTCGAGGGCATGTGATGGTGCTGGCAGACGAATTCGGACCATTCTCAGAACGGGCAGGTCGCCTGGGTTCTAGCCCGCGCCGAGACCGCGCCACTCGGCGAGAGCGGCGGCGCGGGTCTGTTTGAAGAGGCTTCGACTTGAGAGGCTGCGTTCCTGATTGAAGTGGTTGCAGACGGAGGCGTGGACGGCGGCGAACTTCTGCAGACTTCGCATCCGCCGGAACCGGAGCATCGCCCGCTCGCGTCGTCGAAACGGTAAGTGCGAGTTCTCTGCCCGGTTGTTCAGCCACCGGCCGGTTTCCTGCCGGTGGTCCGCCCCAAGCTCCTTCAGTGCGGCGCCGTAGGACCGCAGACGGTCGGTAACGACGACCTCCGGTCGGCCATGCTTCTTCATCGCTTTCCTGAGGAATTTGAGTGCCGCCTTCTGGTAGTGCCCCGGGACGTGGTGTAATTTGTTCTCCGGCTGGGTGTTGAGCCGGTTTACAGGGCGGCGATTTTGGCCGGGTCCATGGCTTGATCCTCGCAGATGGCGGCGACGGTTTCCAGCGTCATGTATCGACGTGTGACGGCCCATTCGTCGTTCTGCTCCAGCATCAGCGCACCAATGAGACGCCTGATCGCTGGCTCGTTGGGAAAGATACCGACGACGTTGGTGCGACGCTTGATCTCTTTGTTGAGACGTTCAAGCGGGTTGGTGGAGTGGATTTGCCGCCAGTGAGCCTGCGGGAAAGTCTTGTAGGCCAGGACATCGTCTTCGGCGCGCAGCATCAGCTCGGCGAGTTTGTCGTGTCGCGGCTGGAATGCCTCGATCAGCTTGGCCCAGTGTTCCTTTGAGGCCGCCAGCGTGTCCTGATCGAAGGCCGTCCTGAGTGCCGCCGTCACGATGGGGCGGTCCTTCTTGCCAACGCAGGCCAGCGCGTTGCGCATGAAGTGCACGCGGCAGCGCTGTACGGTGGCCCCCAGCACCTTGGCGGCGGCTCCCTTCAGACCCTTATGTTCGTCCGCTATGATCAGTTTCACCCCACGCAGACCGCGATCCGCAAGTGACCGCAGGAATTCATCCCAGAACACCTCGGCCTCGCTGGGCTGGATCGCGATGCCCAGAACCTCGCGCCGCCCGTCGGTGTTGACCGCCACAGCCACTATGGCTGCCACGCTGACGATCCGTCCGGAGCGCCTGACCTTGACGTAGGTGGCGTCCAGCCAGACATAGGGCCATTCGCCCTCCAGCGGACGGTCAAGAAAGGCATCCACGCGTTCGTCAATCTCGACGCATAGGCGCGAGACTTGGCTTTTGGAAATGCCAGTCATGCCCATGGCCTTGACCAGGTCGTCGACCGAGCGCGTTGAGACGCCCTGAATGTAGGCTTCCTGTATCACGGCCGTCATGGCTTTTTCCGAGGCGCGACGCGGTTCCAGAAACTCCGGGAAATACGTCCCCTTCCTCAGCTTGGGGATTTGGACATCGACAGCCCCGGCACGGGTTTCCCACCGGCGCGGACGATACCCGTTCCGGTGGTTCATCCGCTCAACCGAGCGTTCATGCGACCCGGCACCGCACAGTTGGTCCACATCCAGCGCCATCAAACGGTCGGCGACAAAACCCAGCATCTCGGCCAGAATCTGATGATCGGCGGTCTCCGAAAGAAGCGCCTTCAGCGCAGCCGTTTCTGATATCGTATCCTTGGTCATGGGTGATCTCCTTGATCGGCAGGTTAGGTGTGCAACCCAAATCCTACCGGAGAACGTCCATGGCCGCCCGGCAACCCGCACGGGCTTCGCCTGAGCTACGCAAGGCTCCGCTCAGCCCGCGCTACCCTCGGAATTACACCACCCCGTGGGGCACTACCCGCCTTCTTGTCACGGCTCTTCGTGACGTAGCTTTCCAGCACCTCGCCTTCGTGATCCACAGCCCGCCAGAGGTAGTGCTGCTCACCGTTGATCTTCACGAACATCTCGTCGAGGTGCCAGCGCCAGCGGCTCGATCGCATGCCCTCGATCCGGCGTTTCCGGATCTCGGAGGCGAACATCGGGCCGAACCGATGCCACCAGTATCGGACCGTTTCGTGGCTGACCTCGATGCCGCGCTCGTGCAGCAGGTCTTCGACATTCCGCAGCGACAGCGGAAATCTGACGTAGAGCATCACCGCCAGGCGGATGATCTCGGGCGATGTCTTGAAGTATTTGAACGGTGGGCGTCTGGTCATGCGTGGACGCTAGCCAGCGCCCTGACCCGTCTCAAGCCGGGTTCTTCTGACAGGACCCATCGAAGGCTATACCGTCGGGAAAGGAAGCACGACATCCTGTGGGTAACTGAAAGTTCCGCCGGAGGGATACGTTCTTTTGATCATCGAGGCCGCTGCAAGGCACGAGAATGGCAGATTGCCTTCAGCCCACTAAAGTGGCGGCCATCATGGCGGACCATCGCCACGGTCTTCGGTCGGGCCTTCGAACTGGCGATGCAGATCGAGCGCGAGCGGTACCTCGGCGCTGGCCTTTACGAGCGGACAGTCGAGCGCCGGGGCTACGCGAACGGCTACAAGCCGAAGCGGATCGACACGCCGGCGGGCACGGTCGCCGTCGATGTCCCCAAGACCGCCGGCCATGACGGCACACCGTTCTATCCGCAATCGCTGGAGCGCGGTCGTCGGTCGGTCCGCGCCGTGATGCTGGTGGTGGCCGAGATGTACGTCAAAGGCGTGTCCACGCGCGACGCCGAGCGGGTGATGACCGAGTTCGGTCTCGAGAGCCTGTCCTCGTCGCAGGTCAGTCGTGCGGCGAAGCTGCTCGACGAGGAGCTTGAAGCCTGGTGGACCCGGCCTCTTGGCCGGATCACCTACCTGATCCTCGACGCCCGATACGAAAAGGTGCGTCAGGGCGGGGTCGTGCGCGATGCGGCCGTGCTCTCGGCCATCGGCGTCGGGCCGGACGAGCGCCGCCGGGTCCTGGGCGTCTCCGTCGCCTTGTCGGAAGCCGAGGTCCACTGGCGGGCCTTTCTGGAGAGCCTCCAGGCCCGCGGAATGCGCGGGTCGAATATGTCGTCTCCGATGACCACGCCGGGCTTCGGGCCGCCCGCAGGGCCGTCCTCGGCGGCGCGACGTGGCAACGCTGCCAATTCCACCTGGCCCGGAACGCCGTCCATCACGCGCCGAACCTCGCGATCCGCAACCGCATCGGCGCCGAGCTGCGCGACGTATGGAACGCCGGCTCCCTGGCCAAGGCCGAAACCGCCCTGGCCGAGCTGGTCGCGGACTACCGCGACACCGCTCCGGCTCTCGCCGCATGGCTGGAAGAGGCCGTGCCCGAGGGTCTCGCCGTCTTCTCTTTGCCCAGACCCTCACCGCCGCCGGCTGCGCACATCCAACCCCATGGAGCGGGCCGTCCAGCAGGAGCTCAAACGCCGCACGGCCAAGGTGAGGGTCTTTCCGAACGAGGACTCACTCGAGCGCCTCGTCAGCGCCGTGCTGGTCGAGATCGACGACAAATGGGCCGCCACCGGCAAGGCCTATATCAAATGGGAATGCCAGGATGCGTGATCATAGCGTCGCTGAAATTCCAGACCTCAGGTTGCTCAATCTCACAGGGGTCTGCCGGGGGGCGCCGGCGCCCCGCCCGTCGGCCGAGCAGAGCATGTCTCGCGGAGGCCGGACATGGCGAGGCGGCGCGCGGCGATCGGGTCTCGGCCCTTGCCGACCGCATCGCAGCCCCGGCGGATCTCCGTCTCGGCGCCGAGGATGTCGCTGCCTGTCATTCTCGGACCCCGGGAGCAAGATGCCGGGGCCAACGACGCCCGCCGCCCCGCGTTCCCGGCCGATCTCACGCCCCGCGATCGCGCGGTCGCCCCAGCACCTCCGCGTTGTGCTCGGCGAGCCGCGGCGCGGGGCGCCGGACGCCCCCCGGCGTGCGCGAGAACTTCACCGGCAGGCCCAGCGTCTCCACCGTCCCGACGCCCGGGTGCTCCGTCGTCACCACCATGTCGCGCGCCAGCGTCTGCTCGTTCCCATGCATCTCGCGCACGTCGAGCACCGGCCCGGCCGGCAGGCCGCCCTTCTCCATGAGGTCGAGCCATTCCGCCGTGGAGCGCTCGAGGAACACCGCGTTCAGCGCCTCCTCGAGGGCGGGGCGGTTCACCATCCGGTCGTGGTTGGTGGCGAAGCGCGGATCCTCGCCGAGCTCCGGCGCCTCGATCAGCCCGAGCAACCGCTCCCAGTTGCGCTGGTTGGCCGCGCCGATGCAGATCCAGCCGTCGCTTGTCGCGAAGGCCTGGTAGGGCGCGTTCAGCGGATGCGCCGAGCCCATCGGCCCCGGCGCCTCGCGCGTGGCGAAGGCGATGGCCGATTGCCAGTAGGTCTGCACGATCCCCGCCTCGAACAGCGAGGTGTCCACCCGCTGCCCCTCGCCGGTCTTCTCGCGGTGGATATAAGCTGCCAGAGCCCCCATCGCCGCGAGGATGCCCGCGGTGATGTCCGAGACCGGCGCGCCGACCTTCACCGGCGGCCGCCCCGGACCCTCGCCGGTGATCGACATCAGCCCGCTCATGCCCTGCGCGATCAGGTCGAACCCGCCCCGCTCGGCGTAGGGCCCGGTGCGCCCGAAGCCCGACACCTCGACGTGGATGAGACCGGGATTGACCTCCTCGAGCGCCTCCGGCCCGAGCCCGAGCTTCTCCATCGTGCCCTTGCGGTGGTTCTCGATCAGGATGTCGGCGTCGCGCAGCAGGTCGAGGAAGGCCGCCCGGTCGGCCTCGTCCTTGAGGTTCAGCGCCACGCCCCGCTTGTTGCGGTTCATCATCAGGAAGGCGGCGCTCTCCTCGCCGATGGCCGGCGGCAGGAAGCGGCGCGTGTCGTCGCCCTCGGGCCGCTCCACCTTGATCACGTCGGCGCCCAGGTCCGCCAGCATCAGCCCGCAGACCGGCCCGGCCATGATATGCGCGAGCTCCACGACCTTCACGCCGTCGAGCGGTCCGGTCACTTCCCCTGCCATTCCGGTCTCCTCTTGGCCAGGAACGCCTCCATGCCCTCGCGGAAGTCGCGGCTCATGTAGCACATCTCCATCAGGTCGCGGTCGTCGGGCCGGTTGGCGGCGACGAGGCGCCTCAGCCCCTCCTTGGTCGCCCGCATGGTGAGCGGCGCGTGGCCCTTCAGCCGCTCCGCGATCTCCGCCGCCCGCGCCTCCGCGTCCTCGGCGATCTCGGAGACGAGGCCGACGGCCAGCGCCTCCTCCGCTTCCACGAGCCGCGCGGTCAGCAGCATCTCCTTCACCCGGCCGACGCCCATCAGCGCCGTCAGCCGCGCCAGGTTGGCGACCGACAGGCAGTTGCCGAGCGTCCGCGCGATCGGAAAGCCGAACTTCAGGTCCGGCGCCGCCATCCGGATGTCGCAGGAGGCCGCGATCGCCGCCCCGCCGCCGGTGCAGGCGCCGGTGATAGCCGCGATCGTCGGCACCGGGCAGCTTTCAACCGCGCGCATCACCGCGTCCGAGCTCTCCTCGTAGTCGAAGGCGTCCTGCGGCGTCGAGAAGCCCCGGAACTGCGTCATGTCGGTGCCGGCGGCGAAGGCCCGCCCGCCCGCGCCGCGCAGGATCAGCGCCGAGACCGGCCCGTCCGTGGGCATCTCGGCGCAGCGGCGGCGCAGCCCCTCGTACATGTCGAAGGTCAGCGCGTTGCGGCTGTCGGGGCGGTTGAAGGTCAGCCAGCCCACGCCGTCGCGGATCTCGAAGAGGATGTCGTCGCTCATCGGTACACCAGGTCCACCAGGTACATCGGAATCGGCTCGCACGTAGGTGCAGAGCATCAGGACGAACAGCAGCACCGCGACGAAGCCGATATTGGCGTGCGACACCTCCCAGATATTCGCCTTGGCGATCGAGCAGGCGGTGATCAGCACGCTGGCCACCGGCGGCGTCTGCTGCCCGATCGCCAGGTTCAGCGTCACGATCAGCCCGAAATGCACCGGGTCGATCCCCGCCGCCGAGATCAGCGGCACCACGATCGGCACCACGAGGATGATCGCCGCCGCCGAATGCAGGAAGAAGCCGATGATCAGGAAGAACACGTTGAGGATCGCCAGGATCGCCCACTTGTTCTGCGTCAGTTCGAGAAGCCCCTGGGCCAGTTCCTGGGGGATCTGCGCCCGGGTCAGGAACCCGCCCATCAGCACCGAGGCGGCGACCAGCAGCATCACCACCGCGGTCTGGATCGCGCCGTCGAGCATCGAGCGGCGGAGCTCGCCGAAATCGGTCTCCCGGTACCAGAGCCCGACCACGATCGAGGCGATGACGGCGAGACCGGCCGCCTCCGTCGCGGTGACGAATCCGCCGAAGATGCCGCCGAGGATGATCACCGGCAGCACGAAGGTCGGCAGCGCGGCGACGAAGGTGGTGCGCAGCCGGGCCCAGTTGAACGCCTCCTCGCGCGGCAGGTCATAGCGCCGCGCGAAGTACCAGCAGAGGCTCATCAGCCCGGCCGCGCCGATCAGGCCCGGCACCAGCCCGGCGAGGAAGAGCTGCTCGATCGAGGCGCCCGAGCTCACCCCGTAGAGGATCATCGGGATCGACGGCGGCATGATGATCGCGAGCGAGGCCGAGGAGGAGGTGACGGCGGCGGCGAATGGCGCGGTGTAGCCGCGCCGCTTCATCTCCGGGATCATCACCGAGCCCATCGCCGCCACGTCGGCGACCGCGGAGCCCGAGATTTCGGCGAAGAACAGCGACACGCCGACGTTCACCATGGCGAGCCCGCCGCGGACGAAGCCGATCAGCGCGGAGACGAACTCGATCAGCCGCCGGGTGATGCCGGCGGCGTTCATGATCGCCCCGGCGAGGACGAACATCGGGATCGCGATGAGCGAGAAGTTCGTCCCGCCCGCATACATGTCGAGGGCGACGGAGACGAGCGCGCCGGTGCCCTCGTAGGATACGATGCCGATCACCCCGCAGACGGCGAGCGCCACCGCGATCGGCACGTTGATGAGCACCATCACGACGAGCGCGACGAGGATCGCCAGGATGGTCACGGGCGGGTCTCCACTGGTTTGTCGGTGGTCTCGGGGATGATCTCGGGATGCTCGAAGGAGCGCCCGGCCATGGTCTCGCGCCAGTAATGGGGCAGCGACAGCAGCGAGGCGAGGATGAACAGCACCGACCCGATCGGGATCACCGACTGGGTGAACTGCACCGGCACCAAGGTGAGACTGACGAGGTTCATCCCCTCGAGGATCAGCAGCACCTGCCAGCCCGACCAGGCGAGAAGCGCGAAGAACCCGATGGTCAGCGCCTCGCCGGCGACGATGCCCGCGGCCCGGAGCCGGGACGGCAGCGCCAGCAGCACGCCGTCGAAGCCGATATGCTTGCGCTTCAGGGCGGCGAGCGCGGCGCCGTAATAGGTGATCCAGCAGAGCTGGATCGCCGCGATCTCGTCGTACCAGCTCAAGGAGGCCCCGAGCTTGCGCGACACCACCGCGTAGATCACCACGGCGGTCAGCGCGATCATCTGCAGGATGAGGAACCATTCGAGGACGGTTCCGAGCAGCCGGGAGGCGGTTCGCATGGCGAGAAGGTCCTGCTGGGCGGCCCGGCCGGAGGCCGGGAAGGGGCGGCTCCGGCGGCGCCCCCGGGGCGCCGCCGCGGTCGCGATCAGTTCGAGGCGTCGCCCGGCGCGGCCTCGCGGACGCGGGAGACCAGCTCCTCGCCGCCCTCGACGGTCTCGGCGAACTCGTCGTAGATCGGCTGCGAGGCGTCGATGAAGGCCTGGTTGTCGGCCTCGTTCACCTCCACGCCGGCATCCTTGATCACCTGCAGCAGCTCGTCCTCGAGCTCCGCCGCCTTCTCGTAGACGAAGTCCTGGGTCTCCTCGGCCGCCTCGGTCAGCTTCTGCTGCACGTCCTCGGGCAACTGCGAGAAGTTCCGCTCGGAGACCAGCACATAGGCCGGCGTGTAGACGTGGCCGGTGATCGACAGGTAGTCCTGCACCTCCTGGAACTTGGCCGAGGCGATCTGGGCGTAGGGGTTCTCCTGACCGTCGATGACGCCGGTCTGCAGCGCGGTGAACACGTCGGAGAAGGCCATCGGCGTCGGGTTGGCGCCGTATTCCTGGAACATCTTCACCCGCCATTCGCCCTGCGGCGTGCGCAGCTTCACGCCCTTCAGGTCCTCGGGCACGTTGATCGGGCGGACATTGTTGGTGATGTGGCGGAAGCCGTTCTCCCAGAACGCGAGGATGCGGTAGCCCTGCTCCCCGGCGGCGGGGTTGAACACGTCCTCAGCATCGTGTCGGAGACCGCGCGCATGTGGTCGCGGTCCTTGATGATGTAGGGCATCTCGAAGACGCCGAACTCGGGCGCCACCGACGACATCACCGACGACGGCAGCGCGAAGGTCACCTGGCCGAGCTTCAGCTTCTGCAGCAGCTCCTGGTCGTTGCCGAGCTGCGAGGCGCCGAAGGCCTTCACCTCGTACTCGTCCCCGAGCTTTTCGTTGGCGACCTCGACGAAATGGTTGGCCGAGGCCTCGAAGAGCGAGCCGGGCTCGCCCACATGGCCGAAACGCAGCTCCTGCTGCGCCGAGGCCGCGCCCGCCGCCAGCATGGCCGCCGCGAAGATCGTGAAATGTCTCATCTGCTTTCCCTCCCTGGTGAACTCGGTACACGCGCCCGGATCAGTCGCCCGGTGCCGCGGTCTCGATCAGATACTCCATCGCGGCGCGCGCGCCGCCACTCTCGTGGGGCACGTCGGCGAGCGCCAGCCCCATCTCGACGCCCGACAGCGTGCCCATCAGCATCAGCTCGTTGAAATCGCCCAGATGGCCGATGCGGAACACCTTGTCGGCGAGCTTCGACAGGCCCGCGCCGAGCGAGATGTCGAAGTTTTGCAGGATCACCCGGCGCAGCCGGTCGGCGCCGGTCTCGCCCGGCATGACCACCGCGGTCAGCGAGCTGGAATGGTGGCGCGGCTCCTGGCAGAGCACCTCGAGCCCCCAGCCCTCGACCGCCGCCCGCGTCGCCGCCGCGAAGCGGTCGTGGCGCGCGAAGACCTGCTCGAGTCCCTCCTCCTCCAGCATGTCGATCGCCTCGACGAGCCCGTAGAGCAGGTTGGTCGCCGGGGTATAGGGGAAGTAGCCTTTCTCGTTCGGCCCCCGCATCTCCGCCCAGTCCCAGTAGGAGCGCGGCAGCTTGGCGCTCTGGTGGGCCTTCAGCGCCTTCTGCGAGATGCCGTTGAACGACAGGCCCGGCGGCAGCATCAGCCCCTTCTGGCTGCCCGCCACCACCACGTCGACGCCCCATTCGTCCATCCGCATGTCGATGGAGCCGAGCGACGAGATCGTGTCCACCATCAGCAGCGCGTCAGTGCCGGCAGCGTCCATCGCCTCCCGGATCTCGGGGATCACCGTGGCGCAGCCTGTCGAGGTCTCGTTCTGCACCACGCAGACGGCCTTGATCTCGGGGCTCTCGCGCAGCGCCTGCTCCAGCTCGTCGGGCTCCACGCCCGAGCGCCAGCTCGACTGCACCACCACCGGCTCCAGCCCGATCCGCCGGGCGAGGCGGTTCCACAGCATGGCGAAATGCCCCGTCTCCACCATCAGCACGCGGTCGCCGGGCGACAGGGTGTTGACCAGCGCCGCCTCCCAGGCGCCGGTGCCCGAGGCGGGATAGATCACCGCCTCGCCGGCCTGCGTCTTGATCACCCGCTTCATGCCGTCGAGCGCGCGGGTGCCGATCTCGCCGAAATCCGGGCCGCGATGGTCGATGGTGGGGAAGTCCATGGCGCGGAGCACCCGGTCGGGCACGTTCGTCGGCCCGGGTATCTGCAGGAAGTGCCGTCCGCTGCGCATGGCTGGTCGCCCTCGTGTCCGCTTGTCGTTGCCCGATCTAATTTTGAATGCATAATGCAAGTCAAGCGATTTCGCGGGAGCGGATCGATGGCGGACTGGACGAAGCTGCGGCGCGAGATCGAGGGAGAGGTGCTGGACGACGCCTTCGCGCGCGGCCGCTACGCCACCGACGCCTCCTTCTACCAGATCGTGCCCGAAGCCGTGGTCGTGCCCCGGAGCGCGGACGACGTGGCCGCCACCCTCGCCTTCGCCCGCGCCGCCGGCGTTCCCGTCACCGGCCGCGGCGGCGGCACCAGCCAAGCCGGCCAGACGGTCAATTCCGGCGCGGTCATCGACTACTCCAGGCACCTGAACCGCATCCGCCACCTCGACCCCGAGGCCCGGCGCGCGACCGTCGAGCCCGGCCTCGTCCTCGACGAGCTGAACCGCGCCCTGAAGCCCCACGGGCTTTTCTTCCCGGTGGACGTCTCCACCGCCTCCCGCGCCACGATCGGCGGCATGGCGGCGAACAATTCCTGCGGCGGCCGCTCGATCCGCTACGGCCGCATGCGCGAGAACGTCGCCGCAATCGACGCGCTCCTGGCCGACGGCAGCCGCACCCAATTCGGCCCCGTGGACCGCGAGGCCGCCCTCGCCGGGGAGCACGGCCCGCTCGCCCGCGACATGCTGGAGCTCGGGCAGCGCGAGGCGGGCGAGATCGCCGCCCGCTTCCCGCCCGTCATGCGCCGCGTCGGCGGCTACAACATCGACGCGCTGGTCCCCGACGGGCCCGCGAACAACCTCGCGCACCTGCTCGTCGGCTCGGAAGGCACCCTCGCCCTCACCGAATCGGTCGATCTGATCCTCTCGCCGCTGCCGCGCCACAAGGTCGTCGGCGTCTGCCACTTCCCCACCTTCCGCGCGGCGATGGAGGCGACCCGGCACATCGTCGAGCTCGGCCCCGCCGCCGTGGAACTGGTGGACCGCACGATGATCGAGCTCGGCCGCGAGATCCCCGCCCTCTCCCCCTCCCTCGATCTCTTCGTGCGCGGCGACCCCGCCGCGCTCCTCCTCGTCGAGTTCGCCGGGGACGACCCCGCCGAGAACGATACCCGCCTCGCCGCCCTCCACGACCTCATGGCCGGGCTCGGCCATCGCTGGGACGATCCCGGCAAGGCCGAGGGCGGCGTGGTGGAGGCCCGCGAGACCGCGCTGCAGGCGAAGATCACCGAGGTCCGCACCCAGGGGCTCAACATCATGATGTCGATGAAGAGCGCCGGGAAGCCCGTCTCCTTCGTCGAGGATTGCGCCGTCCCCCTGCCCGACCTGCCGGACTTCACCGACCGCCTCACCGCCGTCTTCGAGAAGCACGGCACCTCCGGCACCTGGTACGCCCACGCCTCGGTCGGCCTCCTCCATGTCCGCCCGGTCCTCAACCTCAAGCAGGACAAGGACGTGCGCGCGCTGCGCGCCATCGCCGAGGAGGCCTTCGAGATGGTCGCCGAATACCGCGGCTCCCATTCCGGCGAGCACGGCGACGGCATCGTCCGCTCCGAGTTCCACGAGAGGATGTTCGGCCGCCGCATGGTGGCGAGCTTCGAGGAAGTGAAGGACCGCTTCGACCCCGACGGGCTCCTCAATCCCGGCAAGATCGTCCGCGCGCCGAAGATGGACGACCGCTCGCTCTTCCGCTACCCGCCGGGCTACGCCCACGATTCCACCGAGGCCCGGCTCGACTGGTCGGCTTGGCCCGCCGGGCTCCACGGCGCGGTGGAGATGTGCAACAACAACGGCGCCTGCCGGAAGCTCGCGGGCGGGGTCATGTGCCCCTCCTACCGAGCCACCCGGAACGAGCGCGACACCACCCGCGGCCGCGCCAACACGCTCCGTCTCGCCCTCACCGGCCAGCTCGGCCCCGATGCGCTGACCTCCGAGGAGATGGCCGCGACGCTGAAGTTCTGCGTCTCCTGCAAGGCCTGCAAGCGCGAATGCCCGATGTCCATCGACATGGCGGCGATGAAGACCGAGGTCATGGCCGCCCGCGCGAAGACCCACGGCTTGTCGCTCCGCGACCGCCTTGTCGCCCACCTGCCCCGCTATGCGCCCATCGCCGGCCGCGCCCCCTGGCTCGCCAACGCCCGCGACACGATCCCCGGCGCCGCCCGCCTGTCGGAGCGCCTCGGCGGCCTCGCCGCCGACCGCCCACTGCCCGCCTGGAGCGCCCGCCCCTTCCGCGCCGGCGCGGACGACGAGGCGCCCGAGGTCGTGCTCTTCGCCGACACGTTCAACCGCTGGTTCGAGCCCGACCACCTGCGCGACGCCCTCGCGCTCCTCCGCGCCGCCGGCATCCGCGTCGCCCATGCCCGCGCCCCTTCCGCCCGGCCGCTCTGCTGCGGGCGCACCTATCTCTCCGCCGGCCTGGTGGACGCGGCCCGTGCGGAACTCGCCCGCACCGTCGCCGCCCTCCGCCCCGCCCTCGACCGGGATGCCACCGTGGTCGGCCTCGAACCCTCCTGCCTGCTGACCTTCCGCGACGAGGCCCCGCGCCTCCTGCCCGACTGGTCGGAGGACGACGGCGCCCGGATCATGCTCATCGAGGAGTTCCTGGCCGCCCATGTGGACCGCCTGCCGCTCGGCTCCCTGCCCGGCCGCGCCTGGCTCCACGGCCATTGCCACCAGAAGGCCGCCAATGTCATGGGTCCGGTCCAGACGGTCCTCGGCGCCGTGCCCGATCTGGAGGTCAACGTGATCGACTCGTCCTGCTGCGGCATGGCCGGCGCCTTCGGCTACCAGGCCGAGACGGCGGAGGTCTCCCGGAAGATGGCGGAGCTCTCGCTCCTTCCGGCGGTGCGCGCCGCCGGAGAGGCCGACTGGATCGTCGCCGACGGCACCTCCTGCCGCCACCAGATCGCCGACGGGTCGGGCCGCCGCGCGATGCACGTGGCGACGCTCCTGCGCGCCGCCCTGAGCACGGAGGCCGGGCCATGAAGGACACCGATCCGATCCTCCGCCCCTCGCTCCACGACGAGCTCGCCGCGCGCCTGCGCCGGATGATCGTCGAGGACGCGCTGCCCCCCGGCGCCCGCATCCCCGAGCGCGACCTCTGCGCGCGCTTCGGCGTCAGCCGCACGCCGCTCCGGGAGGCGATCAAGGTCCTCGCCCGCGAGGGCTACGTGGTCCTCACCCCCAATCGCGGCGCCTCGGTCGCGGTGCTGACAGAGCGCGATCTCGACGAGGCGTTCCAGATCATGGCCGCGCTCGAGGCGCTCGCCGGCGAGCTCGCCGCGGAGCACGCCACCGATGCCGAGATCGCCGCGATCCGCGCCGACACCGACGCCATGGGCCGGGCCTTCGAGGCCGGCGACCGACCCGCCTATTTCGCCCGCAACGAGGCGATCCATCGAGGCATCGTCTGCGCCTCCGGAAACGCGATGCTCGCGGAGATGCAGCGCGGGCTCGACGGCCGCGTCCGCCGCGCCCGCTACCGCGCCAATATCGGCTCAGCCCGCTGGCACCAGGCGATGGCGGAGCACGAGGAGATCGCGGCCGCTCTGGCGCTCCGCGACGGGACCCGGATCTCGGACCTCCTCCGCCGCCACCTCCTCAACAAGCGCGAAGCGCTGCGCACGTTCTCCCAGACCGACGGCTGACACGGACGCCGCCTCGCGCGGCAGAACGTCGCAGGTCACCCGGCTCGTGCCGCCGAGAATTGGCCGCGGGAACTCCGACGGAAAACCGACAGGACTCCAACGGGATTCCGACAGCACGATTTCGGCCCCTCCACCGTCCGCCAGCACCGTGCGCAGGCTTCACGCGGGAGCGCTGCCGGGCGCGATCCGCTCCGCCTGGGCGCCGGGTTCAGGTCACCCCGTAATAGAGCCGCACCACGTGCTCCGCCTCGGCGAAGAACAGCCAGCGCGAGGCCAGTACCCCGGCGATATGGATGCAGAAGGCCAGCCCGATGGCGATGGCGGATCCCGGGAGGACCAGCAGGATCAGGGCAGGGAGTGGGCACATGGCGAGGATCGCGATCAAGCGCAGCTTGACCGCGTGCCGCCGCCCGACCTCGTGCACGAATTCCTTCAGGAGGTAATTGTCCCCGGTATGGGGGCTCTCGAATTGCGTCATGTTTTTCAGGTGCCTGAGCCCGGTCGCCGTTCTCATGTCGTGGCCCCGGTCGGCGAAGCGCCGGTCGCCCCCGATCCAGGCGGCGACCTGCACCGCCGCGAGGATCGCCAGCAGCGCCACGGCGGGGAAGGCCTGCCCGGCGAGCATCGCGCCGCCGCTGAGCGAGGCCGCGAGGAAGTAGGCGGGCGTCAGCCCGCTGTTCCAGCGCGGCACCGTGCGGAGCTGCGTGTAGATCATCGCCGTCGCCACGATCGCGGTCACTGCCAGGAGCGCCCCGACGATCCCGAGGAGGCTGATTTCCCGGCCGAAAAACACCAGTCCCGCCGCGAAGATAGCCATCACCGTCAGCGTCGCGACCGACAGCCAGGCCTCCCGGCTGAGCCAGCTCGAGCGCCACTGGGTGAAGGCCAGAAGCGCCCGCTCGGGCCGCCCCAGGTGGAAGCTCGAGGCGACGAGCCCCGCCACGGCCAGCGCGAAGGCCAGCGCGAACTGGAAGAACGCGGCCCACCCGCCCCCGGCCGCGGCGCCGAGCCCGAGGAAGGCGAGATAGCCGAAGCCCGCGCCGGAAAGGGTTGTGAAGACGATGACCGAAGGCGCCGGATGCATCAGATCCTCTCCAGCGCGCGGTCGAGCCAGGCGACGAACCCCTTGCCGTCGCGCGCCACCGGCTCCGCCTTCGGGGTGCCCGGCGGGGCCCTCAGCCGGTCCTTCGGCCGTGGCGGCAGATACTTGTTGACCGGCTTCGTGCCAAGCTCCGGCATCAGGTCCATCCCCTCGCGCTCGGCCACCAGCCGCGACACGTCGCTGTCGGGGTCGCCCAGATCGCCGAAATGCCGCGCGCCGGCCGGGCAGGTCCGCACGCAGGCCGGCACCCGGTCCACCTCGGGGAGGTTCTCGTTGTAGATCCGGTCGACGCAGAGGGTGCATTTCTTCATCACCTTCTCCGCCGGGTCCTGCTCGCGCGCGCCGTAGGGACAGGCCCAGGCGCAGAGCCCGCAGCCGATGCAGGCGCTCTCGTTGACGAGCACGATCCCGTCCTCGACGCGCTTGTAGGAGGCCCCCGTTGGACAGACGGTGACGCAGGGCGCGTCGTCGCAATGCAGGCAGGATTTGGGGAAATGCACGACCTGCGCGTCGCCCGCCTCGGTCTCGCCCTCGTAGCTGTGCACGCGGTTCAGGAACGCGCCCAGCGGGTTGTCGCCATAGGCGTCGTCGTCGGCGAGCGGCGCGCCGTAATTCTCGGTGTTCCAGCCCTTGCAGCTCACCACGCAGGCGTGACAGCCCACGCAGGTGTCGAGGTCGATGACGAGCCCGAGCTTGCGCTCCGTCCGCATTGGAAGCGATGTCATTTTCCCACCTTCCATCTCAGCATCTTGGGCCCGCGCCCGACCGGCGAGGCGATCGGCGGGAAGACTGGCTCCGCTCGGGCCGGGGCGCC
Source organism: uncultured Alphaproteobacteria bacterium (assembly GCA_963776705.1). Taxonomy (GTDB): domain Bacteria; phylum Pseudomonadota; class Alphaproteobacteria; order Rhodobacterales; family Rhodobacteraceae; genus Palleronia. The sequence continues at coordinate 20,553 of CAVZOA010000041.1, forward strand.
ACCTTCTCGATCCGCACCCGAAGGTCGAACCATGCCGCCTGCCCGGTGATCGGGTCCGAGTTCGACCAGCGCAGCCCGTCGCCCTTCGGCGGCAGCAATTCGTGGATCAGGTGGTTGAGCAGGAAGGCCGCGCGTTGACTTCGGGCGCATTGTCCGAGAGCGCCCAGGCGCCCTTGCGCTTGCCGATGGCGTTCCAGGTCCAGACCGTGCGTCGGTTGACGCCCCGGTGCAGCGCGACCGGCACCGTGATCTCGCCATGCGGCGAGGTCAACCGCGCCCAGTCGCCCTCGGCGAAGCCGTGCTCGGCCCAGACCTCGCGCGGCACGTAGAGCGGGTTGTGGCCATGGATCTGGCGCAGCCAGGCGTTCTGGCTGCCCCAGCTGTGATACATCGCCATCGGCCGCTGGGTCAGCGCGTGGAGACGGATAGCTGTCCGCCTCGCCCTCGCCGAAGGACGGGTACCAGATCGGCAGCGGGTCCATCGCGCCCTATGCGCTGCGCGCAGATGATCGGGCGGCTGGCGGTCGCCATGCCCCTCGGCGGCGCGCTGGAACCGGCGCAGCGGCTCGCACGGCAGAGCTGGAAGATGATAGGGCTGGGGCGCGTCGTAGAGGCCGAGGCCGCACCGCCCAGTCCTGATAGCCGGCGTTGCCCTGCTTGTAGAACTGCGCCTCGTGCGGGATGTGGTGAACGAAAAACCCGCCATTCTCGATGTAGCGCTTCAGCTGGCCGGGGTTCGCCGGGCCGCGGCCAATCCCGCCGCCGCCGCCCCGCAGCCCAGCAGCGGGCCGATGCCGGGGCGGCGTTCGTGGCTCTCGATGTAGTCGGCGTAGTCGCTGTATTTCGGCCCGTCCCGCCTCGTCGACGAATCCCGGCAGCGCCAGCCTGTTGGCCAGCTCGATCAGCGCGCGACTGGAAGCGCACCTGCACGTCGCCGGTCCGGCGTCGACCACCGGCCAGCGGATCGCGTCGGCGGCGGCCTCGGCCTCGCAGATCGGCCGGTCGAGCAGCGAGATGCAGTCGTGGCGTTCCAGATAGGTCGTGTCGGGCAGCACCAGGTCGGCATAGGCCACCATCTCGCTGCGAGTAGGCGTCCGAATAGATCAGGTGCGGGATGACGTAGACGCCGGTTTCGTCGGTGTCGGTCAGCATCTTCATCGATGCCGGCCGCGTTCATCGACGAGTTCCACGCCATGTTGGCCATGTAGAGGAACAGCGTGTCGATCGCGTAGGGGTCGCCCGCATGGGCGTTGGAGATCACCATGTGCATCAGCCCGTGCGCACTCATGGGGTTTTCCCAGGTGAACGCCTTGTCGATGCGGCGGGCGCTGCCGTCCGGTTCAGCGGCAGGTCCTCCGGCCCGCGTGGACAATCCCAGATGCGGCCCATCCAGCGGCTGCGCCCGGCGCAGCCTCGCCATGCGGCGTGGGATGGGCGCTCGGCCGGCTTGGGATAGGGCGGCTTGAAGCGGAAGCCGCCGGGCGCCTCGACCGATCCCGACCAGCAGTTGCAGCAGGTGGATCGCGCGGCAGGTCTGGAAGCCGTTGGCATGGGCGGAGATGCCGCGCATGGCGTGTATGGCGACCGGGCGGCCGGGGATCGTCGTGGCGTCTCGCCGCGGAAATCGGTCCAGGGCCGGTCGAGGGTGAACGCCTTCCGAAGGCCACATGGGCGATCTCGGCGGCGAGCGCGCGGATGCGGGCGGCGGGGATGCCGCAGCGCTCGGCGACGGCCTCCGGCGCGTAGTCCTCTGCCAGGTAGCGTTCCGCCAGGTGGCGGAAGACGGTCCGGGCGCCGTCCTGCCCTGCCGCCAGGTCCGGGTGGACGCCCTGGCGGTGTCAAAGGGCGCCGGCGCGCCGGTGGCGCGGTCAATGCACGAGCGCGCTTGCCGTCCGCGTCGCGCAGCAGCAGCCCGTCTCCGGGCCGACGCAGGCAGGGCGCGTCGGTCCAGCGCGCCAGGTAGTCCAGGTCGATCTGGCCGGCGCGCAGCAGGCAGTGGACCAGCGCAAGCACCAAGAGCCCGTCGGTGCCCGGCGTGATGCCGATCCAGTCGTCGGCGACGGCGTTGTAGCCGGTGCGCACCGGGTTGACGCCGACCACCTTGCGCGCCGCGCGCCTTCATCTTGCCGATCCCCATCTTGATCGGGTTGCTGTCATGGTCCTCGGCCACGCCGAAGAGCAGGAAGAGTTCGTCTCGCTCCCAGTCCGGCTGGCCGAACTCCCAGAACGCGCCGCCCAGGGTGTAGATGCCGGCGGCGGCCATGTTGACCGAGCAGAACCCGCCATGGGCGGCGTAGTTGGGGGTGCCGAAGACCTGCGCCCAGAACGAGGTGAAGCTCTGGCTCTGGTCGCGCCCGGTGAAGAAGGCGAGCTTCGGGGTCGGTGGCGCGGATCGGGTCGCAGCCAGGTCGACGGCCTGTTGCAGCGCCTCGTCCCAGCTGATCTCCTCGAACTGGCCCGAGCCGCGCGGGCCCGTGCGGCTTCAGCGGCGCGCGCAGCCGGGCGGGCGCGTTGGTGCTGCATGATCCCGGCCGAGCCCTTGGCGCAGAGCACGCCGCGATTGACCGGGTGATCGCGGTTGCCCTCGATATAGGCGACCTGGCCGTCGCGGAGATGCACGTTGATGCCGCAGCGGCAGGCGCACATGTAGCAGGTGGTGTGGCGAAGATCGTCGAACACGGCGAGGGCGGCCGGATGGTCATGCTGCGCCTGGCGGATTCGCCTGCATCGCGGTGATCGCGATCATGTGCAGGATATCCTCTGCGCTGCTCCGGCACCGGTCGTTGCGCGCGAGCCCCTGCGGATCGGTCCGATCGCCAGTGCTCCGTCCGTGACCCGGGCACTGTAGCGCGGTTGCCCGGGCACGGCAAAACCCGCATGCCCGTCCCCGCCCGGCCGGCGACCGCCCGCCTTGACAAAGGCGGCGCCGATAACCGAATCGCCGTCGATGACGAGATCGGGCCAGGCTTTGACGGCCAGCAGCCTCGCACGTTGTGACATCCCAGACATGCTACGCCATATCGTGATGCATGACCATTCGCGGCCCGGAGGCCACCGAGGCAGAGCGGCAGGCGGTACGCGACGCCGTCCGCGGTTTCGCGGCAGAGATCCCCGAGGTCCGGTCGCTGGTTTGCGGCGACAATGTCGGAAAGGGCCCGAACCACCACGACTTCGCCATGGTTGCGGATTTCGACGACATGGACGCGTTCCGACGCTACACCGCCAGCGCGCCGCACCGCGCCTATGTGGAAGGCCCGGCAAAGGCTGTGGCGCGGCTGGCGGCGATCCAGCACGAGCACTGAGCCGGGCCAAGGCCGCCGGCCCCGCCATGTCCTATCGTCTTTCTTGCCGAAATACCTCGGGGTCCGGGACAGCGCCCCGGCGGCCGGCCGCCCGGCTCAGACGCCGGGCTGGGGGCGCATGTCGGCGGCGTCGATCCCGGCCATCTCGACCGGCTTCTTCATCGCGTCGCGGCGGAACGGCTCGCCCAGTTCCTGGTTGATCAGCGCCTCGATCAGTGTGGTGCGGCCGTGCTGCATCTGGGCGGCAATGGCGGTGTCGAGCGCCGCGGTCAGCTCGTCCATCGTCCGCGACCTGCACGCCTTTCAGCCCGCAAGCCCTCGGCGACGGCGGCATAGCTCACGCCCACGTCCAGCTCGGTGCCGACGAAATTGTCATCGTACCACAGTGTCGAGTTCCGTTTCTCGGCACCCCACTGGTAGTTGCGGAACACCACCATGGTGATCGCCGGCCAGTCCTCGCGCCCGCATCGCGGTCAGCTCGGTCACCGCGATGCCGAAGGCGCCGTCGCCCGCAAAGCCGACGACCGGCACGTCCGGGCAGCCGATCTTGGCGCCGACGATGGCCGGCAGCCCGTAGCCGCAAGGGCCGAACAGGCCCGGCGCCAGGTATTTGCGCCCCGCCTCGAAGCTGGGATAGGCGTTGCCTATGGCGCAGTTGTTGCCGATGTCGGAGCAGATGATCGCCTCGCGCGGCAGCGCCGCCATGGATCGCGCGCCAGGCCATGCGCGGGCTCATCCGGTCGGGCTTGTCGGCGCGGGCGCGGGCGTTCCAGTCGGTGCCGGGATCGTCGTCCTCGTGATCCATCGAGGTCAGTTCCTGCGCCCAGGCGGCTTTGGTCTGGGCGATCAGGTCGCGGTTTCCGCGCGGCGTCGCCCGCCTTCGCCGAGCGCCTGCCAGCAGTCCGCGCGGCCACCTTCCTCGCGTCGCCGACGGATCGCCCACGTGACCTGCTTGGTCAGCCCGATCCGGTCCGGGTTGATGTCGACCTGGATCACCCTGGCCTTTTTCGGCCAGTAGTCGATGCCGTAGCCGGGCAGGGTCGAGAACGGATTCAGCCGCGTGCCGAGCGCCAGCACCACGTCGGCCCTGGCGATCATTTCCATCGCCGCCTTGGAGCCGTTGTAGCCGAGCGGCCCGACGCCAGCGGATGGCTGCCGGGGAAGGCGTCGTTGTGCTGGTAGTCGCAGGCCACCGGCGCATCCAGCGCCTCGGCCAGCTTCCGGCTCGCCGATGCCGCCCGACAGCACCACGCCGGCGCCGTTCAGGATCACCGGGAATTTCGCGCCCCTGCAGGGCCCGCCGCCGGGTCCAGCGCCGCCTCGCCGCCCGCGGGCCGCTCGAAGCGCGATGATCTGCGGCAGATCGATGTCGATCACCTGGGTCCAGTAGTCGCGCGGGACGTTGATCTGCGCCGGCGCCGAGGCCCGCCGCGCCTTCTCGATCACCCGGTTCAGCACCTCCGCCATGCGCAGCGGATCGCGCACCTCTTCCTGGTAGCAGACCATGTCCTCGAACAGCTTCATCTGCTCGATCTCCTGGAACCCGCCCTGGCCGATCGTCCGGTTCGCCGCCTGCGGCGTCACCAGAAGCAGCGGCGTGTGGTTCCAGTACGCCGTCTTCACCGGCGTCACGAAATTCGTGATCCCGGGGCCGTTCTGCGCGATCATCATCGACATCTTCCCCGTCGACCGCGTGAACCCGTCCGCCATCATCCCCGCATTGCACTCGTGCGCGCAGTCCCAGAACGTGATCCCCGCCGCCGGGAACAGGTCCGAGATCGGCATCATCGCAGACCCGATGATCCCGAACGCATGCTCGATCCCGTGCATCTGCAACACCTTCACGAACGCTTCCTCGGTGCTCATCCTCATCTCTCGTCTCCTTCTGTCTCGAGGGGGCGGAGCCATGTGCTATAGCGCCTCGGCCGCCGCCGGGATTCTGTCGGTCAGGCGGCATGCATCTTGCCGCGCCTGAAGGTGGTCATGATCGGCTGCCACAGCGACCAGAGCGCGAAGAGTGCGGTCAGGACCAGGATCGTGGCGCTGATCGGACGCGTGAAGAACACCGTCCAGTCCTGGTTCGCGCCCGCCAGCGAGGTCAGGAAGTAGCGCTCCGCCAGTGGCCCGAGAATCACGCCCAGGACCAGCGGCGCGGAGGGGAAGTCGAGCCTCTTCATGCCCCAACCGAGCACCCCGAAGGCAAGGCAGACATAGACGTCGAAGACGTTGTTGCGCACGCCGTAGGCGCCCACCACGCTCAGGATCAGGATGAAGGCCGTCAGGATCGCCGGCGGGGTCTTCATCAGGGTGGAGAAGATCTGCGCCACGCCGATCCCGGCGAAGATCATCATGAAGTTCGCCAGGATCATTGCCGCAAAGATCGTATATACCATGGTCGGGTCCATGATGAAGAGCAGCGGGCCCGGATTGACTCCGTGCAGCATCATCGCCGCCAGCATGATCACGGTGGCGGCGCTGCCCGGGATGCCGAGCGTCAGCAGCGGCACCATGGCCGCGCCCGTGGTCGCGTTCTTCGCCGCCTCAGGGGCGGCGAGCCCCTGCGGGACGCCGGTGCCGAACTCGTCCTTGCGGTTCGAGACCTGCTTCTCAATTCCGTAGGCGATGACCGCTCCCGGTGTCGCCCCTGCGCCGGGGATCATCCCGACCAGGCAGCCGATCGTGGTGCCGCGCAAGATCGCCCAGCGCGTGGCAAGGATGTCGGCCAGCTTCACGCCCATCCGCGTCGCCGCGTTGTTCTTAGGCCTGAGGTCGCGGTTCGTCGCGATAAGGTCGATAACCTCGCTGATCGCGAAGAGGCCGATCATCACCACGACGAACTGGATGCCGCTCTCCATCTCGGAGACGCCGAAGCTGAACCGCGCCATCCCGTAGAGCGGATCGATCCCGACAGTGCCGATGGCGATGCCGAGCAGCAGCGACACTATGGTCACCACGGGGCGGTCCTTGGCGATGGCGATGACGCTGACGAGGCCGAGCATGGTCGCGGCGAAGAATTCCGGCTGCGAGAAGCGCAGCGCGAAGCTTGCGAAGGGCGCCGAGAGAAAGGTCAGCACGATGGCACTGACAAGTCCGCCCGTCGCCGAGGCGGTGACGGCGATGGTCAGCGCCTTCTTGACCTCACCGCGCTTGGTCAGCGGATAGCCCTCCCATGTCGCCGGGAGCGAGGCCGGCGTGCCGGGAACGTTGATCATGATCGCTGAGATCGATCCGCCGAACACCCCGCCCACGTAGATCCCGCCGAGGAACAGCATCGATTGCGTGGGCTCAATCACGTAGGTGAACGGCAGCGCCATCGCCATCGCGTTGACGAAGGAGATGCCCGGAAGCGCTCCCGCGATCACCCCGACGAGCAGCCCGACCACGATGGTAAGGAAAGCTCCGATGTGGAAGGCGGCGGCGAAGCCGCCTGCGAGCAGGTCGAACGTGCCCATGGCGCTCCTCCTCGTCAATCCGCAGCATCTGGAGCAGCCAGATGCTGAAATTGTCGAAGATGCCGACACCCCTGCTGAGCGGCATCAGCGCGAGCCCCATGAAGAGCCAGAGCAGGACGCCGGTGCCGACGAGCGCCACCGGCAAAACGACGAGCGGGTTCCGGAGGCCGCCGTAAACGCACCAGATCGCGATGAAGAGCGTCGAGGTGAGGGCGAAGCCGAGATAGCCGAGGGCCGCGCCGTAGAGCGCGATGAGGCCGATTCCGACCACCGCCTTGGACATCGAATAGGGCTCGTCGGAAACGTGGGCGGGGTTCGCGTCCACCCTCCCGGCCCGCGCGCGCCACCATTCGGAGACCAGCCAGATCGCCGAGAACGCCGCCATCAGGCCCAGCGCCATGTCCGGCCAAGCGCCCGGTCCGAGACCCGGCGCGTCGGCCGGCGCCCGCCCCGCGAACATGAAGAACGGCAGGACGAGGCCCATGGCGATCAGGACCGCCGGCAGGATCATCCCCCGGTAGCGGGCCCGTCCCACCTCCTCGCTCGGAATTGCGCTGCGCGGTGAAGCCATGGCGCGCAACTCAGCTTCCGAGCTGGGCCGCGATCTTGTCGCGGAAGTCTTTGATCTGCTGCTGCGCCAACTCGCCCGTCACCGGCTCGATGCAGGTATAGGTCTCCGAGCAGAAGGTCTGCCATTCCTCGCTGCCGACGACTTCGATCACTGCCTCCTCGAGCCTGGACATAACGTCCTCCGGTGTGCCGGCCGGGGCCGCGACGCTGCGGAAGTTGTCGAGGCCGCTGATGTCAATGCCGAGCTCGGTCGAGGTCGGCACGTCGGGGAACTCGGGGTGCCGCTCCTCGGAGAACACGACGAGCGGCTTGAGCTGCCCCGCCTCGATGAACTGGGCGATGTCGCCCGGCTCCTCGTAGATCGCATCGGTATGGCCGCCGATCGGCGAGGCGTAGCGCTCGGCCGGCGCCTCGAAGGGCACGTTCTTCATCGAGATGCCGTCCCCGGCAAGGAGCTTCAGCGTCACGTCGTCCATCGTGCCGTAGCCGGAGGTGGCGACCGTGATCTCGTCGGGATGCTCACGCACGTACTCGAAGAGCGCCTCGGCCGACTGGTGCTCGCTGCCGCCGGGGACGAACAGGAACGACGGCGAACTCTGGACGATCCCAATGACGTCGAAATCATCCGGCTCGTTGTCGCCGAGCCCCGCGGCCCAGCTCGCCACGGTGAGCGAGATCAGCGTGCCGATCGTGTAGCCGTCGGGCTTGCTGGTCGACAGCCGCGTCAGGCCGGCATTGCCGGAGGCGCCCGCAACGTTGGAGACCGGCAGCGGCGCGCCCCGCCGATCCTCCAGGAGGCGGGCCATCTGCCGTCCCATCACGTCCGATCCGCCGCCGGGTCCGAACGTCACGATCATCTCGATCGGCCGGCTCGGGTAGTCCTGCGCGGCCCCCGCCCCTGCGCCGAGCGAAAGGGCGAGGCATGCGCCCGCGAAACTGGCCGTGGCCCTGGTCCTGAACATCGTCTTTCCTCCCTTGGTTGTTGCGTGTCTCGCGCGGTCGTGGCCCGCCGCTCCTCCCGCGGCTCCGGCCCCGGCCGGTCAGGTCTCCGCCGGAGCGGTCATCTCGACGAGACGCCGCCGCTGGATCTTGCCCGACGGGCCCTTCGGCAGCTCGTCGAGGAAGTGGATGGCGTCGGGGCACTTGAAGGCGCCGAGACGCGCGCGGCAGAGTTCGATCAGCTCCGTCTCCGTCACCGTCGCCCCCTCGGCCAGAGCGACCGCCGCCTCGACCCTCTGGCCGTAGCTCGGGCAGTCCCGCGGGAAGGCGGCGGCCTCGATCACCGCGCTGTGGGCGTAGAGCGCCTCGTCCACCTCGCGCGGAGCGATGTTCTCGCCCCCCTTGATGATCAGCTCCTTGAGGCGTCCCGTCACGAATACGAAGCCCTCCGGATCGGCATGGCCGAGATCGCCGGTCCGCAGCCACCCGTCGGCGGTCATCGTCTCGCGCGTCGCCGCCCCGTTCTTCAGATATCCCCGCATCACGTTGGGTCCGCGCACCGCGATCTCGCCCTCCTGTCCGGGCGGCAGCGGGGCCTGGTCGCGGCCGAGAATCGCGACCTCGTTGCCGCAGGCCCGCCCCGGCGACCCGATCTTGCGCCGGGCGGGCGGCAGCGGGTTCGACAGGATCTGCGCCGCGGTCTCTGTCAACCCCATCGTCTCGACGATGGCGATCCCGAACCGCTCCTCGAAAGCCGTCTGCACCTCGGGCGCGAGCGCCGAGGAGGCCGAGCGGCCGAAGCGGATGCGCGCCGAGGTCGCGGCGTCCGGCGCCGCGTCTCCGTGCAGCAGATGGGAGATGATCGTCGGCACCGCCGAGAACCACGTCGCCTCGTGGCGCGCACAATCGGCCCAGAAGCTCCGGGCGGAGAATTTCGGCGCCACGATCACGGACCCGCCCGAGACGAGCGGACCGATCATCGTCACGCAAAGCCCGTTGATGTGGTAGATCGGCAGCACGCAATAGGCCCGGTCGCGCTCCGTCAGCTCGTGGGCGAGTGCCGGCGTCCATCCCCCCGCGAGCAGGCTGGTCTGGCTGTGGACCACGCCCTTCGGCCGCCCGGTCGTCCCGGAGGTGTACATGAGAAGCGCGTCGTCCTCCTCGTCCACTTCGTGCAGCGCCTCGGCGGACTCGGAGCCTCCGGGCCAGTCGACGTCCGCGCCGACCGGAATTTCCGCAAGACGGAGGTCGTGCGCGCGCCGCGCCTCGGCAAGAAGGTCCGTCTGACGGGTATCAACGAGGACGTGGCGCGCCCCGGAATGGTCGAGTGCGTATCCGACCGCCTCGGCGCCCGCCACGAGGTTGATCACGGTGACTCGGAACCCGCCGTAGAGCGCGCCGAAGAGAGCGATCACACCCGGACGGCCGTTCGGCAGAATCAACGCGACGCTGGCGCCGGCGGGGATGCCGAGGCCGGTGAGGCGCAGCGCCATGTCGCGCGCCGCCTCCCGCAGCCCCGCCCAGTCCAGCGGATCGGCCCCGTCGGTGAAGACGTGGCTCACCGTCCCGCCGCATGTCTCCGCCCAGTGGTCGATCCAGTCGCGGAGGGTGCCGCTGGGCGGCGTCCGGGCATCGAACCTCATTGCCCGGCCTCCCGCCAGTAATCGGCGAAGATTTCCTCGATGCTCGGTTCGTCGGCGGGGATCGTCCGCACGACCTTCGTGTGCTGGAGGAAATGCCGCCAGTGCAGATTGTCGTCGATGGAATTGCCGCCCCAGCTTCCGCACCCCATCGACAGCGAGAACGGCATCCCGTTCTCGAACGAGCCCCCGGCGGCGAAGGTATGCGCCTGGTTCACGATGATCCGGCAGGCCGGAAGCGTCCGGCCGAGCGCGGTCGGCCGCTCGTCGTCGCAGGTGTGGATGCCGCAGGAATGCCCCGCCCCCTGATGGACGAGAGAGCGGCCCGCCAGCTCGGCGGCGTGATCGAAGTCGCGCGCCCGGTAGAGCGCCATCACCAGGCTGAGCTTCTCGCCCGACAGCCGATGCTCGGGGCCGATCCCGTCGGTCTCCACGGCGAGGAACCGTGTCTCGTCCGGCACCTTTCCGGCCAGTCCGAGCCCGTCGATCAACACGTCCGGATCCCGCGCGATCAGAGCGGGGGAGAGATGCGCCCCGTCGGGCCAGAGCCCCTCCACCACGCGCCCCTCCTCAGAGGCCGGCAAGACGGCTCCGCCGGCCGCCTCGAGAGCGCGCTTGAAATCGTCGTAGACCGCATCAACCACGATCACCGCGTTCTCCGAAGAACACGAGGTGGCGTTGTCGAAACATTTCGACGCGGCGATCTTCCCCGCCGCCTCCTCCAGCACGGCGGTCTCGTCGACGATCACCGCTACGTTGCCGGCGCCGACGCCGATGGTCGGCGTGCCTGCCGTGTAGGCGCGCCGCACGTTGTTCTGACTGCCTGTCACCACCGTCAGGTCAGCGAGTTCCAGCAGCCTCTGGGTCTTGGCCTTGGAGCCTGGGGGCGGCAGCATCTGCACGAGGTCGGGATCCTCCCCGATCTTCTCGAACTCGGCGTGGATATGCTCGATGAGGCGGGCCGAGCAGGGCACGCCCTTCGGGGAGGGCGACAGCACGATGGCGTTGCCGCATTTCAGCGCGTTGATGACGTTGTTGGCCGGCGTCGCGGCAGGATTGGTCGAGGGCACGACCGCCGCCACCACTCCCATCGGACGGGCGATCCGCGTGATCCCGGTCTCGGGGTCGTTCTCGACCACCCCGCAGGTCCGCGCGCGGCTCAGGTCGCGCATCAGGCCGAGCGTCTTGCGATGGTTCTTGGTGATCTTGTCGGGCACGTTGCCGAGCCCCCGTCGCCTCGACGGCGAGGCGGGACAGCGCCTCGTTCCGCCCGGGCTCCATGATCGCCCAGGCGGCGGCCAGCGCCGCGCGGTCGTAACGCGCCTGGCTGCCGTCTCGGGCGTAGCGGCCCTGCGCCGTGCGGGCCTTCTCGACGATCATCTCGACACCGGCTGCGTCGTCAGGTGCGTTCATCCGTGGCCGCCTCCCTCTCGGAGCCGATCCCGGCAGGCGCGATGCCACCGCGCATGCCGGCACGATTCCTGTTGAAAACTTGACGTTAAGGAATGCAAATAGTTCTGCAAACGTTTTCATTATTCGGGACGGGAACCTGGAATATTGACACCTAAACAACGCGGTAGGATTGATATCACTTCCGTAGCCGAACTCGCGAACGTGTCTCCAGCAACGGTGTCGCGCGCGATCAACCATCCCGAGATCGTCAGCCTGGCGACGCGGAAGAGGATCGATGCGGCGATCCGCAAGTCGGGATACATCCGCAACCGCGCGGCGCAGGCGATGCACGGCCGGCGCAGCGCCACGATCGGGCTCGTGGTCCCGACGATCGAGTACACGATCTTCGCGGAGGTGGTGCAGTCCTTCAACGACACGGTGAGCGAGGCCGGCTTTACAGTCCTGCTCGCCTCCCACGGCTACGACCTCGACCTTGAGTACAATCTTCTGCGCAAACTCCTGGAGCACCGGGTGGACGGCGTCGCCCTCATTGGCCTCGACCACGCGCCGGATTCGCTGAACATGCTCCGCCGGCAGGACACGCCGGTGATCAGCATCTGGAACTACGCGCCGGACGCCCGCCTGCCCTGCATCGGCGCGGACAATTCCGAAGCCGCGCGGCTCGCCGCGGAGCACCTGTTGCTGCTCGGCCACCGCCGGATCGCCCTCGTCTTCCCCCCCGTCGCCGGCAACGACCGCGCCGCCGCGCGGCTCGCCGCGAAGGAGGCCGCGCTCGCGGCGCGCGGGGTGGAGGTTCCGCAGGTCTGGCGGGTCCGCTCAACCTACGACGTCGCGCAGGCGAAGGAGGCCTGTCTCGCCCTGCTGCGCGGGCCCGACCGGCCGACGGCGCTCGTCTGCGGCAACGACGTAATCGCCCAGGGCGCGGTCTACGCCGCCGCACGCTCGGGGATCGCGGTGCCGCAGGCGCTGTCGGTCATCGGCATCGGCGATTTCACCGGTTCGGCGCAGATGGAGCCGGCCCTGACGACGGTGCGGATCCCGGCCCGCCAGATCGGCCGCCGCGCGGGGACGCGGCTGATCGGGATGATCTCGAACGAGGCGCCCGAGGAAGTGGCGAACGAGCGGCTGGAGGTCGAGCTGATCATGCGCGCGACCACCGCGCCGCCGAGCTAGCAGTCCGGCGGGGCCACCGGGGAGATGCCCTCCGGCACCGCGCCCTCAGAGGTCGAGCGCCACCCAGGCCGCATCGTCCCCCGAGGAGCGCACGCAGGCCTCCACGAAGGCCACGCCCTCGACACCGTCGCCGATATCGGGAAGATCCACCCCCTCCGGCACGCCCTGACCTGCCTGCCGCGCGCGAACGATTTTCGCCGCGTCGGCATAGATGTTGGCGAAGCCCTCGAGATAGCCTTCCGGATGGCCCGGCGGCACGCGGGTTCCCGCCCCGTCCGTACAAGGACCGCCGCGCGTCAGCCGCCGCGCCGGCTCGCCGTGGGGGGTGTGCCAGAGCACGTTCGGATCCTCCTGGAACCAGGAGAGCCCGCCGGTCTCGCCGAAGATCCTGAGGCGCAACCCGTTCTCGTGCCCCGGCGCCACCTGGCTGCACCAGAGGAGGCCCTTCGCGCCGTGTTCGAAGCGCAGCATGACGTGGGCGTTGTCGTCGAGCACCCGGCCGGGCACGAAGGCCGACAGGTCCGCGGCCAGGCGTTCCAGCCTCAACCCGGTCACGAAGCGGGCCAGATGATAGGCATGGGTGCCGATATCGCCCGTCGCCCCGCCGAGACCCGCCTTTGCGGGATCGGCGCGCCACTCGGCCTGTTTCACGCCCCGGTCCTCGACCCGGTCTGTCATCCAGTCCTGCGGATATTCCACTTGCACCACCCGGACCTTGCCGAGATCGCCACGGGCGACCCTGGCCCTGGCCTCGCGAACGAGAGGGTAGCCGGAATAGTTGTGGGTCAGGACGAAGACCGCCCTGCCGCGCTCCACGAGGTCGCGCAGCTCCTTCGCCTCGGCGAGACCGGCCGCCAGCGGCTTGTCGCAGACGACGTGGATGCCCTGCTGCAGGAACGCCTTCGCGACGGGGACGTGCAGATGGTTCGGCGTGCAGATCGCCACCGCCTCGATGCCGTCCGCGCGCTCAGCCTCCGCCTCGGCCATGATCCTCCAGTCGGAATAGGTGCGCTCCGGCGCGATGCCAACGGCCGCCGCGCTCTCCTCCGCCGTCTCCGGCATGGAACTCAGCGCACCCGCGACCAGGGTGAATTCGCCGTCGAGGCGGCTGGCGATGCGGTGCACCTGACCGATGAAGGCGCCGGTGCCGCCGCCGACCTGTCCCAGGCGGATGGGTGCGTGACGGTCCATGATCGAATCTCCTGTTCCAGCCGTCTGCGGCGCAGCGCGGCGCGATCGGTCGCCTTCACGATAGGCGCGCGCGGCGAGGCTTCAAACGACGCGCTCTCCTTGCCCCGCGGCAAGACCGGCGGAACGCGCGACGCGCCGCCCACCTTATCCGCGGACAAGGTCTTGCGGCCGCGCGGGCACAGCCACCGCTGCACCGCGCGATGCCGGATGGCTTCGGCAAGGTGTTCCGCGTCAGGCTGGCGCCCCGAGACCGGTCACGACGAAGGGAGAGCACGGATGAGGCGCAATCACCGGATGATCGACCACGAGCCCCGCCATGCGGCGGAACGGCTGGGCGAGGCTGTCCGGGAGTTGCCGCTCGACGCCATTCACACCTTCCTGCTGGTCCGCGACCGGATGCCCGGCGAGGACGAGGAGCTGGACTCGCTGGTCACCTCGATCCGCGAGATCGGCCTGTCGAACCCGATCCGGGTGATGCCGCGCCAGACCGAGCCCGGATACGAGCTGGTCCAGGGCTTCCGGCGCCTCTCCGCCTACCGGCGGATCGGGGCGGAGACGGGGGAGGCGCGCTGGCGCGCGATCCCGGCGCTGGTGGTGCCCGCCGGCACGGACATTCCCGGTCTCTACCGCTGGATGGTGGACGAGAACACCGTCCGCAAGGATCTGTCCTTCGCCGAGATGGCCCATGCGGCGCGTACCTACGCGGCCGATCCGGCGACCGGGGCGGCCGATGTGGGCGCCGCGGTCTCCGCGCTCTTCCAGTCTGCACCCTATTCCAAGCGGAGCTGCATCCGGGCCTTCGCGGCGCTGCTCGACGAGATCGGGCCGGCGCTGGCCTACCCGGCGGAGATCCCCCGCGAACTCGGCGTGCGCCTCGCCCGGGAGATCAGGGACCGCCCCGAGATCGCCGACCGCATCCGCCTGGAGTTCGAGGATTGGGAGGGGCGGTCGATCGCCGACGAACTGCGCGTCCTCCGGGAGGCGGTGGAAAGCGCCGAGGGCGAACCCGGGCCCGGAGCCGCTCTGCCCGGGCCCGCCGCCCGGGGCCGGCGGCGCGTCAGCCCTGGCGCGCGGGTCACCTTCGACATCCGCAGCCGCGCCGGGTCGGTGACCTGCACCGCGGGCCCCGGACGGCTCGAGATCCGGGCGGAACGCGACTTCTCAACCGTCGAGCGCCTGCGGCTGGAGCGGGCAATCGCCGCGCTGGTCGACGGGTTGAGGTGAGCCGGCTTGCCCGTGGATAAGGTCAATTCGACTGACCTTGTCCGCCGACCTCGAGCGGTCTGCCGGGCCGCGCGCCGCCGCGCCGGTTGGCGCGCCGGCCGCCATGGGCTATGTCGATCCGGGCACCGGCCGGGGAGGAACGGGTCATGGAGGACGCGGCGGCAGCGCATGTCGAGGGGGTGGGGACCGGCTGGCCCGGAGACCTCTACGCCCAGCGCGCGGCGCTCGCGGAGGAGGACCGCGCCCATCTCGACCGGGTGCGGCGCTTCATGGAGGACCGGGTCGCGCCGGTGATCGACGCCCATTGGGCGGCGGCGACCTTTCCCCACGACCTGATCCCGGATCTTCGGCGCGCTCGACCTCGTCTGCCGCTCCTATCGGGGGCACGGCTTCGCCGGCCGGCCGCATGCCGTTGACGGCTGGGTGACGGTGGAGGTGACCCGCGTGGACCCTTCCATCGGTACCTTCCTCGGCGTGCAGGGGCCGCTCGCGGCGGGCTCGATCCGGCATTGCGGGTCCGAGGAGCAGCGCGCCCGCTGGCTGCCGGGGCTGCGCACGATAGAGGCGGTGGGCGCCTTCGGCCTGACCGAGCCGGACGTGGGTTCCGCGATCTCGGGCGGCATGGAGACCAGGGCGCGCCGCGACGGCGACCACTGGGTGCTGAACGGCCGCAAGAAGTGGATCGGCAATGCGGGCTTCGCCGACCTCACGGTGATCTGGGCGCGGGACGAGGCCGACGGCGAGGTGAAGGGCTTCGTCGTGGAGAAGGGGACGCCCGGATTCGGGACCGAGATCCAGCGCGACAAGATCGCGCTGCGGGTGATCCAGAACGCCATCGTCACACTCGGGGAGTGCCGGGTGCCGGATGCGAACCGCCTCGCGCGGGCCGACAGCTTCGCCGACGCGGCGCTGGTGCTGCGGCGGGCGCGGGGCCTCGTCGCCTGGCAGGCGGCGGGCTGCGCGCTCGGCGCCTTCGAGCACGCGCTGGCCTATGCCAAGCGCCGCCAGCAGTTCGGCCGCCCGATCGCCGCCTTCCAGCTGGTGCAGAGGAACCTCGTGGAGATGCTCTCGGGCGTCACCGCCTCGCTCGCCATGTGCACGCGACTCTCCGCGCTCGTCGACGCGGGCGCGGACAGCGAGGAGCAGGCCTCGCTCGCCAAGGTCTTCTGCACCGCCTCGGCGCGGCGCACGGTGGCGCTGGCGCGGGAGGTGCTGGGCGGCAACGGCATCCTGCTCGAGGACAAGGTGGCCCGCTTCTTCGCCGATTGCGAGGCGATCTATTCCTACGAGGGCAGCCGCGAGATGAACACGCTGATCGTGGGGCGTGCTATCACCGGGCAGAGCGCCTTCGTCTGAAGGCGCGGGGGCGAGAGAAAGAAAGGGAGGACAGGATGGCGAGCTCCATCTTCGACACTGACCTGGACAAGACGCGGGCGAACTACGTGCCGCTAACGCCGCTGAGCTTCCTCGCGCGCTCGGCCAAGGTGTTTCCCGAGCGCCCGGCGGTGGTCTACGGCGACATCCGGCGGACATGGGGAGAGACCTACGCGCGGTGCCGCCGCCTCGCCTCGGCGCTCAGGGGCCGGGGGGTCGGACGGGGCGACACGGTGGCGGTCATGGCCGCCAACATCCCCGAAATGTTCGAGGCCCATTTCGCCGTGCCGATGGCCGGCGCGGTGCTGAACACGATCAACATCCGCCTCGAGCCGGAGGACGTGCGCTACATCCTGAACCACGGCGAGGCGAAGGTGGTGATGGTCGATCCCGAATTCGCGGACGTGGTGAAGAAGGCCGCCGAGGGCTCGGAGAGGGAGCCGCTGATCGTCGACATCGCCGACCCGGAGGCGCAGGGCGATCCGGTGGGCGCGCTGAGCTACGACGAGCTGCTCGCGGAAGGCGACCCCGAGGCCGGGTGGCAGATGCCCGGAGACGAGTGGGACGCGATCAGCCTCAACTACACTTCCGGCACGACCGGCGACCCGAAGGGCGTGGTCTACCACCACCGGGGCGCCTATCTGAACGCGCTCGCCCACATCCCCTCCTGGGGGATGCAGCGGCACTGCGTCTATCTCTGGACGCTGCCGATGTTCCACTGCAACGGCTGGTGCTTTCCCTGGACCATCGCCGCGCTCGCCGGCGTCAACGTCTGCCTCCGGGCAGTCCGGGAGAAGCCGATCTTCGAGGCGATCAGGCGCGAGAAGGTGACCCATTTCTGCGGCGCACCGATCGTGCTGAACACCATCGCGGGCGCCGACGAATCGCTGCGCGAGGGGATCGGACGCGAGGTGAAGGCGATGACCGCCGGCGCCGCGCCGCCCGCCCGCGTCATGCAGGACATGGAGGACATGGGGATCTCCGTGACCCATGTCTACGGCCTCACCGAGACCTACGGGCCGGCGACGATCTGCGAATGGAAGGAGGAATGGTCGGAGCTCGACCAGGACGAGCAGAACGCGCTGAAGGTCCGGCAGGGCGTGGAGAACCACGCCCTCGAGGAGCTGACCGTCCTCGATCCGGACTCGCTGGAGCCGGTGCCACATGACGGCGAGACCATCGGCGAGGTCTTCTTCCGGGGCAACAACGTGATGAAGGGCTATCTCAAGATGCCCGACAAGACGGCGGAGGATTTCCGCGGCGGCTACTTCGCGTCGGGCGACCTCGCGGTGATGCACCCGAGCCAGTACATCGAGATCAAGGACCGGGCGAAGGACATCATCATCTCCGGCGGAGAGAACATCTCCACACTGGAGATCGAGGACGTGCTATACAAGCACCCGGCCGTGAATACCGCCGCCGTGGTGGCGAAGCCGGACGAGAAATGGGGCGAGACGCCCTGCGCCTTCGTCGAGCTGAAGCACGGCAAGGAGACGACGGAAGCGGAGATCATCGCCCATTGCCGGGACCGGATGGCGCATTTCAAGGCGCCGAAATCGGTGGTCTTCGGCGAGTTGCCGAAGACCTCCACGGGCAAGATCCAGAAGTTCGTCCTGCGCGAGAAGGCCCGAGCCATGGCGGAGGGAGACTGACCCGGTCCGGCCCGCCGGTCGGGCTCAGAGCGGCTTGCGCGCCAAGAGGATATGGAACTCGAGCGGCGTGCCGTGAAGGCAGCGGCTCGAGCCTGACCGCGCGGAGACCGGCAGGAGGCCCGCGCCGCGCACCGCGGCCATGATGTCGTCGGGTGGAATCAGGGTGTAGCGGACCCCGAAGTACCGGACTTCGCGCCCGGTTTCGCCGCAAGGGTGCCCGATCGAGATATCCTGGCCGAGATGCAGCACGCCGCCGGGCACCAGCGCCGCGGCGGCGCGCGCGACGAGCGGGGCAAACATCGCGCGCGGCGCGTGGATGAGAGAGAAGTTGGCCCAGACGCCACGGAGCCGGGGCGCGGAATCGAGCGCCTCGAAGGGCTGCACCCGGGCCGCGACGCCGAGTTCCGCCGCCAGCCCTGCCATGGCGGGGCTCGCGTCGCTGGCCTCGCAGGCGATGCCGGCCTCTGCGAGGAGCGCCGCGGTGTTTCCGGGGCCGCATCCCCAGTCGTGCACCGGATCCCGTGTCGCCGGAAGCGCCTCCATGAAGGTCTTCAGATCACCGTCGGGCGCGGAGCGGCTGATCCGCTCGGCGTAGTCGGCTGCATGCGCCTCATAGAAGGCGAGGGTCGCAGAATCGAGGCTCGCCCCTGCGAGGGGCGGCCCGCGCTCGGGGTCTTGCGGGAGCGGCGAGGGAAAGGCGTGAACCGGCATGGTGCCGCCCTAACCTCACATCGCGGCGGAATCACGGCCGGATGGCGGCGATCGCCGGTCCGGGGCGCCTCAGGTCCGGGTCGTAGGCGTCTTCGTAGGCGACGCTGGAGATGTCGGCGCGGGCGATGCCGATATCGGCGAGCTCGCGGTCGCTCAGACCGGAGAGTTCGGCATGGGTCCGCATGTAGGCGCGGAACCGGGCCCGCGCCGCGACGTGATCCTCGACGCGCCGGTCGATCATGGCGCGGAGGACGTGGAAGAGGGGGGGTCCGGCTCGGGATGTCAGAGAGGCCATTGCGAGGCTCCATATGGCTTTGCTTGCGTTGCCATCCAGTTGGCCACGGTGCCGCACCCGCACAACACGCGATGCTGCAGTGCCGCAATGCACTGGCTGCAAGACCGGGAGCCTCGTCGACGGAAAGCCGCCTTCCGTTCGGCGCCGGCTCGCCCTATCGAGAGCCTGTATCCGCCCCACCCAGGAGACCGCCATGCCGTTCGACCGCTCGATCCGGATCGCCCCCTCGATCCTGTCGGCCGATTTCGCCGATTTCGGCCGCGAGATCCGGGCGATCGAGGACCAGGGCGCGGATTGGGTGCATGTGGACGTCATGGACGGCCATTTCGTCCCGAACCTGACCTTCGGCCCGCCGGCGGTGAAGGCGTTCCGGCGTCATGTCACCACGGTGATGGACGTGCACCTGATGATCGCGCCGGTCGATCCATTCATCGCCGCCTATGCCGAGGCCGGCGCCGACATTCTGACCGCGCATGTGGAGGCGGGGCCGCATATCCACCGCACGCTGCAGGCGATCCGCGGCGCGGGCATGAAGGCCGGCGTCGCGCTCAACCCCGGCACCCCGGCCGAGGCGGTGGCGCATTGCCTCGACCTCGCGGACCTCGTTCTGGTGATGACGGTCAATCCGGGCTTCGGCGGCCAGAGCTTCATCGACCTGACCGGCAAGGTCGCCACCCTGCGCGCGATGATCGGCGACCGGCCGATCCACGTCGAGATCGACGGCGGCGTCGACGCGAAGACCGCCCCGCGGCTGGCGCGCGCCGGGGCCGACGTGTTCGTCGCGGGGTCGGCGGTGTTCCGCGGCGGCTCGGCCGACCGGCCAGAGGCCTATGGCGAGAACATCCGCGCGATCCGCTCCGCGGCGGAGGCGACGGCGGGCACCTTGGCCTGAGGACCGGCCGGGCGTGGCGCCGCGGGGCCGAGGGGTGCGCTTTTCTGCTGTGCAGCAAGAACGGGGTTGCATTGCCGCGCTGCGGCATTAACTGGTGCGGTGAAACGACGACAACCCGCAGCTCGATGCTCCAGAAAGGCAAACGACATGGCCAAGCAGACCACCAACGCCACCCAGGATCTCCGCAACCTGTTCGACCCGCAGGGCTACCAGGATCTGGTGAAGACATGGGCCGGCTACAACGAGCGGCTGACCTCGATCTTCGTCGAGGCAGCGACGAAATCGACCGACATCGCGAGCCAGTCCGCGCAGGAGACCTTCTCCAACGTCCGCGGCGTCGCCACGGTGCGTGACGAGCCGCGCGACTACGCCCAAGCCTACAGCGACTTCGTCCAGAAGCAGATGGACCTGCTCATGCGGACCATGCAGTCCTTCGGCGAGGTGACCCAGAAGGCGGGCAGCGAGACCACCGACCTCGCCACCGCAGCCGGCGAGGAGATGGGCCAGAAGATCGGCGCCAATGCCGAGGAAGCGGCCGACAAGGCGACCTCCGCCGCGAAGAAGGCCGCCTAAGGCGACCGCACCACGGCAGGACAGATCGACGGCGGGCCTCCGGGCCCGCCGTTTCGCGTTCGGCGATTGGATGTCGGGGCGGAATTGCATGTTGCCGCGTTGATGCCGACGCCGGCGATGCGAGCGGGCGACGATGATTGCGGGGTGCCCGCGGCCACCGGCGGCCGCCCGTGGCCTGGCTCATCGCCCGCAGACCTTCCGTTCAGCGCGAATGCCGCTAGGGTCGCCGGATGGCATCGGCGATCAAGCATCTCCGCCCGGCTTGGGCGCCCGGATACGGAGCGGCGGATCTGGGCCGCGACGCCCTGGCGGGCGCGGTCCTGAGCGTCCTCCTCGTGCCGCAGGCCATGGCCTACGCGACGCTGGCCCAGCTCTCGCCCGGCATCGGCCTCCTGACCGCGATGGTTGCGCCGCTGGTCTATGCCGGTCTTGGCCGGGTGGCGGCGGTGTCGATGGGGCCGGTGGCGCTGGCCTCTCTGCTGGTCGCGGACGCAGTGGATTTCGGCGGGGTCGCGCCCGGGCTCGCGGCCGCGATCGTCGCCATCGAGACCGGCGCGATGCTCGCGCTGCTCGGCGCGATACGCATGGGACGGCTGGTAAACTTCGTCAGCGAGCCGGCGCTTCTGGGGTTCACGGCGGCGGCGGCCGTCCTGATCGCGGCGAGCCAGGTCGCCGGGCTCACCGAAATCGACGCGCACCGGTCGGGCACGCTGCAGGGCGCGCTCGCGGCGATCGGCGCGGGCTCGGACCCGGATCCGGCGACGGTGGCGCTCGGGTCCGGGGCGCTGCTGGGGTTTCTCTTCGGCGAGCGGGCGCTGAAGGCCGCGGCGCGGTGTCTCGGGCTCCGGGGCACGCCGCGGCTCGCCCTCGTCAAGTCGACGCAACTCCTCGTGATCCTCGCCGCGGCCCTCGCGGCGGCGCTCTGGCTGCCAAGCGTCGCGCGCATTCCGGAGCCCGAGGGCCGGCTCCCCTCCCTGGCGTTTCCGGCGGCGCCGCTCTCGGTCTGGCTCCGCCTGCTCCTGCCGAGCCTGTCCCTCGCGGTGGTGATCTTCGTCATCGGCATCGCGGTCGCCAAGTCGATGTCGTCGGGCCGCCGCGAGCGGCTCGACAGCAACCGGGAGGCGCTGGCGATGGGGACGGCGAACATCGTCGCCGGACTGACGGGGGGCTACGCCTCGGGGGTGAGCCTGTCGCGGTCCGCCCTGACGGAGGAGATGGGCGCCCGGTCGCCGCTCGCCTCCGCCATCGCCGCGCTGATCCTCGTGCCGGTGGCGTTCCTCGGCGGCGCGCTCCTCGCGCAGCTGCCGGTGGCGGCGCTCTCGGCGCTGGTGATCAGCGCGATCACCGGGCTGGTGAAGCTCTCCGACATCCGCGCCGTCTTCGCCCACAGCCGGCTCGAAGGCGCGATCGTCGTGGCGACCTTCGCGGCGACCCTCGCCTTCGGGGTCCAGTGGGGGCTTCTCTCCGGAGCGGTGGGCGGGATCATGGCGTTCCTGTGGTCCTCGTCCCTGCCGCGCGTCACCCGGGAGGGGGCCGATCCCGAGGCCGGCATCGGCATCTACCGGTCCATCGACCGCGATTCGGTCGACGGCGATACCGGCCCGTTCCTGATCCTGCGCATCGACCGGCCGCTCTATTTCGGCAATGTGGGCCATGCCGAGGAGCAGGTTCTGGCCCGCGTCGCCCAGCATCCCTCGGCCCGGTGCCTGATCCTCGACATGCGCGCCGTGACCGACGTGGACGCGACGGGGATGAGGATGCTGAACCGGCTTCTCGACAACGTCAGCAAGGCCGAGCTCGACGTGGTCTTCGCCTCGCTGCAATCACCGCTCGCCGAAACCCTCGCGGATCAGCGCCGGCTCCACGGCTGCCGGCACTACGACACGGTGGGGGCCGCGACGGCCGCGCTGGCGAGCGACTACGGCTCCGCCGGGGGCGGTGCCGCGGCGCCGCAGGCGAGCGGCGCCCCCGGCCCCCTTCCCTGCGCCGGACCGACGACCGCCGGGATCGCGGGAGCGGCACCGCGACAAGACGTTTGAATTGCGCCTCGGTCTGCGGGACTGTGCGGCATGACGCACGGGATCGCCGCAGCCCGGGCCTCGTCCGGATCGCGATCCCGTCCGTGGGGGCCGGGACCGGGCCGAATCGGAGGAGAGATGGCGCAGAGGCGCTTCGGCGGAAGCTTCACCCAGCAGGAGCCGATCCCCGAGGAGGGCATCGAGGCGGCGCTCGGCGTGCTGCGCTCGGGGCGGCTGCACCGGTACAACACCGCGCCCGGCGAGGTGGCGGAGGCGGCCATGCTCGAGCGGGAATTCGCGGCCTGGCAGGGCGCGCGGTTCTGCCTCGCCGTCGCCTCCGGCGGGCAGGCAATGCAGATCGCGCTGCGGGCCGCCGGGGTCACGGCCGGCGACACCGTCCTCACCAATGCCTTCACCCTTGCGCCGGTGCCCGGGGCCATCGCCGCGCTTGGCGCCGAGGCCGCGCTGGTGGAGATCACGCCGGACCTCGTGATCGATTTCGACAATCTCGCGGAGAAGGCGCGGCGGACGGACGCCCGCTACCTCCTGCTGTCGCACATGCGGGGGCATCTGTGCGACATGGACCGGCTCGGCGCGGCGGCAGAGAGGCTGGGACTGACGCTGATCGAGGATTGCGCGCATACGATGGGGGCCGCCTGGGACGGGCGGCGGTCGGGCAATTTCGGGCTCGCCGGCTGCTTCTCCACCCAGACCTACAAGCACATGAATTCGGGCGAGGGTGGCTTGCTGACCTCGGACGATCCGGACTTCATGGCGCGCGCGACGATCCTGTCGGGCTCCTACATGCTGCACGACCGGCACGGCGCCGGACCTGACAGGGACGCCTACGCGCAGGTGCGCCTGACGACGCCGAACCTCTCCGCCCGGATGGACAACCTGCGCGCCGCCCTGCTCCGCCCGCAAATCCGGCGACTCGACGCTAACGTGGCGCGCTGGAACCGCCTCCACGCCCGCGCGACGGCGGGGCTCGCGACCTGTCCCTGGCTGCGCCTGCCGAGCCGGCCGCCCGAGGTGCAGTTCGTCGGATCGTCGATCCAGTTCGCCCTGCCGGGGATCGCCCCCGGGGACGCCGCCTCGTTCGTCTCGTCGGTCGCGGCGGCGGGCGTGGACGTCAAGTGGTTCGGCGCGCCGGACCCGTCGGATTTCACCTCCACCTACCGGAGCTGGACCTACCTGCCGTCGCAGGATCTGCCGCGCACCGACCGCATCCTGTCGGCGCTCTTCGACATGCGCCTGCCGCTGACCTTCTCGGAGGCTGATTGCGACCTCGTGGCCGGCATCATCGTCGAGTCCGCCCGGGAAGCCGGGGCCGCGGATCAGGGCGCGCCGGGCTGACCCCCGGACCGGGACGGGGCCGGCGCCTAGCGGGACCGGCGGTCCTCGAGGATCATGTCGCTCGCGTTCTCGCCGATCATGATCGCCGGGGCGTTGGTGTTGCCCGAGACGATCTCCGGCATGATCGAGCAATCGGCGACCCGCAGCCCCGCGACCCCCCGGACGCGCAGGCGCGCATCGACGACGGCGCGTTCGTCGGCCCCCATCCGGCAGGTGCCGGTCGGGTGATAGATCGTGGTCGCGGTGTCGCGCGCCCAGTCGAGCAGCGCCGCCTCGCCCTCCACCTCCGCACCCGGCGCATGCGCTTCGGAAATCTTCTCCGACAGGGGCGGCCGGCGCGCGATCCGGCGCGCGATCCGGATGCCCTCGACGAGGGTGCGGCGGTCGGTCTCGGTCGCGAGGTAGTTCGGCCGGATCGAGGGATGGTCTCCCGGCGCGGGAGAAGTCAGCCGGATTTCTCCGCGGCTCTCGGGGCGGAGATGGCAGACCGACATGGTGAAGGCGGAGAACGGGTGCACGCCCTCGCCGGGCGAATCGGCGGACCAGGGCTGGACGTGGAACTGGATGTCGGGCGTCTCGAGATGCGGGGCGGAGCGCAGGAACCCGGTGGCGAGACTGGCGGCCATGGTCATCGGGCCGGTCCTGAAGAGCGCGTAGCGCGCCGCGATCCGGGCGCGGGAGAAGACGCCGCGGACCTCGTCGTTGAGGGTGGGCTCGGTGCACTTGTAGACCAGCCGAGCCTGCAAATGGTCCTGCAGGTTGCGCCCGACATCGGGGCGGTTCACGGCGACGTCGATGCCGTGATCGCGCAGGTGCTCGGCCTCGCCGACGCCCGACAGCATGAGGATCTGCGGCGATCCGATGGCGCCGGCGGACAGCACGATCTCGCCCCGGGCCGCGATTCGCGTCTCCCCACCGGAGCCGTCGCGGTAGAGGACCGACCGCGCGCGGCCATCCGCGATCTCGATCCGCTGAACATGCGCGCGGGTGACGATCCGGAGGTTGTCGCGGCGGCGGGCAGGACGGAGATAGGCCACGGCTGCACTGCAGCGGCGGCCGTTCCAGGCGGTGAGCTGAAAGTATCCGACACCCTCCTGGCTGGCGCCGTTATAGTCCGGGTTGAAGGGATAGCCTTCGGCCAGCGCCGCCGCGACCCAAGCGTCGCAGATCGGCCGCGACATCCGCATGCTCGAGACGTGGAGCGGACCGTCTCCGCCGTGATGGGCGTCGCCGCCGCTTTCCCGGCATTCGGCCCGCCGGAAGAGCGGCAGGACGTCGTCCCAGGCCCAGCCGTCATTGCCGAGCTGACGCCAGCGATCGTAATCCTGCGGCTGCCCGCGCACGTAGAGCAGCCCGTTCAGCGACGACGAGCCCCCGAGGACCTTTCCGCGCGGCCACGCGAGACGGCGACCCTTGAGACCGGGATCGGGATCGGTGACGTAGCACCAGTCCACCGCCGGGTTGTGCATCGTCTTGAAATACCCGACCGGGATGTGAATCCACGGGTTCCAGTCCCGTCCGCCCGCCTCCAGAAGGACGACGCGGATCGCCGGATCGGCGCTGAGGCGGTTGGCGACCACGCAGCCCGCGGAGCCGGCTCCGACCACGACGTAATCGGCCTCGATCTCGCGCACCTGCGTCTACTCCCCAAGAAGTGCCCGTACGTCGAGAGTATTTTACGATTATTGAGACTTCAAGTTCCGATATTCGGCCCGCGCCTCCGGGTGGGTTCCGTTCGCCCGCCGCTCGGATAGGGTGGCGCGACGAGAGCCAGAGGGGTGACGCCGGACGTGGACAAGCCGACCGACCGAATGCCGAGCACCCTCCGGTTGCTTCTCATTCTCGAACGGGTAGCCGAGGCCGGCGTTCCCGTAACCCCCACCGAGATCAACCAGAGCCTGCAGCTTCCGAAGCCCACGATCCATCGCCTCTTCGCCACGCTCGAGGAGGAAGGGTTTCTCAGCCGCGACATCGACGGGCGGAGCTACACGCCGGGCCGGCGCCTGCGGCGCATGTCCGGCGGCATCATCTCGTCGCTCCGCGTGCGGACGGCGCGGCTCGCCATCCTGACCCGTCTCTCGCGCGATATCGGCGAAACCTGCAACATCGCCGTTCCGGAGCGCGACGCCATGATCTACATCGAGCGGGTGGAGACGCACTGGCCGCTGCGCATCCAGCTACCGATCGGCACGAGTGTCCCGTTCTACTGCACGGCCAGCGGGAAGATGTATCTCAGCACGCTCGCCCACGGCCATCTCAGACGCTACGCCGCCGCCGCCGATCTCGCGCCGCGGGCCCCCAGGACGATCCGCGATCCCGAACGATTCCTGCGCGAGATCGAGTCTATCCGCGTCCGCGGCCATGCACTGGACGACGAGGAATTCATGGGAGGGATGGTGGCGCTCGCCGTTCCGATCCTCGAGAGCGGCGGGCGGCTGGTCTCCACCCTCTCCTTCCATGCCCCCACACAGCGCTTCGACGTGGCCAGGGCCCTGACCTTCCTGCCTCAGCTCCGCGCCGCCGCCACGAGTCTGTCGGATCTCATCGTGGAGGATCCAACCACCGGGGACTGATCACGTCGCAGGCGCTCTCCGGCGCACCGATGTTGCCAGATCACCACTTTAATGCTTATTGATACGGGTAGTCTCATTTTGGGAGGAGTGAGATTAACGCAATGCCCGTTCAGACTCAGGATCCGAGGTCGCTGCAGGCGGCCGCGCCATGACGCCCGGCGCCGAGCGCCGGCTGCGCCGTATCGCCGCCATACTCGACATGCCGGGCGCGCTGGTGGGGCGCGCGGCGGCGTGGCTGATCCTGCCTATGACGGGGGCGCTGGTCTACGAGGTCGTGGCGCGGTTCGGTTTCGGACGACCGACGATGTGGGCCTATGACGCGACCTACATGCTCTACGGCGCGCTCTTCATGCTCGGCGCCGCCTACACGCTCGGCCGCGACCAGCACGTGCGGGCGGACTTTCTCTTCAACGTCCTGCCGCCGCGCTGGCAGGGGATCATCGACGCGCTCTTCATCGTCTTCCTGTTCTTCCCGGCGATGTACTTCTTCACCGTCGCGACATTCGACTACGCGGCGACGTCGTGGCAGCGTGGCGAGCGCATCCCGACGAGCCCAATGATGCCGATCATCTACCCGCTGAAGACGGTGATGCCGGTGACGGGCGCTCTGCTGCTGATCCAGGGGGTGTCGGAGCTCGTGAAGAGCGTCTTCAGCGATCCTCTCGGACCGACCCTTCCGCGAGACGCTTCTCGAACCGGAGGCGGCATGAGCGAAGAAGTCCTCGGCCTCCTGTCCCTCGGCCTCGTCTTCGTCGGCATCCTCACCGGCTACCCGATGGCCTTCACCTTCATCTTCATCGCCCTGGTGTTCGGCTGGGTCGGGATGGGCGACCGGGTCGTCAACCTGATGCAGTTCCAGTTCTTCTCGCTGATGCGCAACACCACGCTCGCGGCGATCCCGCTGTTCCTGTTCATGGGGTTCATCCTCGAGCGGTCGGGACTGATGGAGCGCATGTTCATGGCGCTGCGGCTGCTGCTCGGGCGTTTGCGGGGGTCGCTCTACCTCGTCGTCCTCGTGGTCGCGACGGTCTTCGCCGCGGCGACCGGCATCGTCGGCGCCTCGGTCACCGTGCTCGGGGTCATGGCGGCGCCGGTGATGCAATCCACGGGCTACGACACCCGGCTCTCGGCCGGCGCGATCGCCGCGGGCGGCACGCTCGGCATCCTCATCCCGCCCAGCATCCTGCTGATCGTGATGGGACCTGTGGTCGGCGTTCCGGTCTCAGACCTGTTCACCGCCGCGATCGTGCCCGGGCTGATGCTGGCCGTGGCCTACATCATCTACACCCTGGTCCGCAGCTACATGAACCCGACCCTCGGGCCACCGATCCCGGCCGAGGAGCTCGACCGGACGAGCACGGTCGAGAAGCTGCGGGAGCTCTTCCTCGGGGTGATCCCCGTAGTCATCATCATCGTCTGCACGCTCGGGTTCATCATCGCCGGCATCGCCACGCCGACGGACGCGGCGGCCTGCGGGGCAGCCGGATCGCTCGTACTCGCCCTGCTCTACCGGCGGATCGACTGGCCGTCGTTCAAGGCCTGCGTCTACCAGACTCTGCTGATGACCTCGATGATCATGTTCCTGCTCGGCGCGGCGAACTTCTTCGGGGCGGTCTTCTCCCGGCTCGGCAGCGCCGATCTGCTCACCGAATACCTTCTCGGCCTGCCGTTCTCGCCGACGGTGATGCTGATTATCATCCTCGGCATTGTCTTCGTGCTCGGCTCGCCGCTCGAATGGATCCCGATCGTGCTCGTCATCGTACCGATCTTCCTGCCGACGATGATCGAGATGGGGTACGATCCGCTCTGGTTCAGCGTGCTCGTCGCCGTCACGTTGCAGGCGTCGTGGCTGACCCCGCCGATGGCCCTCTCGGCCTATTTCCTGAAGGGTGTCGTGCCGCAATGGCGGATGGGCGACATCTATGTCGGCATGACGCAGTTCGTCGTCCTCCAGCTTCTGGTGGTCGGGCTGCTCGTCGTCTTCCCGGAGCTCGTGCTCTGGCTGCCGCGGAGCCTCGGGTGACGCCGCGGCGCGGAATTCAACTGCCGGCGGACCGAATGCCGCAGACAACAGGAGGAGGAGAATGACCATGATTATCAGAGCGAGGACCCTCGCGGCGGCGCTTCCGGCCCTGCTCGCCGGCACCGCCATCCTGCACGCGCAGGACCAGACCTACGAGCTCTCGATCCAGACCGCGGTGCCGAATTCGAGCCTGTACTTCCAGCTCACCGAATCCTTCGGCGAGCGCGTCGAGCGGATGTCGGGCGGGCGCATCGAGGTCGACGTGCTGCCGGACGGGGCAGAAGTCGCGGCCTTCGAGATCCTCGACGCGGTCGATCAGGGCGTGATCACCGGGGGCTATGCCTGGCCGCACTACTGGTCGGGGATGCATTCGGCCTTCGTGCTGTTCTCCAACGTGCCCGCCAGCACGGGCATGGACCAGGAAACGCTGATGTCGTGGTATTTTGCCGGCGAGGGCAAGGATCTCTACGACGAGCTGATTCAGGACGTGATGGGCTACAACGTGAAATCCTTCCTGATGCAGCCGATGGGTCCCGACCCGCTCGGCTGGTTCTCGAAACCCTTCGAGAGCATGGAGGATTTCCGCTCGATCAAGTATCGCTCGCCGCCGGGCATCGCCGGCCAGACCTACAACGCGATGGGCGTTCCCGCCGTGGCCATGCCGGGGGGCGACATCGTCCCGGCCGCCCAGCGGGGCACAATCGACGCCGCGGAATGGATCGGACCGGCCGATGACCAGTTCCTCGGCCTCTCGGACATCTGGTCGAACTACTACCTGCAGGGACTTCACCAGCAGACCGACGTGGGCGAACTGATCGTCAACGGCGACTGGTGGGAGGATCTGCCCGACGACCTGAAGGCGATCGTGGAGACGGCCGTCATGGCCAACGCCACGGAGACCCAGGCGGTCAACCTGATGCGGAACGCCGAGGCCGTGCGCGACTACGAGGAGAAGGGAATCTCCCTCCTCGACGTGCCGGAGGAATACTACACGATGTTCATCGACGCCCAGAACGGTGTCACCCAGGACTACGTGGAGGACGACGAGTTCTTCGCCAAGGTCTACATGTCGCAGCAGGACTTCGCGGAGATGGTCTACCCCTACCATTCGCGCATCGTCACCCTCTACGACCGGGTGGTGCGGAAGGCCGAGGAGGCCCGCAGCGCCGGCGGCGACTGACGGAGGCCGAAGGAGCGGCGCGACCTCCCGCGCGCCGCCCGATCCCCGAGTTGCGCTAAGCCGGCCGGACGGCGCGGGCGGGCGCGCTGGCCGGAGGTCGCGGGCCTGCGCGCGGTTCTCTAGGCCGTCCGGCTGCCGGCCTCCTCCAGGCAAGCGGAGAGGCGCGACACGCCTTCCGCGATTGCCGTCTTGCGGATCGAGGCGTAGCCCATGCGGAAGTGACGGCACGGCTCTGGCGAGGCTTCGAAGAAGGGTCGCCCGGGCTCGATCAGGACGCCGCGCCGGGACAGAATCCGCGCCAGGATCTCGCTGTCGGTTCCCACCGGCGCCTCGATCCACAGCGAGCTCCCGCCGTGGGGGGCGGCGCCGGCGACGCGGAGCGGCGTCTCGGCAAGCGCCCCGGCCAGCACCTCGCGCCGCGGTCCGAGCCGGTCCCGATGGCGCTTGAGATGGGCGTCGTAATGACCGTCGGCCAGGAAATGGGCCGTGGTGCGCTGCAGGTGGCCTGGAGGGTGGCGGAACATCAGCGACCGCAGGGCCCGCGCTTCCTCGATGAAGGCGCTGCTGGCGACGAGGTAGCCCAGCCGCAGGCCCGGAAAGATGGATTTCGAGAAACTGCCAACATAGATCACCCTGCCAGACGTATCCATCGACTTCAGGGCCGGGCTCGGCGGGGCCAGAAAGCTCGTCTCGAAATCGTAATCGTCCTCGAGCACGAGGAAGCCGCGTGCGGCGGCGAGTTCCATGAGCCTCTCCCGCCGGTCACGCGGCATGGTGACCCCGGTCGGAGCGTGATGGCTAGGCGTGACCACCACGAGTCCGGGCTCGGGCGGCAGGCGATCCGGATCGAGCCCCTCGCCGTCGACCGGGACGGGAACGCCGCGCTGACCCCGCCGGCGCAGGATCTCGGCGATGTCGGGATATCCGGGATCCTCGAAGGCGACCGATGCGCCGATGCCGGAGAGAAGAGACAGCGCCAGAAAGAGGGCATTCTGCGCGCCGAGCGTGATCATCACCTCGCTCTCCTCGGCGGTGATGCCGCGTCGCGGCAGAGACCGGCGGCACACGTAATCCACGAGGATCGGATCGTCGCAGAACAGCGAATCGGCCGCGAGGTCGGAAAAGTCGCGAGCGGCATGCGCCCTTCGCACACAATCGCGCCACGCCGACGCATTGAAATGCGCCGGGTCGATCTGGCCGTAGATGAACGGATAGGGGTACCGGTGCCAATCGACCGGCTTGGTGATCTGCCGCCTGCGACGGGCACATCTCCCGAGGAGGCGCGACCATTCCACCCGCGGACCCTCCGCCCGGGGTCCTTCGACGGGCACCCGGCGCAGGGGGACGGCGGGCGACACCTCGTAGCCCGAGCGCTCGGTCGCGCGCAGGAAGTCCCGCGAGACGAGATCGCCGTAGGCAAGAGTGACGGTCAGCCGGGAGATTCCGAGGTGCTTCGCCATCACCCGGCTCGACGGGAGGCGCGTGCCCGGAGCCACCCTGCAGGTCAGGACGTGATCGACCACGGAGCGGACGAGTTGCACCTGAAGCGGAATCGGGGCGCCTCGATCCACGGAAAAGAGATCGGGAGGAAGTCGACTTCTTATCGGCGGCGGAATCGACATCTGGACCTAAATTCCTTCGAGATTGGATATAACAAGTTTACGATGAGGGAAATCTAGACTGGTCCTGCCAAGAACGAACCAAACGGGGAGATCACATCATGTCGCGATACTGGACCAGCCTCACCGCCGCCCTCGCAATCGGGGCGCTCTGCCTCGGCGGCGCCGCGGCCGAGGCCAGGAATTTCAAGATCGCCGTCGGCGACAGCGCGGGCAGCGCCCAGGACGCGATGGGAAAGGCCTTCGTCAAGGCGTTCGAGGAGAATACCGGCGGCGAACACACCGCGACCATGTTCCTCAACGGCCAGCTCGGCTCCGAGCAGGACACGGTCAACGAGGCCGCGATGGGGACGCTCGACTTCTCGCTGCTCGCCATCAACAACATCACGCCGTTTTCTCCCTCGGTCGGCACGCTGACCCTGCCCTACGTCATCCTCAGCCTCGACGATGCGGTCACGCTGACCCAGGGGGAACTCGGCCAGCAGATGATCGAGAACACCATCCGCGACGCCGGCGTGCGCATTGTCGGCTGGACCTATACCGGCTTCCGGCGGCTGACGAATTCGGTGAAACCGGTGGAGACGGTGGATGATCTCAAGGGCCTCGTGATCCGGGTGCCGAAGAACGAGATCATGATCGCGAGCTACAAGGCCTGGGGCATCAACCCGACGCCGATGGCCTGGTCGGAGACCTTCGCCGCGCTCCAGCAGGGGGTCGTGGACGGCCAGGACAACCCGTACCTGACGATCAACGCGATGCAGTTCTTCGAGGTGCAGAAATACATCACGGACATCCGCTACATCTTCTCCATCGAGCCGCTAGTGGTGTCCGAGATGGTCTTCTCCCAGCTGTCCGAGGAGGAGCAG
This sequence comes from uncultured Alphaproteobacteria bacterium, assembly GCA_963776705.1. Lineage (GTDB taxonomy): Bacteria > Pseudomonadota > Alphaproteobacteria > Rhodobacterales > Rhodobacteraceae > Palleronia. Next base: position 52,589 of record CAVZOA010000041.1, read on the forward strand.
AAGGCGATTCTCGATGCCGGGCAGACCGCGACGGAGGCCAGCGCCGAGTTCCTGCGCACCAAGGAGGAGGAGATCCGGCAGACGCTCGTCGACAAGGGCATGGAAATCACCGCGCCCGCCAACGACGAGAAGGAATTCATCGAACTGGCGACGTCGAAGGTCTGGCCGCAATTCTACGACAGCATCGGCGGCGTCGAGGTCCTGAACCAAGCGCTCGAGCAGCTCGGTCGCGACCCGGTCGAGGAATAGGCCCGGAACGGTGTGTCCGTCCGGCGGCGGACGCACCCCAACGTCAGGCGAACCGCTATGAACACGCTGCTCCACATCCTTGACCGGCTCGAGAGCTACGTCTGCCGCGCGCTGCTGTCGACTTTCGTGACGCTGCTCTTCGTGCAGATCTGCGCCCGGCAGCTCTTCGGGCAGTCGATCAGCTGGATCGAGGAACTGTCGGTCTTCATGTTCGTCTGGTTCGCCTATTTCGGCGCGAGCTACGCCGCGCGGATCGGCGCCCACAACCGCGTGTCGTTCCAGTTCAACTTCCTGCCGCGCGAGAAGGTGCGCTGGATCGAGGCCTTCGCCGATCTGTTCTGGATCGCGTTCAACGTCTACTTCATCTATCTCGCCTGTGACTTCATCTTCTTCCAGATGAACGCCTTCTGGACGGCGCAGACGCTCGGCATCCATCTCAGCTACATCTACATCGCCCTGCCGATCACCTTCACGCTGATGACGATCCGGATCGTCCAGGTGAACTACCTGAAGCTGGTGAAGGGGGTCGATCCGAAGAATCCCGATGACGTCGATCTCGAGAAGATCAGGGAACACACGCCGGAATCGGAGCGACTCTGATGGACAGTTCGGTCCTCTATATGCTGTTCGGAGGCTTCATCGGCCTTCTCGTGATCGGCGCGCCGATCACCGTCGCCCTCGCCCTCGCGTCGCTGATCACCACGCTCTATCTCGGCGACAACCCGATAAAGTTCGTCCAGATCGCCTTCACCTCCGTGGGCTCCTTCCCGCTGATGGCGCTTCCGGCCTTCATCCTGGCCGGGGCGCTCATGGAGGCGGCGGGACTTCTCGCGGCGGCTGATCAACGTCGCCGAAAGCCTCGCGGGGCCCTTCACCGGCGGGATCAGCGCCGCGACGGTCATGGCCTGCCTGTTCTTCGGGGCCATCTCCGGCTCGGGTCCGGCCACGACCGCGGCCGTGGGCATGCTGATGATCCCGGCGATGATCCGTCGCGGCTACGGAGCCGGCTACTCGTCGGCGGTGACCGCCGCGGCGGGCGGTCTCGGCATCGTCGTCCCGCCCTCGATCCCGATGGTCATCTACGGCATTGCCGCCCTCGGCCTCGTGGCGCCGCCAGAGGCGATCCAGGAATTCGGCCCCTTCCAGTCGGTCTCGATCCCGAAGGTCTTCATCGCCGGCTTCATCCCGGCCTCGATCATGGCGGGCTGCCTGCTCATCATGAACTACATCATGTGCCGCCGCTACGGCTACAGCGGCACGACCGAGGCCCTGTCGCTCGGGCATATCGGCCGGTCGCTCTACAAGGGCTTCTGGGCGCTGCTCGCGCCGCTCGTCATCCTCGGCGGCATCTACTCGGGCTATTTCACCCCCACCGAGGCCGCCGTGGTGGCGATCTTCTACACGCTCTTCGTGGGCATCTTCATCTACCGCGAAATGAGCCTGAAGGCGCTGAACGAATCGCTCCAGACGACGACCTGGCTGACCGGCCGCGTGCTTCTCATCCTCTTCGCCGCCACGGTTTTCGGACGCATCCTCGTCGAGAACCAGATCCCCGCGATCATCGCCGATGGCCTGCTCGCGTTCACCTCGAACATCTACGTGATCTGGGTGATCGTCATCGCCTTCCTGCTCTTCGTCGGCATGTTCATGGAGACGCTGGCCCTGATCCTGATCCTGGTCCCGGTGATGCTGCCCGTGGCCTACAGCGTCGGGATCGACCCGGTGCATTTCGGCGTGGTGATGATCTGCGCGCTGTCGATCGGCTTCCAGACCCCGCCGCTCGGCGAGAATCTCTTCATCGCCTCGGGTATCTCGAACATCTCGATCGAGGAGATCTCGGTCCGCGCCCTCCCCTTCGCGGTCGTGAACACCATCGCCGTCCTGATCATCGCCTTCGTGCCGGAACTGTCGCTCTGGCTGCCGCGGCTGATCGGGTATTGAGGTCCAGACATGCTCCGCACCGCCAACCGCATCCTCTACTGCACCGACCTGTCGCACAACTCGACCTTCGCGTTCCACTACGCGATGGGCATGGCGCGGGCGCTCGATGCGGAGGTGCACGTCCTCCACGTCGCGGAACCCCTGATCGAGGACGCCCGCGTCACCCTGTCGATCTTCCTGCAGGATGCAAAGGCCCGGGACGCCGCGATCGCGCATCGACGGGAGAGCCTCATCGCGACGCTGCGCGAGCGGCAGGACGCGTTCTGGTCCGCCGTGCCGCCCGAGCAGGTCGTCGAGCGCTCCCGGGTGGTGTCGACCGACGTGGTCGAGGGTCACGCCGCCGACACCATCCTGCGCGAGGTCGAGCGCCGCGGCTGCGATCTGATCCTCATCAGAGCCCATGCCCACGGGCTCGGCCAGACCTTCCTCGGCACCATTGCGAAGCGCGTCCTGCGCCGGGCGCGTGTGCCGACCCTCGTCATTCCCTACAACGAAGAGACAGACGGAGTGCGCGCATGATGGTATCCGACCGGAAGGATCTGTTCGATGCCTTCAACGGCCACGAGACCGATGCCGTAATGCGTCACTTCGCGACGGATGCGGTTTCCAGCACGGTCGCGGGCCGGGATGTCCGCGGAACGCGGCTCGGAGGCCGGGACACCATCGCAAGAGCCCCCGAGCCCGTCCGGGCGAAGAGGCCGGAAGCCTTCCATAAACAGCAGGACCCCTTCGTCACCGGGGACCGTGCGGGTTCGGAAGTTCCCTTCCCGGTCGCCCGGCCGGGCGACCGGACGGAGGCGCGCGGGGCCGACATCTTCACCGTCCGGGACGGAAGGATCGTGGTGATGCAGGCCTTCGGAAAAGACAGACCGGTTCGGCAGGCCGCCTGACCTTCGGGCTCCCGCTCCCGGTCACGCAGATATCGAGAGGTTCCGAATGAGCGTGCAGCATGGCACGGCCAGAGCCCGTGCGCCCTACAATCCGATCTACGATCCGATCCTCGACACCGGACCGGGCGTCGGCTGCGACTACGCGCCGACCTACTGGATCGATACCGCCGGACCGGTTCCCGAGGACGACGGGCCGGTCGCGGCCGATCTCGACGTCGACGTGGCCATCATCGGGTCGGGCTATACCGGCCTCAGCTGCGCCATCCACCTCGCCAAGGAGCACGGCATCAAGGCGCACGTCCTCGAGGCCAACGGCGTCGCCTGGGGCTGCTCGACCCGGAACGGCGGTCAGGCGCAGATCTCGGCCGGCCGGCTCAAGCGGTCGCAATGGATCAAGCGCTACGGCCTGGAGACCGCCCGCGGGTTGCACGAGGAGATGGTCGAGGCCTTCGCGCTCTTCCGCAATCTGCTCTCCGAGCACCGGATCGACTGCGATCCTCAGGAGGGCGGGCACTATTACGTTGCCCACAAGCCGGGGGTCCTGCCGGCCCTGGCGCAGGAGGTGCGGCTCCTGAACGAGACCTTCGGCTACCGGGCGCGGCTTCTGAGCCGGGAGGAACTGCACGAGAGCGTCGCACGCGACGAGGAGGCTGCCGGCGCGATGTGGGAGCCCGACGGTACAGGCATCCACGCCGCGAAGCTTGCCTTCGGCTATCTCCGCACAGCCCGCGCACTCGGCGCACGCGTGCACAGCGCGAGCCCCGTGGAGGGCTGGACCGCCCGGGACGGCGTGCATCACCTCCGCACGCCGGGCGGCACGGTCCTGGCGCGGCGCGTCGCCATCGCCACCGCCGCCTACCTTCCCCGCGGGCTCCACCGGAAGACCCGGGACCGTCTGCTGCCGATCCTGTCGAACTCGATCGTCACGCGGCCGCTGACCCCGCCGGAGCTCGAGGCCTGCGGCATCTGGGCGAAGAGCCCGCTGACCGATACCCGCGTGCTGCGACACTATTACCGCCGCCTGCCCGACGACCGGATCCAGATCGGCTCGCGCAGCGCAATCACCGGCCGCGACGCGCCCAACCGGGACCATTACGACCGGCTGGTGAGGAGCTTCCACCGGAAGTTCCCGACCCTCTCCGGTGTGGAGATCGACTATTCCTGGTGGGGCTGGGTCGATGTCAGCCACGACATGATGCCGCGGATCACGCGGCCCGATCGGGGCGAGGAGGTCTTCTACGCGCTCGGCTACGGCGGCAACGGCGTCATGTACTCCGCTCAGGCCGGGCGGCGCATGGCGCAGCTGATCGCCGGAAAGGGCGAGGCTCTGACGCTGCCGATCTTCCGGGGCGAGCTGCCCCGCGAAGGCCCGCTGACCCCGTTCCGCCGGCTCGGCCAGCGTCTGCTCTACCACTGGTACTGGCTGAAGGACGAGCGTCTCTGACGCCCCCTCCCCCTCGAGACAGAAGGAGACGAGAGATGAGGATGAGCACCGAGGAAGCGTTCGTGAAGGTGTTGCAGATGCACGGGATCGAGCATGCGTTCGGGATCATCGGGTCTGCGATGATGCCGATCTCGGACCTGTTCCCGGCGGCGGGGATCACGTTCTGGGACTGCGCGCACGAGTGCAATGCGGGGATGATGGCGGACGGGTTCACGCGGTCGACGGGGAAGATGTCGATGATGATCGCGCAGAACGGCCCCGGGATCACGAATTTCGTGACGCCGGTGAAGACGGCGTACTGGAACCACACGCCGCTTCTTCTGGTGACGCCGCAGGCGGCGAACCGGACGATCGGCCAGGGGGGGTTCCAGGAGATCGAGCAGATGAAGCTGTTCGAGGACATGGTGTGCTACCAGGAGGAGGTGCGCGATCCGCTGCGCATGGCGGAGGTGCTGAACCGGGTGATCGAGAAGGCGCGGCGGGCCTCGGCGCCGGCGCAGATCAACGTGCCGCGGGACTTCTGGACCCAGGTGATCGACGTCGATCTGCCGCAGATCATCGCGCTGGAGCGGCCCGCGGGGGGCGCGGCGGCGGTGGACGCGGCGGCGGAGCTCCTCAGGGGCGCGAAATTCCCGGTGATCCTGAACGGCGCCGGCGTGGTGCTGTCGGGCGGCATCGAGGCGAGCCGGAAGCTGGCGGAGGCGCTCGACGCGCCGGTGGCGTGCAACTACCAGCACAACGACGCCTTCCCCGGCAGCCATCCCCTGAGCGTCGGGCCGCTGGGCTACAACGGCTCGAAGGCGGCGATGGAGCTGATCTCGAAGGCCGACGTGGTGCTGGCGCTCGGCACGCGTCTGAACCCGTTTTCGACGCTTCCGGGCTACGGGATCGACTACTGGCCGAAGGCGGCCCGGCTGATCCAGGTGGAGATCAACCCCGACCGGATCGGGCTGACGAAGAAGGTCGACGTGGCGATCCAGGGGGATGCGAGGAAGGTGGCCGGGCAACTCCTGGAGGCGCTCGGCGAGGGCGTGGGCGACGCCTCCCGGCGCGACCTGATCGCCGAGACCAGGAGCCGCTGGGCGCAGGAGCTGACCTCGCTCGACCATGAGGAGGACAGCGACGAGGGGATCGACTGGAACGAGCGGGCGCGGGCCCGGCACCCCGACCGGATGAGCCCGCGCCAGGCCTGGCGGGCGATCATGTCCGCGCTGCCGAAGGACGCGATCATCTCGTCGGACATCGGCAACAACTGCGCCATCGGCAACGCCTATCCGAGCTTCGAGGCGGGGCGGAAATACCTCGCGCCCGGCCTCTTCGGCCCCTGCGGCTACGGGCTCCCGGCGATCCTCGGCGCCAAGATCGGCTGCCCGGACATGCCGGTGGTGGGCTTCGCCGGCGACGGCGCCTTCGGCATCTCGATGAACGAGATGACGGCCTGCGGGCGCGAGGACTGGCCGGCGGTCACGATGGTGATCTTCCGCAACTACCAGTGGGGGGCGGAGAAGCGGAACACGACGCTGTGGTTCGACGACAACTTCGTCGGCACCGAGCTCGACCTCGGCGTGAACTACGCCAAGGTAGCCGAGGGCTGCGGGCTCCGCGGCGTGCAGGTCACCACCATGGAGGCGCTGACCGATGCTCTCGACCGCGCCGTGCGCGCGCAGATGGAGGACGGGCAAACCACCTTCATCGAGGTCGTCCTCAACCAGGAACTCGGAGAACCCTTCCGCCGCGACGCCATGACGAAGCCCGTCCAGGTCGCAGGAATCAGCCGCGAGGACATGAAGCCCCAGTCGCCTGCCGCGTGACGGTTTCGCGGATCCGCCGGACGAACGGCCGTCCGTCAGGTCGCGCCTTCGTCACGAGCCGACCGGGGGCCACATCCTCCGGAGGATGCCGTCGCGCCGGACCATGCCGTGGTAGAGGGCGGCCGCCAGATGGAGGCAGACGACCGCGATCAGCGTCCAGGCGGCGTAGAAATGCGTTGCCTCGGCGAATTCCGCGAGCGGTTTCGATTTCGGCACCAGCGCCGGCAGGTTCATCGCGTCGAGAACCTCGATCGGGAACCCCCCGGCACGGACGCGCACATAGCCGGAGAGCGGCATGGCCAAGAGGAGGGCGTAGAGAAGTAGATGGTTGAGGTCGGCGAGGCGGTCCTGCCAGACGGGAAGGGCCGGCCGTTCCGCCGGCCGATGTCCGGCTCGCCAGAGCAGGCGCGCGATCACCAACAGGAGCACCAGCACCCCGGTGTTCTTGTGGAAGATGAAGAGCGCGTCCTGCAGCGGTCGCGGCAGACCCTCTTGGATCATCACCAACCCGGCCGGAATCATGCCGAGGACGAGCAGAGCGGTCAGCCAGTGGAAGGCTCGGGCCGGTCTGTCGTAGCCGTCGACGGAGCGTGTCATCCAGTCAGGCTACGGGGTGTCCGACCGGGCATCAAGCGCGACAGGTCGTCGCCTGCCGAGGCGCCTCGCCGGCACCCGCAGAATCAGCTCGCGCCCGCGCCGTCGCAGCCGCCGGTCGAAAAGCAGGCGACGAAAATCGCGCGCAGATCGGTCATCGGGCGATCGGGGAGATCCGGGTCGGGCAGCATCCCCCCGGACCAGCCGCCGGGAAGACGGGCGAGAAGATCCGGATCGCGGGCGATGACGTGGATCGGCACGTCGGCGCTGGCCTCGGCGCCGGCGACGAGCGGAGCGGGCTGGTGATCGCCCAACACCACGACGAGCGCATCTCCCGCGGAGCGGAGGATCCACCGGGCGATCACCTCCATCGAGTAGTCGAGCGATCGGGACCAGGCGGCGCGGATCGAGGCGGGCGAGGACCAGACCTCCTTCGGGGGGGCGCCGTGGCGGTTCGTGCCGTCGAAGTCCGAGCCGTCGTCGATCCGGTCCCAGGGCAGGATGCGGGGCAACGGCGTCCAGGGCGCGTGGGAGGAGATGAGCGCCGCCTCGATCATCGCTGGCCCGCGGCCCCGCGCGAGACGGTCGAGGGCCGCGAGGGTGTACTGGTCGGGCATCGTCACCCAGTCGAACGGCTCGCCGCGATAGCCGAGCGCGCGCTCCGCGAAGATCTCGTCGTATCCGAACCAGCGCGCCTCGGGCCAGTCGCGGGTGATCGCGGGCATGACCGCGACGCTGCGCCAGCCGGCCCGCGCGAAGAGCCGGTTCAGGGAGGGGCGCTCCGAGGCGATCACCGCGTCGTAGCGGCCTTGGGACGATGTCCAGAGGCCGGACATGAAGGCGGCGTGCGCGAGCCAGCTCTGCCCCCCGCGCGTCGGCGAGGCGACCCAGCCCGACCGGGAGGAGAAGCCTGCCCGCTGCAGGCGGTCGTCGATGGAAGCGAGTCGGAACCGTGCGGCGGGGCGGTGAGACGGGCTCTCGAGCCAGGCACGGCCGTAGCTTTCCACGAAGAGGACAATCACGTCACGGCCCCGGAGCGCGGCGAAGTCGGGCGTGGAACTGTCTGGCGCGCGGAGCTCGGCCGCGAAGCGGGCTTCGTCGGCGACGGCGGTTCGGAGCCGCTCCGCCCGGCCCGAGACCTCGCGCGGCAAGGTCGCTGGAGGCCCGAAGACGAGGAGCGCGAGACAGATCGTGGCGCCGGCGAACCGCGCCGGCCTCGGCAGTTCCGGCAGCCCGCCGAGCGCCCAGAACAGGAGGGCGAAGAAAGCCGTGAAGGCCGTGAGGATGCCTGCGAGGGCAGCGGCGGCCGGCAGCTGCCCGAAAGTGCCGGCGCCAAGTTCCCAGCCGGACCGCAGAAGGTGCAGATCTAGGACCGGGTTGAAGCTCCGGCGGAACGCCACGACCATACCGAGATCGGCGAGCCGCCAGAGCGTCAGCACCGCGATCATGGCGACGACGAGGATACGCAAGAACCGCGTGCCGCGCGGCAGCAGGCAGAGAGCGAGAGCGATGGCGACCAGGTCAACGCCCGGCGGCAGGAAGTGAGCGGGCGTGTAGTCTTGCGGCCGCGTCGGCAGCGGCAGGAGGACCGCGAGGAGCAGGAGCGCGACCGCGGCGCGGGCCGCGGGTGAGGCGATTCCGCTCATGGTTGCGGCTCGCGCTCCCCGCGGCGCTCGTAGCGATCGTGCTCTGGACGATCGACCCGGCGGCGATCTGGGAGAGGATCGCGGAGGCGCGGGCGGTTCCGCTCCTGGGCGCTTTCCTTCTCGCCCACGCGGTGATCGTCGGGTCCGCCCTCCGATGGGCGGACACCGCGCGGCGGCTGGGACAAACCATCCCGCGACGCGAGGCGGTGGCGGAATACTATGTCTCGACCTTCCTGAATCAGGTCCTGCCGGGGGGCGTGGCGGGGGACGCGGCCCGGGCCTGGCGGGGCCGCAACCGTCGTGGCGTCGGTGCCGCGGCGCGCGGGGTGGTGATCGAGCGGCTGTCCGGCCAGGTGGCGATCGCGGCGGCGCTGCTCCTCGGACTCTGCACGGGCGGCGTTCCAGGATCGGCCCCGCTGGTGGCGACGTTTCTCGGCGGTCTGGCGCTGCTGCTGGTGACCTTGGCGAGGCTGCGCGGTTTCGGTCCGGACATCCGCCGCGCATGGGGGTCCAGCGACGCTCTTGCCATGCAGGCAGGCCTCAATCTCCTCGTCGCCGGCGGATTGATCCTCGGTTTCGCCCTCTGCGCCAGGTCCGTGGGAACGCCAATGGCAATCGCGGAGGCGCTGGTCCTGGTTCCGGTCTGTCTGGCCGCCATGCTCGTTCCGGTCGGCGTCGGAGGAATCGGTCTGCGGGAAGGCACAGCGGCGGCGCTCTGGCCGCTGGCCGGCTACTCTTCGGAGGCGGGCGTGGCCGCGGCTCTGCTCTTCGGTCTGGCGACCCTCGCGGCGGCGCTGCCGGGCGCGATCCTCCTGGTCCGTCACCGGCGGTGAGCCGCGAGAAGGCGGATATCGCGCGAGAAGGACCACAGGATCGCTGCGAGAGTGGAGAGCACGAGGGCACGGGGGGCCGCTTCGGGGAATGGTACCGCGAGAAGCAGGATCGGAGTCGCGACCTGCGCCACGCAGATCGCCTTGCGCCGGATAGACGGCCGCAGCGCGGCGCCGAGCCAGGGAAGGGCGGGCCTCAGGAACGAGTAGAGGTAATAGGGTACGACAAGAAGAAGGAGTTCGGGGCCCGCGACGCCGAGCCGCCACGCCAGCGCCGACAGGGCGAGAGTCAGAGCCGCGTCCACCTCGATGTCGAATCGCGCGCCATAGGCCGAAATCGAGGCCGGTCCGGCGCGCGAGCATCCCGTCCAGACCGTCGAGAAGGACGAGGGCGAGACCGGCCGCGGCGATCCAGCGCTGCCAATCGCCGAGCTCCACCGGATCGAGGGCGAATGCGGCCAGCACGAGCGTACCGGCGGCGCGGATCGCGGTCAGCGCGTTGGCCGGTCCGAAGCGGGGATGCGGATGCCCCCGGAGCGTGAGAACGATCAGAAAACTCGCGGTCGTCCACCCCAGAAGCAACAGGGAGGCGACGGGCAGGTCGACCGTCAGGCGGTCTTCAAGGAAGAGGCCGGAGAGGAGGATCGGTAGCGCGAGGACAGCGCAACAGAAAAGCCCTCCGCTCGTGCTGCCCGATGTCGGGCGCGATGGGAGTATGTCTGTCGTCGCGATGCCGTTCACCTCACAATTCCACATCCCGAATTAATTTCCGCCTTGCTGGAAGCAATCGACACGCCTGTTACATTCTGGCGCAGCGGCGATCCGAGCTTGCGGAAAGGCAGCGTGGGGAGGACGATGCCGCGCGATACCCGCGGTTCGATCGGTCCGGCACCCTGCCAGCCGATCAGGTCGCGATGGCGTTCGGGGGGGACGAGATGCGCGAAGGCCAATGGGCGACGGCCCCGTTTCGATCCCCTGCGGAAATGACGAGGAGGGACGCGGCATGACGAAGCGAAGAACGCCGAAGCGACGGGAGATCCTGGCCGGTGGCGTCGCGGGCCTCTCGCTGCCGGCGCTCTGGCCGCTCCGGTCTGCCCATGCCCAGACCAGTGTCGGCCTGCAATTGTCTTGGCTGCACTCGGTCCAGTTCGCTGGGAGCTACATCGCCCAGGAGCGTGGCTGGTGGCGGCAGGCCGGTCTGAACGTGTCGCTGCTGCAGGGCGGACCGAACGCGCCCGTGGAGCCGCCCGTGGTCTCGGGGACGGCGCTCGTCGGCATCTCCGCGGCCGATTACACCGCGGCAGCGGTCGCGGAGGGAGCGCCGTTCAAGATCCTCGCGGTGGCGATGCAGAAGAACCCGTTCGCCATCGTCTCCCTGCCCGCCGATCCCGTCGAGGTGCCCGCCGATCTCGAGGGCAAGCGCATCGGCATGGCGCTCGCCAACATGCCCGTCCTCGAGGCCCTCTGCACCCTGAACGACGTCGATATCGACGCGATCACCGTGGTGCCGACGCAGTACTCGGCCGCGCCGCTCCTCAATGGCGAGGTCGAGTGTCTGCTCGCCTGGGAGACGGATCTGCCCGTGGCGATGGCGGTGCAGGGCGAGGAGAGCGTGACCATGCTGCTCGCAAATCACGGCTACGCGGTCCACTCGCAGACCTACATCGCCACCGAGGACAGTCTCGCCAACCGTCGCGACGAACTGGTCGCGCTCCTGTCGGGAGAGGTCCGGGGCTGGGAGACCTACCGGCAGGACACGGACGCGGCGGCGCGCCTGACGGTCGAGCGGTTCCCGGATGCCGGTCTCGACATCGAGACGCAGCGCCTGCAGGCGGAACGGCAGGTGCCGCTCATGTTCTCCGACCTGACCGACGCGCACGGCTTCGGGTGGTGGACGGAGGAGGCGGTCGAGGCGAATGTCGAGACGCTGGCGCTCCTCGGGCGGGAGGTGTCGCCGGATCTCTGGGATCGGTCGATTCTCGAAGACGTTCATGGCGGCTGAGACCGCCCCCGCCGCCCCGCCCGAAATCGTCTGCAGCGGCCTGTCGAAGAGCTTCGGAGCAACCAAGGCCGTTTCCGCCCTCGATCTGCGACTGGAGGCGGGGCGGACGACCGCCCTCGTGGGCCCTTCCGGCTGCGGCAAGTCCACGCTGCTGCGGCTGATCGCCGGGCTCGAGACGCCGACGGAGGGTCGGGTCGAGATCGGAGGCCGACCGCCGCACGAAACGCTGCGCCGCGCCGGCCTCGCGGTCGCGTTCCAGGACCCCTCCCTCCTTCCCTGGCGGACGGTGAACGGCAATATTGAACTGGCGCTGAAGCTGGCGCGGCGACCGGTCACCCGTCGGGCGGTGGAAGACCTCGTCGCGCTCGTGGGCCTGCGCGGCTTCGGCGAGGCGCGGCCGGCGGCGCTCTCGGGGGGGATGCGGCAGCGCGCGGCAATCGCCCGGGCGATGGTGACCGAACCGGAACTTCTGCTCCTCGACGAGCCGTTCGGCGCGGTCGACGAGTTGACCCGGCGACAGCTCGCCGAGGATCTGCCCCGTCTCTGGGAGGCGCGCGCGACAACGACCCTGCTCGTCACCCATTCGGTTCAGGAAGCGGTCATGCTCGCCGACCGTGTCCTCGTTTTCTCCGCCCGCCCGGCGCGAGTCATCGGTGACGTGACGATCGGGCTCGACCGCCCCCGGCGCGCGAGCCTCGCCACCGATCCGGACTTCCTCGCGCGGGTCGAGGAGGTGACGGCGGCGCTCTCGCGGGGCATGTCGGGGCCGGTCGACCGGCTGGCGGCGCAGTGAGCGCCTCGTCCGCGATCGCTTTCGTCTCCGGATGGCGGGGTTCGGGCCCGCTCTGGGGGGCCGCGGCCCTGCTTGTTCTGTGGGAACTGGCGGCGCGGGTCTTCGCCGGCGCCTACCTGCTCGCGGGGCCGGTCGAGATCGCCGTCTATCTCTCCCTCCATGCGGGACTGATGCTGCGGGCGCTTAGGGAGACGCTCGGCAATGCCGCGCTCGGTTTCGTGGCTGGCAACCTCGTCGCGGTCGGACTCGCCATGCTCGCCCAGCTCTGGCCGCGATCCCGCCCCGCCGTCTCGTCGCTCGCGCTTGTCGTCTTCTGCGTGCCGCTCGTCGCCTCCGGTCCGATCCTCCGCGTGCTCCTCGGGCCGGGACCGGGACCGCAGATCGCCCTGGCTGCCTTGGCTGTCTACTACACCACCTTCGTGCCGCTCCTCGTCGGCCTGAAGGCGGCGCCCGCGAGCTGGTTCGATCTGGTGCGCTCCTACGGACGCGGCCCGCTGACGGAGCTCATCCGGGTCCGCGCCAGGGCGGCGCTGCCCTACCTCTTCGCAGGGCTGCAGATCGCCGCGCCGGCCGCGTTCCTGGGTGCGATGGTCGGGGAATTCACCGGCGCCGAGCGCGGCATGGGCGTTCTCACCATCCGGGCGATGCGCGCGCTCGACGTGGACGCGACCTGGGCGCTCGCCACCATCGCCGCCCTCGTCTCGATCCTCGCCTATTCCGCGTTCGGTCGGCTGACGCGGCTCGTCCTGCTCGAGAAGCCGCCGGTGATCCTCGCGCCCCCGCAGGAGACCGGGGCGGCGGGCGGTCCGTTCCGGGCGGTCGGACGCGCCGCGCTGGTCTTCGGGCTCGTCCTGGCGCTCTGGTGGGGGGTTCTGGAGGCCGCGAACCTTTCGCCGTTCTTCGCCAAGCGGCCCGGCGATATCTGGGCCGCCTTCCGCGCCGCGCCCGATGCCGGGGACGCGCGGGCGACCCTCTTTGGAGCCCTCGCCGAGACGGCGATCTACGTCGTCCCCGGCTATCTGGCCGGACTGGCGGTCGGGGCAGGCCTCGCCGTCCTGATCCTCCTGATGCCCGCCGCCACATCTGTGGCCATGCCGCTTGCGGTGGCGCTGCGCTCGGTTCCCATCGTGACAACGGCGCCGCTCCTGGTCCTCGCCCTCGGGCGCGGCGCCGTCGGGACGATCGCGCTGGTCGCGGTTATGGTCTTCTTCCCGACCTTCGTGAGCTGTCTCCACGGACTCCGGCAGGCGCCCGGCCACATCCTCGACGTGTTCGACAGCTACGGAGCGGGCCGCTTCAGACGGCTGGTCCACGTCCACGTTCCAGCGATGCTCCCGGCCTTCTTCGCGGCGGCGCGAATGGCGGTGCCGGCCTCGGTGCTGGCGGTGACGGTGGTGGAATGGCTGGCGACCGGCCGGGGCGTGGGCAGCCTCATGGCGCTCTCCGCCTCGCTGTCGGATTACGATATACTGTGGGGCTCGGTCGTCGTCGTTTCACTCCTCTCTGTGCTCGGCTATGCAACGGTGGGCATGCTGGAGCGCCGAGTCCTGGCGGTCTATGCGGCCGAGCAGGTCATCCGGTGACGCCCTCGGCCTTCGCCATCCCCGGCGACATCGACACGCTGACGGGCGGCTTCATCTACGAACGCCGACTGCTCGCGGCGCTTCGCGCGCAGGGACGGGAGGTGCGGCATGTGCCCCTTCCCGGCGGATTCCCCGATCCCAGCCCCGCCGAGATATCCGAGACGGTCGAGGCACTCCGCGCCCTGCCCCGCGATCGGCCGGTGCTTCTCGACGGCTTCATCTCCGGTGCGCTGCCGACCGACGGGATCGGGGAACTTCGCGGGCCGTTCGTGCCCGTGGTGCACCATCCCCTCGCGCTGGAGGAGGGTCTCGCGCCGGAGCGGGCCGACTGGCTCTTTCGGAACGAGCGCGACAACCTGGCCCTGGCGGAGCATGTCCTCGTGCCGAGCCCGCACACGAAATCCATCCTCGTGGACCGCTACGCCGTACCACCCGACCGGATCACCGTCGCCCGGCCGGGCGTGGACCGGCCGGAGGGCTCCCCCTGCCCGGCCGACCCGCCGCTCATCCTGTCGGTCGGCATCCTGCATCCGCGCAAGGGCCACGACGTTCTGGTCGCGGCGCTCGGCCGGCTCCGCGACCTCGACTGGCAGGCGGTGATCGCCGGGGCGGCGTGGGACCCGTCCCACGCCGCGTCCCTGACCGCACAGGTGGATGCGGCCGGGCTCGGCGAGCGCTTGGCCCTCGCCGGCCGCGTCGGGGCGGCGGAGTTGCACCGGCTCTACCGGGCCGCCAGCCTGTTCGCGCTCGCCACGCGCTACGAGGGCTACGGGCTCGTGTTCGACGAGGCGCTGGCCGCCGGATTGCCGGTCGTCAGCTGCGCTACGGGAGCCGTGCCGGACACCGTTCCCGGCGAAGCCGGCCTCCTTGTTCCGCCCGGCGACGCGGAGGCCTTCGCGGGGGCGATCCGGACCTTGCTGACCGATCCCGACGCCTATGCGACGCGGAAGAGCGCCGCGATGAGGCACGGGGCGACCCTCTCAGACTGGTCCCGGACGGCCCGGATCGCGGGGAACGTACTCGACCTCGCCCCGTCGTCACGGGACTGAGGCGGTCGCCGGGTTGACGTCGCACGGCCGACAGGGGGCCGCGCGGAACGCCCGACCGATCCGGTCGAACGGCGCGGACGGTGAGCGTCACCGTGCGGACATTGCCCAAGCCGAGAATACGCCGCACCAGGGTCGACCATGCGGGGTCGGACCCGGAAGCCTTGCCCGCTTCCAAGTCCTCGAGGTTCGTCTATCGTGCACAGCTTACGGCATTCACCGGCCAAGCCTCCGCCTGCCGCAGCCGGCGGACGAGTTTGCGCCGGACACCGAAATATCTGGCGATCTCCGTGTCGTTCAAGCCCAATTCCGCCAGAGCCAGAATCGCCCGCCACGGCTCCGGACCCAATCGTCCGTGGTCGGACACGATATACGTTTCAACTGTCATCATCACCCCAAGCGCTTCAGCGCCTCCTACTTCTCCAGTTGTGCTGCATTCTGTTCATTGATCGCGATCAACTCTCACGAGCCGCCGGTGGATTCCCGCGCATCGGCGAGGCCCGCCGTCCTCTCACGCCGGGAGGCGCCTTCGGCAAGACCTCCCGACTGAAGGTCGCGGACCTGCAGATGCACGAGGCACCCGAGGAAACGCGCTGATCGCGACTTTCAGCACGCCTCGCGCTGGCGGGAAACGACGGCGCAGGCAGCTTCGATCGCGTCCAGCTTGAAGCGATGCGTGGCGAGCGGAGCCGGATCCGCGCGGCCGGAGCTGACAACGGTCATCTGTCGACTCTTCCGCTCCTTGCCGCCGGGGCAGAGGTCGTGGCGATCCGATGGTCGCCAACTCCCGCCGAACGAAGACAGCGGCCCCGGGCCTGAGAACACGAAGCGTCCCTCGAAGGTCGGTTGCCCGCCGAGGAGAGGAGGAGATGTGAGGGACCTGCACATCCGGGGGCTGGCCTTGACGGTCGTCAATGCGGGGCACCGCCCGGCATGGTCTCTCGAAGGTGGCGAGCTAGCAGGGCCCCCGAACGATTAATGTTGCGGGCACCTGTCCGCGGCCGAACTGCTTGGTTGGGCGCGCGAGAGCCTGCGCATCAGCCACGCGCGGCGGGAACGAGCCTTGGATTGCCCGAAATCTCGAATTGCCAAGGGACAGGAGATATAGTCATGACCGCGAGTGAACGAACCGAGGCCGTCCCTCGCTGGCGGAACCGTCATGCGATGCAAGGAAGTGGACGCGAAGGACCGGACTCGCGTGATCGCGGCTTGTCTGAGGCCAAGGATCGCAAAGCCCTCTCTCCCGGGTACTGGGATTTCGGGGTGGATCGGATACGACTTGCCACCGGTCCCATGGAGATTCGCGCGACATCTCTGTTCGAAACGCCATTCGTGACCCTGCGCGAGTACCGGACCCAGGATGGTGCCGGCAGACCTCCGCTTCTGCTGGTTCCGCCGCTTTCGGGCCACTTCCCCGCATTGCTGCGCGACATGATGGTCGGTCTCCTGCCCGATTTTCGTGTCACGGTCCTTGACTGGGCGAACGTCCGGCACGTCCCTCTCGATCACGGGAGCTTCGGTTTTACCGACAACGTCCTCGCGGTCTCCCAAGCCATCCGACGACTCGGACCCGAGGTCTCGGTTGTCGCCGTCTGCCAGGGAGGGGTGCCGGCTCTCGCGGCCATCGCCGATCTCTCGGCCGGCAGTCCCGAGGCGGCCCCGGCCGGGCTCGGGCTCATCGCCGCCCCGATAGACCCGATCGCCAACCCGACCCCGCTCGTTCACCTGATCCGGAGCTTCAATGCGTCATGGTACCGGACGGTCCCCGTCTCCCGCGTCCGTGGCCGGGCCGCGGGGTCGGGACGCATGGTCTATCCCGCCGAACGGCAGCTCCGGGGTCTTCGAAGATATCTGGCCGCGCACAGTGCGGCGGGGAGCGAACTGTCCCGGAAGATGGAGACCGATGACGGCGCGGATCCGGCGCGGTTTCCCTTCGCCGACCTCTATTCTTCGCTCATGGACGTCGATGCCCGACACTTCGCCCAGAACATCGAGACGGTCTACCTGCGACGCGATCTCGCCCGCGGGCGCCTGTCGCTCGGAAAGGATGCCGTGGATCCGCGCGCGATCGACCGGACCGCGATCCTGACAATCGAAGGCGAGTGCGACGACATCGCCGCTCCGGGCCAGACCAGTGCCGCCCACGCGCTTTGCGCGAACCTTCCCCGGCGACGGGGCTCCTCCGTCGTCGTGCCTGGCTGCGGGCATTTCGGGCTCTTTCATGGCGGAACGTGGCGCCGGCGGGTCTTGCCTGTCCTCCGCGCGCATTGCCTTGGCACCGAGGCCGCCTAGCGCCTCCGGCCGGGGCGCCTGAGCCGCGGACGGACGCGCCGATACCGCTTGCATCCGAGCGAACTTAACAGCGCTGCGCGGGGTCGGATCGTGACAGGCCGCCGCCGGGCCTCGGTCCCGAAGTGCACAGATCGGCCATGGGAACCCGCGGCAATCGAAGGCCGCCGGTACCGGGCGGCCTATTTCGACGGGGGTTTCTCTTTCGGTGACGGCGTGGCGGTCTGGGCAGGTTCGGCTTGGGCGTCGCGTGCTTGGGCCTCTATCTCGAATCCCTTCCGGGCTCATCCCGATCGGCGGGCGCGAGATACGCCCACGGGCGACGTTGCACCTCGCCGGCCGGGAGTTCATTGACAGTCGTCATCGAGAGCGCGCCACGGTCAGACTCGTTATTTGTGATGGTCCGCCACCGCGCGGAGAAGCTCGCCTGCCAAACTCAAGCCGACGGCGTGTGCCACGTCGCCGAGGCTGAGGATACCTACCATCCGCCTGTTCTCGTCGAGCACCGGCAACCGCCGGAGCTTCCTCTGGTTCATGAGGTGGATGGCATCCTCGACGCTTTCCTGCGTGGTGCAGTACACGATGCCGGGCGTCATCACCTCCTCAGCCCTGGTGGTTTCCGGATCACGCTTCCCGGCGACAACGCGGATCGCGAGATCGCGGTCCGTGATCATACCGATCAACCGGTCGTCCCGGCCCACGGGCACGGCACCGATATCGTCGGCGTCCATCATCCTGGCCACTTCGCTAACCGGGACCTCGGCGCTCACCCAGTCGGCCGTGGGATGCATCGCGTCGCTGATCTTCATGTGCCTGCCCCTCCCCGTTCTCCGTGCATCCTGTGCCGGACCGGCGCTCCGCAGCATTGACAGTCGTCAAGGCGCCCGTCGCAACGGCGATCCGAGAGGTGCCGGGGCAACCCCGGAGGGTATTTCTCCCCGATCGGTTCGGCGAAGAGCCGAGGGTCGCCGGACGTTGACCGCTGTCAATGATGGCGCCTGCCGATTCGCGTCAGAGTGGAACCCTCGAGGGGAGGAGGCCCGGCGGAGACGGTTTGCCCCTACGCGTCCCCGAACGCCGAAGGGCGGGACATGGATTTCCAAGGGTGTCTACTTCCGTCGGGCAGAGACCGTCATGCCGCTGGCGTCAGGGGCGATCCCCGCTTCCCGCGTCCGGCATGGCGGTCTCTCGTTCTTCGAGCAGGGCACCGTCCTCGCGCCACGCGGACAGGTAGGCGCACGCGGCCGAAAGCCGGCAAGGCGAAGAGCGGCACCTGTCGGTTCGGGGCGACCCGACTTCGCGCCGGAAGGAGCGGAACGCAACGAGCCGCGCTGCCGAGGAGATCCGAGGGTCAGTCGGGCCGGCCTCGGTCCGAACGGAAATCCGCCACGATGGCCCGGCGAACCTCTTCCGGCTGGCGCTGCACCGCCTCGGAAAGGGACCGCAACGCCCCGCGCAGACCGTGCACCTGGTCGATCAGCGACAGGACCACGGGCAGCGTCTCGGCGTGCAGCGCCATCTCCTTGCTCAGATCGCAGACCAGCCGCAGGCGGGCGACATCGAGATCGTCGAATACCGGACCTGCCGCGTGGGCCGAGGGTCGCACCAGCCCCGTCTGCACCCAGAGCCGCAATTCCTGCACCGTCAGCCGATCGATCCGGGCGACCACCTCCTCCTCGCTGTATCTCATGAGCCCCTCCCCAGCGACGCGCGGGGATCGTGACGGGCCGTTTCGCGCCAGCGTTCGGCCAGCGCCTGCAGATCGGTATCGATCCGGTCGGGCAGCACGATCTTCAGCCTGACGAACTGGTCCCCCGGTTCCCCGCCCCTCGGCCGGATTCCCCTGCCCCGGAGACGCAGCCTGTCTCCGGAAGAGGAGCCCGCCGGCACCGTCATCGCCACCCGCCCGGCGATCGTCGGCACCTCCACCTTCGCGCCGAGCACCGCCTCGTCGACGGTGATCGGCAATTCCATCTCGATGTCGGGGCCGTCGTTCGGCCGCGCGAAGAGCGGGTGCGGGCGCACGCTGACATGGACCAGCGCATCCCCCGGCGGGCCCTTCCCGTACCCGGCCATTCCCCCGCCGCGCACATGCAAGATCTGTCCGTCCCCCGCCCCGGCGGGAATGGTCACCTCGATGTCGCGTCCGTCCGGCAAGGCGAGACTTTTCCGGGCGCCCCGCGCCGCCTGCAGGAAGTCCACCTCGATCGCCAATTGCAGATCAGCGCCGCGGCCGGCGAATTGCGCCCCCCGGGTCCCGCCGGTGGCCTCGCCGTGGCGCCGGAACAGGTCGGCGAAGACGTCGGACATGTCGCCGAAATCACCGTAGCCGGCCTCGGAAGCATAGCGTCCCTCCGGGTCCGCCTCCGCATAGTGGCGGTAGTAGCGGCGCTGCGGGCGGTCCTGCCCGGACGCGTCGATCTCGCCGGCATCGAAGCGGCGGCGCTTCTCCGGGTCCGAGAGCAGGTCGTGCGCCGCGGCGACCTTCTGGAACTGGGCTTCCTTGCTCTTGTCGCCGGGAGACAGGTCGGGGTGCAGGATCTTGGCGAGCCGGCGATACGCCTTCTTGATGTCCTCCGGCGAAGCATCCTCGCCGAGCCCCAGAACCTCGTATGGATTGTCGGTCGTGTCGTCCACCCGCCCACTCGTATCCGGCTTCAACGCTCCGCCTTTCCGCCCTGCAAACGGCCTCCGGGCTCCAGCGGATCGGATGGTTCGTGATGGGGCCGGACGCTCTCCGGCGCATTGACGTGCATCAATTGCGCGGCGCTGGCGAAATCGTTGTCGACTCCCGGCAATCCGCGGAGGCCGAAGCGGCACCGCGGCGACGGCGGCGGTAGCCGGCGCCGGGTGCGGTGCAACTCGGTCTCGCCTTGGTGAAGGCAGCGCCCGGAGGGGCGCCTGCGCCGGGGAGGCCGGAAACGGGGTGTCGGAATCCTGTCGGAGTCCCGTCGGTTTTCCGTCGGAGTCGCGATCGGGCCCCCGGGACGGAGACCGGAGCCTCGTGTCGCGAAAATTTGTTCGGTCGGTGATCGCGGTTCCGTCCGCCCGCCACGCACGGACAGAGCCGCCATCGGGGGGAGCGCCCTCAGCTCGTCGTCACGACGTGACCCCGACCCCGGGTGACGGAAAGCCCGGCTTGCGGTACAGCCGGTACGTTCAGGCCGACGTTCGCGCCAGATACCGGGAAGCTCATACGATTTGACCGTGCAGCACGATTTCCAGGACGACATCGACGCGATCGCCCGCAGCAAGGCGATCCCGGCCCTGCTCGAGACGGTCACGCTGGCGACCGGCATGGGGTTCGCGGCCGTGGCGCGGGTGACGGGGTCGCGATGGGTCACCTGCCGGGCCGTGGACCAGATATCCTTCGGCCTCAGACCGGGCGACGAACTGGAGGTCGAAAGCACGCTCTGCCACGAGGTCCGGCAATACGACCGGGAAATCGTCATCGACGACGTGGACAGCGATCCGGTCTACCTCAATCATCATTGCCCGTCCCGCTACGGGTTCCGCAGCTACATCTCGCTCCCGATCCGCAGGGCGGACGGGTCCTTCTTCGGCACGCTCTGCGCCATCGACCTCGCGCCACGCAATCTGAAGCAAGACCGGATCCTGGCGATGCTCCGGCTGTTCGCCAGAACGATCGGGGAGATCCTCGACGCGGACGAAGCCCTGTCCATCAGCCACGGCGAGCTGAGCCACGAGCGCAACCTGGCCGAGGTGCAGGAGCAGTTCATCGCCATCCTGGCGCATGACCTGCGCAATCCGGTCAATTCCCTGACGGCCGGGCTGCGGATGATCGAGCGCCGCGAGATCGACGCGAAGGCCCAGGAGCTCGTCGGTCTCATGCGCGGCTCGGTCAACCGCATGGGGCTCCTGATCGAGAACCTGCTCGACCAGGCGCGCAAGCGCAGCGGCGGCGGGATCGTCATCGAGCGGGCGGTGACCCGCGATCTCGGCGCCTCGCTGACGCAGATCATCGCGGAGCTGCAGGCCGTCGCGCCGGATCAGCCCATCGAGGCCGATATCGATCTCGAGGCCGCGGTCGATTGCGACCTTCCGCGCATCTCGCAGCTGTTCTCCAACCTTCTCGCCAACGCCATCACCCACGGGACCACTGCGATGCCCATCGAGGTCGGCGCCCGGGCCACGGAGGAGGCCTTCGTCCTGTCGGTCGCCAATGCGGGGGAGAGAATCGGGGACGAGATGCTGCCCACGCTGTTTCTGCCGTTCGAGCGCGGCCAGGACCGGCCCAGCCGGGAAGGGCTGGGACTGGGGCTGTTCATCGCCTCCGAGATCGCCAAGGGCCATGACGGCACGCTCTCGGTCGCGTCGGACGACGAGAAGACGGTCTTCACGTTCCGGATGCCCAATCTCGGCGCCGGACGCCTCGCCGGGTGAGACGCCGGCGGCTTTCCGGCCATGCGCGACCCGCGGCGATCCAAAATCCGCCTCAGGCCGCCACGCGGCCCGCCGCCTCCCGCGCCGCGCGGTAGAGGCGTTCGTAGCCCTCGAGCATGCGGTCGAGGCCGTAATGCCGGACGGCGCGGGCGCGGGCCGCGGGGCGGGGGATCTCCAGCGCCGCGAGCGCGGCGCGGGCGAGGGCGGGAATGTCGCCCGCCGGCGCCAGCGCGCCCGCCTCGCCCACCACTTCGCGCACGGCGCCGCGGTCGATGCCGGCGACGGGGGTGCCGGAGGCCATCGCCTCGATCGCGGCGAGGCCGAAGGGCTCCTCCCAGTCCGGCGTGACAAAGAGGATTGCGGCACCGGCGACGAGATCGCGCAGCGCCTCGCCCGTCAGCACGCCGCGGTGGCGCACGGGGCCGCCGAGCGCCGGGCGCACGATCGTCTCGAAATAGTCCCGGTCGTCCACCGGCCCGGCGAGGTCGAGCGGCAGCCCGGCGGCGCGGGCCGCCGCGATGGCCAGGTGCGGCGCCTTGGGGCGCGCCATCCGGCCGAGCCAGACCGCGTGCCGGTGGCGGCTGACCGGTCGGTAGCGCCACTGGTCGAGGTCGATGCCATTCGCCACGATCCGCGCCTCGGGCGGGGCGGCAGCCGGCCACCAGCTTCGCCGGTGGGAGCGGGAGCAGAGGCTGACGAGGGACCAGGGCGCGCGGTTGTCGCGGATGGCGGCCTCCAGCGCCGGGAAGGGCGGCACGTGGAGCGAGGTGACCATCGGCAGGCGCTCCGCGCGAGCGAGGGCGGGCAGGAGCGGATGGAGGGTGTTGTTGTGGATCGCGTCGAAGCCGCCGGCGGCGAGGCGGGGCGCGATCCGGGCGAGGCCGCGGGAGAGGTGGTCCTTCAGCGCGGCGGTCCCGGCGAAGCGCTGCCAGGGCAGGTCGGCGTCGGCGTGGCGCGGCAGGATCGGCACCAGCGGCACCCCGGCATCGCTGTCGCCCGCGGCGAAGAGGGTGACGTCGTGGCCGCGCGCCGCGAGGCCGCGGACGAGGTGGAAGGCATGGGCCTCCATGCCGCCCTGGAACGGCTCCGAGATCGGGTGGCGGGGATGGGCGACGACCGCGACCCTCATGCGGTGGCGCGCGCCCCGCGGCTCTCGAGTCGCTCGAGGACGCGCAGCGAGCTCGCATAGGCGCGACCCGGGGCCGGCCGGCAGGCGGCGATGTCGGCCTCGGTCACCGCACGGATGCGCCGGAGGCCGCCCGGCCCCTCGTCGATCAGCCCCATGAGGCGGAAGGCGCGGAGCCAGTGCTGCATGGTCCGCTCGCCCCATTTCGCGGCGAAGACCTCGGTGTTGCGCAGGATCGAATCGACGTGCCGGACGGGCGGCATGGTGTGGGGATGGTACTGGTGGTAGGCGCGCGCGCCGCGCGCCCACCAGAGGTCGAGGCCGCGGTGCCGGAGCGTGCGGCCGAAATCGGTGTCCTCGCCGCCATAGCCGCGGAAGCGCGGATCGAAGCCGCCCGACGCCTCCCAGACGGCCCGGGAGAGGGCGAAGTTCAGCGACCAGAAGCAGCGGTGGTCGCCGCAGGGATCGAGGAGGCCCGCGGGCGGCCCGCGCCGGTCTTCGTGGCGCTGGCCCAGGGCGGCGAAGCGGTCGAAGTCCATCTCCCCGGCGGCGCCCTCTGGCAGGTAGAGGACGTCGCCCATGAGGACGCCCTCCACGGCCGCGGCGGCGCTTCGGTAATCGGCGACGAGGCCGGGATCGGGGATGCAGTCGGCGTCGAGGAAGACCAGCAGATCGCCGGCGGCCGCCGCGCCGGCGGTGTTGCGGGCCAGCGCGAGCGGCATCCCCTGCCCGTCCTCCGGCGCGGCGACGGGCACCTGGCGGACCGGAAAGGGCGCGGCGGGCAGGTCGCGATAGGGCTCGAACTGCATCCGCGCGACGATCAGCTCGGCCGGCGGCTCGGTCTGGCGCGCGAGGCCGCGGACGAGGTTCGCCAGATGGGCGGCGCGCCCGGCGGCGATGGTCAGGACGGAGGTGGCGGGCATGTCGGGCTCCTTGCCGGTTCGGGGGCCGCCTCCGCCCAGAGCGCGCGGGCGAGGCCGGTGAGCCAGCGCGCCGCGTCGCCGGCGGGATCGGTCGCGACCAGCCGCCGCTGGCGGGCGGCGTCGTGGGCGGAAAGCGCGCGGGCGACGGCGTCGCGCCAGGCGGCGGCGCTCGAGGGCGGGTGTGGCAGATGGATCGCGGCGCCGGCGCGGGCCAGCGCCTCGGCCTTGCGGATCTGCTCGTCGAAGTAGCGCCATTCGGGGACGACGATCCAGGGACGCCCGGCGGCGAGGACCTGCTGGCAGGCGGTGTTGCCGGCGGAGCCGATCACGAGATCGGCGGCGGCGATGTGGCGCTCGGGGTCCTCGACCCAGCCCAGATGGGCGAGGTTGGCGGGTTCGGTGGCGTGCCAGTCCCGCGCCATCGGGCCGATCGTGCGCCAGCGCCAGTCGGGGAAGCTGCGCGCGGCGATGCCGAGCGGCGCCGAGGAGAGGCCGCCGCCGCCGGCGCCGGAGAGCACGAGCGCGACCCGGTCCCCGGGGGCGAGGCCCAGCGCCCGCCGCGCCGCGTCGCGGGCGGGGATCGCGGCCGAGACGCCGAGGCCGGGGGCGAAATGCGTCCTGGCCCGCATCGGCGCGGGCCAGTCGGGCTGGGCGAGTTCCGCGTGGAAGGGAGCCAGCAGCCCGGCGGCGCCCTCGTAGGCGGCGCGGTGGCCGGGATCGCCGCGGTCGCCGTGCTGCAGGACCGCGACATGCGGCACCGAGCAGAGGCGGGCGAGCTGCGCCATCTCGGCGCTGACGTCGGTGACGAAGAGCAGCGGGTCGGCGTCGCGGAACCACGACGCGATGTCGCCCGTCGCCTCGCGGATGCCCGGCCAGCCGACCGGGGCGCAGTGGAGCGTCTCGGGGGTCCCGAGCGCGGCGGCGCCCGGCGGTTCCGTGCCCCGGGGCTCGAAGAGCGAGGGGATGCGGCGGATCTGGGCGCTGTCGCGCAGCGGCGGGAAGATGTCGTCGCGGGCGCAGAAGATGACGGCCGGGACCTCGGGCGGCAGGGCGTTGACGAGGGCGGCGGTGCGGGTGGCGTGGCCGCGGCCCTGGTGGTGGACGAACCATCCGATCGGGCGTCCGCGCGGGGTCGGGGGCGGGGCGAGGTCGCGCATCGCCCTAGACCGCCGCCGGCGCGAGGGCGGTGGCGAGCCCGTCGAGCACGCCCCAGGCATGGGCGTAGGGGCTGCGGATCACGTGGGCGCCCGAGAGGCGCAGCTCGGGCAGGGCGTTCGCCGGCACAAGGGCGCGGCCGGCGGCCTCCAGCATGTCGCGGTCGTTGCCGCTGTCGCCGGCGGCGATCGTCTCGGTCATCGCGAGCCCCGCCCGGTCGGCGAGGTAGCGCAGCGCCGCGGCCTTGCCGCCGCGGGGCGGCAGGATGTCGATGAAGCGCCCGTGCGAGGGGACGACGCGGGCGGAGACGCCGCGCCCCGCGAGCGCGGCGCCGAGACGCCCCGCCTGCTCCCCGGAGCCGAGGAAGGAGCGCTTCCAGGGGCGCTGCTCGCAGGCGGCCTGCGGCGCGAGGCCGATCCCGGCGGCGATCTCCGCGGCCGCCTCCGGCGCCCAGCCGATGTCGAGCCGGGCGGCGTAGCCCTCGTCGGGGGTCAGGGCGGCGCCCCGGCCCGGCCGCCAGATCTCGGTGCCCACGGAAGTGGCGTAGATGTCGGGCTCGGGAAGGCCCCAGTCGCGGAGGACGCGGCGAGCCTCCTGCACCGGACGGCCGGTGACGAGGGCGAAGAGGCAGTCGGGATGCGCGGCGCGCCAGGCGGCGAAGGCCGCCGCGCCCTTGCGCGAACCGGTCAGCGTGGCGTCGAGATCGCTGGCGAGGAGACGCCGGGGCGCGGGCCGCCGCGCCGTCCGGGGCGGCGCCGCGAGCGCACGGTATAGGCCGAGGGAGGCGGCGGCCCAGCGGTCCCAGTCGAAGAGCGCCCGCGCCCGGTTCCGGGCGCCGCGGGCAGTCTCGCGGATCGCCGGGTCGTCGAGCGCGGCGCGGCAGGCGGCGGCGATCGCGGCGGGATCGTCGGGGGAGACCAGGCTGCCGGCGCCGATGTCGCGCAGGATGTCGGCGGGGCCGCCCCGGTCCGTGGCCACCACCGGCACGCCGGCCTGGGCCGCCTCGACGATGGTCAGCCCGAAGGGTTCGTGCAGCGCGGGGTTGACGAAGACGCCGCCCTCGGCCGCGAGCGCGTAGAGATCGGCCACGTCGCGGGGACCGTGCCGGTCGGGCAGCGCCACCCGGCCCGCGAGGCCGTGGCGCGCGATGCGCCCCGAAAGATCGCCGAGCACCGCGCCGGCCTCGCCGCCCAAGGAGACGAGGCTGTCGCGCTGGCCGGCGAGGATCACGAGGTTGGCGCGGGCGACGAGATCGGGCGCCGCCGCGAAGGCCTCGAGGAGCCCGGCGAGGTTCTTCTTGCGGACCGGCCGCGCCACGGCGAGGAGGACGGGCTTGCCGGGATCGGCCAGATGCGGGGCGAGGAAGGCGCGCGCGCGGCGCGGGTCGGCGGCGCGCGGCGGGGTGACGCCGGGATTGATCCGCCAAGTCCGGCCGGCGGCCACTCGGTCGCAGGCGGCGATCTGGCGCTCGGATTCGTCGCGCGAGGAGGCGAGGATCGCGTCGGCATTGCGGATCGCCGCGCGTTCGCGGGCGAGGCGGCGGGACGGCACGGCGGCGACCTCCGCGCAGCCGCGCTTGTCGCCGCCGAGGGAATGGGGCGTGTAGACGACAGGGATTCCGAACCGATCGCGCGCGGCGCGCGCGAGCTCGCAGGCATCGGCGAAATGCGCGTGGATGACATGCGGCAGGGGCCCTGTGGCGAGGTGGTCAAGGAACGCCCTGCGGAGGGCCGGGAGCTCGCGCACGAGCGCGTCCTTCTCCAGATAGCCGGACCGGTCGGAGGCGAGACGGACGATGCGGCATCCGGGCGCGACATTCTCCACCGGCACGGCGAAGCGGCAGCCGGTCGCGGGCGAGTCGAAGCGCCGCGTGACGATCTCGACGGAGGCGACATCGGACCGCCTCGCCTGGCCTGAGGCGGCGCCGAGGACGTAGCCGATATGGCCGCCGGTATCCTCCGTCAGCCCGTAGGGCACCGGCGGCGCGGAGAGGCACCCGCCGAGTGCGACGTGAACAATTCGAAACGCCAACTTTTCCCCATCCTTCGCAATCCGAGATCCGAAGGGCGCCGCTGCGGGCGGGGTTCCGGCGCCGGTCGGGGGAATGGCGGTTCGTTAAAGCACTTTAGGTTTTGGGGCGCGAGGCGGGCCTGCGGGCGCCGCGCGCCTATCGCCCCGCGAAGCGGGCCGCCGCGGTCTCGCGGGTGACCCGCAGCGCGTGCCGGACCTGCTCGATACCGCGGAGCGGGGCGCATCGGCAGGGATCGGAGCCGTATCCGAGCCGCCCCGCCACCGCGGGAAGGGCGACCGCGGATGGGCCGGGATAATCGGCGTTGCCGTCGCGCAGGGCGCCCGCCCCGGGGGCGGGGTCGAGGTCGAGGAAGGCGAGGAGGCCCGCGAGCGCGGCCGCCGGGTCGCGGCAGAGATCCTCGTAGCGGAGGATCACAGCGTTGTGGAGCCGGTCGAAATCGTCGAGCGCGATCTCGTGCGCCGCCGCCCAGTGCGCCACGAGCCGCTCCTCGCCCGCCCCGCTCCACTTCGCGGTGGCGCGTGCGACGGCGAGGGGATGGCGCAGCACGAGGACGAAATGCGCCATCGGGAAGAGCTGCTGGTAGAGCCGCGTGCGGAGGAGATTGACCGGCGACTTCTCGAGCCGCCAAGGCGCGGCGGGATCGAACCACGGGTCCCAGTCGAGACGGAGGCGCTGCCGGACCTCGAGCGTGTCGTAGGCGCCGCCTTCGGTGAGGTGCTGGGCGGGATCGAAGGCGAAGGCGCCGGGGAGGCCGCTCCGCGCGGTATGGGGGATCGCGCCCTGCAGATAGGCGCCCTCGTCCTCGGGCGCGCCGGAGTCGCGGATGGCGGAGATGTCGGGATGGGCGCCGAGCAGCCGGGAGACGAGCGACGTGCCGGAGCGGTGGAGCCCCGCCACGAAGACGTAGCGGGGCGGCCGGGAGGCGGTCACGCGCCGACGAACTTCTCCGCGCGGTTCTCGCGCGGCGTGCCGGCGAGGCTCAGCCCGACGAACAGCGCCAGATTGACGATCAGGCCGAGGATGCCGGGATCGATGTCGAGGGGCGTGGTTCCGCCCTGGAACACCGCGAACCAGGTGTTGACCACGATTCCCGCGACGAGGCCCGAGGTGGCGGCCATCCCGGTCCCCCGCCGCCAGAACAGCGCCCCGTAGACGGCGGGGACGAACTGCACGATCGAGCCGTAGGCGCCGAGCAGGAGCTGGACGAGGCCCTGGGCGCCGAAGACGGCGAGGTAATAGGCGGCCGCGCCGATGACGAGGACGGCGATCCGCATGGTCCAGAGCAGCGCCGCGTCGCCGATCCCGGGATGGACGGGCTGCACCACGTCGCGCCCGAAGGAGACGCTGGCGCCGTGGGTGATGGCGTCGCTCGACGACATCGCGGCGGCCAGGGCCCCGGCCCCGATCAGGCCATAGACGACGCCCGAGACACCGAGCTTCTCGGTGATCATGTAGGGCAGGATCTCGTCCGGGGAGCCGACCTCCGACGGATCGACGACGCCGATCGCGGCGAAGCCGATGAACAGGATCGGCACCAGGAAGAGGGCGAAGACCGGATAGACCAGCACCGTCTGGCGGATCGTGCGCGTCTTCGTGACGTAGCTCTTGGTGAAGAGATGCGGCCACATCAGGAACCCGGCGAGCGAGACCAGGATCGACGTCGTGTAGCGCGTCGCCGACATGGTCGATCCCTCGCTTCCGATCAGCAGGTGGCCGGGATCCTCCACGGCGATGGAGCGGAACATGTCGGCCGGGCCGTCGTGCAGCGTGTAGACCAGCGTGATGCCGACGACCCAGGCGATGAGGAACATCATCGCCCCCTGCAGCACGTCCGACCATGCCGCGCCGCGCACGCCGGAGGTCATGACGTAGATGCAGACGATCCCGTAGGCGAGGCCGGCGCCGGCCCAGAACGGGATGACCCCCTCGGTCATCACGTTGAAGACATAGGCCATGCCCTTGATCTGCAGGGTCAGGTACTGGATGAAGGCCAGCACCGCGACGATTCCGACGACGATCTGCAGGACCTTCGAGCCGTAGCGGTCGTGCAGCAGGTCGCCCATCGTGTAGTAGTTGCCGGCCGCGCCGAGCCGCGAGATCTTCGGGCCGATCACGTACCAGGGCAGCAGCCCGATGGCGGTGTAGATGAGGATGTAGTAGGCCGGGGCGCCACGCGAATAGGCCCAGCCCGGCCCGCCGAGGAAGGCGAAGGCGGAGAACACCGCGCCGCCCATCAGGAACCACATCACGATCAGGTTGAAGTTGCGGTCGCCGACCGCGTACTCGTCGACCGAGCTGCGCGAATGGCCCTGGCCGGCGCGGAGCCCGATCCAGAAGGCGGCGACGAGATAGACGCTCATCACGACGAGCGCGGCAAACCAGTCAGTCATCGTTCTCGCCCCTCTTCTCGTCGCGGAGGTAGAAGACCAGCACGCCCACGAACTCCGCCGCGATCACGGCGACGATCCAGGCGAGGCCGAAGGGCAGGCCGAACAGGATCGGCTCCACCCGGTTGAAGATGGCGAAGACCGGGAACAGCACCAGCAGGAGAATGACGACGCTGAAGGCGATGAAGCCGATGTGCTTGCGCAGGGCGGGGTCCATCACGCGCTCCTTCCGTTCAGTTCGCGTTCGACCAGCGTGATCCACCAGCGCACGCCCAGCGGGATCAGCTCGTCGTTGAAATCGTAATGCGGGCTGTGCAGGTGCCGTCCGCCCGCCGCCGGGCCGGCGCCCAGCCAGCCATAGGCGCCGCGCCGGGCCTCCAGCATGTAGGCGAAGTCCTCCGAGCCCATCGAGGGCGGCAGATCGCCCGCCGCCTCGAGCCCGGATGCGGCGGCGGCATCGACGGCGCGCGCGGCCTCCGCCTCGGAATTCACGGTGACAGGGTAGGAACGGCGATAGGCGATCTCCGCCTCCACCTCGTGCAAGGCGGCGACCGAGGTCACGACGTTCCGGATGCGCTCTTCCGCATGGTCGCGGATCGGGGCGGAGAGGGTGCGGACGGTCCCGGCGAGGCGCAGGGTCTCGGGGATCAGGTTGTAGGCGTCGCCGGCATGGATTTGGGTGACCGAGACGACCAGCGCGTCGGTGGCGGAGATCGTGCGGCTGACGATTGTCTGCAGCGCGGCGACCAGGGCCGCGCCGGCCACCACCGGGTCGCGGGTCTGGTCCGGCATCGCCGCGTGGCCGCCGCGGCCGGTGACCGTGACGTCGAACGTGTCCATCGACGCCATCATCGCGCCGGGCATCGCCGCGAACCGGCCGACATCCAGCCCCGGCCAGTTGTGCAGCCCGAAGAGCGGCGCGTCGCCGATCATCTCCATCAGCCCTTCTGCGACCATGCGTTCGCCGCCGCCGAAGCCGTTCTCCTCCGCCGGCTGGAAGATCAGGTGGACGCTGCCCTCGAAGTCCCGGGACCGCGCCAGCTCCCTGGCCGCGCCCAGCAGCATCGCCGTGTGCCCGTCATGGCCGCAGGCATGCATCACTCCCGGATTCTTCGAGGCGTAGTCCACGTTCGTCGCCTCCTCGATCGGAAGGGCGTCGATATCCGCCCGGAGGGCGATGGACGCCTCCCCCGGTCGCCCGTCGATGCGCGCGACCAGGCCGGTGCCGGCCAGCCGCTTCACCTCGTCGACCCCGAAAGCGTCGAGGCGCGCGGCGATGAAGTCGCGCGTATGCTCCTCCTCGAAGGCGAGCTCGGGATGGCGGTGCAGGTCCCGCCGCCAGCCCACGATCTCGTCCACGTTCTCCAGCGCGTCCTTCGGCATCGCCCTATCCTTCCCGTGTCGGCCAGGTCTTGCTCGGCGCCGCCCGCTCGATCGCCGCCGCCGCGGCGAGAACCTCCCGGTCGGCATGCCGCCGCCCGGCGATCTGCACCCCGATGTGCCTGCCCTTCATGGTGGTCCCCCACGGCACGGAGGCAACCGGCTGCTGCGTGAGGTTGAAGGGATAGGTGAACGGCGTCCAGTCGGGCCAGCGACGCATCGCCGACCCCTCCGGCACGTCGCGGCCCAGGCCGAAGGCCGGGATCGGAACGGCGGGGCTCAGGATGAAGTCGAAGCCCGTCTGGAACGCCGCCGTCCGCGAGGCGAAGGCGAGCCGCGCGTGCTCGGCATCGAGCTGCGCCACCGCGTCGAGTGCGGCGCCCGCCTCGGCCTCCGCCCTGAGGCCCGGATCCAGCCGGTCCCGCTGCGCGGCGGGGATCTGCGCGAGAAGCCGCGCCGCCCCGGCCCGCCACAGCGTGTCGAAGATCGCCGCCGCCCCCTCGGTGTCGGGCGCCGCCTCCACCACCTCCGCGCCGGCATCGGAGAGCGCATCCGCCGCGGCGGTGAGCGCCGCGTCGATCTCCGGATGGGTCTCCACCCCGCCCGCCTGCCGCCAGACGGCCACGCGCCGGCCCGCCACGCCCGCCCCAAGATCCTCGGCCCACCCGGCCGGGTCGGGCGGCGACAGGGTCGGGTCGCGGGCGTCGGGGCGCGCGATCGCCTCCATCATGACGGCGCAGTCGCGGATCGACCGGGCCATCGGGCCCAGATGCGACAGCGGCCCCATTGCGCTCGGCGGCCATTGCGGCACCCGGCCGAAGGTCGGCTTCAGCCCGGCGAGACCGCAGAAGGCGCAGGGGATGCGGATCGAGCCGCCGGCGTCGGATCCCTGGTGCAGCCAGCCGAGGCCGAGCACCGCCGCCGCCGCCGCGCCGCCGCTGCTTCCGCCGGGCGTCAGGTCCGGGTCCCAGGGATTGCGGCACGGTCCGGTCAGGGGGCTGTCTGTGACGCCCTTCCAGCCGAATTCCGGCGTCGTCGTCTTGCCGAGGATGACCGCCCCCGCCGCGCGGAGATGCGCGGCGAGCGGCGCATCGGCCGCGGCCGGCGTGTCGGGGGTGGTCAGCGAGCCCTTCCGCGTCGGATGGCCCCGCATGTCGACCAAATCCTTGATCGTGACCGGCAGGCCGTCGATCGGCGACAGCGGGCGGCGCTCCGCCCGGCGCCGGGCGGCCTCCTCGGCCGCGATGCGCGCCCCGGCCGCGTCCACCAGGACGAAGGCCCCGAGGTGCTCCCAATTCCGGGCGCGGGAGAGGGCGTCCTCGAGCGCCTCCACCGGGGAGGCGCGCCCTTCGTCCAGGGCGCGGATCACGTCGGTGGCGTCGCAGGATTCCGGGGGCGGCAGGGACATTTGCGTTCCCTCACGAGACAGTCGAGCCGGGTCTCAAGCTGACGCGAATGTGTCCTGAGGCAAGACGGAGGCGGAGAGCTTCCTGCCGCCCGGCCCCGACGGTCCGCGGAGAACCCGAGCGGCGCCGACGTCACGTCGTCCGGCGACGACGGGCGAATGCCTTCGATCCGCCCCGATTCCGCCGTCTCGCCGCCGGGATGATGCGGTCTGCCTGCCTCCATTGGAGTATGTAAATGTTGAGACAATATGCATTGGTTGACGCGGACACGGTGCTGGTCGCACCGGTCCGCGTCGCGATCGTGGTCGCCGAATTCGGCGGCAGCCGCCCTGGCGTTCTGTCCGAAAGGACGGGTCGTCGCCTTTCCGATTCCGGCCCGGGCCGGGCCGCTCCGCCCGACGCCGCGGATCGAGTGGCGCTCGCTCCCGGTCCTGACGAACGGCCAGATATCGCGGCGGATCGCCGCCCGGACGGCCGCGACCTGACGCGGCGCCTCTAAGACCTTCTGCGGGCTTCGGCCGCGCGGGCCGTGCGGCTAGGCTCCGGGGAAAGGAGCGCGGCATGGACATGACCCCGGAGCGGAGGGGACACCCGCTCGGCGCTCTCTCGGACGCGCTCGCTGCCCAGCTGGTCGGGCGGGAGCGGCTGGTGGAGCGGCTGCTCGTCGGGCTTCTGACCGGCGGGCACCTGCTGATCGAGGGCGCGCCGGGACTCGCCAAGACGCGGGCCGTGAAGCGGCTCGCGCGGGGCGTCGCGGGCAGCTTCGCCCGCATCCAGTGCACGCCCGACCTGCTGCCCGCCGACCTGACCGGCACGCCGGTCTTCCGCCCCGAGCAGGGCGTCTTCGAGTTCGTGCCGGGGCCGGTCTTCCACAACCTCGTGCTGGTGGACGAGGTGAACCGGGCGCCGCCGAAGGTGCAATCGGCGCTGCTCGAGGCGATGGGAGAGGGGCAGGTGACGAGCGGCGACGCGACCCATGCGCTGCCCGACCCGTTCCTCGTCGTCGCCACGCAGAACCCGATCGAGCATGACGGGACCTTCCCGCTGCCCGAGGCGCAGCTCGACCGGTTCCTGCTGCACGTGGTGCTGGACCTGCCGGACGCGCGCACCGAGCGGCTGATCCTCGACCTCGTGGAGGAGGAGGGGCGGCAGGCGCCGGCCCCACCCGCCGCGGTGACGCTCGCCGACGTGCGCGCCGCGCGGGGCGAGGTGGCGGGCATCCATCTCGCGCCGGCGCTCAAGGACTACGTCGTGCGGCTGGTGACGGCGACGCGGGAAGGCCCCTTCGCCTCCGAGATCGAGCACGCGGTCTCGCCCCGTGGCTCGCTGGCGCTGGCCGCCGGAGCGCGGGCGCTCGCCTGGCTCGACGGCCGCGACCACGCGGTGCCGGCGGACGTGGACGCGCTCGCCCTCGACGCGCTGGCGCACCGGCTGGTGCCGACCTGGCGGGCGATGGCCGAGGGGCGCACGGCCCGGGCGATCGTCACCGACATCCTCGCCGCGACGGAAGCGCTGTGAGCGCGTCGCTCGAGGCGCCGGGGATCGCGCTCGAGGCGGCGCACCTGATCGCGCTGCGCGGCCTCGCCGCCGGGGCGGTGCGGGCCGGGAAGCTGGCGGCGGTGCCGGGGGCCTTCCCGACGCGCACCAAGGGGCGGGGCTGGACCTCGCCGAGCTGCGCGCCTACGCGCCCGGCGACGACCTGCGCCATATCGACCGCAGCGCCACGGCGCGGACCGGGCGGCCGCATGTGCGCACCTTCCGCGAAGAGCGCGACCGCGCGGTGCTGCTCGTCGCGGACCTCCGCCCCTCGATGCTCTGGGGCACGCGGCGGGCGCTCTGCTCGGTCGCCGCCTGCGAGGCGCTGGCGCTGGTCGGCTGGGCGGAGGCGGAGCGGGGCGGACGCGTCGGCCTGCTGGCGGTGGGCGCGGGCCCGGCCGTGGTGGTGCCGTTCCGAGGTCGGCATCGCGGCATGCTCGACGCGATCGGCGGCATGGTCCGGGCGCACCGGGCGGCGGTGGAGCGGGCGATGTCGGGGGATGCGGAGGAGCCCGATCTCGCCCCGCTCCTCGCCGCGGTGGCCCGGATCGCGCCGGGCGGGGCGGAGGTGACGATCGCCTCCGGCTTCGACCGGCCGGGAGCGCTCGCCGACCGGCTGGACGATCTGGAGCGGCGGCGGGGGGTGCGGCTGATCCGCGTCGGCGACGGCACCGCCGACCTGCCCAGCGGTCGCTACCCCGTCAGGCGGGGCGACGGTCGGGTGGTCCGGGTGGCGTGGCGCCGGGCGGCGGCGGAGCCCGGCAGGGTGGCCGGGCGCGGCGCCGTCGAGGTGGAGGCCGGGGCGGGGCCCGAGCGGATGGCGGCGGCGCTTCTCGGGCCGGGGCGGGGCTGATGGAGCGGGCGCTCGGCGAGGAGGCGATGCTGGCGGCGTTGCACGGCCTGCGCCTGCCGGCGGAGGCGGCGGGCGGCGCGCTCGCCGAAGTGCTGGCGGGGCTGGGGCTCGGCCTCGTCCTGACCGCTCTTCTCGGGCGCGTCCTCCGCGCCGGGCTGGTCGCGCGGCGAGGGGAGGATTCGTCCGAGGAGCTCGACGGGGAGGGCCGGCAGCTGCACCTCCTGCGCCGCCTGAAGGCGGAGGCGCCGGAGCGCTACGCGGCGCTCGCGGGCGATCTCTACCGGGCGGGTGGGCTGCCCGAGGAGGCGGCGATCCGGGCCGCGCTCGGGCGATGATCGATCTCGCCGCCCCGCTCGCGCTCCTGCTGCTGCCGCTGCCGCTCCTGGCGCAGTGGCTGCCGCCGGCGGCTGGCAGCGGCGCGGCGCTGATCGTGCCCGACCGTGTCGGCGCCCGGCTCGGCGCCGGGGCTGGGCGGGCGGCGGCGCGGCAGGCGCGGCCGGACCTCGCCACGGCGCTGGCCTGGGCGCTTCTCGTGCTGGCGCTGGCCGGGCCGCGGCAGCTCGCGCCGGTGCCCGCGCTCGCGGTCTCGGGGCGGGACCTGGCGATCGCGCTCGACCTCTCGGGCTCGATGGTGCGGGAGGATTTCCAGCTGGACGGGCAGAGCCTCAGCCGCCTCGACGCGGTGAAGCGGGTGGGCGCCGCCTTCGCGCGCGGGCGGGCCGGCGACCGGGTGGCGCTCATCGTCTTCGGTTCCGACGCCTATTACGCCGCGCCCTTCACCTTCGACACCGAGGCGGTGGCGCGGCGCATCGAGGCGGCCGAGATCGGCATTTCCGGCCGGGCGACCAACATCGCCGACGCGATGGGGCTGGCGCTGAAGCGGATGCAGGATCGGAGGCCGAGACGCGGGTGGTGATCCTGCTGTCGGACGGACAGAACAACGCCGGCGCCACCAATCCGCGCGGGGTGGCCGGGCTGATGGCGAAGAAGGGGGTGCGCGTGCACACGATCGCGCTCGGGCCGGAGGACACCAGCGACGTCGGGGCCGGGACGCCGGGCGCGGTCGACGCGCGGACGCTCGCGGCGGTGGCCGAGATGTCGGGCGGCAGCTTCTTCCGGGTGCGGACGACGGCGGACCTGGAGGCGGTGGCCGCCGCGCTCGACCGGCTGGAGCCGACCGCCGGGGAGGGGCTCGCCGCCGAGCTCCACCGGCCGCTCTGGCTCTGGCCGGCGGCGGCTTCGGCGGCGCTCTGCCTCTGGATCGGCTGGCGGCGCGAGTCCATGAGCGGGGTGACGCTCCTCCGGCCGCTCTGGCTCCTGGCGCTGCCGCTGTTGGCGGCGGCGGGCTGGTGGCTCACGCGCCGCGCGGGCGGGCTCGGCGACTGGGAGCGGGCGGTCGGCGCCGGAGCTGCTGGCGGCGATGCGGGCGATGGGCCGGGTGGCGCCGGGACGCGGCGGGGACCGGGGCTGGACCCTGCCGCGCGGCGGCGGCGCTGATCGGGCTCGGCCTCGCCGGGCCGGCGGTGGAGCGGCGGGACGCGATCGCCTTCCGCAACCTCGACGGCGTCGTCTTCGTACTCGACGCCTCGCCCTCGGCGACGGGCGGGGCGGGCTGGACCGATCTGATCGGCGCCGGGCGCGCCGCGGTGGCGGCGCTCGGCTCCCGGCCCGGCGGCCTCGTCGTCTTCGCCGGCGACGCCTACGTGGCGACCGACATGACCGCCGATGCGCGCGAACTCGGCCAGACCCTGTCGCTGGTGGACGCGGAGACGGTGCCCGATCCGGGGTCGCGGCCCGCGCGGGGGCTGGCCCTTGCCCGCAGGATGGTGGACGAGGCCAGGATCCTCGCGGGCGACGTGGTGCTTCTGGGCGACGGCGGCGGGATCGGCCCGGCGGCGATGGCGGAGGCGGGGCGGATCGCCGAGAGCGGCGCGCGGCTCTCGCTGGTCGCGCCCGATCCGGGGCCGGAGGCGGCGGCGCTGGCCGCTGCCGGTGGCGGGGTCGTCTTTCCGGCCGGCGACGCGCTGGCGCTCGCC
Organism: uncultured Alphaproteobacteria bacterium; assembly: GCA_963776705.1. GTDB lineage: Bacteria > Pseudomonadota > Alphaproteobacteria > Rhodobacterales > Rhodobacteraceae > Palleronia. The sequence continues at coordinate 88,945 of CAVZOA010000041.1, forward strand.
GACTGGATCGCGGAGGAGAGCCGCGCCAAGATCGTGCGGCAGGATCATCCGCTTCTCTACTGGTCGATCTGGGCCGCTGGGTGGCGGCGCTGGCGCTCCTGCCTCTGTTCCTCGCCTTCCGGCGGATGGCGTGAGGGAGGCGGCGCTCCTCCTCCTCGGCGTCGCGGCGCTGGCGCTCGCGCTCCTCTTGGGCGGGGCGGAGCCGTTCGGCCGGATCCTGCTGGCGGCGGGCTTGCCGGGTCCTGCCGCGACCTTCCTCGACGACCCCGCCTGGCGCGGCGTCGCGCTCCACGAGTCGGGCGACGCGGAGGCGGCCGCGCGGGCCTTCCGGCAGGCGGGCGATCCCTACAACGCGGGCGTCGCCGAGGCGCGGGCGGGGAACTACGCGGCCGCGCTCGAGGAATGGGACCTGGCCCGGGCGGCGGGCGACGCCCGGTCGGGGGCGAATTTCGACCTGCTCGTGACCTATTACGCCGGCGTCGGTCTCGACCCCGGCGCGCCGGTCTCCTGGCACGACCCGAACCGGGAGGGCCCGACCACGGCGGCGCCGGTGGGTCGGGGCGAGGGCCGCGCCTCGGCGACCGGGACCGAGTCCACCAACGAGGGCTCGGCGATGGACCTGCCCGAACTGCGGAGCCGGGGCCCGCTGAACGTCCGCCGGGTCTTCGACGACCGCTTCGTCGCCGCGAGCGACCGCTGGCTGGCGACGTTGCCCGACGTGCCCGGCGCCTATCTCGCCCAGCGCATCGCCTTCGAGCACAAGCGACGGGCGAAGGCGGGGCTGTCCCCGCCCGAGCCGGAGGACCCGCAGTGAGGCTGCTGCTCGCGTTCCTTCTCTGCCTTGCCGGGCCGCTCGCCGCGCAGACGCGGGAGGTGCGGCCGGGAGAGCTGGCGCTCGAGGTCCGGGTGGAGAACGACGTCACCCCCTTTGCCGGCGAGATGGTGCTCCTTACAATCCACGGCCGCTACCGGCGCCACGTCACGCGGGAGACGCTCGCGCAGCCCGCCCTCGACGGGTTCAACTGGTTCCAGCTCGGACCCGACCGGTGGTACGAGACGGTGGAGCGCGGGCGGCCGGTGAAGAACGTCGAGCGGCGCATGGCGCTCTATCCGAACCGGGCCGGGCGGCTGACGATCGGGCCCTTCACCCATCACCTGACCCTCACCGACGAGGGCAACGACTGGTTCGATCACGACGTGCGCTCGCCCCCGGTGACGGTCGAGGTCAGGCCCGCGCCACTGCCGCCGGACGAGTGGATGCCCGTGCGCCGACTGGAGGTCTCGGACGAATGGTCGAACCCGCCGGACCAGCTCGCGCCGGGCGAGGGGGTGCTGCGGATCATCCGCATCACCGCGGTCGGCGCCTCGCCCGACATGCTGCCGCCGATGCCGGATCTCACCTCGCCCTCGGCGATGATCTATCCCCATCCCGAGAAGCGGCTCACCGAGCTGTCGCCGTTCGGGCCGGTGGCGATCGCGTTCTGGCGCTGGACGATCCAGCCGACCAACGGCCGCTCCGCGATTCTCGAGCCGCTGTCCTTCCCCTATTTCGACACCGAGACCCGTCGGCACTACGAGGTCGTCATCTCCGCCCAGCGGGTGGCCTATTCGGAGACCGCGAACGCCGACACCCCCGCCCCGGCGGAGCCGGAGACCGCGCGCCTCTCGCTGCTGCCGGCGGGCCTGGCGCTGCTCGCGGGGCTCGGCGGCGGCATCGCGCTGCAGCTCGGCGGGCGGGACTGGTCGCTGCCGGCGTTCCTGCGGCGGTGGCGGCGGCTCGACCCGCTCGACCGCGCCCTCGCCCGCGGCGTCGCGGCGCGGGACGGGGCGGCCGTGCGGCTGGCCGCGGTGGCGCTGCTCGGGCGGGACGGGCCGAGCCCGGAGCGGATCCGCGCCCTCGCCCTGCTCGACGCCCATCTCTTCGGCCGGGAGCGGGGGCCGCCGCCGTTCGAGGCCGTGCGCCGCCTGCTCCGGTCCGGCGGCGGCGGGGGCCGATCCGCACCGCCCTAGGAGCCCGTTCCGGACGATTCCATGCCCCATTCGCAGGCGAACCCGTCCCCGTCCCGGTCGAGACCGTTGGGATCGCTGGCAGGGCCGCCCGTCTCGAGGAAGTAGCGCTGCGCCTCCTCGCTCGTGGCGAAGTCGCCGCAATTCCGGTCGCCGCCGCCCGAGCCACTGCGGTCGTATTGCCGGACGCCGAGGCGGGCGGTGGAGTTGGAGCCGGCCGAGCCGAGATTGACCGGGCGGGGCTGGCGTTCCGGCGCCGCCGCCTGGGCCTCCCCCGACCGGGGTGCCGCCTCGGTGCGGGGCGCGGCGTCGGGTTGCGGGGGGGTCGGCGCCCGCTCCACCCGGAACGCGGTCTCGGGGCTGCGCAGGTCGACCGGGTAGTCGGTGACGGAGACATTGGGAGCGGTCGCGCAGCCGGCCGCGACCCCGCAGGCGAGGATCAGGAGAAATTGCGCTCGGGGGGTTTTTCCGGCGGCAGCCGGGCGTCCCGGATTGTGGAGGGCGCTCTCTCGCGGCAAGGCTGGTCCTATCGTCGGGCTCGGTCGACCAACCGCAGCCCTAGGATCACGGCCGGAGGACCGCAAGCCCGCCGCGAGGCGATTCCGGGGGGATCGGGCCTTGCGGTCGCCCGGGGAGATGCGAGTTCTGGCGGCGATCGACGGCAAGACACGGAAGGGGAGATCCGCGTGGAGCTACGGATACTGAGCGGCGGCGCGGCCAACGGCCTCGTCAACAGGATGCGCGGCGCGTTCCGTGAGCGAACCGGCCTCGACATCGCGGGCGATTTCGGCGCCGTGGGCGGCATGCGGGAGCGCATCGCCGGGGGCGAAGCGCTGGACCTCGCGATCCTCACCCGCGCCGCCATCGACGCGCTCGTCGCGGAGGGCAGGCTCGACGGCGGGAGCGTCGCGGATCTGGGCCGGGTGGAGACCGGCGTGGCGGTGAAGGCGGGGGCCGAGCTGCCCTCCGTCGCGGATCCGGCGGCGCTGGCGGAGGTCTTCCGCGGCGCCGAGGCGCTCTTCTGTCCCGACACGGCCAAGGCAACGGCGGGCATCCATTTCGCCTCCGTCCTCGCCGCGCTCGGGCTGCACGACCCCGAACGGCTGCGGGAATTCCCCAACGGCCAGACGGCGATGGCGGAGATGGCCGCCTCGGACCTCTCCGCGCCGGTGGGCTGCACCCAGGTCACCGAGATCCTGAACACGCCGGGCGTTTCCTATGCGGGGCCGCTGCCGCCGCCGCACGACCTCAGGACGACCTATTCGGCGGCGATCCCGCGGGGGGCCGCCCGGCCGGAGGAGGCGCGCGTGCTGATCGGCCTGCTGACCGATCCCGGCGCGGCGGAGCTGCGCCGCGGCGTCGGCTTCACCTAAGCGCGGGCCGGCCCGGCCAGCCCGGCCGGGTCATCTCGTGGAGCCGGCTCACGGTGCGCCTGAATTCCTCCTCGAACGCGCCAGACACGTAGAGCGCCTGCGGGAAGGTCTCCGCCTCGACGACGAGGCCGCATCGCGCGTCGTAGAGCGTGTCGATCAGGAGGACGAAGCGGCGCGCCGCGTCGTGATCCCGCTCGCCGAGTCGCGGAACCGCCTCGAGCAGGAGCAGATCCGCGGACGACGCGAGGTCGAGATAGGAGGCGGGCGCCACCGACCGGCGGCAGAGCGCGTCGAACCCGGCGCGGAGCGCGCCGCCCTTGCGGCGGAGCGCGCCGCTGGCGCCGAAGGTGACGCGCGTCTCGGCCTCTTCCGGCAGATCGCGCCAGATCGCGGCGATCCGGTGCGGCTCTTCGGCCTCCGGTGTCAGGTAGAGGTCGGGCTCGATCCCCTCGCGCCGACGGTAGTCCCGGCCGCCGGCGAGGTGGATCACGTCCAGCCGCTCCTCGATCAGGCGCAGGAAGGGCAGGAACAGGTCGCGCTTCAGGCCGTCGCGGTAGAGGTCGTCCGGCGCCCGGTTCGACGTGACGACGAGCGCGATGCGCCGCTCCAGCAGCCGCTCGAAGACCCGCCCGACGATCATCGCGTCCACGATGTCAGTGATCTCCAGCTCGTCGAGGGCGAGGAGCGCCACCCGGCCGGCCACCCGGTCGGTCGCCGCGACGATCGGGTCGGCCGCGCCGTCGCTCCGCGCCCGGTGCAGCGCCCGATGGAGGTCGCGCATGACGGCGTGGAAATGGGCGCGCCGGGCGGGCAGGTCGCCGAGCGTGCCCATGAGCCCGTCGACCAGCATGGACTTGCCGCGCCCGACGTCGCCCCAGAGTATAGATTCCGCGCGGGGCATTCCGGCGCGGCCGGAGCCGCGAGAGCGCGCCCGGGCGGCGCCCGAGCTGCGCCCTCAGGTCATCGAGCCGCGCGACCAGCGCCTCCTGACCGGCATCGCGGTGGAGCCCGTCCGCGACCTTCTCCTCGTAGAGCGCCCTGAGCGAACCCATCGCCGTGTCAGGACGATGCGGGGCCACTTGGGGCCCCGGCGCCGTCCGGCGCGCGGGGACGGGACCCGCTCACATGTTCTCCTCGCGCCAGGCCTGGACCTCCTCCTCGACCCCCGGTGCGGTCGAAATCGTTGGCGGCCTCGACCGGGCCGGCGTCGAGGAACGCGTCGGGCGTCGACCTGCTCGTCGATCAGGCCGAACTTCTGCATCGCCGGCTGGATCGCGCTCCAGGTGTCGGGGTTGAGGCCGCCAAGCGTGTCGGTGACCGAGACGTTCAGCCGGATCGCATTGTCGAGATATTGCTGCCCGAACTCGGGATCCTCCCATTCCTCGGGCACGCGTCTCGCGGGCGATCTGCCGCGACCACCTCGGGATCGACCTCGGCGACGTACATTCCCTTGGACCAGGCGCGCAGATAGCCCTCGATCAGCGTCGCCCTTTTCCTCGAGCGTCGAGGCCATGACGGCGAAGGTGTTGCCGGGCTTGTTCGAGACCTCCTCGGGCGTGATCAGTTCGACGCGGGATGCCGTTGGCCTGGATCGCCAGCCAGTCGGGGCCGGAGCCGGCGATGGCCGCGACGGTCTGGTCGCGGAAGGCGGCGGCCAGCGTCGGGCCGGCCTCGCCCACGACCACGGTTGTGACATCGTTCTCGGTCATGCCGCGGGCGTCGAGCGCGATCTGCATGGTGACCCGGTCGCGGTCGGAGACCAGGCCGACGGTCTGCCCCGCGAGTTGCTCGACGTCGGTGATGTCGCTGTCGCCGGAGACGGCGATGCCGTCGGGCGCGGTCTGCATCACCTCGTAGATCACGCTTCAGGTCGACGCCGGCCGCGATGGCCTGCAGCACTTCGGCGGAATCGAGCATGGCGATGTCGGCCTGACCGTTCCGCAGGAAGTTCACGAACGGGATCGGCGTGTCGGAGGGCAGCAGGTTCACCTCGATCCCCTCCTCCTCGAAATAGCCCATCGCCTCGCCGACGATCAGCGGGAAGTAGTTCGCCGACCGCTGTTTCGGCATGACCGCATTGACGGTGGTGCAGGTCCTGCGCAGCGAGCGGGCCAGCCGCGAGCAGCGCGCCGAGCGCGGTGGCCGTGAGCAATCTTGGTCATGTCTGTTCTGTCCTCCCTTCGGTGATTGCCGGATGGTCGTTCCGCCGGTGCTGACCAGCGGGCACGCCGTCTCCGGCCGACGGCGTCCATGCGCGATGCGCGTCGCCAGAAGACGACGCGATCGTCGAGGATCTCGATCAGGGTGAACAGGATCAGCCCGAGAAGCGACATGCTGAGCAGGGCGGCGATGGCCGCGCTCATGTCCAGCGCGAAGCTCAGGCGCTGCATCAGCACGCCGATCCCGGCGGTGGCCTGGCTGAACTCGGCCACGACGGCGCCGACGAGGGCGGTGGTGATGGCGATCTTGAAGCCCGCGAAGATCATCGGCAGCGCGGCGGGCAGGCGGAGCTTCCAGAACACCTGCGCTGCGGGCGCGCCCATGGAGCGGAACATCTCCAGCGTCTCCTCGTCGGTCCGCGTCAGGGCGATCAGCGTGTTCACGAAGATCGGGAAGAAGCAGACGATGGCGCCCAGGGCGATCTTGGACTAGTAGCCGAAGCCGAACCAGGCGATCACGATCGGCGTCAGCGCGAGGCCGGGCGTCACGTTCAGCAGGATCGCGTAGGGCGAGACGTAGCGGCGGAAGCTGTCGTTCAGCGACGAGCCGACGGCCAGCGCGAGGCCGAGCGCGCCGCCGACGAGGAAGCCCGCCAGGCCTCGTAGAAGGTGATGGCGAAATGGTGGTAGATGGTGCGGTTCTCGACGTAGAGATCCCAGATGCTGGCGGCGATCTGCGTGCGGCTCGGGCAGCAGGATCACGTCGATCAGGCCGACATGCGCCGCGGCGGCCTCCCAGAGGGCGATCACCGCGGCGAAGACCAGCAGGTGTTTGGCCAGCGGGCAGGCCGATCGGGAGCAGGCGGCCGGTCATGCCGTCCTCCCCCATCCTGCGCGCGCCAGGCGGCCCGGCGGCGGCGGCCGACGGCCTCGGTCCGGTCGCGGTCGGACCAGAAGACGAGGCGGCGGTCGAGCGCCTCCATGCCGCGGAAGATGAAGTAGCCGAGCGCGCAGAGCGTCAGCACGCAGACGAAGGCGGAGGCCATGTTGAGCGTGCCGGTATATTGGGTGATCAGCACGCCGAGGCCCGCGTTCGAGGCGATGAACTCCGCCACCAGCGCGCCGCCGAGCGCCGAGGCCATGGCGAGGCGGAGGCCGGCCGAGATCTCGGGCAGGGCCGAGGGCCACATCAGCTTGGCGAAGGTCTGCGCCTTCGACGCGCCCATCGAGCGGAACATCGACAGTTTCTCCGGCTCCACGCCGACCATCCCGTTCAGCGTGTTCACGAACGGGCGCGAAGAAGCAGACCAGCATCACGATCGCGGTCTTCGAGGTCCAGCCGAAGCCGAAGGCGGCGACGATGACCGGGCCGATGGCGATCCGCGGGGTGGCCTCCAGCACGATGACGTAGGGCTTCAGGTAGCGCCTCAGCCGGTCGACCATGCCGACGCAGATCGCCAGCCCGATGCCCAGAGGCCGATCCGGCGACGAAGCCGACCAGCACCTCCACCATGGTCAGCCCGAGATGGGGCCAGATGTTGCCCTGGGTGACATAGAGCCGCCAGAACCCGACGAGGATCGCGCTCGGGATAGGGGAAGAACAGCGGATCGAGCCATCCCATCCGGCAGGCGATCTCCCAGGCGGCGACGAGGGCCAGCGAGGATGGCCGAGATGGCGGCGACGATCCGCCGCGTCCGTCGCGGCGGGCGGCGGCGCGCCGAGATCGGAGGTCTCGCGTCATTCCTTGTCCCCGAATGTCTGCCGGACCCGCGACACGAGCGCGTTGAACTCCGCCTCCTGCTGGATCGAGGGCGGCCGCGGCCGCTCGAAGGGCACCTCGACGATGCCGGCGATGCGGCCCGGACGCGGCGTCATCACGAAGACCCGGTCGGCAAGGTAGATCGCCTCGCCGATATTGTGGGTGACGAAGAGCGTGGTGGCGTTCACCTCCGCCACGATCCGCATCAGTTCCACGTTCAGGTGCTCCCGCGTGAACTCGTCGAGCGCGCCGAAAGGCTCGTCGAGCAGCAGGATGTCGGCGCCGGTCTGCAGCAGCCGCGCCAGGGCGACGCGCTGCTGCATGCCGCCCGAGAGCTGGGTGGGAAAGGAGAAGGCGAAGTCCTTGAGCCCGGTCAGATCCAGCAGGTCCATCGCCCTGCGCCGGTCGGCATCGCCGACGCGGCCGGCGATCTCGGTGGGCAGGAGCACGTTCTCGATCGCCGTTCGCCAGTCGAGGAGCGTCGGCTTCTGGAACATCATCGCGACCGAGGGATTCGGCCCCGTAACGTCCCGGCCGTGGACGCTGAGCGTGCCGGAACTGCGCTCGAGCAGGCCCGCGACCATGCGCAGGAGCGTGGACTTGCCGCAGCCGGAGGGGCCGACGAGGGAGATGAACTCGCCCTCGCGGACGGCGAAGTCGGCATCCTCCACGGCCACGACCTCGCCGCCGCCGAAGGTCTTGCGCACGCCTTCCGCCGCGATCACGGCGCTGTCGGTTCTCCCCCCGGTGCCGACATGCCGCGCCTACTCGACCGTGTTCCGCAAGGTGCCGAGCCCGGTGATCGAGACCTCCATCCGGTCGCCCGGACGGAGATATTTCGGCGGATCGAACCCGATCCCGACCCCGGCGGCGGTGCCGGTGGCGATGATGTCTCCCGCATGCAGCGTCATCGTCCGGCTCATGGTCTCGATCAGCGTCGGGATGTCGAATACGAGATCGGAGACGCTCGCCTTCTGGCGCAGCTCGCCGTTGATCTCGGTGACGAGCTCCATCGCGTTCGGATCTCCCGGCCTCGTCGGCGCTCACGAGCCACGGGCCCATCGGGCAGAACGTGTCGAGCCCCTTGCCGATCGTCCACTGCCCGTGCCGCTTCTGCAGCTCGCGGGAGGTGACGTCGTTGATGATCACGTAGCCGAAGACGTGGTCCCAGGCCGCCTCCCTGCTCACGCCGAAGGCGGACCTGCCGATGACCACGCCGAGCTCGCCCTCGTAATCCACCGATCCGGTCGGATCGAGGGAGCCCTTCACCGGCGTCTCCGGTCCGACGACGCTGCCCGGCGGCTTGGTGAAGATCACGGGGTGCCGGGGCAGCGCCTCCTTGCTGGAGTTGTCGAATCCCGAGCCGTGAAACTCGTCGGCATGGGCGTGGTAGTTCTTGCCGACGCAGTAGATCGCCCCGCGCGGCGCCGGGATCGGTGCCAGCAGCCGGACCTCGTCGGCCCAGACCCGCCGCCCGCGCATGGTCGACCAGCCCTCGATCGTGCCGGAGGAGATGGCGGCGAGGATCGCCGTGGGCGCCTCCGGCCCCTCGGCGCAGACCCTGATCGTGCCGGATTCGAGCACGCCGGCGGCCGGCATTCCGGCCTCTTCGAAGGTGACCAATCTCATATCATCGACATTCCCGCATTTTGTCGATAAAAATGACCATGTCTTGATCAGCCTGTCAAATCCAAAGCATCAAGGATCATGGACGTCATTCTGCCGCCGCTCGCGCCCGAACCGGGGGCCACGCTCGCCGACACCGCCTGGACGCGGCTCCGGCACGACATCGTCTCGGGCCTGCGCAAGCCCGGCGAGCGGCTCCGGATCGAGCGCCTGCGCGAGTTCTACGGCATCGGCCCGAGCCCGCTGCGCGAGGCGCTGCAGCGGCTCTCGGCCGAGGGGCTGGTGATCGCCGAGGGCAATCGCGGCTTCACCGTCGCGCCCCTCGACGCGGAGGAATTCGCCGATCTCACCCGCGCGCGGATCGCCATCGAGCGGGAATGCCTGCGGCTGTCGATGGAAGAGGGGGATCGCGCCTGGGAGGCGGGGATCGTCTCGGCCGCCTACCTGATGGCAAAGGCCGATGCCGAGGCCACGCCGGGAACCGACGACTGGGAGAGAGCCAATTCCGCCTTCCACAAGGCGATGGTCGCCGCCTGCGGCTCGGCCTGGCTGCTGCGCGTCCGCGATGGCCTGCAGCTTCTGGCGGAACGCTACCGGCGCGTCTCCGTCGGCCATTCCCGCGGCGCGCGGGACCTCGGGACGGAACATGCCGCGATCTCGGATGCGGTGCTCTCGCGCGACGTGGAGCGGGCCTGTTCGCTCACCGCGGCGCATTACGCCCAGACCGAGGAGGAATTGCGCAGCGTGGTGGGCTGAGCCGCGGCATTGGCTCCGCCACCCAAGACGCCTACCCTCCCGGTCAAGGCAGGACCACCGGAGACCGAGCATGGACTTTTCGCTGGCCGACATCCTGGCGGCGCGGGCCACGATCCGCGGCGTCGCCGACGCGACGCCCTTTGTGCCCTCGCCCTTCATGTCGGACCGGATCGGCCACGACTTCCTCCTGAAGCTCGAGAACATGCAGCCGATCGGCGCCTTCAAGCTGCGCGGCGCCTGCAACGCCGTGGCCGAACCTGCCCGAGGGGGTCGGCGGGCGTCACCTGCTGCTCCACGGGCAATCACGGCCGCGGCGTCGCCTATGCCGCCGCCCGGCGCGGCCTGCGCGCGGTGGTCTGCATGTCGGAGCTCGTGCCGCAGGCGAAGGTGGACGGCATCCGCGCGCTCGGCGCCGAGGTCAGCATCAAGGGCCGCAGCCAGGACGAGGCCTGGGCCGAGAGCCAGCGGCTGGTCGAGGCCGAGGGACTGGTCGAGATCTCGCCCTTCGACGACCGCCACGTCATCGCCGGGCAGGGCACGATCGGCTTCGAGATGGTGGAGGCGCGGCCCGATCTCGACACCGTGCTCGTGCCGCTCTCCGGCGGCGGGCTCGCCGCCGGCGTCGCCGTCGCGGCTGAAATCGGTCGATCCCCGGATACGCGTGATCGGCATCTCGATGGACCGCGGCGCCGCCATGCACGCCTCGATCGCGGCCGGCCATCCGGTGGAGGTCGAGGAGGTGCCGAGCCTCGCCGATCAGCCTCGGCGGCGGCATCGGGCTCGACAACCGGCTCTCGCTTCCCGCTCTGCCGGGACCATCTGGACGAGATCGTGCTGGTCAGCGAGGAGGAGATCTACCACGCCATGCAGGTCGCTCTACTACGAGGACCGGATCGTCGCCGAGGGCGCCTGCGTCGTGGGCATGGCCGCCGCTCATCTCCGGCAAGGTGACGGCCAGGCGGCCCGACCGCGACCATCGTGACGGGCCGCAACCTCGACATGGGGGAGTTCACCCGCGTCGTGACCGGGCAGGACATCCGGCTGGGGGACAGGATCGTGAAGGGACAGCGCTATGAGCCATGAGATCAGGATCGTGACCGAGGCCGAGCTGCGCGACGTGGTGCGCCTCGACCTCGGCGCCGTCGACGTGGTCGAGGACGCCTTCGCCGCGCTCGCCCGGGGCGGCGTGGTGATGCCGCCGATCCTGTCGATGGAGCTCGCCGAGGCCAACGGCGAGGTCGACGTCAAGACCGCCTACATCCCGGGCTTCGACGGCTTCGCCATCAAGGTCAGCCCCGGCTTCTTCGACAATCCGAAGCTCGGCCTGCCGAGCCTCAACGGGCTGATGATCCTGTTCTCCGCCCGGACCGGGCTGGTCGAGGCGGTGTTTCTCGACAACGGCTATCTGACCGACATCCGCACCGCCGCAGCCGGCGCGGTCGCGGCGCGTCATCTCGCGCCGGAGACGGTCGAGACCGCCGGCGTCATCGGCACCGGCGTGCAGGCGCGGCTGCAGATCGAGGCGGCGCAACTGGTGCGGCCCTTCGACGCGCGTTCTGGTCTGGGGCCGCGACCCGGACCAGCGCCGACGCCTGCGCCCGCGATCTGCGGGAGCGGCTCGGCGTCGAGGCCGAGGCCGTGGCGGAGCCGGCCGAGCTGGTGGCGCGAAAGCCAGCTGGTCGTCACCACGACGCCGGCGCGGCGAGCCCGTGCTCCGGGCCGAATGGCTGCATCCGGGGCTGCACGTCACCGCCATGGGCTCCGACCAGGCCGGCAAGAACGAGATCGAGCCCGCCGCGCTCGCCGCCGCCGATCTCTACGTCTGCGACCGGGTCAGCCAGTGCGAGGTGCTCCGGCGAACTGCGAGGCCGCGCGTCGCGGCGGGCCTGTGGAGAGCGGCACCCGCCGGAACTCGGCGAGGTCGTCACCGGCAGGCGCACCGGCCGGCGGAGCGCCGGACGAGGTCACCATCTGCGACCTCACCGGCACCGGCGCGCAGGACACCGCCATCGCCACCCATGTGTTCGCGCGACTGGGCACGGCGGGCACCGCCATCCAGGCGTGACGGGACGGTTGGCGGCGGTCTGAAGTCGGGTGGAGCGGCTGGTCTCCTTCGCCGCGCGGCAGGCGATGGACATGGTGGCGCCGTCGATCCATCGAATGACAAATCCCGAGATCCTGCGCGAGACCGTCGGGACTAGGGGCCGAATTCCCTGCGGGGATGGATCAACCTACGGACCGATCCGGGCGAGAGGACTTCGGGCGGCGCGGTCGGCGAGGGGGCGCCGGTGGTGGGCACGCCCCTAGGGTCGGTCCTTTTGCTGTGCCGCCCACGCCGCGGCCTCGCTCCGGTCGTCGCCGGAACGGACGGACCCTCCGAGGAGCGACACGCCCGGTCCGAAGAGGGACAGCCTCCGAAACTGGCTGTCGAGCTCGCCGACATCCGCGAGCCGATCGGGGTCGGGGATCTCGAAGCGGCGGGGGTCGGAGATGCGGATGAGCCCGTCGCGTTCCCATCGGTGCGTCGTACGGCTGATCGAATTCGACCGAGATCGCGAGAAGATCGGCGATGTCCGCCCGCGGCAGGAGGACCGTGAGCATGCCGCCGCCGGACGGGTACGGCTGCCACGGCATCACCTTGATCATGAGCGACAGGAACGAGGCCAGACGCTGTTCGGGATTGAGCGCGCCGAGAGCGAGGGTCAGGTAGCGCAGCCGCTCCAGATCGGCCTCGGTCTGCTCGCGGATGAGGTCGCGGAAGCCGGGAGCGCGGGCGGCGAGCCTGGCGTAGGCGGAGCCCGACAGCCGACAGAGCCGGGAATCGAGCACCGCTTCGAGCGACAGGCTCGGCCGCATCAGGTGGCTGCCGATCAACTCGCCGGGAAAGACCAGGCTCATGACGTGCCGGCGCCCGTCCTGACCGTGATAGACACTCCGCAGCATGCCCCGCACGAGGATGCCGACCACCAGGCCGCCCCGATGCTCGTCCCAGACCGTCGCACCGGCCGGGAGGTCGACCCGCTTGGACTCCTCCGCAAGAACCTGAAGACCCCCGCCGAGGCGGCCGCAGAAGCCGGGCAGGCGCACCGGGCAGGTCTCGCAGGACCGGGGCGGCCGCGTAGTCGACGACGACGCGTCTTGCGCAGAAGGTGCTCCCGCTCCCTGCGCGCGGCCTTGCGCGGTCGGACATTGCGTTTCGGCCGACAGCGATCGTTCGAGCATTGCCGCCTCCAGTCCGTCTTGGCCGCCAGTCGTCGGGGAACGATTGCGACCGGCCGCTTCCGCGTTCATTGACGGGCATCAAAATTCGTTAATGCTTCTCGCGACGGCACGCGCTCCGCACCGGAAACATGCGGCAGGAGGTGGATCGCCGTGCGTTCCTTCGCGCTACCGCGCGGCGGGCTCGCAGGGCGCATTGGGATGAACGCGATGCAGCTGGCCGAACTGAAGGAATGTCTCGACGTCCGGCACGGGCACGTGGCGGCATTTCTCGATGCGCTCGGTCCCGAAAGGGCGGCCGAACTGGCGCGGCGCGCGCGAATCGAGGAATGGCGACGGGGAGACCTGATCTTCGCCGACGGAGAAGTGACGGAGGAAATCGCCTTTCTCGTCAACGGGGCGGTCGGAATGAGCAAGCGGCTCCCCGGAGGCCAGGTCCACATCGTCGGTCTGCTGGGGCCCGGCGACATGTTCGGTCGCCTCGGCGAGGGGCCGCTCACCTACCGGGTCGAGGCGCTTTCGGATGCGACGGTCCTGGCCTTCGAGCGGACCGCTTTCGAGGAGGTCGTCCGGAACTCGCTGGAAGCCGAGCGACTTCTTCTCGTCGCGATGATGGACGAACTGGACGCGACCCGGGACTGGCTGCTGCTCCTGGGAGGGCACAGCGTGGCGGAGCGGCTCGCGGGCTTCCTGCTCGTACTGATGCGGCGCGGCTTCGCGTCCCGGGGAGAAGCGCAGGGATCCCCGTGCCTGCACATCCCCCTGAAGCGCGTCGATCTCGCGCATTACCTGGGCGTGCGGCCGGAATCGCTGAGCCGGGCCTTTCGGCGGTTGCAGGACTTGGAAATCCTGGAGGTCAGGACGACGAACAGCATCGAGATCATCGACATCTCGGGTCTGATCGACGTGTCTGGCCAGGATCTCGTTCTACCGAGCGGGGATGTCGCCACCGGTTCGGCACCGGGGCGCGAGCGGAAGCGGGGGCGATGACGCCGGTCAAGGACGAGAGCCGCGCCCCATGCCATCCAGACGGTCACGCGCGATCAAGGAGGGAGAGATGGAAGCGAGGCGCCGTTGGGTGCTCGTCCTCGGGACGACCCTGGCCCGTATCCTGAGGGAACTGCCAGGCTCGGAACGCTTCGGGCGATCCGAACTGGTCCTCCGGGCCACTCACTACCGCCTGCAACGCATGATCCTCGACACGAGGGATGACCTGCACGCGCCGAATGGGCCGGATCGACGTCAGGCGGTGGCGGATGCCAGGGCCATGATCGAGGAAGACGAGTGGGAGTTCGTGCGTCTGGTCGTCGCGATCCTGGAGGCGCACCGACGATCCGGCGATTTCGGTGCGCTCTCCGTCATCGCGCTGCCCCGGACGCTCGCCCGGTTCCGCGAGGTCATGCCGCGGTCTCTCCGGCACACGATCGACCACGAGATCGCCGGTGATCTCGCGCACGCCGTTCCCGCGGTCCTGTCGGAGCTGGTCCGACGCGAGATCGGGGGGCGTGACGGGACCGTATCCTGACGAAGCTCGGGTTGCCCCGCTGCCGCATCCGGTGCCGGATCCCAGGCGCCCTCTCCGATTGCCGCGTTGGCGCCGCAGACCGCGAGTGCGCCGAGCCGCGGCTGCGGTCTTCCCGCGGCTCCGCCGTATCTCAGCAGGCCGTGAATCCGCCGTCGATCGGCAGCGACACGCCAGAGATCATCGACGCTCCGTCGCTCAGCAGGAACGCGATCGGTGCGGCGATCTCCGCCTCGGTCGCCCAGCGCCCGAGCGGCATCTGCCCGAGGAACGGCTCGCCGATCTCCGGTCGGCCCCAGTAGAAGGCCGACATCTCCGTCATCACCACGGTCGGATGAACCCCGTTCACGCGGATGTCGTGGGGCCCGAGTTCCAGCGCCGAAACGCGGGTGATGTTGTCGAGAGCCGCCTTCGACGCGCCGTAGGAGACGTGCCCCCTCAGCGCGACCAGCGCCGCCTGGCTCGAGACGTTGACGATGGCGCCCCCGCGTCCCAGACGGATCATCGTACGAGCGGCGTACTTCGTGACCAGAAGCGCGCCCCGAGCGTTGACCGAGATCACCTTGTCGAAAACCGCGATGTCGGTCTCCATCGGCGTCGCGATCTCGCCACCGTAGCCCGCGCAATTCACCACGCCCCAGAGATCGAGCCCCTCGAGGGCGTCCCTCACGCTCTCCTCGGTGCCGAGATCGAAGACAAGGCTGCGACAGCCCGTCTCGGAGATCAGCGCCTCGAGTTTCTCCGCGTCGCGACCCGCCGCGATCACCTCCGCCCCCTCGCTGGTCAGATGGCGCACCGTCGCGGCACCGATCCCGCCGCTCGCCCCCGTCACCAGGATCGGACCCTTGTTCCAGCTCGTCATTGTCGTCCCCCTTCCTTCCCGGACCGTTCGGGCCGTGCCCGCATCCTGCATCTCACTCCGTCCCGTTCATGGCCAGAGCCGCACGCAGCCGCCGGCCGGTCCCACGATCGAAGGGGCGCTCGCCGTCCGCCTCGATCACCGGACCGAGTCCCGTGGGCCGGGCCCGCCCCGCCAGATCGAGGAGTTCCTCGGCATAGGAGGCGGGCGGATGGCCGGGATGGCGCGAGGCGCTGCGCGCCCGGTAGCGCGCGGCGGCGGTCGCGGGCGCGACGCGCACCCAGATTTCCACCATCCGCCCGACCTCCGCGCGCGCCAGATGCGCCTCCAAGATCTCCGGCGGCTGGAACCCGTGCCAGGCATCGACCACCGCGACGAGTTCCGTCGGAAACTGGGCGATCGTCTCGAATATGGCTTGGTAGCACGCCCGCCCGAGCCGCCGGTTGTGGTCCCGGTCGCCGGTGCCGAAATGCGCGTAGAGCGCTTCCTTGACCGTGTCGAGACCGAGGGGCACCGCGGCGATCCCGTCCCGGAGCAGTCCGGCGGTCACCTCCCGGGCGATCGTGGTCTTGCCGCTCGCCGGCACCCCGTTGACGAGGACGACGCGCTTCACGGTCGCGCCCCCTGCCGGTCGAGCGCGCGGAGACCGGCGCCGATCACGCCGGCCTCGTCTCCGAGCCGTGCCGCCTCGACCGGCAGGCCGAACCAGCCCTCGGGCGGCGCGAGCCGCCCGAGGGCTGCGACCATTTCGGCGCCGAGGCCGCCGCCGATCACAACGAGCTCCGGATCGAGCGCCGCCACCAGCGTCTCGAGCGCCCGCCGGAACGGCATCGCCCAGGCGTGGAGGATCGCCGCGGCCGTCCCGTTCCCATGCGCGGCGGAGTCAAGCAGCGCAGCCGCGCGCGTGCCCTCCGGGACCCCCGCCTCGGCGACCAGGAGACCGAGCGCGGTACCCGAGCTCAGACTCTCCACGCAGCCGCGTCGTCCGCACCTGCAGGCAGGTCCCTCCGCCGCGACGACGATGTGCCCGAACTGCCCGGCGACGCCGCCACCGTAGAACGGGGCGCCGTCGATCAGCACGGCGCCGCCGATCCCGGTTCCGACCGTGAGCATCAGGACCGGGCCGTGCGGGCAATCCCGCCGCACCGCCGCTTCTGCCAGAAGCGCCATCGTCGCGTCGTTCTCCACCCGCGCGGCGAGGCCCAAGTGATCCGCCAGGAGCGCTCCGAGATCGAGACCGGCGATATCGAGATAGCCCGCCGAGCGGATCTCCCCCGTCGCCGCAATCACCCGGCCGGGAATGCCGATGCCGACCCCTGCCACCTCCGGCCCCGCCAGCTCGCCGACGAGGCGCGCGAGCTGCGCGGCGAATCCCGCCCTGTCGCTGCGGACCGGCTCGGCGATGCGCCCGCCGGTGCTGCCGGCGCGATCGATCCGCGCCACCCGGATGCTGGTGCCTCCGACATCGACGCCGATCGCGGTCTCACCGGCGGGGCGCATGGTCTTTGAGCACCTTCTGGATTTGGCGCAGCCTCTCGCTCGCCACGCCCTCGAGCCTCGCCTCGCAGGTCGTCGCGTCGAGCGAGATGCAGTCCTTCCACAGCGCCCGCCCCGCGATAACCCCCGAGGCGCCGTTCGCCATCGCGGTCCGCACCTGGCCAATGAAAGTCTCATGGTCGACGCCCGCCGAAAGCACCGCCCAGGGCACGCCGTCGCAGAGGTCGGTGATCTCGCGGCAGGCCGCCGCCGTTTCCGGGTAAGGCAGCTTCAGCACCTTCGCGCCGAGCTCCAGCGCGATCCGCGCGCACCCGACGATGAGATCCTGGAAGGCCGTGGCGTAGTCCGCCTCGGGCTCGCCGTCGAGACGGTAGGTCAAGATCTCCACGACCAGGAGCAGGTCCTCCGCGGCGAAGTCGGCCACGCAGTCGCGGATGATCGCCATGTTGGCGGCATTGGCCTCTGGCCGATCGGGTCGCAGGTAGACCATGAGCTTGGCGCCCGTCCCGCCGAGTTCACGCACGCGCCGGGCGGTGATGCCGGGGACGAGACGGGACAGGCGGTGGCCATGCTCGTCGCTGTCCCACCCGGACGCGTCGAGCCCGATCAGGAGGCCGGTATCGCGCGCGAGCACGTCCTCGTCCACCACGCCCGGCACCGCGCAGGTCGCGTCGAGCAGAACGCAGGAGGCTTTGTTGGCCAGGTGCCGGACGATCCCCGCCTTGACGACGCCCAGCGCCGCCTCGTCGATCGCCTCGCGCGCGGCTTCGGTATCGGCCAGAACCTTTTGCATGCCGCCCCGCTGGTCGCAGGCGACGACCATCATCAATCCGTCCGCGCCGCAGATCTGGCGGTAGCCGCGCCGCTCCGCCGTCGTCATGTTTCTGGTCATGCGGGCGTGCCCCCTCCGCGTCGTCGGCGCGTCGTCGGCGCGTCCCGAGAGCTAGACGCTACCTTCGCCGTCTTCAACAATTTTCTTCTGCAATATATTTCCCAGTCTTTCCTATCCCTGCAGCCGCTCCAGGATCGCTCCGGCGGCACGCCCGTCCACGACCAGCGCCGAGATCGTGCCGGACCGGGCCGCGCCGACGATCGCCCGCGCCTTAGCGCGGCCCTGCGCCACGCCGATGGCGAGTGGAATGCGCCGCAGCTCCTCACGGCCGATCGCCATCAGCCGGTCCTGGTCGCGCCAGCGGATCTCGTGGCCCGCCTCGTCGAAATAGTGCCGGGTCACGTCGCCCGCGACGCGTCCCCGCACAGGCTCCTCGAAGGTCACCATCGCGGGCCCGGACCCGGGATCGTAGGCGCCGATCCCGAGAACCGCCACCTCGGCGCGGGCCCAATGCTCCAGCACACTCGCGGCGCCGGGGTCCCGCGTCAGCACCTCGCGCAGATCAGGGGCGACAAGGGTGGGCGCGTGCAGGAACCGGGCGGTGCCCCCCGTCTGTTCGGCGGCGCGGCGGACGAATTCATTGATCTGGAAATGCGACGCCGTCTCGCTCATGCCGCCGGTGCTCGGCACCACGACCGGCGCGGGGAGTTTCGGCAGGCCCGCGTCGATGATTCCCTGCACCGTCCGGCCCCAGCCGACGACGAGCGCCGCGCCGGGGGCGAGATCGGCGCCGAGGAGCAGGGCGCCGACCTGCGTGGCGAGCGCCGCCGGACGGTCGCTCTCGACCACCCGGACCGCGCGGAGCCCCAGCGCCGCCGCGATCTCCTCGTCCATCCCCGCCGCCTCGTCAGGCTCGGCGACCTCGATGCGGACGATGCCGTCCTTCCGGGCGCGACTGAGAAGCCGCGAGACGGTGGCAGTGGAGACCTGCATCCGCCGCGCGACCTCCACCTGAGACAGGCCGTCGATATAGTGCAGCCGCGCGGCGGCATGCATCAGACTCCGGCTGAGAAGCGTCGCGGTCCTGGAGCGGCTCGCCATGCGACGCCTCCCTGAAAGATGTTTCTGAGATTTAATTCTTGCGCCCGATCACGACGCTCGGCAATCTTTGATGTGTCGGCCGGCGTCCGACTCGACCGCCTCCGCACGCGGGAACGGTGCCGGTCCAAGGGAGGAGGACAATTCATGCGCAATCTCATCGGGACGACTCTGTTCGCTGCGACACTCGGCCTCGGTGGCGCCGCCCAGGCCCAGGAGGACTTCACCATCACCCTGGTACCCGGTCTCACCACCGACGCCTTCTACATCACCATGAACCGCGGCGCGCAGGCTGCCGCCGATGCGCTCGGCATCACCGTGAACTTCCAGGGCGCCGAGGAATTCGACCCGGTGTTGCAGACTCCGGTGCTCGACGCGGTGATCGGGCGCGGCCCCGACGCGATCCTGATCGCGCCCACCGACAGCACGCAGATGATCGAGCCCCTGCGCCGCGCCAGCGACGCCGGCATCCCGGTCATCACCGTCGACACGTTCATCGACGACGGCAAGTATCAGGACGGCTCCGGCGACGGCGACTTCCCGATCTCCTACATCGCCTCGGACAACATCATGGGCGGCCGCATGGCGGCCCGCGCGATGGCCGAGGAGATCGACGGCGAGGGTCAGGTCTACATCTCCAATGTCCGTCCGGGCATCTCCACGACCGACCAGCGCGAGGAGGGCTTCAAGGCCGAGATGTCGGAGAACTATCCCGACATCGAGGTACTCGACACCCAGTACAACGAAAACGACGCCTCTCTCGCCGCTTCGCAGTTCCAGGCGGTGATGGCCCGCACCCAGGACATCGCCGGGGTGTTCGGCGCCAATCTCTTCTCGGCGATCGGAGCCGGCAACGGCGTGGCCAGCGCCAACGCCTCCGACGATGTCACCGTCATCGCCTTCGACGCGCCGCCGAGCATCACCGACAACATCTCCTCCGGTCTTGTCGACGCCGCGATCGCGCAGCACCCCGCCGAGATCGGCTATTACGGCGTGATGACCGCCTATGCCGTGCTCACCGGCCAGTCCGTGCCCACCCAGATCGGCACCGGCTTCACCGTCATCGACGAGTCCAACGTGGACGACGAGGACATCGCCAAGTTCATCTACTCGGAATGAGCGTGCTCGCGAGGCCGAACTCGAAGGCGGCGCGGATTCTCGAGATCCTCCTCAACGCCTGGTCGTGGCTGTTCCTGGCGCTGATCCTCGCGTTCTTCGAGATCTACGCGCAGGTCAATACCGGCGGCACCTTCCTCTTCAGGGTCTACAACCTGCAATCCATCGCCGTCGCGGCCTCGCAGATCCTGCTTCTCTCGCTCGGCCTGACCCTGGTGGTCGTGGCTGGGCATATCGACCTCTCGATCGCCTTCTCCACCGGCCTTTCGGCCGTGGTCATGGCGCTGGTCGTGCGCTGGATCGGACCCGAGGCCGGCTGGCTCGCGGTGATCCTGGCGATGGCCGCGGGGCTATTCGCGGCAATCCTCGTCGGTCTCGTCAACGGCTGGCTGGTGGCGCATCTCGACGTGCCGAGCTTCATCGGCACGCTCGGCACCTTCGGCATCGCCCGCGGCGTGGCGCTGATCGTGGCCGGCGGCGCCACCGTGTCGATCCGCAGCGAGGAGGCGCGTGCCTTCGGCAACGGCGAGATCCTCGGCCTTCCCGTTCCGGTCCTCCTCGCCCTGATCCTGGCCGGGTTCTGCCACTATCTCCTGAGTTCCACGAAGTTCGGCGTTCACACCTACGCCCTCGGCGCCAACCGCGCCTCGGTGGAACGGGCCGGGGTGGACGTGAAGCGCCACCTCGTCTGGCTCTTCGTCCTCTCCGCGGTGACCGCGGGCATCGGGGGCCTGGTCTATACCGGCCGCTTCTCCGCCGGCGCGGCCAATGCCGGCGAGCCGATCCTGCTCTACGCCGTGGCGGCCGTCTTCATCGGCGGGGCCTCGCTCACCGGCGGACAGGGCACGGTGATCGGCACCGTGATCGGCGCCATCATCATCGCAGTGATCCAGTTCGGCCTCGTCTTCTCCGGCCTGCCGCCCTACTGGCAGTTCGTCGCCGTCGGCCTGGTGATCATCGTCGCGGTACTCGTCGACCAGTCCCGCGACAGGCTGACGGGGTCGCGGTCGTGAGCGCGCCGATCCTAAAGGCGCGCGGACTAAAGAAGCGCTTCGGCGGCAACGAAGCGGTCAAGGAGGTCAGTTTCGAGGTCACGCCGGGCGAATGCGTTGTCCTCGCCGGCGACAACGGCGCAGGCAAGTCGACCGTCATCAAGATGATCTCCGGTGTCTTCGCGCCCACCGAGGGCGAGGTCGAGTTCGACGGCACACGCCTGACCGGCCGCAGTCCCGAGGCGGTCCGCGCCGCAGGGATCGAGACGATCTACCAGGACCTGGCGCTCGCCGACAATCTCGATCCCGGTCTCAACCTCTATCTCGGGCGGGAGAAGATGGTGCGCCGGCTGGGCCTGCCGTTCCTCGACCGGAGGGCGATGCGCGAGGACGCGGTGAAGGTCCTGAAGAGTCTCGGCATCACCGTGCCCGACCCCACCGCACCGGTTCGCGACATGTCCGGCGGGCAGCGCCAGGCCATCGCCATCGCCCGCGCGATCCACTGGCAGGCGCGGCTCGTCATCATGGACGAGCCGACGGCGGCGCTCGGCGTGCCCGAACAGCGCGAGGTCATGGCCCTGATCGAGCGCCTGAAGACCCGCGACGTAGCGATCATCCTGATCTCGCACAACCTTCCCGACATCTTCGCCGCCGCCGACCGGATCATCGTGCTCGCCCGCGGAGTGATCGCCGGCGAACGCCGTCCTGCGGAGACGAACGACGAGGAGATCGTCCGCATGATGATGGGCGCGACCCTCTGACGGGCGCCGCCGGCGTCATCCGCGCCGGCGAACGCCGGTCCGCCCGCCACCGAACCGCCGGGCGGGGTGTCACCGGGGTGACACCGGCGAACCCGTGGAGGAAGTCAGAGCAGCGGCACCACGAAAGCCATTGTGACGACCGCCAGGCCGACGCTCAGATACCGGTAGTTCTGGTACCACGGCTTGCCGCGAAGCGCCCGGGTCTCGGCCCGCCAAGTCTCGGCGGTCCACATCAGATCGGTCGTGTCGCGCGCCTCCCCCGCCCCGAAGCTCAGAGCCACGAAGGCGGCGAGATTGAGGGCCACGAGCACGCCGGTCGCATAAAGGAACTGGATGCCGATGCCCGGGACGGCAATCTCGCACAGAACCCAGAGAAGGAACCCCGCGGGGATGCCCACGGCCAGCGTCCAGAAGGCGCCGCGGCTGGCCGCGCCCTTCCAGAAGATGCCGCCGAGGAAGACCACCAGGACTGGCGGCGTCACGTAGGCGAGGAAGGACTGGAGATAGTCGAAGAGTGTCGGGAAGAGGCCGACGATGGAGACGGCCAGCGCCCAGGCGAGGACCATGAAGACGACGGTGACGATCCGGCCGATCCGCACCACCGCATGGTCCGACAGGTCGGGCTTCAGAGGACGGATAAAGTCAAGCGTCGCGAGGGTCGAGACCGAGTTCAGCACCGAGTTCGATCGAGGAGATTATCGCGGCGATGAGCGCCGCGATCACGAGCCCCCGGAGCCCCACCGGCACCAGATCGAAGACCAGGGTGGGGAAGGCGAGGTTCGGGCTCTCCAGATCGGGATAGAGGCTGACCGCGATGATTCCCGGGATCAGCATCAGAAGCAGGTTCGGAAGCTTGATAAGACCGGCGAAGAGCGCCCCCCAGCGGCCGTGATCGGTGGTCTTAGCCGCGAGCGTGCGCTGCACGACCATCTGGTTCAGACCGAAATAGTAGGTGTAGATGAGGAAGACGCCGGTGAAGAGGCCCGGCCAGGGCATCGACGGGTCGTCCGCCGGCCGGATGATCGAGAAGGCGTCGGGCGGCGCGGCTGCGGTGATCTCCGACCACGATCCGGCCGCCTCGAAGGCGAGGAGGGCGACGATCGTCCCGCCGAGGATCAGCGTCACCGCCTGGATCGCGTCAGTCACGATGACGGCCGCAAGCCCGCCGACCACGGTATAGGCGCCGGCGAGCAGCGCGAAGACGCCGACGCTGACCCAGATCGGCACGTCCGGGTAGACGACCTGCACGACCACCGCGCCGGCGAAGAGCCCGCCGGCGCTGTCGAGGAACAGGTTGGCGAGCAGGTTGAAACCCGAGAAGGTCCGCCGCGTCCGCTTGTCGTAGCGCTTCTCGAGGAACTCGGGGACCGTCGAGACCTCCGACCGCATGTAGAATGGATAGATGAAGAAGACGAAGAAGATGATGATGAAGGCGGCCGTCCACTCGTAGTTGAAGGCCGGCACGCCGTCCCTGTAGCCGGCCGCGGCGAAGCCGACGAAGGACGTGCCGGAGATGTTCGAGGCGTAGAGGGACAAGCCGACGAGCGGCCAAGTGAAACTGCGACCGCCGAGGAAGTACCCCTCGGCATCGTCGCTCGCCTTCCTGGACACCCAAAGGGCGACGGCGATGGTCGCCGCGATATAGGCGACGATGATGACGATATCGATCGTCGTCAGACTGAACTCTGGCATGGAATCTCCTCCCTCCGGGGTCCGAATATCGGACCACGATCTGTCCTCCGGCGTCCTATCCGCTCAGGAGCGGTCTGTTCGTCGCCGGCTTTCCTCCGATCTCGTGGCGCCACGCGTCGCCGCGCGGATCGCATCGATCTCACCCGCGTCGTAGGGTCGGCCGTCGGGCTCCAGAAGATCGTGGAACCAGACGGACCGGTCGGCATGTCCGCCGTGAAGCTGGACGAGCTCCTCGGGCCATGGGAGATGCGTCTGGGTCCGGCCGCGCACCAATCCCCATTGGAAACAACCGACCTTGCTTGACCGGTAGAGGGACAGCTGATCCCGAATCCGGCTGTCCACCGCCCGCGCCATCCACTCGGTGCATACCAGCGGACGGCCGTAGCCGGTCAGCTCGTCGAGATAGCCGGCCACGTCCGCCGCGCTGCCGTAGGCATGGAAGCTGACGAGGTCCGACAACGCGATCGCGGTCCGGTCGATCGGGGTTCCGTAGGCTTGCCTGCCGGAAGCGGGCGGCGGCGTGTCCCATGCACCGACGGTCAGGGGCTGCTCCGGCGCCTCGCGGCGGGCCCAGGCGAAGGCGTCGCGCATCAGGTCGTGACTGTGCGCTTCGAGCTCGACATCGAACCGCGAATAGCCGTCGGCGCCGAAGATCATGCGATTGCCCGGCTCGTTGTAGAGGTCCCAGAACAGCACCCGGGAATCGTCGCGAAATGCCCGGATGATATCTCGCAGATAGGCTTCGAGTCGCGGCCAGCTGGAGCGATCCATCACTAGGTCCCGGCCCGGGCTCGCCACGGCGCGACCGTTATGTACGTCGGGGATCGGGTCGGGCTGGCGGCCGAGCACGGCCGCCCTCCCCCCGAACTCGCAATCGTCGAAGGGGCACGGGACGCAGCGCAGCCCGCACCGCTTCGCCGCGTCCATCACCCAGTCGAGACGCTCGAAGAGGCCGTCCCGGTCGCCTTCCCAGAGAAGAAAGGGCGTGTTGACCCGGATCGCGTTGAATCCGATCTGCGCGGCCCAACCGAGTTCTCTGAGGATTCCCGAGCGGTCGAAGCTTTCGGCCTGCCACATCTCGAGGAAGTTCACGGCGCTCGAGGGCAGGTAGTTGACCCCGCAGATCCAAGGCTGGCGGCTCCACCAGGCCCTGGCTTCCTCTATGCTCCACTGCGCCAACGGGCCCCCCTCGCCGCTCCTCCGGGCTGTCGGTTGCTAAACTTTATTAGCAAGACTTTCGGCCGGAAGGAAGTGGCGCGATCATGGATGCATGAGCAAGCGCGTGCCAAACTCACCGGACGCTCCCGGCCCGCGGCCGGGCCGGGTCACGATGAAACACGTGGCCCACCGCGCCGGCGTGTCTCAATCCACGGTGTCCTTCGTGCTGAACGGCGTGACCGACATGCGGATCGGCGAGGAGACACGGGCCCGGGTCGTCGACGCGGCGGCGACACTCGGCTACCGGCCCCGCTGCCGGGGGCGACCCGCCGCCGCCGACTCCCTCCGCATCCTCGGGGTGCTGTTCGACGAGGTCGCCACGAGCCCGTTCGCCGCCATCTCGATCGAAGGTCTGCGGGAAGCGGCATGGCAAGCGGGTGCCCTGGTCCAGATCGCGATGTCCGGCGGCGACCCGGCCTACGAGAAAGCGGCGATCGGACGCTGGAAGGCAGCCGGGGTCACGGATTTCGTCTACGGCGCGATCCTGACGCGCGTCGTCATTCCCCCTCCGCAGCTGCCGACGGATCATACGGTCCTGCTCAACTGCTATGATTCCCATTGCAGCTTCGCCTCGGTGGTTCCGGCCGAACGCCGCGGCGGAGAGGTCGCGACGCGCGCCCTGATCGATGCGGGCTGGCGCCGGATCGCCCTCATCGAGGGCGAAACCTGGATGGATGCCGCGGCCCAGAGGCGGAAGGGATACGAGCGCGCGCTCGTCGAGGCTGGACTGCCAGTCGATCCGGTGCTGATCCGGGGGGGCAACTTCCTGCCGTCGGGCGGGAGGGAGGCCACCCTCGACCTGATGCGCAGTTCCGATCCGCCGGACGCCATCTTCTGCGCCAGCGATCCGATGGCCATCGGGTGCTACGAGGCGCTCAAGGAGCTCGGTCTGCGTATCGGCAGCGATGTGGGGGTCATCGGATACGACGACCAGGATATCGCACAGCACCTCGACCCTCCGCTCTCTTCCGTCCTCCTGCCTCACCGGGAGATGGGACAGCTCTGCGCCCGGTTGCTGCTGGCTCGGAAGCGCCCTCCGCCGACTTGAGACTCGCATGATTTGTCCCCTGATCGAGCGGCAATCCCACCGTCGCCTGCAAGCTCGGTGATGTTCTCCGCCCTTTGAACCGAACGGAGTCCGGTCGTCCAAGCCTTTGAGCACCTGCTCTTGACGCAACATCCGGTTGTTGCGGTAGAACGCGGATTTCACGAAGAGCAACGGGCCAACGCTGACGAAGGAGACGTTCATGCTGCATGGCGACGTGATCAGACCGCCTCCAGGACCAGCTCCACGGGAGGCCGAACCAGATCGAATCGAAGCCGGGCATTGCGGCCGCCGGCAAATGGATGGGCGTGGGCAGACGTCTCAAATGTGACAGCCATGGCCGAGATGGTTCCGAAGGAACATCGCCAGGACGCGTTGACCCGAAATCGAGATCGCCAGGGTGCCAAGTATCGCGGGCGTCCCTGCTCCGCCTCGTTCGTTGCCGACAGGGCGAATGGAGGAGCCCTGCCCGCAATCTCCGTCCCCGCGGGCGGTTTCGTTCTGCCCTCGTGGTCTGATCCGGAATCCGGGGTTTCGGGAGGCGATCCGCGCCTGCCCCGGACAGGTCGCGCCCGTCAGAACAAAGGACGGCCGGACTGCCCGAACCGGTGGTCACTCCTCAGGCGGTTCGCGGAGCGTGGCTTCGTGGGCGCAGACCGTTTGACCTGCGCCGGTGCCGGTCGATTTCAGGGCGCGGATGATTCCGACGAGATTCTCGTCGCGCAGCCGCTCGAGATCGCGAACGGGCCGGTCTCCCGACTGGGCATCGGACTGCGCGACGATCAGGTCGACGAGATCCTCGTTGAAATCGGGAACGTCCATGAGCTTCGTCCATGGCCACGCCAGTGCCGGGCCGAACTGAGCCATGAAGTGCTTCATTCCGGCTTCGCCCCCCGCGATCCGGTACGTCTCGAAGAGCCCCATCTGCGCCCATCTGAGGCCGAAGCCGTAGCGGATCGCATCGTCGAGCTCCTCCGTGTTGCAGACCCCGTCCCGGATCAGCCAGAGAGCTTCTCGCCAGACGGCCTCGAGAAGCCGGTCGGCGATATGCGCGTCGATCTCCTTCCGAACCACCAGCGGCTTCATGCCCAGGGAAGAGAAGATCCGGGTGGCGCGGCCCGTCACCTCCGGAGGGGTGCAAGCAGATGGGACGATCTCGACGAGGGGCAGAAGATAGACCGGGTTGAACGGGTGGGCCACAAGAAGGCGCTCGGGCCGCTGGGCGCGGGCCGAGAGGTCGGACGGCTTGTAGCCGGAGGTCGAGGACCCGATGATTGCCCGGTCAGGAGCGAAGGCCTCGATCTCTGCATAGACCTCGTGCTTGAGCTCCAGCCGTTCCGGCACGCTCTCCTGAATCCAGTCGGCCCCCTCGACCGCAGATGCGAGGTCCTCGCAGAAATCGATGCGGCCTTCCGCAGGCAGAGGCTTGTCGTAGAGCGACGGCAGCGCCCGGCGCGCGTTGTCCAGAACCTCTCCCACCTGGCGCTTCGATTCCGCGGATGGATCGAACACCGCAACATCCCAGCCGTTCAGCAGGAACCGCGCAGCCCAGCCCCCGCCGATGACACCGCCGCCGACGATCCCCGCCTTTCGGCGAGCGGAACTCATGCCGTCACCGGCGCGCGCTTGACGAGTCCCAGCGCATGACGGACGGCGTCGGGACCGACGGTCCGCGCGCCCATTCCCTCGATGACGCCCTTCGCACGATCGACGAGCTGGGCATTCGTGGCGAGGACGCCCTTCTCGAGGAAGAGGTTGTCCTCGAGCCCGACCCGGACGTTCCCGCCCAGCAGCACGGATGCCGCGACATAGGGCATCTGGTTCCGCCCGAGCGAGAAGGCCGACCAGGTCCAGTCGGGCGGAATCCTGTTCACCATCGCCACGAACGTCCCGAGATCGTTCGGCGCCCCCCACGGGACACCCATGCAGAGCTGAACGAGCGCGGGGTCGGAGAGGATGCCCTCTTGGGCGAGCTGGGTCGCGAACCACAGGTGTCCGGTGTCGAACGCCTCGATCTCCGGGCGGACGCCGAGGTCGGTGATCATCCGCCCCATCGCCTTCAGCATGCCGGGCGTGTTGGTCATCACGTAGTCGGCTTCAGCGAAGTTCATCGTGCCGCAATCGAGCGTGCAGATTTCGGGACGGCACTCCGCGACGTGGATCAACCGCTCCTCCGCGCCGATCATGTCCGTGCCGGTGTCGTCAAGAGGCAGCGGCTCGCCGCTGGATCCGAAGACGAGATCGCCGCCCATTCCGGCCGAAAGGTTCAGCACGACATCGACATCAGCCTCCCGGATGCGCTCGGTCACCTCCCGGTAGAGCGCCGGATCACGCGACGGAGCGCCGCTCTCCGGGTCCCGGACGTGGCAATGGACGATCGCGGCGCCGGCCTTGGCCGCACCGATAGCCGCGTTGGCGATTTCCTCCGGGCTGCGCGGAACGTGGGGGGAGCGGTCCTGCGTCGCGCCCGAGCCGGTGACGGCACAAGTGATGAAGACGTCGCGATTCATTGCGAGCGGCATCGGGCGGATCCTCCGGGCAATTCGCTGGAGAATGCGCCGCAGGTCGAGAGGAGTTCAAGTTGTCGTCTCGTACCGAGTTTGCCGACACGGGCGAACTGGTATGGTTTGCCCCCTGGTAGGTCGCGCGGTTGCCGTGAGGTTTCTTCCACTGCGTGTGCATGACGCCATGCCTAAACGGACGGCTGTTCGAAGTCCGACAGGGCGACGGGTTGGCGCTCGGACCGGTCGAGCCACCGGAGTGAGGAGGTCGCGACCAAGGCGCAAGCAGCTGGACGGCGAAGATCGACGCCCGGCGGACCCATTTTCGGCGTGCGACGGGAGTCCGGGACGTCTCCGCTCCCGGAGGGCGCGGAAAGCCATGCGGTTCCCGACCGCAATCAGAACCGATTCACCGGCAGCTTGAGGTAGTGGTGCCCGTCGCTCTCGGCGTCCGGCAGGCGGCCACCGCGGAGATTGATCTGCGGCTCGGCGAGTATTCGATCGGGTAGCGGCAGCGTCTTGTCGCGTTCTCGGCGACGGCTGATCCAGTCGTCCCGATCCGTGCCGTCCTTGACGTGGATGTTTCTCGACTGGTGCTCGGCGACGGTCGCCTCCCATTCAGGCTCGTCGCGATCCGAGGTTCCGTAGTCGTGTCGGACGAAGATTCGCGTCTCGGGCGGCAGCGAGAGGATCTCCCGGATCGACCCCCACAATTCGCCGGCGTCGCCCCCCGGGAAATCGGCGCGCGAGGTTCCAGCATCGGGCTGCATCAGGGTATCATGAGCAAATGCGGCGTCACCGCAAAGATAGGTGATGGACCCGAGAGTGTCTCCGGGCGAGAGCATCACCCGCGTCTCGAGGTCGCCGATGAAGAAGGTCTCGTTCTTGGCGAAAAGCCGGTCGAAAGCCGCCTCGGCGCCGAAGGCATCCGGCAGGTTGTAGATCTCTCCCCAGAGACCGGCGATGTCGTGCACCTTTTCGCCGATTGCGTTCGGGGCGCCGGTGCGCTCCTTGAGGTTGGCTGCAGCTATCACGTGGTCGGCATGCGGGTGGGTGTCGAGCACCCACTCGATGCTCAGCCCGATCTCGTGCGCGAGCTCTAGGACCTGATCCATGCTTTCGCTCGAAAGGCGGTAGTGCTTCGGGTCGAAATTTGGGAACGGCGGTGAGAAAGATGCCGTAATAGGGCGCGGCCGAGGTGTCGCCGTCTGGGCATCTTGATGCGAATGGTGGAGGCGAGGTGTGGTTGCCCTTGGCGCGCGAGGTGTTCCCTGCGGGGTCATGCCGTGAGGCGCGTCCCGGTTCACTGAAGCATGGAAGGGCAACGACATGGATCTGTTCATCGGCCTCGATGTCTCGCTGGCAAGCACCGCGATCTGCGTTGTGAGCGCGCATGGCAAGGTGGTGAAGGAAGCCAAGGTGGCCAGCGAGCCGGAGGCCTTGGCAGAGTTCCTGCGCGGCCTGCCCGGAGGCTCGGTCGCGGTGGGCTTGGAAGCGGGTCCTCTGTCGCAATGGTTGCACAAAGGGCTGACGGACGCTGGCTTCGAGGTGGCGTTGATGGAGACCCGGCAGGTGAAGTCCGCCCTCCAAGCGATGCCGATCAAGACCGACCGCCGGGATGCGGAAGGCATTGCGCGACTTCTACAGATGGGTTGGTTCCGGCCGGTGCACTGCAAGTCGGTCTCGGCCCAGGAGATGCGGGCGCTGCTGACCGCGCGCAAATCGATCCAGCAGGCGGCCATCAACCTCGAGCTGTCGCTGCGGGGCGTGCTCCGCAACTTCGGCCTGAAGATGGGGATGGTGGCGAAGGGGCGCTTCGAAGCCCGCGTCCGGGAATTGACCGATGGCAACCGGATGCTGCAAGCGGCCGTGGCTCCGGCCCTGCGCCTGCGCGCGGCGCTGCGCCAGGAGCTGGCCGGGGTGGAAAGGCAACTGCGAGGTCTGGCGAAGGACGATCCGGTGTGCCGGCGGATGATGACGGTGCCCGGGGTCGGCCCGATCGTGGCGCTGACGGTGAAGTCGGCGATCGATGACCCGACGCGGTTCCGCTCCTCGAAGGATGTCGGTCCATGGGTGGGGCTGACCCCGAGCCGCACCCAGTCCGGCGAGCGGGATATCATCGGCCGGATCACGAAGGCGGGGGATGCCGGCTTGCGGACGGCGCTCTACCAGGCGGCGACGGTGATGCTGAACCGCGGTCGGGCGAACTGGTTGACGGCTTGGGCGCTGCGGGTCGCGCAGCGGCGCGGCAGGAAGCGCGCCACCGTCGCCCTCGCCCGGCGCATCGGCGTTGTCCTCCACCGGATGTGGCGGGACGAAAGCGAATTCCGCGTCACCCGCGAAGCTCCGACGACGTCCGCGGCGGCGTGAGCACGGAGGATCGATCGCACCATCCATCAGGAGGAGGATACCGCTGCGCCTGAAGGCGCAGGCGCCCGAGGTCCCAAGCCGGGACGCGGTCCCCGATGATGCCGTTGGCCAACTCGTTGCCGAAAGCTCCGGTCCGAGCACGCGAAAAAGACGGGCACGCGGGAACCGCTCTTGGACCAGGCATGATGTGGCGGCCCCGCGCCGACCACGGACGGAAGCAGCATCCCGGCAAGGGAGTCCACCTCGGGACACTGTCGCCTCAGCTCGGCTGCAATTGTCGGATCGGACTGGCGCTGGCGCCGCTCCGATACCTGATGTCTACGCAGCGCCAGCGCCAGCGCCTCACGGCATGCCCGCGCAACCTCATGTTTTGTAGAGATAAATGAAGATTGACACCAAGCGCCCTATTACGGAAGCTTGGCCGCCAGTGCGCCGTCGAGGGGCTGGACCATGTCCAGTTCCTGGCCCGTCTGGTCGAGCTGGAGCTGATCGATCGTGAGCGGCGAATGGTGGAGCGCCGCATCAATGCCGCGAAGTTCCCGGCGACCAAGAGCCTCGACAGCTTCGACTTCAAGGCGATCCCCAAGCTGAACAAGATGCAGGTGCTGGAACTCGCCCGCTGCGAATGGATCGAGCGGCGCGAGAATGTCATCGCCCTCGGCCCGAGCGGCACGGGCAAGACGCATGTGGCCCTCGGGCTCGGGCTGGCCGCCTGCCAGAAGGGCATGGCGGTCGGCTTCACCACCGCCGCCGCACTCGTCAACGAGCTGATGGAGGCGCACGACGAACGCCGCTTGCTGCGCGTCCAGAAACAGATGGCCGGCGTCAAGCTGCTCATCATTGACGAGCTGGGCTTTGTGCCGCTGTCCAAGACCGGCGCCGAGCTCCTGTTCGAGCTGATCTCGCAACGCTACGAGCGCGGCGCCACGATGATCACCAGCAACCTGCCATTCGACGAATGGACCGAGACCTTCGGAACTGAGCGCCTCACCGGCGCTCTCCTCGACCGGCTGACCCACCACGTCAACATCATCGAAATGAACGGCCAGAGCTACAGGCTTGCCCAGAGCCGCGCCCGAAAGGCCGAAGCCCCAACCTGATTATCCGCCACGGGATTGGCCCTGCGGGCCAATGCGCCATGGCACGCGCCAGCTATCTGATGAGCGCACGCGCCATGGCGCGTAGCGCCCAGCCACCGGCCTGGTATTGCGCCGCCACGTGGCCGGTTTTTGCTCCGCCGTTGACATCTGTGCCATGGTGACCGTGACCTGCGGCAGTGCCCCGGGGTCGGGCTGGAAGCGGGCCTGGATCGTGGCGAGTTCCGGGAGCTTGCCTGCGTCGAGGCTGGCGTCGATCAGGGCAGCGAGATCGGCCTCGCAGCCGCGCTCATGGGCGATCGCCAGTGCGCCCACCACGAGCTTGCAGGCGGCCCGCTCCGGCAGCGCCTCCATCGCGGCGTCGTAGAGGCGGCGATAGGCGTCACGGGGAAAGAGTTGGTCGCGGTAGACGAGGCCGGGCAACGCCATGGGCTTGGCCCGGAGCGCATGGATGATACCAGCGGCCCTTCCGCCTGACTCCCGAAGGGGATTCCCAAGCGGGTTGCTTTCTGACTCTCTGCCTTGAGGGCAGGAGGTGGAGCAGATGGTGGCGATCGCGATCACGCGGACGGATTTGACGGCAGCGGAGCTGCGGGCGGCGGCGGTGAAGAGCCGAGACAGGCAGGCGGCGCGCCGGATGCTGGCGTTAGCGCTGGTGCTGGAGGGCGCCGATCGGAAGACTTCGGCGGAGACCTGCGGCATGGACCGGCAGACGCTCCGGGACTGGGTGCATCGTTACAACGCCGAAGGGCTCGCCGGGCTCTCGAACCGGCGAGGCGCCCCGCGAACCCGGCGGCTTAATCCTGGCCAGGTGGCCGAAGTCGTGTTCTGGCTGGAGGCCGGCCCCGATCCGGCGGTGGACGGGGTGGTACGCTGGCGGCGGCAGGACCTGCGGGCCCGGATTGCCTCGACGTTCGGGGTGGAGTTGCACGAGCGGACGGTCGGCAAGTACCTGGCGGCGCTCGGCTACCGGCGGCTCTCGGTGCGCCCGCGCCATCCGAAGACCGACCCCGAGGCGCAGGAAGCTTTCAAAAAAACTTCTCCGAGGCGGTCGCCGCCGCGGTCCCCGAGACTGCAAGGGGCAAACCGCTCGAGGTCTGGTTCCAGGACGAGGCGCGCGTAGGCCAACAGGGCACGCTCACCCGGGTCTGGGCGAAGCGCGGCACGCGCCCACGTGCGCCGCGCGACACCCGCTATCGGTGGGCCTACATCTTCGGCGCGGTCTGTCCCGGCCGCGGCGTCGCCGCGGGCCTCGTCATGCCCTTCGCCGATACCGGCGCGATGAACGACCACCTCGCCGAGATCGCCCGCACCGTCGCCCCCGGCGCCCATGCCGTCCTCGTCCTCGACGGTGCCGGCTGGCACGGCGGACACGCGCTGGTCGTCCCCGACAACGTCTCCCTCGTCATGCTCCCGCCCTACAGCCCGGAGCTGAACCCGGTCGAGAACGTCTGGCAGTACCTGCGGGCGAACTGGCTCGCGATCAGCGTCTTCGACAACTACGACGCCATCGTCGATGCCTGCTGCAACGCGTGGAGCCGTTTCGCAGAAAAGCCCGAAGTCGTCTCCTCCATCACCTCCAGGCAATGGGCACAGGTCAATCCGTAGGGCCGTTGGTATGACATGACGGTAGTCGACAACATGGGCGCGGCGGCGGTCACCGTATCCGCGGCCGCGGGGCAACGTCATCAGAGGCGTGCCACCGAGGAAGACCTCCAGCCTGTCGTCGTGGAGGCGGACGCGCAGCCGGTGGCCGATCAGCCGCGAGGGGACGGTGTAGAAGACCCGGCGGAGCATGAAGCCACCCGAAGAGGTGACGGTCACCATGGTCTCCTCGCCGTCCTCGGTTCGCCGCGGCGGCAATGGCCGCAGCGCGGTCCGCTCGGCGTCGATGCGCTTGCGGTTGCGGGCGTTGCGACGGCCGATCAGCTCGTCGACGAAGCCGCGGTAGTCGGCGATCGTGTCGAAGTCGCGCGACCCCCGCATGAGGAGCGCGTCCTCCACCACGCGCTTGAGGTGACCATGCGCCGCCTCGATCGCGCCGTTCTCGTGGGCGACACCGCGATTGTTCCGGCTGGCGGCCATGCCGTAGTGGCTGCAAAGGGCGTCGTATCGAGCGGTCCAGTCCTCCTCGACCTCCGGTGCAAGGTTGCGGAAAGCGGCCGAGAGGCTGTCGCTGCGGTGCTCGCGCGGCGCGCCCCCCAATGCCCAGAGCGCGTCCTGCAATCCCGCGGCCAGCGCCACGAAGCTTTCGCCGCCGAGAACGGTGCGCCGAGCGAGGCGCCACCGGTTCAAGCCCGCCGGCGCACGGCATGCTCGAAGCCGCTGAAGGCCAGGCGGAAGTGATAGAGCCGGTGCGGCAGCGGCTCGCCCGCGACGGTCACCCCGGAGCCGCGCATTGCCTCGCCAGGAATGCTCCCGGATGTTGAGCCGTTGCCTCACCTGAAATGCTCCCCTGCTCGTGGTTGGCGGGGAGAGCGGGATGGGGTGGGTGAGCATGGAGACGCGTAGTGAGTTGGTGGCTGCGATCAGCGGCCGGTACGCGCGGAGCCGACGCGATGAGAAGGCGCGCATACTCGACGAGTTCGTGGCGGTGACGGGGTTCCACCGCAAGCACGCCATGCGGCTGTTGCGCAGCGGCGGACCGACAGCGGGGGCGGGCCCGCGGCCGGGGCGCCGCATCTACGGCGAAGCGGTGCGGACCGCGCTGCTGGTGGTCTGGGAGGCGTCCGACCGGGTTTGCGGCAAGCGGCTTCGGGCGATCCTGCCGGTGCTGGTCGAGGCGATGGAGCGGCATGGACACCTTGCGCTCGATGCCGAGGTGCGCCGGCTTCTGCTGGCGATGAGCGCGGCGACGATCGACCGCGCCTTGCGGGATGCGAAGGGCGATGGCCTGCGAAGGCACCAGCGGCGCACACCACCGACGATCCGGCGGAGCGTTCCGATCCGGACCTTCTCCGACTGGGACGATCCGCCACCTGGGTTCGTCGAGGCGGACCTGGTCGCGCACAGCGGACCGCGATCGGACGGCAGCTTCGTGCAGACGCTGGTGCTGACCGATATCGCCACCGGCTGGACCGAATGCGCGCCGCTGCTCGTCCGAGAGCAGACGCTGCTGGTCGCGGTGCTGAAGGAACTGCGCCGTCACTTGCCCTTCGAGCTGCTGGGCTTCGACACCGACAACGACACCGTGTTCATGAACGAGACGGTGCGGGATTACTGCTCCGCCGAGGCGATCACGTTCACCCGCTGCCGGCCCTACCGGAAGAACGACCAGGCTTGGGTGGAGCAAAAGAACGGCGCGGTGGTGCGGCGGATCGTTGGCTACCGGAGGTTCGAGGGCTTCACGGCCGCGCACGTGCTGGCCGAACTTTATGCCGCGGTCAGGCTCCACGTGAACTTCTTCCAGCCGTCGTTCAAGCTGGCGGAGAAGCATCGCGATGGCGCTCGGGTCCACAAGCGCTACCACGCGCCGGCGACGCCTTGCCAGCGGCTGCTGGCGGACCCGCGAACACCCGACGCGGTCCGTGAGCGGCTCGAGGCGGTCTTCGCGACGTTGGACCCGCTCCGCCTTCTGAGGGACATACGGGCGGCCCAGCAGCGGCTGGTCGATATCGCCGACATGCCCGGCGCGGCTTCCGAGCCGCCGCCGTCGCTCGACACGTTCCTCTCCGCGCTGCGGACGGCATGGCGGTCGGGAGACGTGCGTCCAACCGCACAGCCGAAGCCCAGGCCGAAACGCGGACGCCGGCGACCGGACCCGCTCGCGGCAGTGACCGAGGAGCTACGCGCATGGTTCGACGAGGAGCCATGGCGCACCAGCCGGGAGTTCCTCGACAAGCTGCAGAGCGAGCATCCGGGCCAGTATCCCGACGGACTTCTGCGGACCGTGCAGCGGCGGCTCAAGATATGGCGTTCGGAGCGCGCGTTGAGCCTTGTCTTCGAAGACTTCGGGGCCCCAGGCGATCGCAAAGAAGGGGTGGTTCTTGTGCCATGACGGCGAGATCGAACGAGGTGGCAGGCTGCTCCGCTCCGCGTAGCTGGAGGCTACGCGGAGCAGCCTGCCGCTTCACCGACGGGAGCAAGTCACTCGGGAACATTTGGATGAGGCAACCGCGGACGCGCTCGGGAGCATTCTTCGGTGAGGCAACACGGATTCTCATCCTGATCGACGCGCTTCACCGACGGCTACAAGGGCTATGCCAAGCTCTACGACCCGGGCCCCGACGGGACTGCCCGCTTCCGCGAGGCCGCGTGCTGGGCGCATCTGCGGCGCGACTTCCACGATGTCTGGACGGGCACCAGCTCGGAGATCGCCCGCGAGGCACTGGACCGGATCGGCGCGCTTTACGACATCGAGCGTGAGATCGCGGGTCAGTCCGCCGAGATCCGTCTGGCCGCGCGGCAAACCTACAGCCAGGCCAAGGTCGAGGCCTTCCGGGCCTGGGCGGAACAGCAGCTGACGCGCCTGCCGGGCAAGGGCGACCTGGCCAAGGCCTTCCGCTACGGTTTGAGCCGCTGGTCGTCCTTCTGTCTGTTCCTCGAGGACGGCCGCGTCGCGATGGACAACAACCCGGCCGAGCGCGCCCTGCGCCCCATTGGAATCGGCAGGAAGAACTGGCTCTTCGCGGGTGCCGATACCGGCGCTGAAACCCTGGCGCGCGCCATGACGCTGATCGAGACCGCCAAGATGAACGGCCTCGACCCGCAGGCCTATCTGGCTGACCTCCTCGACCGTATCCACGACCACAAGATCAATCGCCTCGACGAGCTGCTGCCCTGGAACTGGGCGCCGGTGGCTCCCTCCTGTGCCGAGGCCGCCTGATGGCGGCGATCACGCGGGTCAGCGCTGTCGATTACGTCGCAAGGATGCTGGGAGAGGACCCCGAACTGCTGGAGGCGATCGTCAGCAACGACGACAACCTCACCTATGGCAATATCGTCAGCGTCTATACAGGGCGGGAGGAAAGCATCACCGCCCTCACCGATCACGGCATCGAAGAATTGCACGACATGATCAAAGAGGCCCGCCTCACGACGGAAAGCTGGCACCGATTCCTCGATGACTTCGTGGATGACGAAGACCTGGTCGCCCGCTTCAAGGATCAGTCACCGCGGTGCCAATCGGCTTGCAGTTACCCACAAGTGTCCGGCGGCGCTGCGATGCGAGCTCCTTCGACGAGGTCGGCGAGGCGGGAGAAGCCCCGCCACATGACGGTCGTCCCCGGTGGCGGGTCGGAACCGCGGTCGAGATAGCCTCCGAGCCTTGCGACCGCCCTGACATAGAAATCGAGAGCCCGCGGTGCCTGGCGTTTTCTGTCCTGCGACGCGTGCTCGAGCAGGTAGCGCTCGGCGTCGGTGAAGACCGCAGCAGGGTCCGCGGCCGGCGCCTCGCGGCTGAGCATTGTCAACCAGGACACCCGCCAGGCCACGACGCAGCACAGCGCGATGCAGTTGGCCAGGCGATCGGCCGTGGCGAGGCGCATCTCCTCGATCCGGCAGCCGGTTTTCAGGGTCCGGAAGAATGTCTCGATCTTCCACCGCAGGGCATACCATTCGAGCTTGTTCACGGCCTCCGCGTGGGTCGCCACCGGCAGGTTCGTGATCAGCTTCCAGAAGACGGGCGCCCGGCCTTCCGGCGGGTCGAGCTCCTCGGCATGGATGATCTGGAGCTCCTGATGCCGGTATTTCCCCTGCTTTCCAATCGGCGGGCGGACCGTCATCGTGGCATGCCGAACCGACAGCACGGCGCAATGGTCATTGCCCTGCGCATCGCGGAACCGGACCTCGTGGGTGCCGCTGGACTGCACCTCCGACATCACCTTGGCAATGGTCGTGCCGCCATCCTCCGCAAGGCGATCAACGCAGCTCCGGACGAGAAAGCCGGTCCCGAGTTCTTCGGCCAGGCAGTAGAGCTCGTAGATGTCGCTTTCCCGGTCGCCGACATGCACGCAGCGTTCGGGCGCCCCTGCCAGCTCGCTGGACAGTCGCAGGTTGTCGAGCCAGCGCATGCTTTCCTTCTGGTCGATCGGCACCCGGGTCGGATTGATCCGGCGCTTGAGCGCGGCGGTTCCCTTGAACCTGGTGCGCGACCAGAACTTGGCCGCCGTCAGGCCAAGCGGCAGGCCGTCCGGCGTGATCGCCAGGCTCGCATGCATCAGGAGGCCGCAGACAGCATGCTTCTGGTAGCGGCCTTCCTTCAGCTTGCGTCCGGTGGACATCTTCGTGAATCCGACCTTCTCCGGAGCCGAGCGCTTGAAGGAGAACTCCGTGGTATCCTGAAGGATCAGGATGGGACCGTCTGTTGCCCCGATGCGCAGGGCAGAGGCGCCGAAATGGCCCTCCAGGATCTTGTCTTCGCTGACATTCCCGTTGGAAAAGAAGCGGTAGGCTGCCTTGGTGTTCGACCAGTCCTGAAACGCCGTGGGCAGCGATTTCCCCGGCCGTTCCCCAAGAGCCTCGAGCATCGTCCCGAGGCGCCGGTTTAGCCGGCCATCTCCCAGATCACAGCCCGCAGTTTCCGTTTCCACCCAACTCTGCCCCACGCCCGCACCTCAATCATTTGGCGCCACATGACGAATCATGGTCGTGTCTGCGCAGGCAAGGTCAGGTCTGGTGGGTGAATCAATTCGCCACACGACTTGTGGGTAACTGCAAGAACAATCGACCGGTTACGGCAGAACCGCCTCGCGAACCGCGTGTTCGACAGCTACGAAACCATCGTCGCCGCCTGCTGCGAGGCCTGGAACGCACTCATCGCAACCCCGGAACGCGTCGCCTCCATCACCTCGCGTAACTGGACGCAGGTCAGCGGATGATGCCGCTGGTATTTGAGGCAGGATCATATGATCTGAGGCAATGTCGGTTCGACGGCGAGAAAGCATCTGGGGTAGAGAACCGTCCTCCGAGGCCTTCCGAGATAGGAGGCGGGAGAACGTTGCATCACATTCCCGCCCTGGTCCGTGCAAGAAGTCTCGGATTCGGTGTCGGGCAGAGGTTCCTGCTTGTCGATACGAATTCGCTCGGAGCGTCCGCGACCTCCGTCTAGCGAAACGAGGGGGTTCGGCCCCTCTTCAGCAACGCAACGGAGTCCCCCTACCCGCGATCCGCCTCACTGGCAGTCTCGACTTCATCAGGATCGGGGTCGAGATCTACGCTCTCGCCGGCGATACAGATCGCGACGAGCGGCAAAGCTCCGGCGACGGTGTTGAGGTCGAGCTCGAATCCCGCCTCGATCTTCTTTTCCCTGATGATGCCGGGGAAAAAGGTCAGGTCCGCATCCGCCGAACGCGTGTGGATTTCCTCCTCCGTAATGCGCTCGATCAGCTCTACCTCGGCATTGATCCGCACCGCCTCCAGCATTTCCGCGATCTTGCGCTCGGTGCGCCCAGGCCTGTCGGAACTGGCCGCGGCGAGCACCCGGAGCCGCGCTCGTGTCCAGTCCGGCGTCCGGGTCGTCAGATAGGCCATCAGGAGCTTGAAGTTCGAGGTCTCTCCGCCAGCCCACCAGATGTCGATACGCCGCTTCTCGCCCGGCACCTTTTCGAGCCGTGAAAGGGAACCGGAGTGGCAATGCAGGATGATGACGTTGTAACCGAGACCGAGGGCGAGACCGAGATTGTGGCCGTAGACATGCTTCGCGCGCTCGTCACGGATCGGAGGTAATTGCTCGAGCCAGTTGACGAGGACGGTGTTCGCCTTGAGCGGCCCGACCCCGTAGGATTGCAGCAGGACGGAGAATCCGGTCTCGAAGCTCGGCGCACTCACGGCGAGCGGAAACGCCTCAACTCCGGCCTCCTCGATCGAGTTGCGCAAGCTCTTCTTGACGTCTTCGCGGTCGCGGCGGTCTCCCCCGCCGGTCTCGATCACGGAGACGAGCGAGGTCAGCCCGCTGCGCCCCTCGACCCATTCGGAGAAGCGCAGGAGCTCTTGCCGCCGCTCCTCGTCCTTGGACAGG
Source organism: uncultured Alphaproteobacteria bacterium (assembly GCA_963776705.1). Classification (GTDB taxonomy): domain Bacteria; phylum Pseudomonadota; class Alphaproteobacteria; order Rhodobacterales; family Rhodobacteraceae; genus Palleronia. The sequence continues at coordinate 128,402 of CAVZOA010000041.1, forward strand.
ATGAGGATTAGAGGGCGCCATTCGCCCGGATGCGCCGGACGCTCCGCCATGGAAAAGAGCTGCTCGCGTATGCGCTGGAAGCCGTAGGCGCGCTGGCTGTCAGCCCAGACCTTCCGGCCAACTCTGCCTTGCAGGTACTGGTGCACGGCGAACATCGCCAGCACGGCGATGCCGGCGGAGAAGAAGTCGATCGCCAGCATCGCACCGATGCAGAGCAGCCCGCCGAGGAAGCTCAGGTACTTGTGGTAGACCCGGAAAGAGGGGCGGAAGGACGGGCTCGCCGCGTGGGCGACGAAGAATGTCGCGTAGTTCAGAAGCGCATAGGAGGCGAGGAAGAACATGGTGATGATGGGAGCGAGGAAGTTCAGGTCGCCCACCGCTACCGCGCCGATGGCGATGGCGCCCGACAGGGCCACCGCCCGGCGCGGATTGTTTGACGGGCCCGCGCCTTTGGCGAAATGGCGGGTGCCGGGAAAGACCCCGTCCTGGCCGAGCGCCTGCGCGATCCGGGGCGCGCCGAGAAACGACGCCATCGCCGAGGAGGCGGTGGCCGCGATCACGCCCGCCGTCACGATCCAGGGCAGAAGGGAGATCTTCTCCAGGATGAGGTAGTCGGACCTGAGCTCCTCGCTCGTCGCGTTTCCGGCGACGAGGATCGCGAGCCCGGCATAGAGGCCATAGGACAGGATCACGGCCGCCAGCGTGCCGAGGGGGATGTCCCGCGTCGGGCGCCTGAGGTCGCCTGACATGTTGAGCCCCTGGGTGAAGCCGGTGATGGCAGGGAAGAACAGCGCGAAGGCAGCCCAGAAGCCGAGCGTACCGCCCTCGCTCGCGAAGAGCGTGCCCCGGTTGTGCCAGAGCTGGTCGGTGCGGAATTCCGTCACCCCGCCCCAGCCGATTGAAAGGATCGAAGCGAAGACGATGGCCATGACCACGTATTGGAGCCGGGTGGCGACGTCCGCTCCGGCCCAGGCGAAGGCGAACAGGACCACGATCGTGGCAATGGCTACAGCGCGAGGGGAGATCCAGTCTGGTACGCCCCCGATGCCGACCACCACCTCTCCGAGGCCGATCGCGTAGAACGCGATGCCGATCGAGACCGACAGGAAAAGCACGACGCCGAGCGCGCCGCCGAATTCGAAGCCGATGGTCCGGGAGATGACGTAGTAGAAGCCTCCGCCCTTGATCGGCATGCTGGTGGCGATGGCGGAAAGCGAGAAAGAGGTGAGGATCGAGATCGCGTAGCAGACCGAAATGATGATGAGCGCGTCGAGGAGTCCGACCTCTCCCACCACGTAGCCGGCGCGAAGATAGAAGATGATCCCGAGGATGGTCAGGATCGACGGCGCGAAAACGCCCCCGAAGGCGCCGAGGGATCCAGTCGGCTGGGAATCTTCGCCGCCTGAACTCTCGGCCGGTATATCTTTCATCTGGCGTGCCTTTCTGGTGACGACTTTACCTTCCCTGACCGGAATACAGCGGCTGAGTTCCTTGAGAACGAAGCGCTCGACGGATGAGAACCGGAGAAGGTGTGCTGCGCTCCACGAGGGTACGCGCCTAGGGCTGACCCTCGCCAGAAGAACCTCGAAGTGGCTGTTTCGGATCTCCCGGCGAGACCAGAGGCAGTTCGGTCTCAGCGAGACTACTCGCCTGTCTCGCATCATCAAACACCTTTCCCTGCGCACCGGAGGGAGAGAGGCCGATCTGCCGGCCGTCTCAGGAGATTTGAGGAATGGACGGGTTGTATCCAAGGGGCTCGGCTCAGGACCCAACAATTTGGGTGAAGTCGGTTTGGCCGCATGATGCCGACTGGCTGACTGATGACCGGAGCTACGGTGACGTTCGGTTCCGAGAAGCGTGGGGCGAGAACGGAATACGAACTTTCAAACCCGGCAGAAAGTCCCGCGACACACCGGTACAACTCGACATAGGCGATATTGGCGCGCAACCGGATCGAGACCGCGTTCCGACAATTCAAGGACTGGCGCAGAGCGGCCACCCGGTACGATGGATGCCCGAAAATCGTCCTGTCCGCTTCCACTGCCGCCGCGAGTCGTCTTGAGGCTCAGACGATCAGTAAATCCGGAGACCAAGCGACCGTCTCTTCCTCCTCATGCGTCGAAACACTCGTCCACCCGGTGTCGGCGAACGTGCCGTTCCTTGCCCGCAGGTCAGTCAATCACACTGAGACGGGAGACTTGTCCGCAGCAAGTAGAATTGGCCGTGGTGCCAGATATTGAAGCGCACCGCGTTCTCGGGAAACCGGAGATCTGTGGCAAAGGGAGTTGGTGGACGGCAGAAATCGCACGGCCAGACGCGGACCCACCATTCCTCACATGATCGCCTTCCGCTCACATAGACGCCTGCACAGATCGTCGAGTTGCTCCAGCGATCTGTATGTAATCGTCAGCTTGCCGCCCCGCTGTCCAGGCTTGCAATCGATGGAAACCTTCAGTCCCAGCGCGGCAGAAAGTTCGCCTTCGAGAGAGCGCGTATCCGCGCCCTTTTCCGGTTTCCGCGCCGGATCGGCGCGGAGATTCTGCGCCGGCGGCTTGCGCACCAAGGCCTCGGTTTCGCGAACCGACAGACCGCGATCAACGACCTTTCTCGCCAATTCGGAGGCGTTCTGCGTTGCGACCAGGGCGCGGGCATGTCCGGCCGAGAGGCGACCTTCGGCAAGGTAGCTTTGAACATCGTCGGGGAGGCTCAGAAGCCTCAGAACATTGGCGATGTGGGATCAACTCTTGCCGAGCGCCTTGGCCATCTTATCCTGCGTGTGACCAAAGCGGTCCATCAGTTGCCGGTAGCCAGCCGCTTCCTCGACGGGATTGAGATCGGCCCGCTGGATATTCTCGATGATGGCGACCTCGAGAACCTCTACATCGTCGAATTCCCGGATGACAGCGGGAATCTCGTGAAGTTGCGCCATCTGTGCTGCTCGCCAGCGACGTTCTCCAGCAACTATCTGAAAATAATCATTTTTCTGTGGATGTCGCCGAAGAATCAGCGGTTGGATGATTCCACGACGTGCGATAGAATCAGCCAGTTCGTCCAGATGCTCTGCGGTAAAGGTGCGGCGTGGCTGATCAGGATTTGCCTCGACTTTCTCGATCGGAATCATCGTCTCCGGCCTGCGCGACGCGTCCGCGCCGGTTGACTGGTCTTCCACCGATACATCGATGTCCGCCATGAGAGCCGAAAGACCCCGGCCCAGCCCTCGACGTTCCCTCTTATCTGCCATCCCGTACCTCTTCAGACGTGGTGGCGCGCAACGAACTCGTCGGCTAGCGCGCGGTAGGCCACACTCCCCTTCGATCCCGGGTCGTAATCGATCACCGGGAGGGCATATGAAGGTGCTTCGCTCACCCGGACATTCCGCGGTATTATCGTGCGGAACACCAGATCTCCCAGTGTGTCGCGCGCATCGGACAACACGCCCTGTGCGAGCTTGTTGCGTCCATCGAACATCGTGAGAACGACACCTTCGATACCGAGGCCGGGATTTGCGGTCTGTCTCACCTCTCGAACGGTCAGCATGAGCTGGGACAGACCCTCGAGCGCGAAGAACTCGCTCTGGAGCGGCACGAGGACGGAATCCGCAGCAACCATGGCATTGATCGTCAGAAGTGAAAGCGATGGCGGGCAGTCAATGAAGATGAAGTCGAGTTCCAACTCCGCCATCCGGGTCTCGGAAAGAGCGCCCTTCAGCAGGGCGGTTCTTTGCTCCTTCGCGAAAATCTCGATATCGGCCGAACTGAGATCGGAGGTCGCCGGCACGATGAACAGGTTTGCGATCTCGGTTTCCTGCATGGCGGCGTCGATATCCATTCCCTCCAGCAGGAGTTCATACGTCGTGTTCTCCCGTCGCTCCGCTTCGATACCGAGACCGGTGGACGCGTTGCCCTGCGGGTCCAGATCGACGATCACTACCCTCTTTCCGCATTCCGCCAGAGCGGCGCCGAGATTGATGGCTGTTGTCGTTTTTCCAACGCCTCCCTTCTGGTTGACGATGGCGACGATCCTTGTCCGTCTCCGGCGCGGTTCAGACACGAGAGATGTGCTCCATTAAGAGGATGACTGCGCCGTTCTCGGTCTTGCTGGGCCGCACGTCAACGTCGAAAGACCACTCCTGCCGCGTTGCGGCGATTTCCTCACGGTGGCGTCTCCCCTTCGGAAAGACGTATATTGTCGATGGATGCCCGTGCCTGACGGCACAGGGCACCAGTTCCGGAAGCGTCGCAAGCGCTCGTGCGGACACGATATCCGCCTGAAGCGGTTCACAAGATTCAATTCGGTCGGCAACCACCTTTGCGTTTAGGCCTAGTTCGGTAATCACATGACGAAGAAAGGTCGCTTTTCGCTGGTCGGCTTCCACCAGTATCAAATCTGACTCGGGTCGGCAGATCGAGACCACGAGGCCCGGAAATCCCGCGCCGCTTCCCAGATCGGCCCATCTCGTACCCTTTGTCGCGAGGTACTCCAGTTGAAGGCTATCCAGGATATGCCGCTCCCACATGTCGTCCAAGTTTGCTCTCGATACTAGATTGATCCTCCGGGACCATCTCCCGACCAGATCTCCGAACCGCTTCAGCTGGAGGAGTGTTTCACGTGAAACACCCGTCATGGGCGCTGGCGCGAGGCCGCGGTTCGGGCTCGCAGCTCCAGAAGGAGAGCATTGATCGCCACCGGCGTTATGCCCTCGATCTTTCGCGCCGCAGCGATAGATCGGGGCTGGATTTCACCGAGCTTTTCCCTCACCTCGGACGACAGGCTTCTAACGCGACCGAAGTCGAAATCGGTCGGAATCTCGATCCCTTCCTCGCGAAGCACAAAGTTGGCTTCCCGTTCCTGGCGCTCGAGATGGTTCGCGTAGACTGCCTCCCGCTCTATCTGCTCCATGATTTCCGATTCGATCGAAACGATTCCGGGAACAAGTTCACCCAGATCCTCGTGCGACACACCAGGAATACTCAACAGCTCCAATGCCGATCGACCCCTGCCGTCCCTCGACAGCGGTAGACCCGCTGTCGCACAGACCCTAGCCTTGAGCATCTTTGTACTTAGCATCTCCTTGGCCTGCCAAAGCGACTTCATCTTCGCTCTAAACGCGGACTTCCGGTCCTCGTCGACGATTCCGAGATCCATTGCCAGCGGAGTGCAACCGCTGGTCCGCATTGTCCGCTCGGAGGCTCAGGCGGAACTCGGCCCGCGACGTAAACATCCGATAAGGTTCGGTCACGCCGCGCGTCACCAGATCGTCGATCATCACCCCCAGATACGAGGTGGTTCGCGATAATCCGACCGGGTCCTGACCCCTTGCCGCACGGCTGGCGCCGAGCCCAGCAATCAGGCCTTGAGCCGCGGCCTCCTCATAGCCCGTGGTCCCGTTGATCTGTCCAGCTAACCAGAGTCCGGGAAGTGTTTTGACTTGGAGGGTCCAATCCAATGCACGGGGGTCGACATAATCGTATTCGATCGCGTAGCCGGGTTGGACGATTTCGGCGGATTCCAAGCCCCTTATGGACTGGACATACGCATTCTGAACGTCGGCGGGCAGCGACGTCGAGATTCCGTTCGGATACACCGTTTCGGATGATAGCCCTTCGGGCTCCAAGAAGACCGTATGGCTCTCCTTGTCGCGAAAACGACCGATCTTGTCCTCGATTGAAGGACAGTATCGTGGTCCGGAACTCGAGATCGCGCCGGAATACATCGCGGATCGATGAAGGTTTCTCCGTATGATGTCGTGAGTTTGTGCATTGGTTTCGGTGATACCACATGAGACCTGACGAATATCCGGTTCGCTGCTCAAGAAGGACAGCATCGTAGGATTCTCGTCACCGGGCTGTTCGACCACCGCTTTCCAATCGATCGTCGTTCCCCTGAGCCGTGGCGGCGTCCCGGTCTTAAGTCGACCCAGAGGCAGAGTCATCGCGTAGAGCCGGGCCGCAAGCGCCTTCGACGGATCTTCGCCAACTCTCCCACCGGGCTTGCTCTGATCGCCCACATGAATAATGCCGTTCAGAAACGTTCCGGTGGTCAAGACCACGCCGTCTGCCCGAAGCGGCTCGGTGCCGCCCAACACGATTCCGCGCACCCGATCGTTCTCCACGATCAAGTCGGTGACCTGACCTTCCAGGATCTCGATATCGAGGTCTGCCAAGGCTGTCTGCACAGCCTCCTTGTAGAGAACGCGGTCCATCTGCGCCCTGGGGCCTTGGACGGCCGGCCCTTTGCTCCGATTGAGCAGTCGGTACTGGATTCCTGCGGCGTCTGCCGCGCGCCCCATGATCCCGCCCATCGCGTCGATCTCACGGACCAGATGACCTTTGCCCAAGCCACCAATGGCTGGGTTGCAAGACATCGCGCCGACGGCATCCCGCTTCATTGTGACCACGGACACCTCTGACCCCAAGCGACGCGCTGCGCTTGCCGCTTCGACGCCTGCGTGCCCTCCTCCGACGACGATGATTTTCGCGTGTTTCACGTGAAACAACCTTATTTCCCGATGCAGAAACTTGAGAATATATTGTCCAACAAGTCCTCAACGTCCACACCACCGACAATTTCCAGCAACGCGATGCTCGCCCCCCGCAGCTCCTCCGAGATCAGTTCAACGCCAATCCCGCCTTGCATGCCGGACAATCCGCGTTCCAGCTGCACGATCGCATCCGACATCGCGCGCCTATGCCTTTCCCGCATCGCGAAACGGTTTTGTGGAACGCGCTGCCGCAGCACGTCGTCCACTCTCTCGAGCAACCGTGCGACGCCGATTCCCGTCAGCCCAGACACTCCCGAGGCAACATCGGAATCGTCCTTGCCTCGAACTACAATATCGCAGGTCGGCGGCGGTGCCGAATCGTCTGTCTCCAGCCAGATTCTGAGATCGGCCGATTCGGCCCGGGAGACCGCCGCCTCGATCCCCGCGCATTCGAGAGGATCGCTGGTCTCTCGCAGACCCGCCGTATCAAGAAAGGTGACCGGCAGACCCTTCAAATCCACGCGGACCTCCAGGACATCGCGCGTGGTCCCGGCGATCTCGGACGTCAGCGCAACGGACCGCCGAGCGATCGCATTCAGCAGCGTTGACTTGCCCGCATTCGGCGGCCCCATTATCGCGACCTCGAAACCATCCCGGATTCGTTCGACGGCCGCGCTGGAGGCAACCTCCCCTTCTAATTCGTCAACCAGCTTGCCGATGCGTGTGCGCACACCGTCGAAAAGGTCATCCGGAACGTCTTCATCAGAGAAATCCAGCGTCACCTCGACCAGCGAGGTCGCCTCGATGATCAGCTGCCGCCAACCATCGACCTTTCGTGACAACGCTCCAGTGAGTACCGCTTGCGCCTGTCGACGCTGAAGTTCCGTTTCCGCCTCGATCAGATCGGCGAGACCCTCAACCTGCGTCAGATCAAGCCGGCGATTGTCCAGAGCCCGCCTCGTGAACTCTCCAGCCGCTGCGGGACGAAAATTCTGGATTTCGCTCAGTTCGCCGAGGATCGCCTGGACCACTGCGAGAGAACCGTGGACATGCAATTCGACCACCGGTTCCCCGGTGAAGCTCCCGCCATCAGGAAAGACGAGAACAAGCCCTTCGTCGATCTCGGTCCCATCGGACCGTCTGATCTTCCTCAGAGACGCCCGCCGGGCGTCCGGAAGCGAACCGCAAAGACCGGCGCATCCCTTGAGCGCATCGGGCCCGGAAACGCGTATGACAGATATCCCCGCCTTTCCCGGCGCGGTGGCCTGGGCGAAGATGGTGTCCATTCGATTGCTCGGCCTAGGTGTTCATAGAATCAAAGAACTCGGAATTTGTCTTGGTCTGCTTGAGCTTGGAGAGCAGGAACTCGACCGCGTCGGTCGTTCCCATCGGATTGAGAATCCGTCTCAGAACGTATGTCTTCTGGAGGTCTAACTTGTCGACGAGAAGATCTTCTTTCCGGGTGCCCGATTTGAGAATGTCCATCGCCGGATAGACTCGCTTGTCCGCGACCTTCCGGTCGAGCACGATCTCGCTATTGCCGGTACCCTTGAATTCCTCGAAGATGACCTCGTCCATGCGGCTGCCCGTATCGATCAACGCGGTCGCAATGATCGTCAGCGACCCGCCTTCCTCGATATTGCGCGCTGCGCCGAAGAACCGCTTGGGCCTCTGCAGAGCGTTGGCATCCACGCCGCCGGTCAGAACCTTTCCCGAGGAAGGAACGGTTGTATTGAATGCCCTACCAAGTCTTGTTATCGAGTCCAGAAGTATCACAACATCTCGTTTGTGTTCCACGAGGCGCTTGGCCTTTTCGATTACCATATCCGAAACGGCCACATGCCGGGTAGCCGGTTCGTCGAAGGTCGAACTGACGACCTCGCCCTTGACCGACCGCTGCATGTCAGTGACTTCTTCGGGACGCTCGTCGATCAGGAGGACGATTAGGTAGCACTCCGGGTGATTCTGCTCGATCGAATGGGCGATATTCTGAAGGAGAACCGTCTTGCCGGTGCGAGGAGGCGCCACGATGAGCGACCGTTGGCCCTTTCCGATCGGCGCGATCAGATCGATCACCCTCGCCGACCGATCCTTGATCGTGGGGTCCTCGATCTCCATCGTCAGCCGCTCGTCGGGATAGAGCGGCGTGAGGTTGTCGAAGGCCACCTTGTGACGCGCCTTCGAGGGCTCCTCGAAGTTTATGCTCTCCACGCCGGTCAGGGCGAAGTAGCGTTCGTTGTCGTCAGGCCCGCGGATCACGCCGGCCACCGTGTCGCCTGTCCTCAGCGCATAGCGACGGATCATCTCCGGGCTGACATAGATGTCATCGGGACCGGGAAGGTAGTTCGCTTCCGGGGAACGAAGGAAGCCGAAGCCGTCCTGAAGCACCTCCAGAACACCGTCGCCACCGATCGTCCAGTCCTCGTCCGCCCGCTCCTTCAGGATCGAGAACATCATCTCGCCCTTGCGCATGGTCGAGGCGTTCTCGATCTCGAGATCCTCGGCGAGGGTCAGAAGGTCCGTCGGACTCTGGGCCTTCAGGTCGGACAGGTTCACGCGGTCTTCGCTCATCACGCCTCTCGACGGCCCTAGAAGGGACCATTCGTATCTTTCATCGGGAGATTTCGTAGCCGGACGGCTGGGGCCGATCTAGAGACCGCGCCTGCTGCTGTCAATCGAGAAGCTCAGAACGGGCGTGCGACGACCGAAACGACGATCAGAACGAGCAGGAGCGTCGGGACCTCGTTCATCTTTCTGTAGAAACTACCAGCTTGGTTGCTTGCATGGTTCGCGAGGAGTCTCCGCTGCCGCGCGCACCACATATGGAACCAAGTCATCCCGATCACCCCGATCGCCTTTGTGTAGGGCCAGACCGCGGCCCAATCCACGGCTCCAGCCGCGATCAGCAGAAGCCCGAACGTCCACGTCGCGACCATGGCGGGGGTCATGATGACTCGAAGGAGCTTCAATTCCATGGTCTCGAAGAGCGCGTCGGTCACGCGCGCGTCCTCCGAAGCCTCGACGTGATAGACGAAGAGCCGTGGCAGATAGAAGAGCCCGGCCATCCACGCCACGAAGGATATGACGTGGAGCGACTTGATCCAAGGATAAAGGGCCACGAGCAGATCGGACATCATCGCTTCATAACCAATAAGAAGATGAAGGAAAGGATTTGGTAGGATGTTGGGCCGGTGGAAAGCGGGACGACTCACGTTTTCGCCTGATTCTCCCACAGTCCCGTCGACCGGGAAATCTGTTGTCCATGATTTCTGTTTGTATGTTTATTCTCGGATACTTGTATTGTTTATTTACGAAGGAAAGGTTGTGGAATACGTGAGTCCTGCTGGGTCCGATATCCATTTGTTAGGTCCTTGAGGACCAATTCTCTCCCCGTGGATTACTTTCCCGATTCGACCGGGACGAGATTGGCAATCGTTCCGCACAGCTCGAACGTGCTCTATCTATTCAGGTGTTTCGCCGACTTTTGCACAGGAACATCCTTGGAACTGATACTTGCATCCGCTTCGGAGACGCGACGGGCTCTCCTTGGGTCAGCCGGGCTCGAGCCCCGGGTCATTCCGGCGGCGATCGATGAGGTGAGCGTCAAGGCTTCGCTTCAGGCTGCGGGTGCGGAGCCCCGCGACATCGCCGATGCGCTGGCCGAGGCGAAGGCGCGAAAGGTTTCCACGAAGGAGCCGGCGACGCTGGTTCTCGGCTGCGATCAGGTTCTGGACCTCGATGGCTGTCTGATGTCGAAGCCGTCCGACAAGGAAGCCGCAGGGACCCAGATCGCCGCGCTCTCCGGGAGGCGGCACCGTTTGCATTCTGCAATCGTGGCCTGCGAGGACGGGAGACCGGTCTGGCGGCACGTGGCCGCGGCCGATCTGACAATGCGAAAGGTTGGCGCAGACTATGTCGAAGACTACGTCGAGCGGAACTGGAACTCGATCCGGAATTCCGTCGGATCCTACCAGCTTGAGGGGGAGGGGGTGCGATTCTTCACGGCAATCGAGGGCGACTACTTTACCGTTCTCGGGCTGCCGATGCTGCCGCTCTTGTCCTGGATGATCGCGCGCGGCTATCTGGCCGCATGATCACCGACCGCATCCCGCTCGCCGCCGTTCTCGGACACCCGGTGATCCACAGCCGGTCGCCGCAACTGCACGGGTACTGGTTGCGGGCCCGTGATCTGGCGGGTCACTATGTGCCAATCGACGTGGCGCCTGCCGATCTTCATTCTGTCGTCGAGGCGATGCCGCGGATGGGCTTCGTGGGCTGTAACGTGACCATTCCCCACAAGGAGGCGATCATGGAGATCGCCGATGAGGTGAGCGACCGCGCAGCGAGAATCGGAGCGGCGAATACCTTGACCTTCCGGACAGACGGATCGGTCTTTGCCGACAACACGGACGGGATCGGCTTTCTCGAGAATCTCCGTCTGAACGCGCCGGGCTGGGAGGCCAGTGCCGGGCCCGCCGCGATCTTCGGCGCAGGCGGGGCAGCCCGGGCCGTGATCGTGGCGCTTCTGGACAGCGGTGCGCCGGCAATCCGGATCATGAACCGATCCGGCGACCGGGCCGAGGCCCTGCGGAATGAATTTGGCGATCGGATCGCGGTTGTCGACTGGATGGACAGCCATGCGCTCCTTGAAGGGGCCGCGACGGTCACGAACACGACTGCGCTCGGGATGACCGGCCATCCGCGATTTCCCGTGCCCCTCGATGGTATCTCGTCGGAGGCCGTCGCCACCGATCTGATCTACGCGCCGCTCGAAACCGACTTCCTGCGCGACGCGGCTGGGCGGGGGTGCCGGACGGTCGACGGGCTGGGCATGCTCATCCATCAGGCGGTTCCGGGGTTCGAACGCTGGTTCGGACACCGGCCTGCGGTGGATTCGGCCGTCCGCTCGGCCGTCCTCGCAGCATGAGACCGCTGGTGATCGGTCTGACCGGCTCGATCGGGATGGGCAAGTCCACGACCGCGGCCATGTTCCGCGATCTCGGTCTGCCCTTGTGGGACGCCGATGCGGCCGTGCATCGGCTCTACGGCGAGGGGGGTGAAGCGGTGGAGCCGATCCGCGAGGCCTGTCCCGCGGCGGTGGCCGAAGGCCGGGTGGATCGCAAGGCCCTGAGAAGATGGCTCGCCGAGGAGGAGGGGGCGCTGCGTCGGATCGAGCGCATCGTCCATCCGCTGGTGGCGCGGGAACGGACCCGCTTCGTGGCCGACGCCGGCACCGATCTCGTCGTTCTCGATATTCCGCTCCTATTCGAGACGGGCGCCGATGACGCCGTCGACGAGATCGTGGTCGTTTCGGCCCCACTGGAGGTGCAGCGTCAGCGCGTCCTGACCCGCGGCGGTATGAGTGAGACCGAATTCGACGCGATCGTCGCCCGTCAGGTCCCCGATGACGAGAAACGACGACGGGCGGACTGGGTTGTGCCGACGGTCACGATGGAGGAAGCTCGCGGCGAGGTGGAACGGATTGTGCGGGAGCTCAGGGGTCGACATGCGTGAGATCGTTCTCGACACGGAGACCACCGGATTCGAGCCCGAGGCCGGTGACCGGATTGTGGAGATCGGAGCCGTGGAACTCGCCGGTCACATGCCGACCGGCCGGACATTTCACGAATATATCAATCCGGAACGCGCGATGCCCCAGGAAGCCTTCGAGGTGCACGGGCTCGGAGACGACTTCCTGCGCGACAAACCGGTCTTCCGCGACATAGCCGAGCCGTTCCTCGACTTCGTAGGAACCGCGAAGCTGGTGATCCACAACGCGACCTTCGACATGAAATTCCTGAATGCCGAGCTCGGATGGCTCGGCCACCGCAAGCTCCCCTGGGATCAGGCCATCGACACGCTCGCCCTTGCGCGACAGCGGTTTCCCGGATCGCCGTCTTCCCTGGACGCGCTCTGCCGCCGCTTCGGCATCGACAATTCCGGCCGCACGCTGCACGGTGCGCTGCTGGATTCCGAAATTCTCGCCGAGGTCTATCTCGAACTAATCGGAGGCCGGCAGCCCGATTTCGGGTTGAGTTCCGACGACGGCGGGAACGACGCGTCCGTCTCGACCTCTTGGGTGCCCAGGCCGCGGCCGGAGCCGCTGCCGCCCCGGATCACCGCAGAGGAAGCCGCGGCCCATGCTGCGTTCGTCGCGGCGCTGGGGGAGGAGGGGCTCTGGCCCGCGACGAGCGGCCTTTAAATCGCCCCGCGGTCCCTCTACGTCCCTCGGCACCACCGAGAGGACATCATGACCGACCTGACCCCCCGCGAGATCGTCTCCGAGCTCGATCGATTCATCATCGGCCAGAAGGACGCCAAGCGCGCGGTCTCGGTCGCGCTTCGGAACCGCTGGCGCCGCCGGCAGCTCGCGCCGGAAATGCAGGACGAGGTCTATCCGAAGAACATCCTGATGATCGGTCCCACGGGGGTCGGGAAGACCGAGATCAGCCGGCGCCTGGCGAAGCTGGCCCGCGCGCCGTTCCTCAAGGTCGAGGCGACGAAGTTCACGGAAGTCGGCTATGTCGGCCGCGACGTGGAGCAGATCATCCGCGATCTCGTGGAGCAGTCGATCACCATGACCCGCAATCACATGCGGGAGGACGTGAAGGCGCGCGCAGAGGCGAATGCGGAGGAGCGGGTCGTCGAGGCCATCGCCGGCGAGAATGCGCGCGCGGGCACGCGCGACATGTTTCGCAGGAAGCTCCGCTCAGGCGAGCTCGACGCGACCGAGATCACGCTCGAGGTCGCTGACAACTCGAACCCGATGGGGATGATGGAGATTCCCGGCATGCAGCCGGGCCAGGGCGGCATGAACCTGGGCGACATCTTCGGCAAGGCGTTCCAGGGGCGCAAGGTGCGCAAGACCATGACCGTCGCCGACAGCTACACCGTGTTGGTGAGCGAGGAGGCCGACAAGCTTCTCGACGACGAGACGGTGAACAAGGAGGCGCTCCGCGCCGTCGAGGAGAACGGCATCGTGTTTCTCGACGAGATCGACAAGGTCTGTGCGAGACAGGACGCGCGCGGAGGCGAAGTCAGCCGCGAGGGCGTGCAGCGCGACCTGCTGCCGCTCATCGAAGGCACGATCGTCACCACCAAGTACGGGGCGGTGAAGACGGATCACATTCTCTTCATCGCGAGCGGCGCATTCCATGTCGCCAAGCCGTCGGATCTTCTGCCGGAGCTCCAGGGGCGGCTTCCGATTCGCGTGGAACTGCGCGCCCTGACAGAGCGGGATTTTGTCCGCATCCTGACCGAGACGGACAACGCGCTGACACGGCAATACACCGCGCTCCTCGGCACGGAGGAGGTGATCGTCAGTTTCACTGAAGAAGGGATCGCCGCGCTGGCCCGGATTGCGGCGGAGGTGAACGAGGCCGTGGAAAATATCGGCGCCCGCAGGCTGTATACCGTCATGGAGCGCGTCTTCGAGGAGCTTTCCTTCGAGGCCCCCGACAAGGCCGGCGAGACCGTGACAGTCGACGAGGCTTTCGTTGAGCATCACTTGGGCGAACTCAGCCGTTCGGTGGACATCAGCCGATACGTGCTCTGATCCCCGGGAGGGGGCCGAGGGCCTTCCCTTTCCGCGCGAATGGCGCGACGAAGCGGCCTATGTCATTTCTCGCCTTTCTCGACCGGAACGCCCCGTTCCTCGCCGTGGGCGTCCTCCTGACGTTCTGTTCCTCCTTCGGGCAGACCTTCTTCATCTCGATCTTCGCCGGCGAGATCCGGTCGGCCTTCGAATTAAGTCACGGCGACTGGGGGTTTCTCTATTCCGTCGGCACCACCGCTTCCGCCGCCCTGATGGTCTGGACCGGAATCCTGACGGACACGTTCCGGGTCCGCGTTCTCGGACCCGCCGTGCTGGCCTGTCTCGCCGCGTCCTGCCTCCTCATGGCGACCGTCTCGACATGGTGGGGCCTCGCCGCCGCGATCTTCGCGCTTCGGTTCTGCGGGCAGGGCATGGCCACACTGGTCGCGACGGTCGCGATGGCGCGCTGGTTCGTCGCCTCGCGCGGCAAGGCCCTCTCGGTCAGCCGCATCGGGGTGGAACTCGGGTCGGCCGCCCTTCCGATCAGCTTCGTGGCGTTGATGGGAACGGTCGATTGGCGCACGCTCTGGCTCGCCGCGGCCGTCATCGTGCTGGTGATCCTGCCGATGCTATGGCCGCTTCTCAGCCTCGAGCGAACCCCCCAGAGCATCGCGAAGGACGAGCAGGGCGTCGGCATGCGAAACGACCACTGGACGCGCGGACGGATGCTGCGCCATCCGCTCTACTGGCTGACGATTCCGATGCTCATCGCGCCGCCGGCCTTCTCCACCGCCTTCTTCTTCCTCCAGGTGCACTTCGCCGAGACCAAAGGGTGGAGCCACCTGGGTCTCGTCTCGACGTTCCCCGTCTTCACCGCCTCCGCCATCGTCGCGATGTTCGTCGCGGGTCCGGTCATCGACCGCATCGGAACAGCGCGTCTGATGCCGCTGGTCATCCTGCCGATGGCGCTCGGCTTCGCCGGTCTCGCCGTCGCCGGATCCCTGCCGACGGCGGCGGTCTTCGTCGGGTGTCTTGGCCTGACCCAAGGCCTCAACAGCACGGTACCGCAGGCCTTCTGGGCGGAGTTCTACGGCACGCGCTATCTCGGCGGCATCAAGGCGCTCGCCGCGGCGGTCATGGTCCTCGGGACGGCGATCGGGCCGGCTCTGACCGGGGCGCTCATCGATCTCGGCATTCCGTTCGAGGATCAGCTCTGGGGCATCACGGCCTATTTCGTTGCCGCGGCCGCAATCGTCTGGATCGGCATCGAGCGGGCACGCGGATCACTTCCGCCGCAGGTAGACGTAGAACGCGCCTGATCCCCCGTGGCGCCGATGCGCTTCCGCCACCTCCAGCACGATGCCGCGGAGCGCGCCCGCGCCCAGCCAGCGCGGCACCTGCTCCCTGAGCAGCCCGCGCCGCATCGGAACCGCATCGCCCGCATCCAGATCGCGCCCCTTGCCGGTGATGACGAGGACGAGTCGCCGTCCCCGCGCATGGGACGACAGGATGAAGGACACGAGCCGCGGCTGGGCCTCCGCCAGCGTGAGGCCGTGAAGGTCGATCCGCCCCTCGACGCGCAGCTTGCCACGCTTCATCCGGTCGAACGCCTTCGCGTCCATCCGCGCGGGTCGCGGCACCGGCCGCTGCGTCGAATGCGGCTCGAACCGGTTCGAGCCGGTCGTCTCGGTCGCCCTCGCGCCGATGCGGAAACCGGTCAGTTCGGCTTTCGGCGCCGGCGGCTCGAGCGACTTGCGTTCGGGGGACGGGATCTCCGCCGCCGACGTGCGATCCGGATGAAGGGGCGAGGCCGTCCGCGCCACGCGGTTCCAGAGATCGACCTCCTCGGGTCTCAGGCCTCGCCGTTTCCGTCCCACGCCGTCACAGCGCCTCCGCGATCGCATAGGCCCGCTGGATCGGCAGGAGAAGAACCATCCGGCCTCCGTCGTTGATCGTCGCGGCCCGGCGTCCGGCCTCGTCGCCTGATCCGAAGAAGATGTCCGCCCTTTGCGCTCCCGTCACCGCCGCGCCGGTATCCTGCGCGACCATCAGCCGGTTCATCGGTTCGCGCCCTGCCTTCTCGATCCAGACCGGCGCGCCGAGCGGCACCAGATGGGGATCGACGGCGACGGTGCGCAGCGCCGAGAGGGACCTGTTCATCGCGCCGAGCGGCCCTTTGCCGGCGGGAACGTGGCTGACTTCACGGAAGAACACGTAGGAAGGATTGTGGTGAAGGAGCTCGCGACCCTCCTCGCCGTTCTCGCGGACCCAGTCCCGGATGCGTTCGGCGCTCGCCTCGCTCTCCGTGAACTCGCCGCGCCGGATCAGTTCCCGTCCGACCGACCGATAATCGTGGCCGTTCTTGCCGGCATATCCGACGCGGATCACGGATCCGTCGCCGAGGCGGATCCGCCCGGATCCCTGAACCTGAAGGAAATAGACATCGACCGGATCGGCCAGCCAGGCGATCTCCAGGTCCTCGCCTTCGAGGACGCCGTCCTCCTCGATCTCCGCCCGGGTGAGCCACGGGCCCTCGGCTGCCTCTTCCGGCAGGGCGTAGAGCGGATAGCGATATTTTCCGCGCCGTTCCTTCGATCCCCGCAATTCCGGCTCGTAATAGCCGGTGAACAGCATCTCCCTGCCGTCCTCGATCAGGGTCGGCCTGAAGTAGAGTTCGAAGAATCGTCGCGGATCGTCGCTCTTCGCGGCTATCCGGCAGAGCGCAGCCCAATCGGGCTCGGTCATGTCGCGGCATGTGGACAGGAAGACGTCGAGAGCCTGGCGGTGGTCATCCGCCGCCCAGCCCCTGAGATCGGCGTAGTCCAGAACGCGGGTCGATGCAGCATGCGCGGCACCCGCCCAAAAAAGCATCGCGACGCAGAGCGTACCACCGAGGCCGCCCATCACTCCCCCGTGGCGGTCAGCTGCCAGTTGGGGTCGTCCGATCCCATCTTCCGGGTGAAGGTCCAAGTATCCCTCTGCCGGACGATCTCGTTCGGATCGCCTTCGACGACCTCGCCCTCGGCATTCTTAACAACCGTTGTCAATTCCGCGAGGAACCGCACGGTCAGCTCCGCCTCGCGGGTCTTGCGATCGAAGGTCGCCCGATAGAGTTCCACGTCCCGGACCCCGACGATCTCGCTTTCCACCGTGAGGCCCTTGTCCCGCCGGTCGGCGATCACCTGTTCGAAGGCTTCCGTAACGTCGGGATGAATGAAGCCGCGCACGTTGGAGAGATCGCCCATCTCGAAATCGGCGAGGATCATCTCGTATGCTTCGCGCGCGCCGGAGAGGAACTCGCCGACGGAAAAACCGGGCTCCGCCATCTTCATGGCGGCGAGCGCCTTCGCGCTGTCGGACCCGTCCTCGACATGATCGGTGATGTCGCGGTCTGGACCGCCCTCGATCACCTCGAAATCCGGCCGGGCAGCCTTCAACTCCTCCCGGCGGGACACGGCCGGTTTCTCGAACCCGGTGCGCGTCCCGAGAACGTTCTTGAGGCGCAGGATGAGGAATATCGCGATCCCGGCCAGGACGAGCAACTGGATGACGGCAGAACTCATTGGACCCCAAGAGGCAGAAGAAAGATGGCAACGTCCCCGCTTCGCTCCTATCTAGGCAGCGTTGCCGGGCAAGTCCACAGCCGGGCGCGCGACGAAAAGGTTCCTTTCATGCCGATACTGGTGGCTTTCATCGCCGTTCCCCTCATCGAGATCGCCCTGTTCATCCAGGTCGGCGGGCTGATCGGTCTCTGGCCGACACTCCTCATCGTGCTTTTGACGGCAATCGCCGGCACGGTTCTCGTGCGGTCCCAGGGGGCGAGCGCGATCGCGGAGGTGAGACGCTCCTTTCAGGATGTGACAGAATCCATCGGAGCCGCTGGCGAAGGGAGCGATGGTTCTCTTCGCCGGCGCGCTCCTGCTGACGCCGGGCTTCTTCACCGACGCGGTCGGATTCGCGCTACTCGTCCCCGGGGTGCAGAAGCGGCTCTTCAAGGAATTGCGTTCTCGCGTCCATGTGCAGACCGTCGGCCCGCGCGGTCCCCGTCCGACCCGCCAGCGATCCGACGGGACGGTGATCGAAGGCGAGGCCCACGAGGTCGAGATCACGGAACCGGATCCCACCCGCCGGCCCTCCGGCTGGACCCGGGCATCGGGCGATGATAGGTCCCGCCCCGACTGAATTCCGCCTGGAGATGTCGATGGCCGACGAGAACGAGATGCAGAACGGGGCGCAGCCTCAGATGCCGCAGATGCGGCCCCTGGCGCAGTATATACGGGATCTCTCCTTCGAGAACGTCCTCGCGCAGAAGGGCATGAAGGGACAGGTGCAGCCGGACGTCTCGGTGCAGGTCAGCCTCGACGCCAAGAAGCGCGACCAGGAAAACCAGTACGAGGTGGTCGGCAAGTTCGCCGTGCGTTCCAAGAACAAGGACAGCGAGGACATGCTGTTCCTTCTGGAGCTCGAATATGCGGGGATCTTCCAGGTTTCGAACGTCTCCGAGGAGCAGCTCCATCCGTTCCTGCTGATCGAGGCGCCGCGGCTGATGTTTCCCTATATCCGGCGGATCGTGTCGGACGTGACCCATGACGGGGGCTTTCCGCCGCTCAATCTCGAGCCGATCGACTTCGTCAAGCTCTACCGGCAGGGCCTAGCACAGCGGCAGAAGGCGAAGGAAGAGCAGGCGAGCGTCGGCAACGACTGACGCGACCCGCATCTGCGGATCGATGGAAGCCGGCCCCGGGCCGGCTTTTTCGTCTGTCGGATTCCTGTCGGAATCCCGTCGGGGTCGGACTCACGGCTCCAGCGTCTCCACCGTCAGGCTGCCATTGGTGTAGACGCAGATGTCGGCGGCGATCTCCATCGCCCGGCGGGCGATGGCCTCGGCATCGGCCTCGGTGTCGTAGAGCGCGCGCGCGGCGGCCAGCGCGTAATTGCCGCCGGAGCCGATGGCGGCGATATCGTGCTCGGGCTCGAGCACGTCGCCGGCGCCGGTGATGACGTAGAGGTCGCGCCCGTCGGAGACGATCAGCATCGCCTCGAGCTTCTGGAGATACTTGTCGGTGCGCCAGTCCTTGGCGAGCTCCACCGCGGCGCGCTGGAGCTGGCCCGGCACCGCCTCGAGCTTGGTCTCCAGCCGCTCCAGCAGCGCGAAGGCATCCGCCGTGGAGCCGGCGAAGCCTGCGATCACCTCCGACCCGCCGGGGGAAAGGCGGCGGACCTTGCGCGCCGTGCCCTTGATGACCGTGTCGCCGAGACTGACTTGCCCGTCGCCGGCGATGACGACCCTGCCGCCCTTGCGGATGCCGACGATCGTCGTGCCGTGCCAGCCCGGAAACCTGCTTTCGGACATGTCGCGTCCTTCCCCTTGTCCTAGTCTGGCCGATATGGCGGCGGGATGCGGGATTGCCAACCGGGGGCAGCGGCGGCGTCCCGTCCGGCCGTGGCGGAAACGCGGCGCACGGTGATCGAGGACCGCGTTAACCGGATCGTCGGAGGTTCGGGCCGATGCCGGACCCCGGACCGCGCCGGGGGCGCCGGACAGACCTTGTCGGAACGCTCGGAGACGTAACGTGCATTGTCCTTTTTTCCTCGGAAGGTTCGGTCGTGTCCTGCGGACGGCAAGGCTGCGTCGCGCCCGGAGCCTGGAGGCGGGGTTCGGGGACGGCCTCGCGGCCACCCGGCATCGCCACGCCGAGGCCCATGACGCGCTCCGGCGGGCGCTTCTGGAGATGTTGCACGCGCGGCTGACGCCGGAGGACCAGGCCAGGGTGAGCGTCGAGGATCTGGGAGAGAGCGAATGAATATCGGTGACCTTCTCTACATGTCGAGCCACGTCTCCGCCTATGCCGCGGCCGCGGCGGCGGGACTGGTGGCCTACGGATTCGTCCGGCTGGCGATCAGGCGATCGGGCATCGTGGGCCACCTGTCGGCGGGAATGGTGCTGATGCATGTCGCGGCGTTCCTCCGCATGATGTACTGGGACGGGCTCAGGATTTTCCTGCCGGAGAGCGCCTGGACCACCTGGTACGACCTGAGCGGCGAGACCAGCGTGAACCTTCTCTTCAACGGGCTGGTGGTGGTGGCGGGATATCACAGCCTGAAGGCGCTCCGGCTCGCCATCCCGGAGGATGCCCGGGGCCAGTACAGCCTGATCGGATCGGTGTTCTATCCGGAGGCGCGGCCCTTCCGCAGGCTCTGCGAGGCGATGCTGGCTGCGCTCCGGGCCCGCGGGCGCTGAGACGCCGCGGAGGCGACATGCCGGACCGATCTGGCCGCGGCCGGCCCGGCAACGGGATCAGTGGGGGCTGTTGGGACCGCCCAGCCTCCCCCGGGCGCGCGCCACGGCCGCTTCGATGCGGGCCAGATCCGCCGCGTCCGGAATCCGCCCGGCGCGCGCGCAGGATTCGGCGATCTCGAAGCCGGGCGCCAGGGCCGAGGCGATCGCGCCCTCTCCCAGCATCTCCGCGCTGCCCGAGATGTCGTGCAGGATCCGGTGGACGCGCGCCATGTCCGGGGCCCCGGAGGCAAGCAGCCGGGAGATCTCGTCGAGCCGCTCGGGCAGCGACGCCCGGAAGCTCCGCCCGACGGCGTTCAGCCTCTCCGCAAGGGTCCGGCTCATTCCGTCATCCGGCCGGCGACCCGCGGCGCCCCCAGTGCAGCACCTTGCCGACGATGATCTCGCCGATGCCGTCGATGTCGATGTCCATCATCGAGGCCGACTTCCAGATCACGTCCGCCGCGCCGAGCTTGCGCAGCTTCGCGGCGACGATGCTGCGCTGCTGCCGCATGCCGCTCAGGATGATGATCGGCGTGTCGTGCTGCGTCGAGATCGTCTGCGTCGCCGAGGCGCCGTTTACGCCCGGCATGTCGACGTCCATGGTGACCACGTCCGGCCGGAGCTGGTCCACGAGCGCGATCGCCTCCGCTCCGCTCTTCGCCTCGCCGACGATCTCGATATCGGGCCGATCCTCGCAGATCGCGCGGATCGCCATGCGCATGAAGATCGAATCGTCGCAGATCAGCAGCCGCACGGCGGGCAGGGCGGTGGTGCCCTCGTGGTCGGCGGTGGACGGGAGCAGGCTCATGTGAAGTCCCCTTTCAGACGGCGGCGTCATGGCCCGCCGGCATCGCCGGCAGATCGGTGTGCAGGTCGAGCATGACCGGCCCGACATCGTGGTAAACGGGGTCCGCGGTCACCGGCGCGGGCAGGTCCAGCGCGGCCACGAAGAGGTTCGCGATGTCCTGGAGCGCGAGGGCGGCGGCCGCCTCCGGCGCGCCCTCGACGGGCGGCGCCTCGGCCTCGGGATGCGATTGCGCGGCGGCGAGGTCGGCGAGAGATAGCCGCGGCGCCTCCTCGAGGACCGGCGTTCCCGCCCCGACCTGCAGATCGACATGCTTCGTCGCGCCTCCCCCGGGCGCCGCGCGTTCGGTGGAGGTGGCGGTGACGCGGAGGGTGAAGTCCTGCTGCGCTTCCGCCGGCACGGTCAGGTCGAGGCCGGCGAGATCGGCCGGGTCGAGTTGCCAGGTGCCGGTGCCGGTCGCCTCTCCGGCGCTGGGTCGCGCCCCCTCCGGCAGGCCCGAGAGGGTCAGTCCCAGCGTCTCGGACCCGTCGACATCGCCGGGTTCGGCCTCGATCCGCAGCGCGTAGACCGCATCCGGCGGGGAGGGGCGGAGGAGGCCGGCATCGCCGATCACGGTCCCGTCGCCGAAGACGATCGATTCGAAATGGTTGACGAGCAGCCGCCCGCCCGAGTCGGTGTCGGTGATCTGGGCGTGGATCCGGCCCTGATTCTCGACGAGGTTCCCGACCTCGTAGGCCTCCGCGGCCTTCGCCAGCCGGAGCATGTCGGCGCCGTCGCCGCCGTGGGCATGGACGTTCTTGCCGATGGCGCCCCGGATCTCGAGGATGTCGTCGCCGCCCTCCATGTGGATGTTGTTGCCGCCGGCGAGATCGCCGTCGACGATCAGCAGGTCGTCGCCGCTGCCGGTCTTTATGTTCTCGTTTCGCGACAATCCCGGCACGATCGTGGCTGCTCCCGCCGGGGATGCCGCCATCGCGGCGCCGGCGGCGGAGGAAGGGGTCGCCTCCTCAGACGGCAGGCGAGCGACCTGCACGGAGAGATGCGGCGCATCGGCCACCGGCGCGAGCTCGACGGTCATCGTGGCGCTCCGCGACGCCGTGTCGGCGCCGTCGCGCGAGGTGGCGGTGATCGCGAGGTCGATAGAGCCGGAGAAGTCGCGCGGTGGCAGCAGGCGGATCCCCGGCAGGTCGGCCGGATCGAGGCTCCAGGAGCCGTCGGGATTGGCGGTTCCGGCGGAGAGGCGGGCGCCCTCGGGCAGTCCGGCGACGGTGACCGACAGGCTCTCGGAGAGATCGGTGACGGCGGCGCCCAGGGCCAGCGGCACGGGCGCGTCCTCGCGGCCCTGGGCATCGGCGAGGGCGAGGAGGGGCGCGTCGGCGACCGGGGCGATGTCGACGGCGAGGGGGCCGCCGGTGCTGGCGGTGTCGGCGCCGTCGCGGGCGGTGGCGGTGACCTGGAGGTCGATGCGGCCGGAGAAGTCGGCCGGGGGGGTGAGTTCGAGGCCGGGGAGGTCGGCCGGGTCGAGGCTCCAGGAGCCGTCGGGATTGGCGGTTCCGGCGGAGAGGCGGGCGCCCTCGGGCAGTCCGGCGACGGTGACCGCGACGGTCTCGGAGGGATCGCCCGGGGCGAGGGAGATCGCCAGCGGCACGGGCGCGTCCTCGCGGCCCTGGGCATCGGCGAGGGCGAGGAGGGGCGCGTCGGCGACCGGGGCGATGTCGACGGCGAGGGGGCCGCCGGTGCTGGCGGTGTCGGCGCCGTCGCGGGCGGTGGCGGTGACCTGGAGGTCGATGCGGCCGGAGAAGTCGGCCGGGGGGGTGAGTTCGAGGCCGGGGAGGTCGGCCGGGTCGAGGCTCCAGGAGCCGTCGGGATTGGCGGTTCCGGCGGAGAGGCGGGCGCCCTCGGGCAGTCCGGCGACGGTGACCGCGACGGTCTCGGAGGGATCGCCCGGGGCGAGGGAGATCGCCAGCGGCACGGGCGCGTCCTCGCGGCCCTGGGCATCGGCGAGGGCGAGGAGGGGCGCGTCGGCGACCGGGGCGATGTCGACGGCGAGGGGGCCGCCGGTGCTGGCGGTGTCGGCGCCGTCGCGGGCGGTGGCGGTGACCTGGAGGTCGATGCGGCCGGAGAAGTCGGCCGGGGGGGTGAGTTCGAGGCCGGGGAGGTCGGCCGGGTCGAGGCTCCAGGAGCCGTCGGGATTGGCGGTTCCGGCGGAGAGGCGGGCGCCCTCGGGCAGTCCGGCGACGGTGACCGCGACGGTCTCGGAGGGATCGCCCGGGGCGAGGGAGATCGCCAGCGGCACGGGCGCGTCCTCGCGGCCCTGGGCATCGGCGAGGGCGAGGAGGGGCGCGTCGGCGACCGGGGCGATGTCGACGGCGAGGGGGCCGCCGGTGCTGGCGGTGTCGGCGCCGTCGCGGGCGGTGGCGGTGACCTGGAGGTCGATGCGGCCGGAGAAGTCGGCCGGGGGGGTGAGTTCGAGGCCGGGGAGGTCGGCCGGGTCGAGGCTCCAGGAGCCGTCGGGATTGGCGGTTCCGGCGGAGAGGCGGGCGCCCTCGGGCAGTCCGGCGACGGTGACCGCGACGGTCTCGGAGGGATCGCCCGGGGCGAGGGAGATCGCCAGCGGCACGGGCGCGTCCTCGCGGCCCTGGGCATCGGCGAGGGCGAGGAGGGGCGCGTCGGCGACCGGGGCGATGTCGACGGCGAGGGGGCCGCCGGTGCTGGCGGTGTCGGCGCCGTCGCGGGCGGTGGCGGTGACCTGGAGGTCGATGCGGCCGGAGAAGTCGGCCGGGGGGGTGAGTTCGAGGCCGGGGAGGTCGGCCGGGTCGAGGCTCCAGGAGCCGTCGGGATTGGCGGTTCCGGCGGAGAGGCGGGCGCCCTCGGGCAGTCCGGCGACGGTGACCGCGACGGTCTCGGAGGGATCGCCCGGGGCGAGGGAGATCGCCAGCGGCACGGGCGCGTCCTCGCGGCCCTGGGCATCGGCGAGGGCGAGGAGGGGCGCGTCGGCGACCGGGGCGATGTCGACGGCGAGGGGGCCGCCGGTGCTGGCGGTGTCGGCGCCGTCGCGGGCGGTGGCGGTGACCTGGAGGTCGATGCGGCCGGAGAAGTCGGCCGGGGGGGTGAGTTCGAGGCCGGGGAGGTCGGCCGGGTCGAGGCTCCAGGAGCCGTCGGGATTGGCGGTTCCGGCGGAGAGGCGGGCGCCCTCGGGCAGTCCGGCGACGGTGACCGCGACGGTCTCGGAGGGATCGCCCGGGGCGAGGGAGATCGCCAGCGGCACGGGCGCGTCCTCGCGGCCCTGGGCATCGGCGAGGGCGAGGAGGGGCGCGTCGGTACCCGGTGCCGGCGCCGGGATGGCGGGGGCGTCCGCCGGGGGATCGGCTGAGTCCTGCGGGGGGTCGATATCCGGCCCGGCGGGGTTTTCGGGGTCCGGATCCCCCGGCGCGCCCGGGGAGACATCACCGGGCGTGCCTGGCGCGTCCGGCGTGCCGGGATCGGCGCCGTCCGAGGCGCCGGACCCGGTCTGCGGCGTGTCTTCCTGGGCGGCCGCGGGTGCGATGGCCGGCTCTGCCGGGAAGATCGTCTGCAGCGGCCGGACGGCCGGCGCCGCCGGGTCGCCGGCGACCGGATCGACGGCGTCGGATGTCGGCACGGGGAGGGCCCAGTCGGCCGAGGAAAGGGCGGTGGAGGATCGGGGGTCCGACGGGATGCCGGCGGGCTCGCCATCGGGTCCGCGATCGCTTCGGGGGGCCGGGGAGGTCGGGAGACGGTCCTGGACCGACGCCCCGACCGGGCCCCGCGCCTCGGTATCGGAAACCGGCGCGAGTGGGAGCGGCCCGACGTCGCCGCCGCCCTCCTCGACCGTTTCGCGCTGGAACCGGGGGTCGCGCCTGTCCGTCGTTCCCGTATGCACGCTCGAGAAGGCAGCGTCCTCCCGTGCGAGCGCCGAGACCTGCCCGTCCGAATCGCTGCCCAGATTGCCCGTGGAGAGGCGGCGGTTGCCGTTGTCTTCAGCCATGATTCCCCCTGCAGAGTCCTGCTGGAGGCATTTTTCCCGGGAAAATGGCAACAGATCGTTAACGCCCGCCGGATAGAAGCCGTGGCATAGATCGCATTTTACGGAATTCGCGCATGCAGGGGCATATCCATCCACCCATCGCCGAGGGCGCCGATTCCGGCCGCCACCGCATCCCGGAACGGGACCGAGGGACATGACTGTCCTCGACATCGCCCCCCGGTCCCGCCCGCGGAGCCATCGCCGGTCGCTGTCCGTCGGGGCCGGTGCGGCGGTCTGCGTCGCGTCCGTTCTCATCAACCTGCTGTCGATCGCGGCCCCGCTGACGGCGCTTCTGGTCTATGACCGTGTGCTGATGAACGACGGCCGGGCGACCCTGGCGATCCTCGTGGCGGGTGCGGCCGGCGCGATCCTCGCCGAGGCGGTCTTGCGGCTCATCCGCGCCGCGATCGTCAGCCGGGCGAGCGCCCATGCCGATTTCGTCGCGCGGAACGACGTGATGGGCGCCCTGCTGCGGCGCCCGGCGCGGCCCGGCAGGAGACTGGCGCTGGCCGAGGTGACCGGCGCGCTCACCGCGGTGGGGGCGATCCGGGAGCTGCGACTGGCGCGGCTCATGGCGCTCGTCGACCTGCCCTTCGGGCTGGCCTTCCTCGTCCTTGTCGGACTCATCGGCGGCTGGGCGGTGGCATTGCCGGCGGGCGTCTGCCTCGCCTTCCTGCTCGTCGTCGGGATCGTCGCGCTCGCCGGTCAGCAGGCCCGGCGGCAGGCGCAGCGTGCCGACCGGCGCCGCGCGACCTTCGCCGAGGCGGTCGGGCGCTCGCTGCACGGGATCGCCGTCATCGCCGCGCAGGTGCCGGTCGCCGACCGGTTCGTCCACAACCAGCTCGCGCGGTCCGGCGCGCAGGGACGGCAGACCTTCGTCGACCTTCTCTCCCGCGACGTGACGACCACGTTCTCGCAGGTTCTCATCGGGTCGGTGGTCGTCGCCGGCGCCCTGACCGTTCTCGGCGGCGGGCTCAGTCTCGGCGGGCTGGCGGCCTGCACGCTTCTGGCGGGCCGGTCGCTCGAACCATTGCAGAGCTGCGTGCAGCTCCTCCATCTCCGCCGCCGCGCCCGCCTCGCCCGCGAGACGCTCGGTCCGCTCGCCGCGGGGTCCCGCGCTGCGGCCCGGCCGACGGCGCGGGGCGGATGGGACGCGCCCCCCGACATCCGCTTCGAGGAGGCCGCGATCGCCGCGGATGGCGGCTTCGCGCCCGTCGTCACGGCGCGGGACATCGCGATTTCCGGCGGCGAGATCGTAACGGTCTCCGGCGACCGCGGCGCCGGCAAGACGTCGCTCGGGCTGGCGCTTCTGGGCATGGTCCCGGTCGAGGGCACGCTCAGCGTCGGCGGCATCGACGCGACCGGTCCCGACGCGGTGGCGATCCGGTCGCAGGCGGGCTACCTGCCGCGGCTGCCGCAGCTGCCGGCGGGCCGGCTTCTCGACATCCTCACCGACGGGTCGGAGAAACTCTATGCCGATGTCCGCTATCTCGCGCATCTGGTCGGACTGGACGAGACGGTGAAGCGGCTGCCGGCAGGATACGACACGATACTTCGGGCGACCGGCTCGCCCGAACTTTCGGCAGGCGTCCGCCAGCAGATCGCGATCTGCCGGATCCTCGCCAAGAAGCGCAAGCTCATCGTCGCCGACGAGCCGACCGCGGTCCTCGACGCGGCGACCGAGCTGCGGTTCGCGAGCGTGGTCAGGATGCTCGCCGGAGAGGCGACACTGGTGCTCCTGACCGACCGGCCGTCGCTGAAATCGGTCTCGAGCCGGCGTTTCGAACTTTCCGGCGGCCGGCTGACCGCCCTTCCCAGCGTGATCGAGGCCCGGCCATGAGCGCCCTCGCCGAGACCTTCACCAGCGATCTCTTCGCCACCGAGGACCCCCGCTTCGACGGCGTGCGCCTGCTGCTCACCCGCGCGGGCACCGAGGTCACCACCGCCGATCTCGTCACCGCGGCGGAGGCGGAGACCGGGCTCGGCTTCGACCGGCTGGGCGAGCTCTGCCTTGTGCTCGGGCTCGAGCCGCGCGTCGTCCGCGACCGGCTCGGCGCCCTCATGCTGGGCGCCACGCTCTTCGCCTTCGAGCAGGCCGACGGGACGATCTGGCTCTTCCTGCCGGGATCGGACGGCACGCTGTCCTGCGTGGACCTCGAGGGGACGGAGCCCCAGGACCGCCCGTCGCCCGACGCCGAGGGCCGCGCCCTGGTCTTTCCCGAGCTGGCCGGGGCGCCGCGCGGCGAAGGTCCGGCCGGCGCCCTCCGGGCGCTGCTTGGCTGGACCGGCAAGCCGCTCTTCGCGGTGATCGGCATCACCTTCGCCTCCAACGTGCTCGGGCTGGCGCTGCCGCTCTTCACCCTCGCCGTCTACGACCAAGTCCTCGCCGCGGGGGAAGCGCGGATGCTGACCGTGCTCGTGGCGGGGCTGGGGCTCGGCCTTCTCGCCGATGGAATCCTGCGGCTGATGCGGAGCAAGATGGTGAGCCGCAGCGCGGCCCATATCGACGCGCGCATGTCCTCCCGCCTGTTCGGAAACGCCCTGCGCCGCGCCGAGGGCCTGTCCCTCCCGGCGACGCGGACGGCGATCGGGCGGCTGCGCGACCTCGACCGAATCCGCGGCTTCCTCTTCGGGCCGGTCGGCATCGGGCTGATCGAGGCGCCCTTTGCGCTCCTCTACGTGGTGATCCTGGTCCTGCTGCTGGGCTGGATCGCGCTCGTCCCGATCGGTTTCCTCGGTCTCGGAGCCGCGCTTGTCGCGATGCTGCTCGGTTCGGTCCAGCGGCGCGGACGCGCCGCGCTCGCCCGGGCGGAGGAATACGGCGCGCTGTGCACCGAGGTCGCCGGCCGACTGGGCGCCATCCAGGCCGAGGGATCGGAAGCGACATACGAGAGCCGGTTCCGCGACGCCTCGGCGCGTCTCGGGGAAGCCGAACTCCTGCAGCAGCGCACGGCGCAGATCGTGCAACTCGCCTCGGGGGTGCTGGTCTCCCTCGCCGTCCTGCTGACGCTCGCGGTCGGCGCGCTGGTGGCGATGGACGACGCGCTCAGCGTCGGGGCCCTGATCGCCTCGATCGCGCTGGTCTGGAGATTGTCGGCGCCGCTGCCCGCGCTGCTGCAGGCGCGGCTGGGATGGCCGGAGATCGGCGAGGCGCTCGCCGCGACGGCCGAGATCCTCGGCTCGACGACCGGAGCGACGATGCGCGAGGGCAGCAGCGGCGGCGGGCGCACGATGGCCGGGCACGTCGCCTTCTCGTCGGTGACCCTCACCTATGGCCGGGGACAGACTGCCGCACTGCGCAATCTCTCCTTCGACGTCGCCCCGGGGGAACTCATCGCCGTCACCGGGCATAGCGGCGCGGGCAAGTCGACGCTGCTCGATCTGGTGAGCGGGTTCGCCGCGCCGCAATTCGGGTCGGTCACGATCGACGGGGTCAATCCCCAGCAGGTCGCGCCAAGCACGCTCAGGCAGTCGATCGGCTACCTGCCCCGGGAGGGCGCCGCGCTGCCCGTCAGCATTCACGAGTTCCTCCGTCTCGGCATCGACCCCGTCGATCGGCCGGGGGTGGAGGAGGTCTGCGCCCGGCTCGGCCTCGCGCCGGCGGTCGCCGAGCTGCCGCACGGGGACCTGACCCTGATGACCGAGCTCGACGAGGGCGGCGGGCTCGCGCAGGGCCTTGCCCTGGCGCGGGTCTTGGCCACCAATGCCAGCCTGCTTCTCCTCGACGAGCCGGATGCGGCGAGCCGGACGGCCCGCGCCAGCCTGCTCGCCGAACTGAGGCGGCTGAAAGGCGCGAGCACGGTGATGATCGCCACCCACGAGCCGAGCGTCATCGAGATCGCCGACCGGGTGCTCATCCTGAAGGGCGGCGCGCTCGCCCGCATCTGCGCGCCCAAGGACATCGCGAGGAGACAGGCCCGATGAGCGACGAAACGGAACATGGAGAAAGGGGCCAGGCGATGATCAGCGCGAGCCAGCTCTTCGACGAGCGACGCACGAGCCGGTTCGCGGTCGCGACCGTCTTCGCCCTGGGCACGGTCCTCACCGCGGCGGTCGCATGGTCGGCGATCATGCCGCTGGCCGAGATCTCCACCAGCGAGGGCGAGGTGGTGACATCCGATGCCGTGCGCCGCGTGCAGCATCTCGAGGGCGGCATCGTCGCACGGGTGCTCGTCGAGGAGGGCGAGGCGGTGGAGAAGGGCCGGGTGCTGGTCGAGCTCGCCCCGGCGATCGCGGAGACCGAGCTGTCGCGGCTGCGCACGCGGCTCGCCGGGGACCGGGTCCGGATCGATCTTCTGACCGGCGCGCTCACCGGGAACCTGCCCGATCCCGAAGACGTGGCCGACGAGCACCGCGACATCGTGGCGGCCGAGATCCAGGCGCTCGCGGCACGGCGCGAGAGCTTCGAGAGCCAGACCGCCGTGCTGCGCCAGCAGATGGCCGAGCGGCAGGCCGAGCTCGCCACGCTCGACGTGCGGCAGGTCACGATCGGAAGGCAGATAGAGCTCGGGGAGGAGAAGATCGCGGCACAGCGGACCCTCGAGCAGAGCGGCAATTTCCCCCGGCTGCGGATCATCGACGAGGAGCGCGACCTGTCGCGGCTGACGGGCGAGCGGTCGGAGACCGAGGCCGAGAAGCTGCGGCTGCAGGAACGCATCCGCGAGGCCGAGGCGCGGATCGCCGAACTCCGGGCGAATTTCCAGGCGGATCTCGCCTCGGAGATCAGCGCGCTGACCAAGGAGGCGGCGGAGCTCGAGCTCGCCATCTCGCAGGCGCGCGACCGCGTCGGGCGGTTGACGGTCGCGGCGCCGGTGACGGGGCGGGTGCAGGATCTCCAGATCCGGTCCGATGGCGGCGTGATCGCCCCGGGCGCGACCCTGATGAGCATCGTTCCGGCTGCCGCGAACCTGCGCGTCGAGGCGCAGATCTCGCCCGCCGATATCGGACACGTCAAGCCGGGACAGCCGGTGGAGGTCAAGGTCCAGACCTACGATTACAGCCGCTTCGGCAAGGTCGAGGGCAGGATCGAGCAGATCTCTCCGACGAGCTTCCTGGACCAGGCGGGGCGGCCATTCTTCAAGGCAACCATCGAGCTCGCGCACGCCTATGTCGGCGAGGACGACCGGCTCGCGCTCTCGCCGGGCATGACGGTCACCGCCGACATCGTCACCGGCGAGCGGACGCTGCTCGACTACCTCGCGACGCCGATCCTGAAGAGCCTCGAATTCGGGATTGCGCGAGCGATGAGCGCGGGGAACCCGCTGGCCGCGGGGCCGAACGGGCCGTGCCCGCGCCAGGCCGGGACGATCGGCCGGCCCCGGGGCGGTTCACCCGTCGTTCCGGCCTGCGCGGCTGCCCTCCGCCCGGACGAACGGGGTGCGGGAACGCGCGGGGCGGCGGCGGCGCAGCGGAACGAGGAATGACGCGCATCGCGAGGGGAGAAAGGCCATGAAGGTCCTGCACGTGGACGACGACGCCGACATCCGGGAGATCGCGGAGCTCTCCCTGCAGATGGACCCGGATCTGGAGGTGGCCTCGGCCGAGTCGGCCGCGGCCGCCCTCGACCGGATCGAGGCCGCCCGGCCTGACGTCATCCTGCTCGACGTCATGATGCCGGACATGGACGGGCCCGGACTCCTCGGCGTCCTGCGGGACCGACCGGAGACGGCGGATATTCCGGTCGTGTTCATGACCGCGGCGGCACAGCGGCACATGATCGACGATCTCGTCTCCCTCGGCGCCGCCGGCGTCATCAGCAAGCCGTTCGATCCCATGTCGCTGGCCGGGGAGCTGCGCGCCCTCGTGGGCCGGTGACGGAGGGATGGCGGGCCGTCTCCGGCGGGTCCGCGCGGACGGGCGTCCGGCGAATTGGGGCGAGGGTCAGGCCGGCTTTCCGAGCGGCGCGGCCGGCCGGTCGAGAATCGCGCGGATCCGCTCGGCAACCTCCCGCTCCTGCACCCGCGTCTTGACGAACCGGCCGCGGACCTGCGCCGGCAGGGGGCCCTCGATCTCCCGTGCCGTGAGCAGGATCGACGGCAGGTCTGCCCCGGCCTCGTCGACGAGCCGCAGGCCCGACCCGTCGGGCAGCGCGTCGTCGACGAGAAGCATGTCGTACTTCGCTTTCCGCAGCGCCGCGCGGCCGGCCTCGAGCGTGGCGGCGTGGTCGACGCGGATGTCGGGGCGGAGCATTTCCGCGACGATCTGGGCGAGGCTGGAATCGTCCTCGACGTAGAGGATGCGCCTGTCGAATGTGTCCCCGTCGCTCCCCGTGGTCCGGATGTCGCCGGCGGTCCCGACCGGGTCCGCGGCGCCGGCATCGGCAGCATGCTCGGGGAGGGTCACGAAGAATGTGGTTCCCCGGCCCACCTCGGAGACGAAGGTGACCTGCCCGCCCATCCTCTCGACGATCACCTTGGCGATGTGCAGCCCGAGCCCGGTGCCGCCCTTCTGCCGCGAATCGGAGGCGTCGACCTGCTCGAAACGGGCGAAGACCCGGTCCCGGAAGTGTTCCGGTATGCCGCGGCCCGTATCGGCGACGCTGACGACCAGGCGGCCGTCGCGGCGCAGGAGGCTGACGGTGACGGTTCCGCCGGGTTCGGAGAACTTTATGGCGTTCGAGACGAGATTCGACAGGACCTGCTCGAAGCGCGCGACATCGATCATCGCCCGGGCGCCGGGCGCTTCGTCGAGAATCCGCACCTCGACCTTCTGCTCGGGCATGTAGTTCGCGTATGACGGAAGCGCCTCCCGGATCAGCGGGGCCACCTCGGTAATCCTGATGTCGAAGTCGAGATTGCCGTTCTCGATCTTCTCGACGTCGAGGATGTCGTTGATGAGGCGCACCAGTCGGGTGCTGTTGCGGTCGGCGATGTCGAGAAGCTTGCGGGTGCTGGCGGGAGCGCTCTCGTCCAGGGAGGCGGAGAGCAGGCCCAGCGAGCCGCGCACGGAGGTCAGCGGCGTCCTCAGCTCGTGGCTGACAATGGAGACGAACTCGCTCTTCATCCTCGAGAGCCGCCGCTCCTGTGTGACGTCGCGGTTGTGGGTGATCAGGCCGATCACCGTGCCGCTCTCGTCGAGGATCGGGACCTTCTGGGTCTGGACGATGACCGCTTCCTTCCCGGCCACGCGCACCTCCTGTTCCGCCGTGAGGGGCGCGCCGGTCTCGATCACGCTCCGTTCGACCTGCCGGAATTGCGCGAGCCTCTCGCCCTCGAAGAAGTCCGCATCGGTCAGACCGATCAGGTCCCGTGGATCGTCGAGGCCCTGGAGCCGCGCGCAGGCCGGGTTCGCGGCGATGAAGCGGCCGCCGGTGTCCTTGGCGTTCAGGCTGTCCGGCAAGAGCTCGACCATCTGCCGGTAGATCCTCTTAGACCGCAGGAGATCGCGGCGGCGGAATTCACGATGGCAGAGCATCGCCACGATCCACGTCGCGGTGAAGGTGAGGCTGACCATCGGAAGGAACGTCGCGGTCACGACCTGCAGGAAACTCTCGCGGGGGACGAGGATGTATCCGATGCAGACACCGGCCGTCACCAGCGCGGCCAGGAGCGCCAACCTGTCCGGGCTCGGCTCGCGCGTCCCGAGCTGGACGCGGTAGCCGAGGGCGAGCCCGGCGGCGCAGGCGAGAGAGACGAGCCCGGCGAGAGCGCCGGACCCGCCGATGTGAATCCGCAACCCCCCCGTCAGGACCAGCGCCGGAAGGGCGCCGCCGGGGCCGCCGAAGAACGCGGCGCAGGCCACCATCGGCGAGCGGAGATCGAACACGAAGCCCGGAATGAACGGGTCGGCGAACGTCATCGAGAGGCATCCGGCGAGGCCCAGAAACAGGCCGAAGATGAACCGACCCTGCCATTTCGGCCCCCTGTCGAGACGGTCGGCGCAGAGTTGCCATGCGACCACCGCACTCGATATCACGCAGAGATTGAGGGCGAGGCTCTGCCACATCTTGCCGTTCCCCTGACGCGCAGTCCGGACATGATGGGGCGGAATGGTTTACAAAACCGGAATCGCTTCCGGGGCAGCGGACAGCGCCGCAGGGGAGAGGCGGGACCGGAGAGACGTTCCTCCCCGCGCCACCGAAGGCCCCGGACCCGCTTCCCGCGGTCCGGCTCATCTCGCCCACGAGCCTATTGCATGTGCCGGAGGCCATCACCGGCCGGACCGGAATCGGGATCATCGGACTGGCGCTCGCGGCATCGATCCGTTTCAACCGTCGAGACGATTGAGGGAGGACACGATGCGCATTCTCGAGATCCGGGAGGTGACGAAGCCGATCGCCTCGCCGATCCGCAACGCCTATATCGATTTCAGCCGGATGACCGCGAGCCTCGTCGCCGTGGTGACGGACGTGGAGCGGGACGGTCGCAGGGTCGTCGGCTACGGCTTCAACTCGAACGGGCGCTATGGCCAGGGGGGCCTCATCCGCGAGCGGTTCCGCGACCGCATCCTCGAGGCTGACCCCGAAAGCCTTCGGAACGAGGCGGGCGACAACCTCGATTCGCACCGCATCTGGTCGGCGATGATGGCGAACGAGAAGCCCGGCGGGCACGGCGAACGCTCGGTCGCCGTCGGCACGATCGACATGGCAGTCTGGGACGCGGTGGCGAAGATCGCGAGCCGGCCGCTCTTCCGCCTCCTCGCCGAGCGGGCGGGGCGGGAGGCCGACCCCCGCGTCTTCGTCTACGCCGCCGGTGGCTACTATTATCCCGGCAAGGATGCCGGCGCGTTGCGGGCGGAGATGCGCGGCTACGTGGAGCGTGGCTACACCGTCGTGAAGATGAAGATCGGCGGCGACACGATCGAGGCGGACCGGGCCCGGATCGAGGCGGTGCTGGACGAGATCGGCGACCGCGCGCGGCTCGCCGTGGACGCCAACGGCCGGTTCGACCTCGAGACCGCCATCGCCTACGCGAGGATGCTCGGGACCTACCCGCTGTTCTGGTACGAGGAGCCAGGCGATCCGCTCGATTACCGGCTGCAGGCGGCACTGGGGGACGTCTATCCCGGACCGATGGCCACGGGCGAGAACCTGTTCTCCCATCAGGATGCCCGGAACCTGTTGCGCCACGGCGGCATGCGGCCGGATCGCGACTGGCTGCAATTCGACTGCGCCCTGTCCTACGGGCTGGTCGAGTACATGCGGACGCTAGAGATGCTGGCGGCGCAGGGCTGGTCGCCTCGCCGCTGCATTCCCCATGGCGGGCACCAGATGTCGCTGAACATCGCCGCGGGACTGGGGCTCGGCGGAAACGAGAGCTATCCGGACCTCTTCCAGCCCTATGGCGGCTTCCCGGACGGCGTGGAGGTCGAGGAGGGCCACATCACCATGCCCGACCTGCCCGGGATCGGCTTCGAGGGAAAGGCCGATCTCATCGCCGAGATGCACGCCTTGGCGGAGTAGGTCCGCGGCGAGGAAACGCGCATCACCCGGTCACCGGTCCTCCGGCGGATGTCCCTGGATTTCGTGGCCGGTCGGATTCTCGGCCGCAGTACTGCCGGTCTAGGAACCTTCGGACGAGGGTCGCAAAGGGCCGGCGCTCCGGAGCGCCCGGGCCGGTTCCGCCCCCGGCCGGGTCAGATCTCGCCCTTGATCCAGCTCTCCAGGGAGGCCTTCGGGGCGGCGCCGACCTTGTTGGAGACGACCTGCCCGTCCTTGAAGAGGAAGAGCGCGGGAATACCGCGCACGCCCATCTGCGCGGGCGCGTTCGGGTTCTCGTCGACGTTCACCTTGGCGAACTTCACCTGACCGTCATAGGTCTCGGAAAGCTCCTCGAGAGCCGGGCCGATCTGCTTGCAGGGTCCGCACCACTCGGCCCAGAAATCCACCACTACGGGGATGTCGGACTGCTTCACTTCGGCGTCGAACGTGGCGTCCGTGACGGCGACGGTGGCCATGGGGTCTCTCCTTGCCTGAGGTTGCGCGTAGGTAAGGAGGGCCTGGTTCTTCGTCAAGCCGAGACGGCGGCGAAGGCGGCCTCGGCGCGGGCGGGATCCACCTCCATCAGACGGGGAATCCGCGTCCAGAGAAGCGCCGTCCCGATGCGGCGGCCTGGATAAATCTGCGCCAGCGCGCCCGCATAGGCGCCCATCTGCCTCAAGAGACCCTCCGGGATGGCGGACTCCGTCTCCGGGACCACGCGGTTCGACTTGTAGTCGATGGCGGTGACGCGATCCGGCTCCACGATCAGCCGGTCCACGGTGCCGAGGAGGCGGCCGCCCGGGACGGGTGCGGCCAGGTCGACCTCCGAGAGAGCCGGACGGGCGAGGAGATCGCGGAGGGTGGGATCGCGCAGGACGCGGGCGGCCTCGTCGAGCAGAGCGGCGATCTCGGCCGCGGGCAGCGCGTCCGTGGCGAGAAGGCGGCGGGCGCGGTCCCGCCAGTCGTCCGGGCGGTCGGGGGGAAGGTGCTCGAGGAGGAGGTGGATTCGCGTGCCGCGGGACTTTGCGGCCTCCGCGTCGGCGGGCGCGTCGGCGATCTCTCCGGGAACGACCTTGGCGCCGCCGAGATCGGAGGGGGAGAGGATCGCCGGCGGAAGCGCCGGGAGCGGGGCGGGTGCGTCGATCCAGCCGGGCGGTCCGGCGGGTTCGGAGGCGTCCTCCTCGGCCGGCACCGGGGCGACGAGCCCCTCCCAGTCGTTGGTTGCGAAGCGGCGTCCCTCGCCCGCGGGGGTTTCGAGCGGGGCGGCGGGGAGCGCGTCGAGCCCGGCGGCGACCTTGCCGTACCAGGCCTTCTCCGCCTCGGTCTCCTTCCCTGCGCCGCAGACCACGAGCCAGTGGGCGGCACGGGTCATGGCGACGTAGAGGAGGCGCTCGGTCTCGGCGCGGCCGGCGGCCTCGCGCGTCTCCTCGACGGGGACGAGGGGAGGAGGACGGCTCTCCCGGTTCGTGCGCCAGAGCACCGGACCCTCCGGCAGCTTGAGGAGGGCGGTGCCCTGGGGTTCCCGGACGCGCATCGTGTCGGGCAGGACGACGAGGGGCGCCTCGAGTCCCTTGGCGCCGTGGACGGTCATCACGCGGAGGCGATGGCCGGCGCTGTCGGCGCGCCGCTTCACCTCGACGCGTCCGGCGTCGAACCAGGCGAGGAAGCCGGAGAGGGAAGGCACCTCGGTGCGCTCGTAGGCGAGCGACTCGGAGAGCAGCGCGTCCACGGCGTCGATGCATTCCGGGCCGAGCCGGCCGCGGAGGCGGTCCCGGCCGCGATGGCGCGTCAGGATGCGGTCGAGAAGCTCGTAGGGGCGGAGATAGTCGGCCTCGGCCCGGAGGTCGCGGAGCATGGCCAGCGCGTCGGGGTGGTCGGGGCTGTCGCGCAGGACCTGCCAGAGGAGGCGGCGGCCGCGACCGTGGGCGAGGCGGTAGAGATCGGCCTCGGTGAGACCGAGAAGGGGGGAGCGCAGGGCCTCGGCGAGGGAAAGGTCGTCCTCCGGCAGGGCGAGAAAGCGCAGCAGCGACAGGAGGTCCTTCACCGCGAGCTCCTCCTCGAGCGCCAGGACGTCGGCTCCGGCGATCTCCAGCCCTTCGGCCTTGCAGGCGCGGATGAGGGGGTGGAAGATGCCGCCCCGGCCGCGGACGAGGATCAGGATGTCGCCCTCGTGCAGCGGGCGACGGATCCACTCGCCGGTTTCCGGTACCCGGTGCGGGATGGTCTCGCCGCGCGCGATCAGGTCCCCGATCCAGCGCGCCACCTGACGAGCAAGGCGCGCGGTGGCGCTTTCGGGAGAGGGCAGGTCGACCGGGTCCTGCCACTCGGCGGGGTCGGGCTCGGGCTCGGGCTCGACGGGGGGCCAGAGATCGACGCGGCCGGGAAGCCTCTCGTGGAAGGCGCGGTGGGCGACCGCGCCGCCGAGACCGGCGGCGAAGACGGAATCCACCGCCTGAAGGATCGCCGGCGCGGAGCGGAAGGAATGCTGCAGCTCGAGCCGCGCGAGGCCGTCGCCGATCCGGCCGCCGAAATGCGCATGCATGCGGTCGAATCCTTCGGGGTCCGCACCCTGGAAGGAGTAGATCGACTGCTTCTTGTCGCCGACGACGAAGATCGTGCGCGGCCGGTCGCGCGCGCCCTTTCCGGCGGCGAATTCCCGGGCGAGCGCCTCGATCACCTGCCACTGGTTGGGCGACGTGTCCTGCGCCTCGTCGACGAGGATGTGGTCGATGCCGCCATCGAGCCGGTAGAGGATCCAGTCCGCCGTCTCCGTGTGGCGCAGGAGGTCGCGGGCGCCGAGGATCAGGTCGTCGAAGTCGAGCCAGCCGCGGGCCTGCTTGCGCCGGGCGTAGAGATCGAGGAAGGCGGCGGCGAAGCGGTTGAGGAGCCATGACGACTCGGCGAGGGCAAGGGCGAGGCGGCGGGGACGGGCCTCGGCGACGCGCTCCATGAGCCGGTCGAGCCGGTCGCAGGTGTCGCCCAAGGCCTCGCGGGTGGCCTTGGTGGGAAACTTTCCGGTCTTCGGGCCGAACGGATTCGCCGCGCCCGCACCGTAGAGAAGCGGCCCTTCGAGCGCGGCGAGGCTCGTCAGGTCAAAGGGCGGCACGACGCCGTCGAGGTCGGCGGCCGCCTTCCGGTCGGTCTTGCTGCCGGCGGCGAGGGCCGCGCGGCAGGTCGCCAGCAGCTCCTCCTCGTCGCCGAGGAAGGTGTCGGCGAGGATCGTCCCGGCGCTCTCGTCGGACCGGAGGCCGAGCGCGGCGCGTATCTCCGCCGCGCTCGTCTCGGTGAAGTCGTCGCGGCGTGCTGCGACCTCCCGGGCGAGACCGTCGGGTGGCGTGGCCGGCAGGATCGCGGCGAGCTCGGCGAAGAGGGCGGGATCCGCCTCGGCCAGCGATTCGATGCATTCGGCGCGCAGGGCTTCGGCGCTGCGGTCATCCATTTCCGTGAAGCGCGGGGTGACGCCGGCCTCGAGCGGGAATCGCCGCAGGAGCGTGGCGCAGAAGGAGTGGATGGTCTGGATGCGAAGGCCGCCGGGCGTCTCGATGGCCTGCGCGAAGAGGATGCGCGCCTGCCTGAGCCCGGCGGCATCGGGTTCCGGATCGCCGAGATCGACAAGGGTGGCCGCGAGCTCGGCGTCGGACATCATCGCCCAGCCACCGAGACGGGCGAAGAGACGGTTCTGCATCTCGCTCGCCGCCGCCTTGGTGTAGGTGAGGCAGAGGACGTTCTGGGGATCGGCGCCGGCGAGGAGAAGCCGCGCCACCCGGTCGGTCAGCACCCGCGTCTTGCCCGATCCGGCATTGGCCGAGAGCCAGGTGGAGCGGTCGGGGCGCGCGGCCTCGATCTGTCTGCGGCCGGCCTCGGTCACGGGACCTCCTCCGCGTGGGGGGTCGCGTCCAGCTCCCATTCACCGAAGCGGGCGAGATGGGCGAAGTCGCTGTAATGGGCCATCTTCTGCATGGCGCGGAGGGCGGCATAGCCTGTCTTCGGGTCCCCGTAGGCGCGCAGAAGTTCCTGCAGGCCCAGGAGCGTGGCGTCGGGGTGCAGCATCTCGGCGCCGTCCGGGTCGCGAAGGCGGTGGGGCGTGTCGGACGGAGTCGAACCCACGCCGATATGGCAGAATCTCGGCGACCGTGGCCTTCGGGATGCCGGCGAAGGCCCCGGCCTCGGCCATCACCGCCTCGAGGAGAAGCTGCCGGTCGAAATGGCGGATCTCCTTCTCGCCGGGCACACGGCCAGTCTTGTAGTCGTAGACGACGAGGCGGCCGTCGGTGCGGCGGTCGATCCGGTCGGCACGACCGGTCAGCACCACGCCGGTGCCGGGAACGGGAAACTCGGCGGAGACTTCGCGGACGAGGGGCTCGGCCTCGGCGCGGCGGGCGCGCTCGCCCTCCACGAACCAGTCCGACATGCGGTCGAACTGGCCCTGCCAGAGCGCGCGGGTGGACCTCCAGGGAACCCGGGCGAGTTCCGCGGCGGCGAGGTCGCGGAGGCGGGCCGCGGCGTCCGGGGCGTGGGGATCGAGCCCGTCGGCCAGCATTCGCTCGAAGACGGCGTGGAAGACCTCGCCCCGGAGCGGGGCGTCGGGCTCCGGGCGGAGCGGGTTCAGGCGGCTGAGACGCAGGATGCGGGCGGCGTAGATCGCGTAGGGGTCGCGGACGAGGCGCTGGATGTCGGTGACGGAGAGCCGCGCCGGGCGCGCCTCCGCGGGCGGGCGCGGGGCCGGGCGCGGGGCCGGGTCGGCGGGAGCCTCGCGTGCGGCGAGATCGCGGGCGTAGCCGATCCAGACGGCGCCGCGGTTCCGCATCTCCGCCAGCGACTGCGGGCCGTTCGTTTCCGGCAGGCCGCTCAGGAGATTGGTGAGGCGGTTGAGCCAGCGGGACAGGACCGTCTCCGCCTCCGCGTCGCGCCGCGAGCGGGAGAACACGACCTCCGGCGCGGCGGCGGCCTGCTGGAAGTCGTGCGCGCTGAGCCCGATCCGGCGCTCGGGAAGGAGCAGGCCGGCCTTCTGGCGCAGGGGTCGGTTCAGCCACGGATCGGGGGTCGGGGGCTCGGGCCAGGTGCCCTCGGACAGTCCGGCGAGGATCACGAGGTCGGCACCCTGCACCCGCGCCTCGAGCGTGCCCCAGATCATCAGGTCGGGACGCGCGGTGTCGGGACGGCGGACTTCGGCCGTGCCGAGATGGGCGTCGATCAGATCGGCATAGTCGCGGGGCGACATCTCTCCGCCGGCATCGGCCTCCTGCGCCAGCGCCTCCATCTGCGCGAGCGCGGTGCGGCCCGCGGCCTCCTCCCAGAGCGCGCCGCTGCCCGGGGCGGGACCCGCGGCGAGGCGCTCGGCGAGGGCGCGATGGGCGGCGACATGCGCGGCCAGCGGCCCTGACCCGGTGGCGGCGAGGTCGGCGAGGCAGGGCGCGAGCCAGTCGATCCAGTCGGCGGGGCCGGGATCGCCGGCGTCGGCCTTCCACGAGGCGAGGGTGGCAGGACCGATGCCGGGCGGCGCGCCGCGGCCGCGGAGGCGCAGCTCGAAGTTGCGGGTGAGCCGGAGGTGGTCGTTCCGCCCCGAACCGGTATGGACGAGCGGGTGCTTGAGGAGCGCGAGCAGCGGTTCCGGGCCCGGTTCGGCGCCTCGGAGCCGGGCGACCTGGCGCAGGAGCCGGCCCGGGGCGGTGAGCTGCAGGGGCACCCCGGCGCTGTCGTCGGCGACGAGCTCCCAGCGGTCGAGGGCCGCCTCGACCCGGCGGGTGAGCGTTCGGTCGGGCGTGACCAGGGCG
Organism: uncultured Alphaproteobacteria bacterium; assembly: GCA_963776705.1. Taxonomy (GTDB): domain Bacteria; phylum Pseudomonadota; class Alphaproteobacteria; order Rhodobacterales; family Rhodobacteraceae; genus Palleronia. Next base: position 168,739 of record CAVZOA010000041.1, read on the forward strand.
GCGGTGCGGCCGTCCTCCATGGCGCGGCGGAGGCGGAGGCCGATGGCCAGCGCCTCCTCCCCGGGATCGGCGGCCTCGAGGAGCGACAGATGCGCGGTGGCGGCGCGGAGATCGCCCAGGGCATGGCCGTCGCGACGCCACTGGTCGGTGACGGGGGCGGGGCGGAGCGCCATGGAGAGCAGCGCGTTGCGGTCCGGCACAGGATCGGCGTCGGTCCAGGGGCGGATACCGGTCGGATGGAGGCCCGCCGACCGGGCGAGGCGGGCGAAGCGGAACTGGGGGTGGTCCTCGCCGGTGAGCGGGTCGTCGAGACCGTCCCAGACATCGGCGGGCATGTGGCGATCGACGCCGGGCAGGATCACAGCGCCCTGCGGCAGGCTGGCCACGGCGCGGATGAGGAGCGCCACCGGGCCGCGAGAGCCGGTGGAGCCGGCGACGAGGACGGGGTGGTCGGGTGGCTCCGCGGCCCAGCGCGCCGCCAGGGTCTCGGCGGCGCGGCGCAGGCGCGCCTCCTCCGAGGGCGCCTCTTCGGAGAGATAGTCGCGGGCGATGGCGAGGAATAGCAGCGCGCGCGCCCAGTGGCCGGAGAGGTCGGCGATGTCGAGCCGGTCGAGCGCGTCCCAGCTGACGCCCTCACCGTCCATCTCGTCGAAGAGGCCGGCGAGGCTGTCGGCGAGGTCGGTCGCGGCGGGGCGTGGGGCGAGCGTCGGGTCGGCGTCGAGCAGGCGGCGGACGAGCTGTGCCAGGTCGAGCCGGCGGCGGAGCGCCGGGACGGCCGGAGGCAGGTCGATCAGGAGCGGGTCGGCGGCGAGGCGGGTCAGGAGGCGGACCTTCGGCAGGAGCCGTGGCGGTCCGGCGGCGAAGAGCGCCATCATGCGGCGCTGCATCCGGGCGGTGTTGACGAAGATCTCGACCCGCGCCCAGTCCTCGGGCGGGCGGCCCGCGAGACGGGTCTCGAGGCCGCGGATCACCTCCGCGGGAAAATCCGCTCCGGGCGGCAGGCCGAAGAGGCGGGGCGTCTCGGCGGGATCAAACACCGGCGAGCAGGGCCTCCGCCGCGGCTATTCCCTCGGGATGACCCACATCGGCCCAGTCCCCGGCATGGACGAGGCCGAAGAGCCGGCCCTCCTCGGCGAGGCGGGTCCAGATCGGGGACAGCGAGAAGACCGTCCTGCTCTCGGGCGCGAGGGTCTCGGGGTCGATGACCTGCGCGCCGGTATAGACGAGATCGCCGCCGCGGGAGAGACGGCCGGCATCGTCGAGCGAGAAGTCGCCTCCGCCCTGCCGGCCCCTGGCGCGGGCGAGGGGCACGCACATCAGGAGCGCGCCCATGCCCCGCCGCCAGTTTGCGGCGAGGGACGGGAGCGGGTTCGCGCCGGTCCAGACCGCGTCGGAATTCAGGGTGAAGACCGGACCCGCCCCGAGGAGGGGCAGGGCGTGGCGGAGACCGCCGCCGGTATCGAGAAGGTCGGGGGCCTCGGGCGAGAGCGTGACCCCCCGGGCCAGGAGATGGGGCTCGATCCTGCCGCGGAGGTGATGGGTGTTGGCGACGATCGGCCGGGCGCCGGCCTCCCGGCCGAGGGCGATGGCGTGGTCGACGAGGGGGCGGCCCGCCACCTCCACCATGGGCTTCGGCGTCTGCGTCGCGAGCGCGCCCATGCGGGTGCCGCGGCCGGCAGCGAAGATCAGCAGCGGCAGGGTCATGCGGGGGTCGTGTCCGGTGCCGGGAGAAGGTCGAGGAGCGGGGCGCGGAGGGGTGCGGCGGCCGGATGATCGAGGCAGCGCAGCAGATGGGTCCAGACGCGGGGCAGGAGGCGGAGATATCCCGTCTTCCCCTGCCGCATGGCGAGGCGGGCGAAGATGCCGAGGATGCGGACATGGCGCTGCGCCGCCTGCAGCGTATAGGCGGCGCGGAACGCCTCCGCGTCGCGGCCGGTGGCGGCACAGTAGCGGGCGATCATCGCCTCCTCGATCGCCGGCGGGACGTCGCGGCGCGCGTCCTGCAGGAGGGAGGCGAGATCGTAGGCGGGGTGACCGGCGCAGGCATCCTGGAAGTCGAGAAGGCCGATCCGCGCCGGGCCGGCCCGGTCGGGCAGCCAGGTGAGGTTCTCGGCATGGTAGTCCCGGTGAAGGAGCACGCTGGTCTCGGGCGCACGGGCGGCGAGGAGATCGCGCATCCGTGCTTGCACGGCCGCGGCTCGGTGGGGAGAGGTGCCGGGCGCGTAGTGCGCTAAGGCGGGGGCGAGCGCAGCGGCCATGTCGGCCGGCCCGTAGGGAGCGGCCCAGTCGGGAGGGGGATGGTCGTGGAGCGCGACGAGAAGGTCGGTCGCGGCTTCGTAGAGAGCCGTGTCGCGGGCGGGGTCGGTCTCGGCCAGACGGGCTAGCACGGCGTCGCCCAGATCCTCCATCAGAACGCGGCCGCGATCGGGACCGGCGCGCAGGATGCGCGGTGCGGAGAGGCCGAGCCCATGGAGATGGGCGGCGGCGCGGAGGAAGGGGCCGACATCGCCGCCGTTCTCCATCAGGATCGCGCTCTCTCCGTCGCGAAAGAGACGGAGGTAGCGGCGGCGCGAGGCATCGCCGGCGAGCGGCGTCGCCGCGGCGCCGGCGGTCCAGAGCGCCTCCAGCCGTTCCTCCCAGCCGCTCCCGGTGACGGTCGCGCGGCGTCCCGTTCCGGCGGGAGAGAGCGCGATGCGGAGCGCGCCGTCCGGCAGGGTCTCAAGCCGCTCGGGCCATTCGATGAGGCAGACGCAGTCCTCCATCGCCTCCTCGAGCCCAAGTTCGGCGAGCTCGGAGGGGTCGCCCAGACGGTAGAGATCGGCGTGGACGATCTCGACGGAACCGGCGCCGTAGGTCTGCAGGAGCGTGTAGCTGGGCGAAGGCACATCCTCCACCGCCCCCGTCCGGGCCAGCATCGATTGGATCACGGCGCGGGCGAGCTGGCTCTTGCCGGCGCCGAGCTCGCCCTCGAGGAGAACGGTGTCTCCGGGGGCGAGCAGCCGCGACAGGTCGGCGCCGAGACGGTCCGTGGCGGCGGGATCGGGCAACAGGAGAACGTGGCCTAGCATGGCGGCAAGATGGCGGGGACCGGCGGCGCCATCAAGCCGGTCGCGGCCGGATGTTCGCCAAAGGTGTGCGGAGAACCCGATCCCGGTTCTTGTGGCCGTTCGAACGGACCGAAAGGAAGCGGCCCCGTGCCGCGCGTACCGTTTCCCGGGGCCGGCTCCTGCCCTTCGCTCATCTTTCGTTTGACCTGAACAGGGTGCCGCCGAGGGCTCCGAGACCCCGCGCAATCAAAGGAGGTGCGCGGCGGACGGTGTGGGTGTTCCTCGGTGCCGCACGCCGCGGCTGCGCGGGGTCCTGCCGGCTCCACTCGGCGGAATACGGCCGCCCTGCCGGATCGGATCTAGGCTCCGCCCGCGCCGACCGCGCGCGGCGTGTGGCTGTCGAGGGCGTCGCCTTCGCGGTGCGGAAGCGAGAACTGCATCATCACCGCCCCGCCCGACAGGGGGATGCGCTTCACGTCGAGGAGCCGGCCGTCGTGCAGGCGGACATCGTAGCCGTCGTGCGCCTTGGTCGTCGCGGCACCATTGACGATGTCGCGCCAGAGCGACATGCTGCCGCCCCGCCTGCTCCAGGCGGAGATCGCGTCGGACAGGTCGAGATGGCCGAGACCGCTGGCTGTATCGATTTCCCAGAGCGCGTCGTAGGCGGCGTTCGAGACGGTCAGCGCCCCGCTGCCGTCGAACACCACGATGGCCGCCTCGAGCCCGTCGAACGCCGCTTGTGTCGTTTCGAGCTGGCTGCGGAAGCTGCGTGTCAGCCCGATCTCGGCGCTGATATCCTCCATGAGGAGCGCGAAGGAGCCGTCCGGCTGGGGCCGGCCGGTCACTCGGTAGGACCGGCCGCCGGGAAGGTGCCAGAGTTCGGAATAGGTGCCATCCTCGGCGCGGCGCTCCACGTCGGCGACCTTGTCGCGCCAGGAGGCGTAGTCGCGCGGCTCGGGCATCATCCGTCGGGCGCGGAGGGCATCGAGAAAGCTTTCGAGGGTCGGACGCGCGGCGAGGAGATCGCCGGGCAGGGTGGTCAGCCCGACGAGGGCGGGGTTGAACACCGAAAGCCGGCGGTCGGCGTCGAAGATCGCAAGGCCCACGGTGAGCTGGGCGAAGGTCCGGGAGATCGTCTGGCGGAACGAATTGAGTGCCTTCTCCGAGGCGACGACGGCGTCGGCGGGAATGGCGGAGATCAGCACTTCCTTTCCCAGGGCGACGGTGTGGCAGTCGAACCAGCGGTCCCGGGCGCAGAGCCGGGTCACCGAACCGGGCTCGGGGGTCTCGTCGAAGATCGTCCGCGGCGGCCAGGAGAGCGTGTCGCCCGCCTGGTTCTCCTGCAGCAGATCGAGACAGGCGCGGTTGGCCCAGCGGATGCGACCCTCCCCGTCCTGTCGCCAGACCGGATAGGACAGGCCGTCGCCGATCCCGCGAAGGTCTTCGAGCTCGGAATGGAGCGCGGTCTGCACGACCCGGTCGACCCCCACGCGCACCGATTCGTCGTCGCTGAGTTCGAGCCGGATACGCGATCCCGTCCGCGAGAGGTCGAGCCTGCCGACGCCGTCGCGGGCGGTCAGCGATCGGCTTTCGCCGCCCGCGAGGCGCGCGACCGCATTGGGAAGATCGGGAAACGGGTCCGAGAGCCAGCGGACGAGCCGGTCGGCGCCGATATCATGGTCCGGTCCGATCCCCTCGAGGACGAGGCGGCCGGCGTCGGTGGCGTCGACGATCGCGCCGCGGTCGATGAGGAAGGCGGTCCGCGGTCCGCTCTCGGGGTCGATCAGCGTCAGGCCCGGACGGTGGATCAGCCAGAATGCGGCGAATGCACCGCTGCCGATCGCCGACGTCGCGGCGACGAGGCCCAGCCAGATCCACTCGAAAGCCATGCGGTCGCTCCCGTCGAGATAGCGTCAGGTTTCGGTCACTTTGGATAACGAACCGTTAAATGATTGGTTCGTTCTGGGCGAGCGCGACCCGGTCGGAGGCGGCGATGGCGGATCTCTCCCAGATCAGCGTCACGTGGGCCCCGCGCCGGTCGCGGCGGCCGGCGATCCGGTCGGCCGCGTCGCGTCCGTTGGCGAAGGTGATCTCCGCGCCGGAGCGCTCGAGCAGGGTCTTGGCGATGAAGAGACCGAGGCCCATCCCCTCGTAGCCGAGCCGCCGGCCGGCCGCCGGAGGGTCGCGGCGGGTGCGCAGGAACGGATCGCCGAGCCGGGGCAGGAGCTCTGCGGGGTAGCCCGGCCCGTCGTCGCTGATCTGGACGACGAGATGCCGCTCGCTCCAGCCGACATCGATCCAGACGCGGGAAACGGCGAAGTCGACGGCGTTCTGGATTAGGTTTCGCAGTCCGTGGATCAGTTCCGGGCGGCGCTTCACGCAGGGCTGGTCGCCGCCGTTGCCGGTGAGCGACCCGGTCTCCACGTGGATGTCGATGCCACGGCCGCGATGGGGTTCGGCGGCCTCCTCCACGACGCTCAGGATCGGCGTGGTGCGGACGTGGCGGTCCTGCTTGCCGGCGCGGCCCATGGAGCGCAGGATCTCGCGGCAGCGTTCGGCCTGGTCGCGGATGAGCTGCGCGTCGGCGCGCTGCTCGTCGGTTTCGGCTTCCTCGACGAGCTCGGCGGAGACGACGGCGATGGTCGCGAGCGGCGTGCCGAGTTCGTGCGCGGCGGCGGCGACGACCCCGCCCAGATCGGTGAGCTTCTGTTCCCGCGCCAGCGCCATCTGCGTGGCCGCGAGCGCATCGGCCATCGCCGTGACCTCGGAAGTGACGCGGCGCGCATAGGCCGCCTGGAAGACGATGCCCACGACGAGGGCGCACCAGAAGCCGGTGACGAAGGCCGCGGGCATCTCCAGCACCTCGCCGGAGGCGGTGACGAGGGGGAGCTGGATGAAGCGCAGCCCGGTGATGAGCGTCACGGCGACGGTGCAGACGAGGATGGTGGAATTGCGCCGGAGGGCGGTGGCCGAGATGGCGACCTGAGCGAGAATCAGAAGCGCGAACGGGTTGTGCAGACCGCCGGTCAGCGCCAGGAGGATGGTGAGCTGCGCCATGTCGAAGATGAGAGTGGCCACGAGCTCGGTCTCGGAGAGCCGCTTGTTCTCGGGATAGACCAGGATCGCCATGAGATTGGTGATCACCGCGGCGGCGATGGTCGCGAAGATCGGGCCGTAGGCGAGCTGCAGGCCGAAGGCGCGCTGTCCCACGAGCACGGCCACGATCTGTCCGGTGACGGCGATCCAGCGCAGGCGCGCGACGGTCTGGATCCGGACCCAGTTCGCCCGGCGGTCGAAGGCCGGTCCGGGCTCGGGGGTCTCGGGCAGGGTCGGCGGACGGGGCTGCGTCATGGTGTGGACTTGTAGTGCCCGCAGATCGGCGGGATCAATGCGGCGTCTTTTCCGGGGAGCCTGTCGTGTCGCGTCTTGCCGCCTTCCTGGTCGCCGCCGCGGTGATCGTTCTCATTGCCGGCACTCTCGTCGTGGTTCGGCTCGAGCCCTCGCGGCGGGCGGATTGCGGCGGCGGGCCGGTGATCGGCAACGCCGCGATCGGCGGTCCCTTCGAGCTGGTGTCGGAGACCGGCGAGACGGTGACCGAGGCGGAGGTGCTCGACAAGGCGTCGCTGGTCTATTTCGGCTACACCTTCTGTCCGGATGTCTGCCCCCTCGACGCGGCGCGGAACGCCCGCGCCGTCGACATCCTCGCCGAACACGGCTACGCGGTGCAGCCGGTCTTCGTCACCATCGATCCGGCGCGGGACACGCCGGAGGTGCTGGCGGAGTTCACCGACTACATCCACCCCGACATGCTGGGCCTTACCGGGAGCGAGGAGCAGGTCCGGCGGGCGGCCAGAGCCTACCGCGTCTACTATTCCAGGCGTGGTGACGATCCGCAGACCTATCTCATGGACCACAGCGCCTATACCTATCTCGTCTCGGCGGAGGGGAAATTCGTGGATCTGTTCCGCGGCGCCCCAGGAGCTGGGGGTGGCGGGGGCGCGACCGCCGAGGAGGTGGCCGAGCGCACAGAATGCCACATCAGGCACTCGTGAAGCGCCGTGAGGCCGGGGCGTTTGACCCCGGGGGGGCGGCGCCTATCTGCCCAGCCGACCCATGCGGAGCGGACCGGCATGACAGATTCTGCAGCACGTGATCTCGGCGCGGATGCGTCGCTTCTGATCGTCGATGACGACGAGCCGTTCCTGAAACGGCTCGCCCGGGCGATGGAGAAGCGCGGCTTCCAAGTCGAGACGGCGGAGAGTGTGGCGGAGGGCAGGACGATGGCGCTCCGGCATCCGCCGGCCTATGCGGTGGTCGATCTGCGCCTTTCGGACGGCAGCGGGCTCGACGTGGTGGAGGCTGTCCGCGAGAAGCGGTCCGACGCCAAGGTCGTCGTGCTGACCGGATATGGAGCCATCGCGACCGCGGTCGCGGCGGTGAAACTCGGGGCGACGGACTATCTTTCGAAGCCCGCCGATGCCAACCAGATCACCGCCGCCCTGGTCGCCGATGCGGAGGATTTGCCGCCGCCGCCTGAGAACCCGATGTCGGCCGACAGGGTGCGCTGGGAGCACATCCAGCGGATCTACGAGCAATGCGACCGGAACGTGTCGGAAACGGCACGCCGGCTCTCCATGCATCGGCGTACCCTTCAGAGGATCCTCGCGAAACGCTCTCCGCGCTAGCTGTCGCATTCGGACATCGGCGCCGCGGCGGGCGATGCTAGACTGTTCCCGGAACCTGTTGGGGGACGGGCCATGACGCGCGCAATTTCTGCCTTTCTTCTCATTGTCATCGGTGGAGCGGCGGCGGCAATGCCGAGCGCGGAACGCGGCGAATATCTCGTGCAGGGGCCGATGGGCTGCGGCAATTGCCATACGCCGTTCGGGCCCGCGGGGTTCGACACGACCCGCGACCTCGGCGGCCGGCTGGTCGACCAGACCCAAGCGTACACGGTGATCGCGCCGAACATCACGCCGGGCAGCCGGATCGCGGACTGGAGCGACGAGGATCTCGCCCGCGCGATCCGCGAGGGTATCCGGCCGGACGGCAGCCTGATCGGCCCGCCGATGCCCTTCGCCATGTATCGCGGACTGGGCGACGAGGATCTCGCCTCGGTCGTCACGTACCTGCGGCGCATGCCGGCGGTCGCGGGCGATCCCGGCGCATCGGTCTACAATATCGGCCGGCCGCTCGCCTACGGCCCGCCGGTGCAGAATGTCACGGCGCCGGAGCGCGGCGCAACCGCCGAATACGGTGCCTATCTCGCCGGGCCGGTCAGTCACTGCATGGAATGCCACACGCCGATGGGCCCGAAGGGGCCGATGCTCCACACGGCGCTCGGCGCGGGCGGGTTCGAGTTCGTCGGCCCGTGGGGCGTCTCGGTCGCCCCGAACCTGACCGACGGTCCGGACGGGCTGGCAGACTACACCGACGACGAGATCAAGGCGATGATCACGCGCGGCCAGCGCCCCGACGGGGAGGCGATGCTGCCGCCCATGCCCTACGGCTATCTCGCGAAGATGACGCCGGAGGATCTCGACGCGATCGTGCTCTACCTGCGGACCCTGCCGGCCCGGCCGTCGGGCGGGTAGGCGGGTCAGCCCGCCTGCCGCCTGAGCCAGCCCATGAGCGCCCGGAGAGCCGGCGACATGCGGTCGGGCCGGGTCAGCATGTGGTAGGCGAGATCGCTGTCCGATTGTTCGAAGACAAGCTCCACCTGGCCGCGGGCGATGTCCGCCTGGGCGATGACCTTCGGCAGGATCGCCAGCCCGTGGCCGGACCGTACGGCCTCGAGCGTCATGGTGATCGTCGGGAAGCTGCGCAGGCTGACCTTGTCGATGGGCAGGCCGTTCCGCTCCGCCCAGAGGATGTCCTCGTTGTTCATCTCCTCGGTCAGCCAGTCGTAGCCCGTCAGTTCGGAGAGATCAGCGACCTGGCGCCCGATCAGGCCGGCGACGGCGACCACGGCGTGACCGGCATCCATGAGCCGCTCGCAGGTCACGCCCGGCCAAGGACCGCGCCCGTAGCGGAGCGCCAGGTCGAAGGTCTGGACCCGAAGGTCGACGTTCTCCGGCGAGGGTACGAGTTCCAGCTCGATGCCCGGATGCTTGGCCCAGAAATCGCCGATCCGGGGCATCAGCCAGTTCGCCGCGAGGGACGGCGTGAGCGCCACCCGGAGCGGCTTCGTCATGTCCCGCTGCACGAGGTCGGTCGCGGCGGTTGCGATCAGACCGAACCCTTCGGTCAAGACGGCGGCGAGACGGCGCCCGGCCTCGGTCGGCCGCATTCCCGCGCCGTCGCGCGCCATAAGGACACAGCCGAAATGGGTCTCTAGACGGCGGACATGCTGGGCGATGGCGGCATGGGTCACGTTCAGCTCGCGTGCGGCGGCGGAATAGGAGCCGCATCGGGCGGCGGCCTCGAAGCCGCGCAGGGCCTGGAGCGAAGGAACGTGGGACCAATTCAATTGTTAGCTCATATTATAGTATGGAAATCTTCCTGACTCGCAACCCTGCACGGTACTTCTTATCTTCGTGTCATAGCCGGACGAAAGGAGATAGTCATGCTTACGTCCTTCATCCATCTCATCCTGTCGGAGTTGTTCTCCGGCGACCGCACCAAGAAGCGCGGCCTGTCGATCTGGGCGCAGCGCTAGGAAAGGAAACCACGCCATGCTCACCATCCTCGCAAACAGCTTTCTGACCGCCACGCGCCACGACGGGGAAATCCATCGCCGGGAGACGGCGCGTCAGACGAATCCGCTGCGCAACGTGCGCACGGGCGGATTGATCCTGGTGCCCGATGAAGCCGGGAAGAGCGGTGCGCCGCGCGGCTTCAGAAGCGCGCCAAAAGCGCCGCGTGCCGGGCTGTAAATTCCGCCCGCACCTCCCTGGGGGGACGGAGCCTGACGTCCAGCCCGTCCACCAGATCGGGGTCGGGGCGGCCGAAGAAACGGGCCGCCTCGGCTTCGGAAAAGCCCGCGATGCGGGTCGCTTCCAGGAAGGCCGAGACCCTGTCGGCGGCCTTGATCCGACGTTTCACCTTCGGCGGTATATCGGCGGGCAAGCCGAAGCGGATATGGACTGCCGCCGCGAGCCGCGCGTCCAGCGCGCCATAATCCGACCCGACCGCCGCCTTCACCGGAGAGATCATGTCTCCGATGACGTATTCCGGTGCGTCGTGCAAAAGCGCGGCGAGCTGCCAGCAGGGCCCGGAATCCGGGTTCTTCCGGGTGAAGAGCGTTTCCACCAGAAGCGAGTGCTCGGCCACGGAATAGGGGAAGTCGCCCGCGGTCTGGCCGTTCCAGCGGGCCACGAAGGCCAGCCCGTGGGCGATGTCCTCGACCTCGATGTCGACCGGAGTGGGATCGAGGAGGTCGAGCCTGCGGCCCGAGAGCATGCGTTGCCAAGCGCGGCGTCGTCTCATGTCAGCACGTCGAATTCGTGGGCGAAGCGGTCGAGGTAGCGCATCGATCTCTCGAGCGAAAGGAAATGCCGCCAGATCGACTTGCGCATCCAGTCCCGGCCGGGCGGGTCCACCTCGCCGAGACGCGGCTCCTCCGGGTAGTGATCTTCCAGGAAGCGGGCGAAGGACCGGCGGTAGCGCGGCGCGACGCGCCCGCCCTTCCCGCTCCAGGGTTTGCGCGGGCCGATGAAGTGGACGACGTTCGGCGACCGGAACCCGGCGAGGATGTCGGTCGCGTGGGTGTACTGCCAGTTCCAGGTGGGGTGAAGTTCGGCCCAGTGGCCCCGGAGCACCGCGTTGAGGAGGTTCTGGTCGTGGCGGATCATCCTGTCGCGGTTCTCGCGGCCGAGCGCGACCGCCCGCCCGGTGACGTCACGCTTAAGCCAGCGCGACAGGTCGATCAGCATCACGCCGGCGTTGAAATACGGCGCGGCGGGCAGTCCGAGCCGGCGGAACTGCTTCGGTCGGCGGCCGGGGGTGCGCCATTGGGAATTGTCGCGGACCGCGGCGATCGGACGGTCACCGATCTCCACGTCGAGGAGGGCGGAGAAATCGCCGCTCTCCACGAAGATGTCGCTGTCGAGATAGAGGATGCGCCGATACTCCGCGGCGAAGGCGCTCGGCAGGGCGAGGCGAAGATAGACGATCTCGCTCCGCCCCGGATCGAGCCGCAGGCCCTCGAACAGGCCCCCGGTCCGGATCGCGCAGCGGCGGAGGTTGAGACCCGAGAGGCCGCCGGGCGGCGGCGCCGGCATCTCGTTTCCCGCCAGGCAGATGTCGAAGCGCCGGTCGGGCGACAGGGCGTGGATTTGCGCGGCGGCGTGGAGGGCAAAGCGGGCATAGGACCCGTCGCCCGCGAAGATCACGGCCGTGTCCGACCCGGCGGGTCTGTCGGTGGCGAGATCGAATGGTCATCGTGTCGGTCCCGAGGCGGTCGTTGTGAGGTCTTGCTGGCGATGGTAAGGGGCGCCAGACCGCGCGTAGCACAGGACGGAAAGATGCCGGAAGACCACATTGTAAAGGACATCTCGCTCGCCGGATACGGCCGCAAGGAGATCGTCATCGCCGAGACCGAGATGCCGGGCCTCATGGCTCTTAGGGAGGAGTTCGGCGACGCGAAGCCGCTCTCCGGCGCGCGGATCGCGGGCTCGCTGCACATGACGATCCAGACCGCGGTCCTCATCGAGACGCTGGTGGCGCTCGGGGCGGAGGTGCGCTGGGCCTCGTGCAACATCTTTTCGACCCAGGACCACGCCGCGGCGGCGATCGCCGACGGCGGGGTGCCGGTCTTCGCGGTGAAGGGCGAAACCTTGCCGGAATACTGGGCCTACGCCGACCGGATCTTCGATTTCGGGGATCAGCCGGCGAACCTGATCCTCGATGATGGCGGGGACGCGACGCTCTACATCCTCTTGGGAGCCAGGGTCGAGGCCGGCGAGGAAGATTTGATCGCCGCTCCGCAATCCGAGGAAGAGGAGGCGCTTTTCGCCCAGATACGCTTCCGGATGCAGCAGAGCCCCGGCTGGTTCGCGCGCCAGCGCGACGCCCTGAAGGGCGTCAGCGAGGAGACCACCACGGGTGTCCATCGGCTCTATGACCTGAAGAAGCAGGGGCGTCTGCCCTTCCCGGCGATCAACGTCAACGACAGCGTCACCAAGTCGAAATTCGACAACAAGTACGGCTGCCGGGAATCCCTGGTGGACGGCATCCGCCGGGCGACCGACACGATGATGGCGGGCAAGGTCGCGCTCGTCTGCGGCTATGGCGACGTCGGCAAGGGCTCGGCCGCTTCGCTGCGGGGCGCGGGCGCGCGGGTCAAGGTCACGGAGGTGGATCCGATCTGCGCGCTGCAGGCGGCCATGGACGGGTTCGAGGTGGTGCTTCTGGAGGACGTGATCGCCGACGCGGACATCTTCATCACCTCGACCGGCAACCGCGACGTGATCCGCATCGAGCACATGCGGCAGATGAAGGACATGGCGATCGTCGGGAACATCGGGCATTTCGACAACGAGATCCAGGTCGCGAACCTGAAGAACCACAAGTGGACGAACATCAAGGACCAGGTGGACATGATCGAGATGCCTTCGGGCAACCGGATCATTCTCCTGTCCGAGGGGCGTCTCCTGAATCTGGGCAACGCCACCGGCCACCCCTCGTTCGTGATGAGCGCGTCCTTCACCAACCAGGTGCTGGCGCAGATCGAGCTCTGGACCAAGGGCGGGAGCTACGAGAACGACGTCTACATCCTGCCCAAGCATCTCGACGAGAAGGTGGCGGCCCTGCATCTCGACAAGATCGGGGCGAAGCTGACCAGGCTCGACTCCGAGCAGGCGGACTATATCGGCGTCGCGCCCGAGGGACCGTTCAAGCCGGAGCATTACCGGTACTGAGGACGCGGCGCATGCGCGAGCGGGATTCCGGCAAGAAGAAAGGCCCCGCGGGGCCTTTCTCGTTTCCGTATCCTTCGGGGGTCAGGCGTATTTCTGGATCTCTCCGGACTTCAGGCGCCGTTCGTACTGTGTGAGCTCGGACTTCACGAGCGGCATTAGGAGGTAGAGCGCGGGAATGTTCACGATCGCCATCGAGAACAGCATCGCGTCGGAGAAATCGATCACCGGGCCGAGGCTCGCCGCCGAGCCGATGACGATGAAGAGGCAGAAGATGGTCTTGAAGGTCAACTCCTGCGCCTTGCCCTCGCCGAAGAGGTAGGTGACCGCCTTCATCCCGTAATAGCTCCAGGACAGCATGGTGGAGAAGGCGAAGAGTACCACCGAGATCGCGAGCAGCGGCGGGAACCAGGAGAAGGACTGGGCATAGGCCAGCGAGGTGAGCTCCACCCCCTGCACGCCGTTCTCGGTCTGGATCATGCCGGCCTCGGCGTTCCAGATGTAGAGACCGGTCTCGGGATCCTGCTGCAGAACGCCGGTGATGACGATTACGAGCGCGGTCATGGTGCAGATGACGACGGTGTCGATGAACGGCTCCAGCAGCGCCACGTAGCCCTCCGTCACCGGCTCCTTGGTGCGCACGGCCGAGTGGGCGATGGCGGCGGAGCCGATGCCGGCCTCGTTCGAGAAGGCAGCGCGGCGGAAGCCCTGGATCAACGCGCCAGTGAAGCCGCCGGCGATGCCGAGGCCCGTGAAGGCGCCCTCGAAGATCTGGCCGAAGGCCCAGAGGATCTCGTCGTAGTTCTTGAGCAGGATGACGATTGAGACGAGGACGTAGAAGATGCCCATGAAGGGCACGACCTTCTCGGTGACGCGGGCGATCGACTTGAGTCCGCCGGCGATCACCGCGAAGGTGACCACGGCGAGGACCACGCCCGTGATCCATCCCGGATAGCCGCCGAATACGCCGGAGAGCTGGGCATGGGCCTGGTTCGCCTGGAACATGTTGCCGCCGCCGAGCGCGCCGAGGATGGTGAAGAAGCAGAACAGACTCGCAAAGACCTTGCCGCCCGGCAGGCCACGCTCCTTGAAGCCCTTCGTCATGTAGTACATCGGTCCGCCCGAGACGGTGCCGTCGCCGTATTCGTTGCGGTACTTCACGCCGAGTGTGCATTCGGTGAACTTGGTCGCCATCCCCATGAGGCCGGCGACGATCATCCAGAAGGTCGCGCCGGGGCCGCCGATGCCGACGGCCACCGCGACGCCAGCGATGTTGCCGAGGCCGACCGTGCCAGAGAGCGCTGTGGCGAGCGCCTGGAAGTGGCTGACCTCACCGGCGTCGTTCGGATCTGAATAGTCGCCTTTGACCAGCTTGATCGAATGCACGAAGCCGCGGGCCTGGATGGCGCTGAAATAGACCGTGAACACGATTGCACCGACGACGAGCCAAAGTGCGATCCACGAGAAATTGGTGCCGGGCAGGCTGGCGAAGATGAGCGCAACGTACCAGCCCGTGTAATCGGCGAAAATCTGGTTGATGGTCTGGTCGAGACCGCCGCCGCCTCCCTCCTGGGCAAAGGCCGGGGCTGCGATGGTCAGCAGGATGGCGATGAGCGTGGCGAGGTTCCAGCGCTGTGGCATGGTCGGGCCTTTCGGTCAGGGAACGATGACGATGGGTACGGTGCAGAGCTGCGCGAGCCCGAGTGGCACCGATCCGAAAATCCGCGCGCCGATCGAGTCCGAGCCGGAGCGGCCGACGAACACCAGCGTGGCATCGTGACTCTCGGCGGCCTTCGCGAGGATACGGACGGGATTGCCGTATTGCAGTTCGCCCTCGGCCTCGATCCCGGCGTCCTTGGCGCGCTTGACGGCAGGGTCCGTGATCGCTTCGCGGGCCCGGGAAAGCTCCTGCTGTCGCTGGGTGTGACGCTCCTCGAGTTCCTCCGGCGTGAGGAAGCTGTAGGGAGACCATTCGAGCACGTGCAGGATCACGAGACGCGACCCGTCGCTCTTGGCGCGCCGGATGGCGTAGTCAAGCACGCGGCGTGCATCCGCGTCGGAATCCAGCGCGACAACGAAGGTTTCCTGGGCCATGGGCGACGTTCCTGTTCCTGTGGCATTTGGGAGAGGCTGGCCCAGGACGCTCGACCGCGCCAGAAAAATCTTAACGGAATGGTGGATTTCCCGGGAATGGCGCATGTCTGGGCGCCTTCGCGCGTCTCGCCGACACGTCCTGCATGGCACCGGAAGACGGGATCGGGCGTTGGCCGGAGCAGGACACAGGAACGGAGTGCCGCAATGAGCAAGCGCGATGAACTGATCGAGACATTCACGGCGGACCTGCGGGAGCGGATCGGCAGCGAGCCGGAGGCCGATCTTCTGCGGGCCGTAACCGTGGCGACCGAGCCCGCGATCTACGATCCCGACGCGGCGACCGTTTCGTCGAGCGACACCGACGAGCTGAACCGCGTCTGCGAGAGCTTCGTGATGGGCAAGCTCGGCGTCGCGGATCACGCCACGGCGATGGGTGCGCTGCAGAAGGTGATCCGGGACTACGACCGCTCGAACCCGCGGAAGCACCGCGTCAGCCTCTATTACATGCTGGTGAAGCATTTCGGGAAGGAGGACCTGTTCGTGTGAGGGTCGCTGGATCGGCGGTCCTCCGGGCTATATCCGCGCCATGCCGTTCCACCCTTCCATAAAGCTCTACGAAAGCGACAGGCCGATGCCCTGGCGCGACGTCGCGATGATGGTGATCGCGATGGTCGGGCCGGCCGTGGTCGCGGTGTGGTTCCTCGGCCGGCCCGGCGCCATCGCCTTCGTGGCAGCGATGCCGGCCTGCCTGGCGGCGCAGGATGCCGGCGTCCGGGTCTCGGTGCTCGTCACGCTGGTCATGGGAATGACGGGGCTTCTCAGTCTCGGGCAACCGGATATGGCGCTCCTCGTGGCGCCGCTTCTTGGACTCATGGTCGGGATCTGCGGCAGTTTCGGGTATGCACGCGCCGCGATCAGGGGGCTTCTGACCTGGCCGATCTTCACCTCCTCGATCATCGAGCACCAATCGCCCACGCTTCTTTTCCTGGTCTTCATCCTCGCCATGCTCTGGGCGCAAACGGTGACCTGGGCCTTCGGGAAGGCGGATTCGAACGGCGGCGAAGATGCGGAAAGCGCGGAATACGCCGGCGTCTTCGGCGTCGTTCTTGCGGTCGGCATGAGCCTCTCCGTCTGGGTCGGTAGCCGGTACTTCGGCAATCACGGGTTCTGGTTCCCGCTGACCTTCGTCATCCTGGTCCTGCCGCCGCACGGACAGCTCTTCAGCCGCACCCTTAAGCGGACGATCGGCACGGTGATCGGCACCACCATCGCGCTCTGCATCGCTTGGGTGAGCGACGCGACCTGGCTGATGATGTCCCTCGGCGTGCTCTGCTTGGTGTTCGGGTTTCGGATGCTGCCACGGAACTACACGATCTTCACCGTCCTGCTGACCATCGCGGTGCTCGAGGTCTTGGCGCTGGTGTCCTCGGTCGACCGCCTGGCCTACGAACGGGTCGGGACGATGGGCGCCGCGGCGGCGATGACCCTAGCACTGGGCCTGATCGGGTGGGTGGTGCTGAAGGTGGCGGCGCCGGGCGCCCTCGAATCGCTTCAGGAGTCCGGTGGCGAGGGCGACGATGACAGCGGCGCGCCCGAGCTCGGGGGCGAGCGTCGCCGGGACAGCCGGGCCTCGGCGACGCGGGCGGGCTGAGGGGCCGGTCCTCGGCGACGACTTGACTCTGACGTCAGGCGAGCCCGCCCATGCGACGAACGGTCGTCCATTCCTCTTCTGTGACGGGCTGCACCGAGAGGCGGGAATTTTTCACCAGCACCATGTCGGAGAGGACCGGCTCGGCCTTGATCGCGTCGAGCGTGACCGGCTGCGGGAGGGGCTCCACCGCCTCCACCGTGACGCATTCCCACCTGTCGCCGTCGTCGGTTGGATCGGGATGGGTCTCCTTGATGACCTTCACGATACCGATGCAGGCCTTGTCGGTCTGGGAATGGTAGAAGAAGGCCAGATCGCCCAGCTCCATTTCGCGCATCTTGTTGCGCGCCTGGTAGTTCCGGACCCCCGTCCAGTCCTCGCCCGCGGCCCCCTTCGCCACCTGATCGTCCCAGGACCAGTCGGAGGGTTCGGTCTTCAACAGCCAGTATCTCATGCCTTCGCTCCCCGCTTGCCCGACCCGAGCATGGGGGCGGCGCGGCTGTCCAGCGGCCAGCGCGGTCGGGGCGCGAGATCGAGCCCGTCGCGGTGGCCGGCCCCGTAGAGTTCGATCCCCGCCCATGCGATCATCGCCGCGTTGTCGGTGCAGAGGGCAAGCGGCGGCGCGATGAATGCGCGGTCGGCGACGGCCTCGAGCGCCGCGCGGACGCGGAGATTCGCGGCGACCCCGCCCGCGACGGCGAAGGCGGTGGCATCGGGGCAGAGGGCCAGGGCACGGCGCGACTTCTCCGCCAGGGTCTCGGCGACCGCCTCCTGGAAGCTCGCACAAATGTCGGCGCGGGCGTTGCCCGGCAGGGCGCCGCCGGTGAGCGCGGCGTCCCGGGCGCGCAGGATCGCGGTCTTCAATCCCGAGAAGGACAGCGCGCAATCCTGCCGGTCGAGAAGCGGGCGGGGGAAGGCGAAGGCGGCCGGGTTGCCGTGGGCCGCTTCGCGCTCCACCGCGGGACCGCCCGGCTGCGGTAGCCCAAGGAGACGGGCCACCTTGTCGAACGCCTCCCCGGGCGCGTCGTCGACGGTTCCTCCGAGTCGCGAGAAGGCGGCCGGACCGTCGACCCGCAGGAACTGGCAATGGCCGCCGGAGACAAGGAGCATGAGGTAGGGATAGGCGGCGCCGTCGGTCAGCCGGGGGGTCAGCGCGTGCCCGGCGAGGTGGTTGACCCCGATGAGCGGGAAACCGGTCGCGGCGGCGAGACCCTTGGCGCACATGACCCCTGCCATCACCCCGCCGATCAGGCCCGGCCCGGCGGTGACGGCGATCCCCTCGAGATCGCCTAGCCCGAGCCCGGCCTCTGCCAGTGCCTGCTCGATGCACAGGTCGAGTTTCTCGGCATGGGCGCGGGCGGCGATCTCGGGGACAATGCCGCCGAAGGCCGCGTGCAGATCCGTCTGCGACGAGACCACGTTCGACAGGATCTCGCGGCCGCGGAGCACCGCAGCGGCGGTATCGTCGCAGCTAGATTCGATGCCGAGGACGGTGCGGGGCATGGGCGGAACCCGTTGCGCGGTGAGCGTCGGCCGCCTACCACCCGGAGACCGCGCCGTCCATGGAGGGCCATATCGCCACGCTCGTCCTCACCCGCCCCCTTCCGGCCTCGCGCCGCGTTGCGCGCACCGTCCGCGCGGCCGGCTGGCCTGGGGCGATCCTCTTCTCCCCGATCTTCGAGATCGTGACCGTGCCGGGCGCCGTGCTTCCCGCAGGCACGCTCGTCTTCACCTCCGAGAACGGCGTGAGGGCCGCGGCCGGCCTCGGCGTGCTGGCCGGGCGCGTCGCGGTGGCGGTCGGCGAGCGGACGGCCCGGGTCGCCCGGGGGGTCGGTGCGGAGTGCCTCTCGGCCGGCGGGACCGTCGACGACCTTGAGGCGCTTCTCCTCCGGCGAGGCGGGGGGCCCTACATCCATTGTCGCGGGCGCAACGCGGCCGGCGACCTTGCCTGCCGGCTCCGGTCGGCGGGGTTCGCGGCAGAGGAAGTCGTGCTCTACGATCAGCAGGCGGTGCCGCTCGGACAGGCGGCAAGGGACGCGCTGGCCGGTCCACGCGCGGCCGTGCTGCCGCTGTTCTCGCCGAGGATCCGCGCGGTTCGTGGCCGAAGACCTGCCGGCTTCGCCGGTCGCAACGACGGTCCTGGCGCTAAGCGCTCAGGTGGCCGCCGCCTGGCCCTGGGAGGGTGTCCGGGTGACGGAGAGGCCGGACATGGCGGCGATGATCAAGACCCTCGGCGGCCTTGTTGGCCGGCATGGGGGCCGTTAAGGTCCCCGGGACGACGGCTGGGAAGAGAGGTTCACACCGTGAGCGAAGACCCGACGACGCGCCCGGAGCCGCCCGCGACCGAGATGCGAGGAGGATCCGGTTCCTCTGGCTTCCTGGCCGTGCTTCTCGGCGGCTTCATTGCCGGCGGGATCGGCTACCTCGCCGCCTACTACACCGAGTTCGAGCTCTTCCAGATCGATCGCGGCGACGCCGAGATAGAGCAGCTCTCCGCGGCGTTCGACGCGCAGGCGGATCGACTCTCCGCGCTTGAGAGCGCCGCTGAGGGATCGCCGTCGGACAACATTCCCGAGGCGGTGCGCTCGGAGATCGGCTCCGTCTCGGACACGGTCGCGGCGATCTCGGCGCGGCTCGACGAGCTGGAAACCGATCCGGGCACCGATGCCGCGACCCAAGAGGCTGCGGACAGCCTCGCCGGTCTTCAGGATCGGCTCGCCGCGATCGAGAGCCAGACCGGCGATCCTGGCGTGACCGAGACCGATGCGAGCCAGTCGCAGCAATTGTCCGAGCTTTCGCAACGGCTCGACGACCTGAACGGCACGGTGGAATCGCAGGCCCAGAAGCTCGCGAGCCAGGCGGAGAAGATCGACAGCCAGGCGCAGACCATCCAGCAGCAGAAACAGACGCTCGAGAGCCAGTCGCAGGCGATCGACGAGGCCAAGAACGCCGCGCGGCGGGAGACGACCCGGATCTCCGCCCATGGCGCCGTGGCCGAGATTCGGGGCGCGATCGAGAGCGGCGAGCCCTACGCGGATGCAATCGGCGAGATCCGGGAGACCAGCGACGTCTCCATTCCAGAGGCGCTTTCGGGCCCGGCCGGATCGGGCGTTGCGAGTTCTTGCGAGCCTCAACGAGGACTTCCCCGCCGCGGCCCGTGGGGCTCTGTCGGCCTCGGTCGCCGCGACCGCGGGCGACGGCGTGGTCGACCGGTTCGGCGCCTTCATCCGATCGCAGACCGGCGCCCGCTCGCTCGGCGAGCAGGAAGGCGACGGCCCGGATGCAATCCTAAGCCGGGCCGAGGCGCGGCTGGGCGAGGGAAAGCTCGAAGCGGCTCTGGCCGAGATCGGGGCTCTTCCCGAGGAAGGCCGGGAGGCCATGTCCGACTGGATAGCCCGCGCAAGGGAGCGGCTCGCCGCTCGGCAGGCGCTGTCCGACCTGTCTCAATCCGTGAACAGCATTTGAGGATGGCGCGATGCTCTGGTCCCTTCTGAAGGTCGTCATCTTCTTCGCGCTGGTCGGCGCACTGGCGCTTGGCGCCGGGCAGCTCCTGAACGCCGACGGGTCGATCCAGGTGGCGTTCGCCAATACCGAATTCAGCCTCGGCCCCCTCCAGGCGGCAATCGCCGCGGTTCTTCTGATCGTCCTCGTGTGGCTCGTGCTGAAGGCCCTCGGCCTTCTCTGGGCTTTTCTTAGGTTTCTCAACGGCGACGAAACAGCCGTCTCCCGGCACCTCGCGCGCGGCCGCGAGCGGAAGGGGCTGGACGCGCTGGCCGATTCGAT
This sequence comes from uncultured Alphaproteobacteria bacterium, assembly GCA_963776705.1. Lineage (GTDB taxonomy): Bacteria > Pseudomonadota > Alphaproteobacteria > Rhodobacterales > Rhodobacteraceae > Palleronia. The sequence goes on from CAVZOA010000041.1 coordinate 189,168, forward strand.
GCTGGCGCTTGCCTCCGGGGAGGGGCGGGAAGCGCAATCCAAGGCGGAGCGGGCGGGGAGGTATCTCGATCGTCCCGACCTGACGAAGCTCCTGATCGCGCAGGGCGCCGAACTGACGGGCGATCGCGCGAAGGCGGCGACGGTCTACAGGCAGCTCGTGCAGGACGAACGCACGCGTTTCGTTGGCGTCCGCGGCCTGATGAAGCAGCAACTCGAGGCCGGGGAGACGGAGACCGCCCTCGCGCTCGCGGAAAAGGCCTTCGCGCTGAAGCCACGCCACGAGGAGACGCAGGACACGCTGCTGCAACTCCAGGCCTCCCGCCACGATTGGACCGGCGCGCGCAAGACGCTCGGCGCGAAGCTGAAGCACGGCAGCCTGCCGCGCGACGTGCACAAGCGGCGTGACGCCGTCCTGGCACTGAGCGAGGCGAAGGATTTCGACGATCCGGAGGCCTCCGTCCGCGCCCGCGAGGCGGCGATCGAGGCGAACAAGCTTTCCCCCGATCTCGTCCCTGCCGCGGTCATGGCCGCGCACGGCTACATCGCCAACGGACAGCAGCGCTATGCGACCAGGATCCTGAAGAAGGCCTGGGACGTGCAGCCCCACCCCGACCTTGCCGCCGCCTTCGCCGCGATCCGGCCGGAGGAGACGCCTGTCCAGCGTATCAAGCGCTTCGACACGCTGACGCGGCAGAAGCCAGACCACCCGGAGACGCGGATGCTCCTCGCCGAGCTCAACATCGCCAACGAGGACTTCCCCGCCGCGCGCCGCGCCCTCGGCGATCTGGCGACCGCGCAGCCGACGACGCGTGCGGTGACCATCATGGCGGCCATCGAGCGTGGCGAAGGCGCCGACGACGCCGTGGTGCGGGGTTGGCTCACCCGCGCGCTGACAGTGTCGCGCGGCCCGCAATGGGTCTGCGAGAACTGCCACAGCGTGCAGGGCGAATGGGCCGCGATCTGCGGAAATTGTGGCGCGCTCGATACGTTGGCCTGGCAGGAACCGAAGGAGGGGACCGTGGCCCTGCCGGCCAGAACGGAAATGTTGCCGCTGATTGTCGGCCCGAACGGCCCCGGCCCCGCGGTCGTCGAGGAGGAGACACCCACGAAGACGAACTCGAAGACGGTGCCCGACGATCGGGAAGAGCCGACGCGCGATCAGCATCCCGACGTGAAGAGTGGAGAGGTGTCCCGAGTTCGAGCCGGATCGGCGCGAGCGCGCCACGGAATCCTGCGATGACGGATCAGAGAGGGAGACGACGGCAACCTCCGTTCCCGAGGCGGACGTCGTCGTGCCGGAGGAGCAGCGGGAGGCAGAGCGGCCGAGATCGGCTTCGAACTAACCCTTTCCCTCCGGGTTCCGACTTGTTAGAGACCGCGCCGGTGGAGGCCGCTGTAGCTCAGCTGGTAGAGCACGTCATTCGTAATGATGGGGTCGGGGGTTCGAGTCCCTTCAGCGGCACCACTTTCTTAAATAACGGTATATATAACAAAGACTTATCTGCTATATTGGGATTTGAGCCACCTTCTAGTCCACCTTGCGGCGACACGTTCGCGACTCATCTGAACTTAACGTCTTCGTAGCTCTGAGCCGCTCGCGACTAGAAAATCCTGTATTGGGTGGACAGCCGGGAGAAGAGCAGGGAGCAATTAATGCAATTAGGCTTTGGGACGCTCAGAACGGGTTAATCTTGAAGCAAACGGAGCGGGAGCAGCCGATCCTTGAGTTGTGCCGAGCGCTCGATCTCATGGTCGAGACGCGCCAGGACGTGGCCCCGCCACTCACCCAGATTAAGGATACGTTGTGCGAGCCCTTCTGGATGCAGGCTCAACCGCAAGACGTTTACGTCCCCTCGAGGAGGTGGGGTGCGACGCCGATCATCAGGGCCGTTGCCGCCGCATTCGCGGAAAGCATTGTCCAGTGCCGGTCCACCGCCATTGCCGGATGGGGAAGATGGCCGTGCAGGATGCGGTCGATCGCCTGCCGTGCTGCTTGAAGCTCGGGCGCATCCAGAGGGTTCTGCGGAAAATGCGCGGCATAGCCTGCCGCGACGAGGATCATTCACTCTTCAGACTGACCGCACGCAGCGTCCTTGATAAACGGCGTCACAGCTGAGCCAATGGCAGTCCGGAGTTCCGAAGGCAGACCTACAGCTCGCTGGTGGGCTCAAGTCGGCCCGACACATCGGAAGCTCCCATATGCGCCCAAACCTCTGCGTATTCCACGGAAGATGGGCATCGATTCCACGGCATCGTGGGCAGCCATTCCACGCCTCGGGCAGTGTGGCCGACGGGTGCATGGGGTCAGTCCCGACCGGTCTGGTCAAGCGGTTTCATCCCGGCCACGCGCTTCCGCATGCTCTCGCCGGAGAGAGGCAGGCGGTGGGCGTTATGGACGAGCCGGTCCAGGATGGCATCTGCCAGGGTCGGGTCGCCGATGGCCTCGTGCCAGTGCTCGACCGGAAGCTGGCTGGTGACGATCGTGGAACCGCGGCCGTGGCGGTCTTCGAGGATCTCCAGCAAGTCACGCCGGTCCGGCGCGGGCAGGACTGACAGGCCCCAATCGTCGAGGATGAGCAGTTCGGTCCGCTCGAGGGCTTTCAGCATCCTGGCGTGCCGACCGTCTCCGCGGGCGGTGGCGAGCGCCTCGAACAGCTTCGGCACCCGGTGATAGGCGACGCGTCGGCCGTCCCGGCAGGCCTTGTGGCCAAGGGCGCAGGCGATCCAGCTCTTTCCGAGGCCGGTGGGTCCGGTGATGAGCAGGTTCTCATACCGGCCGATCCAGGCGCCGTCGATGAGGTGCGCCATCACGGCGCGATCGATGCCGCGTGGGGCGCGCAGGTCGAGATCCTCTACACAGGCGGCCTGGCGGAGGGCGGCGAACTTGAGGCGGGTGGTCAGCCGCTTGGTGTCCCGTTCGGCGGCCTCGCGATCGACCAGAAGGCCCAGGCGGTCTTCGAAGCCGAGGCTGTCGAAGGTGGCCTCGGCCTGGCGCTGCTCGTCCAGTGCCTTGACCATGCCGGTGAGGCCGAGGGCGATGAGCCGTTCGGAGGTGGGATGGATCAGCAAGGTGGGGTTTCCTTTCAATGGTAATAGCCCTGTCCGCGGATGTTCGGGTGCCGGAGCGGACGCCGGTCGGGGGCGTCTTCGAGGAAGGCGCTGTCGAGCCCGTTCTTCAGGATCGATCTGATCGAGGCGACGGAGCGGGCCCGGATCGACAATCCGCGCCGGCAGGCGGCATCGAGGCGGCCCGCCTCATAGCTCTTGGCCAGGGCGAGAACCCCAAGGCAGCTTCGAAAGCCCTGCTCGGGATGTGGGCGGTCGGCCATCACGGCCTCGCAGAATGCCGTCACCGACGGGCCGAGCTTCGCCGCCTGCGCCAGGACCCGGGCCGGCGTCCATTCCGCATGGCGACGGTGGGACGAGGGCATGTGCTCCGGGACCGTCACATGGCTGCGCCGGCCGGGGCAGCGCGGATGGCTGGCAACCCGTTGCCCCTTGTGGAAGATCTCGACGACGGCTCCGCAGACGCGGACATCGACCTCCTGCCGGATCAGCCTGAACGGCACGGAATACCACGAACTGTCGACCTCGACGTGATAGTCCGGCGCGACGCGGGCCCGCTTCCAGCGGGCGAACTGGTAGGTGGCCGTCGCGCTGGCCAATCGTATGGCGCGGATCGTCTGGGCGCTCATCAAGACCGGAGACAGTTACCGGGCCAGTACGGCCTGAACGGAACAGCCGGGGTGCGTCCCGGCATCGAGACGGTGAGGCGCGGCGTGAGGTGATGGCAACGGACGGCGACACGGTATTCGGGACACCCAGTTCGGACCGACGCGCCTTCGAGCGCGTGCCATTGATTTGGACCCGACCGCCGGCGGACTTCATCAGGGCGCGCAGCCAAGGCGCTGCATCTTCGACGCCGTACACATGGCCGCGACCGACCAGGTGCCGAACCCTAACAACGCCCTTGCCACGCGGGAGCCATCCACACACGGTCCGAGAGACATTGGCGAACGCGGCCAGGGACTGGATGGCGGCGCGAGCGGAGGACCTCCTGCCGGTGGAGTACTTCCACGTCGTCTTCACCCTGCCGGCGGAGATCGCCCGCATCGCGTACTGGAACAAGCGCGAGGTCTACGGGCTGTTGTTCAAGGTCTCGGCGGAGACGGTGACGACGATCGCCGCCGATCCCCGTCACCTCGGGGCGCGCCTCGGCATGATCAGCGTGCTCCACACCTGGGGCTCGGCACTTACGCACCATCCGCATGTCCACATGATCGTCCCCGGCGGCGGCCTGTCGCCGGATGGCGCCCGGTGGGTGTCCTGCCGCCCGGGGTTCTTCCTGCCCGTCCGGGTTCTGTCGCGGCTGTTCCGGCGCCTGTTCCTGGACGGGCTCTCGGCACTCCATGAGGCCGGCAAGCTCGCCTGCTTCGCCGACCTTGGGGACCTGGCGGACCCTGTCGCCTTCGCCTCCTGGCTGGCGCCGCTGCGCAAGGTCGAGTGGGTGGTCTACGCCAAGCCTCCCTTCGGCGGGCCCGAGGCCGTGCTGGCCTATCTCGGCCGCTACACCCACCGCGTGGCGATTTCGAACAGCCGACTGGTCAGCGCCGATGCCGAGACCGTCGCGTTCCGCTGGAAGGATTATCGGATCAAGAACCGCGACCGCCTCAAGGTCATGCGGATCGCGACAGACGAGTTCATCCGCCGCTTCCTGATCCACGTCCTGCCGGACGGCTTCCACCGCATCCGTCACTACGGCCTGCTTGCCAGCGCGGGCCGCAAAGACACCATCGCCAGGGTTCGGGATCTCCTCGGGGCCCAGGGTCCGGCGGAACCCGGCGCAACCGATATCGACACGGCCCGGCCGCTGAGCCTGAGAGAGCCGTGCCCCGATTGTGGCGGACCGATGCGGATCGTCGAGACATTCCGGCGTGGCGAGCGCCCAACTCCCCGTGCCCCACCCCGGAGGGCTGCCGCATGATGACAGGGCCATCACCGTCGATACCCCCGAGCCGGAGCAGGCACGCGATCCGGAACAAGCCTGGGCTGTGCCGCCGCATCGCCGTGCCGCTGAATCGGCATCGATCAACGGGCCCAACGCCATGGAGCGGTCCCTCGGACCCGCGGAGCAACCACCCTCCGTCGATCCCAGTCCGGCCATCGTGCCCGCAAATTCATGCCGAGGTTGGCAACGCCGCTCCGCTTTCCCCATAGACCATCGCCAACACCCCGCGGCTTCCTCCTTGGGAGGTTTTCCAACGCGGGCCGAGGTCACGCCCGGACCCGCGCGACCGCCGCGGCCCGAATCGGAAAACCTTCACCAAACCGTACCTTCCGACTTCGTGGGCCGCCGCAATGCAGCTTCACCGTGCGTATCACTTGCCAGCCATCCGGTCGGGACCGACACGCACACGCACTGGCAACACGTCGTCATGACGAGGGCGCGGAGATTATCTCCCGGGCTGGGCCATGCTCCGCAGGGGGCGTCTTGGCCATCGCATCGAAATTGAACCAGCGGCGCAGGCGGCGAACAAGCTTGGGCGCGCCATCGACCCGCAGTCGGCCGTCGTCCATGGCGGTCTCGAGCGCGACATCGCCGCGATACACCCGGATCAGGTTCGCCAGCGTGGCATCGAGGTAGAGATCAGTTGGCCCGCCCGGATCGGACACGCAGAGATCGAGTTCCCCCGCTTGGCAGACGAACCAGTAGAAGCGCTTGTGCTGCGGTTGGTCGGAAACAGTGAGGCGCACGACATGGCGGTCCGGCCCGAAGGCCGCCGGATCGACCGAGTATTCCAGCCCCCAGATCAGCAGACCAAGATCCAGTTCGCCCTCCTCGAGCTCTCGCCGCGTCCACCGCTGCCCCCAGATCCCAAGAGCGCCGACAAGGGGAAGGAATTCGGCTCCGGCCTGGGTCAGGTGATAGGTCCACGACTTGCCCGAAGCATTGCGCCGGCGCTGGACGAGACCCTCCGCCTCCAGCTGGCGCAGGCGCTTCGTCAGCACTGTGGCGGACATGTGCGGCACGCCGCGGTGGATGGCGTTGAACCGCTGCGCGCCGGCGCCGATGTTCCGGATGACGAGAGCGGTCCAGCGTTCGCAGAAGATCTCCGCGGCCTTGGCAATGGGGCAGAACTGGCCATAACCTTTCATGTCAGCCTCTCATGTCCTCTCGAGACTACCGCGGATTTTCCAAGCTGAATACTTCATTCCGTGGAGTATCCGTCGACGCGCCTGCCCGGCACACTCCCTCGCAAGCCAGCGAAGGGAGACAGCAATGGACATCGACACGTTGAGCCCCGAAGCCCGCATGTGGGGCGACCCTGGCAGATCCTACGACGGGATCTCGTTCGGGCTATCCGACACGATATCGCACACGGTCCAGGCGCTTTGGCCACGGCCCGGCGAGCAAATCCTCGATATCGGCACAGGTACCGGCTGGGGCGCCCGGCTCGCGGCCTGGCGCGGCGCCAACGTCACTGGTGTGGATATTGCCCCAGGCATGGTCGAGGCGGCGGAGACGCTGTCGGCCGGTCTCTATCATCGCCCCGTCTTTCGACGCGGGGCCGCAGAAGCACTCCCCTTTCCCGACAAAAGCTTCGATGGGGTGCTCTCAACCTATGGCGTCATCTTCTCGAGCGAGCCGACCCGGGCCGTTGCGGAGATGGCGCGGGTGCTGCGACCGGGTGGCCGCCTGGCGCTGGCGACCTGGGCCGATGATCCCGAGGGCTACATCGCGAGTTTCTTCGGCTTGGTTGGCGCGTGGTCCGACGCGCCCCCGCCACCCGCCTCGCCCTTCGACTGGGGCCGTCCGGACTGGTTACGGGAGACGCTGGGCGCCTTCTTCGAGATCGAGGTGCGCGAACAGATGACGACGCTCTATGCGCCGGACGTGGAGACGGTCTGGGCCGAATACGTCCAGGGGTTCGGGCCAGTGGCGGCCACCCATGCCTCCCTACCACCGGCCCGGCGCGACGCCTTCCGAGCAGCCTTCGAGGACTTTCACCGGCCCTACGAGACCGCCTCGGGTCTGACGATACCGCGCCTTGCATTGGTCCTCCGCGGCGTACGCCTCTGAGCAGTGGCACCACGATTCCTGCTGCTTGGCCAACGCTGGTGCCATCGAGATCTGGCTGTCTTTACGACCGGCCCAAGGACGAAGCCGCTCCGCGGCATTGGCGCTCTTGGCGGGTGTCGGGCACTGATCTGATCTCCGCGCATTCGGGAATGGGCGCGCCTGGCTGACGATTGGGATCTCTCAATCGACAGACAGGAGGGTTCCATGACGGAGGAGAGGATTTCGCCGCTGCGGGCGCGGATGATCGAGGACATGCGTATCCGCGGGATGGGCGAGAAGGCGCAGAAGGCCCATATCCGGGCGCTGAAGGATTTCGCGTCGTTTCTCGGTCGCTCGCCGGACACGGCCACGCCGGACGACCTGCGCGCCTACCAGCTTCACATGACCGATACCGGTGTCACGCCATCGACGTTCAACATGCGGATCGTGGCGCTGAGGTTCTTCTTCGGCATGACCTGCGGCCGCGAGGAGATGAAGCGGTACATGCAGTTCCGCACCGAGCCGCGGAAGCTGCCCGTGGTGTTCAGCGTCGAGGAAGTCTCCGACCTGCTGATGGCCGCGCCGGGACCCGGGCTGAAGTACCGCGCCGCGCTCAGCATTTCATATGGCGCGGGCCTCAGGGCCGCCGAGGTCTGCAACCTCAAGATCGGCGACATCGACAGCGACCGGATGCTGATCCATGTCGAGCAGGGCAAGGGGGGCAAGGACCGCAAGGTCATGCTGTCGCCGGGGCTGCTGGAGTTGTTGCGCAACTGGTGGCGCGAGGCCCACCCCGAAGGCTGGCTCTTTCCCGGCAAGCCGAGGATCAACCCGATCTCGCCGCGGCAGCTGAACCGGGCGTTCACCTCGGCGAAGAACATGGCGGGGATCGCCAAGCCGGCCACGCTGCATACGCTCCGCCACAGCTTCGCCACGCATCTGCTCGAGGCGAACACGGATGTCCGGGTGATCCAGGTCCTGCTCGGCCACGGCCCGAGCTGACGACCACGGCGCAGTACACGCATGTCGCCACCAAGATGATCCGCGACACGGTCAGCCCCTACGAGATGCTGGCGAAGCTCCAGGATCAGACCGTGAAGCGAAGTCTGGAGTGACGGGGCGCCGGGGTGTCCCGGCCGAGGCTGGAGCTCGCCGACATCTTCCGTGAGCACGGTCCCGCGTGGCGGCGGGCCCATGCCGGTCATGTGGGCCTGACCCAGCTGAAGGTCATGTCGGCGATCGAGGCCTGCCGCACGGAGGCGCTCGGTGGGCATGTGGCGGCCTGCGCCAGGTGCGGACACCAGCATGTCGCCTACAACTCGTGCAAGAACCGGCATTGCCCGAAGTGCCAAGGTGAGCCAATGGATCGCCAATGATGGGGTTGTCTAATCGCTTTTCTCGCGTCAAGCGCCACCCGCCTGAATGCGTGCCTGCCGGATGCATGGTTGTCTCCGCGGTCGGCATGGGCCGCCGCATGTTGGGCGTCGCGGGAAGAGCCTTCAATGTGGATGACGCACTCTGTCTGAACGATGGTGCAACCCCATCAACGGAATGGCCCGGCCCACGTCCCGGCAGGGACGCCTCCAGCGTTCGGAACCCGAACGCTATCCGCTGGATGTCAGGTTGCGGCTCCTGGTTGCGGCTCGAAGACCTCGCCGGTCTTGAGCATCGCATGCATGATCACCGCCAGTTTGCGTGCCACCGCAACAGCGGCCCGCTTGAAGCCGATCCTTTCGCGCAGCCCGAGCCCCCATGTGCGCAAGTTGCTCTCGGCCCGGACGCGGGTCAGGATGATCGCCGCAGCCTCGTAGAGCAGCCAGCGCAGATGCCGGTCGCCGCGACGAGAGATGTGGCCGTCATAGTCGACCTCTCCGGATTGGTAGCGGCGCGTCGTCAGGCCGACCCAGGCCCCGACGGAGCGTGAGTTTCTGAAGTTGGCCGGGTCCTCGATGGCGGCGACGAAGGACGTGGCGGTGACCGCGCCGACGCCGGGGATCGACATGAGAAGGCGGCAATCGGTGCTCTGGCGTGCGGTTGCGACGAGCCGTGTCCCGAGGCCCGCCACCTGCGTGCGAAGGCTGCTCCAGGCCTCCAGCAACGGCAGGACGATGGCCGCGAGCTCCGCCTGACCGGCGAGAAGGTTGCGGACATTCCGCTCGAATGTGCTTCCCTTGCCGGCGGGAACGAGCAGGCCGAATGTCTTCATGACGCCGCGGATCTGGTTCGAAAGCTGGGTGGTCATCCGGACCAGTTGGTTGCGTGCCCCGACGAGCGTGCGTGTCAGCATGCTGTCGAACCCTTTCACGCGCACCTCGCGAAAGAACCCGACCTCGGCAAGATGAGCCAGACCGTCGGCATCGTTCGCGTCGGTCTTGTTCGGTGCCATGTCGAGCGCTGCCTTGGCATGCCGCGCGTCAATGCAGATCGCCGGCAACCCTCTGGCGCTGAGCGCGTGATAGAACCACACAGACAGCGGGCCGGTTTCGAACACGACACGCTTCACCGCCGGCGACCGTTTGCGAATGAGTGCCGCAATTGCCACTGGGTCGGTGAGGCACTTCCCTCGCCACACACGCTGACCGCCCCGCCGGATCGAAACGGCGGTCTCTTTCATCGACACGTCGAGGCCGATATAGTCTTCCATGGCTGTTCTCCCTTCGATGCCTGGGCCCGGCAACCAGTCGTGAGCCCGTTATTTCCATCGTATCGGGGAACAGCCGCCCTCCGAGATCTTGAAGCGCCCTCGGGGCGACTCGCTCCCGCGATTACCCCATGTGGATGGCTCCCGCTCCCGGCATCGCAATGTGCCACATTGGGTGCTGTCACAGACCCATCGAGGGAGCCATCCATGGACGAGATTACCACCATCGGCGTCGATCTTGCCAAGAGCGTTTTCCAGATCCACGGCGTCCGGGAGGACGGTACGGTCGCGCTGCGCCGGAAGCTGCGGCGCGGCCAGGTTCTGGCCTTCTTCGAGGCCTGTCCGCCCTGCCTTGTCGGCTTGGAAGCCTGCGGTGGTGCGCACTTCTGGGCCCGCGAACTGATCGCCCTGGGCCACGACGTGCGGATCATGCCGGCGGCTTACGTGAAGCCGTATGTAAAGCGAGGGAAGACGGACGCTGCTGACGCCGAGGCGATTTGCGAAGCGGTGACGCGCCCGACGATGCGCTTCGTCCCGGTGAAGTCGGCCGCGCGCCAGGGCGCACTGGTCGACCACAAGACCCGGGACTTCCTGGTTCGCCAGCAGACCCAGCTGGTGAACACGATCCGGGCCCACCTGGCCGAGTTCGGGCTGGTCTGTGCCCGCGGCCTCCATAATGCAGATCGCCTGCTCGCCCTGATCGCGGAGGCGCCGGAGGCGGCGCGACCCGCTCTGGACCTCCTGGCCGGGCAGCTCTGCGAGACCCGGGACCGGATCAAGGCGGTCACCGATCGGATCGCGGCGGCCCAAAAGGAAGATCCGCTCGCCCGGCGGCTGACGACGATCCCCGGGATCGGCTCGCTATCCTCGAGCGCCTTCGCCGCCACCACGCCGGAGGTGGAGACCTTCAGGACGGGGCGGGATTACGCGGCCTGGCTCGGCCTCACCCCGCGGCCCCATTCGAGCGGCGGCAAGGAAAGACTTGGCCGGATCTCCAAGGCGGGCAACCGCTATCTTCGGCGACTTCTGTACCTGGGCGCGATGGCGCAGATCAGTGCAAGACGTTCCGGCAAGCCAGGTACGGACTGGCTGTGGCGGATGCTGGAGCGCAAACCGGTGAAGGTGGTGGCCGTCGCGCTGGCCAATCGTATGGCGCGGATCGTCTGGGCGCTCATCAAGACCGGAGACAGTTACCGGGCCAGTACGGCCTGAACGGAACAGCCGGGGTGCGTCCCGGCATCGAGACGGTGAGGCGCGGCGTGAGGTGATGGCAACGGACGGCGACACGGCATTCGGGACACCCAGTTCGGACCGACGCGCCTTCGAGCGCGTGCCATTGATTTGGACCCGACCGCCGGCGGACTTCATCAGGGCGCGCAGCCAAGGCGCTGCATCTTCGACGCCGTACACATGGCCGCGACCGACCAGGTGCCGAACCCTAACAACGCCCTTGCCACGCGGGAGCCATCCACACACGGTCCGAGAGACATTGGCGAACGCGGCCAGGGACTGGATGGCGGCGCGAGCGGAGGACCTCCTGCCGGTGGAGTACTTCCACGTCGTCTTCACCCTGCCGGCGGAGATCGCCCGCATCGCGTACTGGAACAAGCGCGAGGTCTACGGGCTGCTGTTCAAGGTCTCGGCGGAGACGGTGACGACGATCGCCGCCGATCCCCGTCACCTCGGGGCGCGCCTCGGCATGATCGAGCGTGCTCCACACCTGGGGCTCGGCACTTACGCACCATCCGCATGTCCACATGATCGTGCCCGGCGGCGGCCTGTCGCCGGCGGCAGCCGTTGGATCGCCTGCCGCCCCGGGTTCTTCCTGCCGGTGCGCGTCCTGTCGCGGCTGTTCCGGAGGCTCTTCCTCGAAGGGCTGGTGGCCCTGCACAAGGCAGGAGGGCTTCGATTCTTCGGCGAACTGGAGGGGCTGGCGGATCCCGCCGTCTTCGCCGCCTGGCTGGCCCCGCTGCGCAAGACCGAATGGGTGGTCTACGCCAAGCCGCCTTTCGGCGGGCCCGAGGCCGTGCTGACCTACCTCAGCCGCTATACCCACCGCGTCGCGATCTCGAACCATCGCTTGGTCAGCGCCGATGCCGAGACCGTCGCGTTCCGCTGGAAAGATTACCGGATCAAGACCGGCGACCGGCAAAAGGTCATGCGGCTGGCCACGGACGAGTTCATCCGCCGGTTCCTGATCCACGTCCTACCGGACGGGTTCCACCGCATCCGGCACTACGGCCTGCTGGCCGGCGCGACCCGCCCTGCGCGAGCCGTGTCCGTGCTGCGGCGGACCGATGCGCATCGTCGAGATTTTCCGCCGCGGCGAGAGACCATCATCCCGCGCCCCGCCATGGGAGCAGGCCGCATGACGAACCGCCCGTCCGTGTCACGATATCTGACCCGGTTCCCGTTCGAGTTCCGGACCGCCTCCGGCTTGCCCGATACCATGATCGGATCGCAAACATCCGGTCACAGGCGTCGTCCGCGCTCAGAAAATACCCTTGCCGGAAATCAAGACGCCTCTGGTTGCCGTCGACCTCAGTCCGACGGTCGGCCAAACACCTCCGTCGCCGGGACCCTCAGCGCACTTTTCCCATAGACAGTGCCAGGCCCACGCGGCTTCCTCCTTCCGAGGTTTGTCAACGCGGGCCGAGGCCCGCAGGACGCCCGACGTCACGCAACGGCCCGCATCGAAAAACCTTCAGGATCGCCGACGACGAAGCGGGCTACGGACAGGTCGCCAACCTGCACGCGGAGACCGAAGCGGACCTCGTTCAGATATGGGTGGCCCCGACCGGATCGGTGACGACGCCGTTCCTTCCGTGGTGGCTCGGGGTGCAGGAGGTGCCGCTCGAATACGGGCAGCACCGCTACCTGACGAAGGATGCGGCCTCATCCTTCCTGAACCCGGATTTCCGGGAACAGGAGGGTACGGAATTTGCCGGTCGGATCTTCAAGCGCCTGATGTATCTGACCTGTACGCGGCAGGACGCCTATCTGCCACTCGTCGTCGAGGCCGTGAACGCCTTCGAGACGGAGAGCATGGCCGATCTCGGCTGGGTCGAATCCGGGGCCCGAGGCCTGAAGGAGAGCGGCGATCGGGAGAGCGCAGTGGCGTTGCTGACCCATTACGCCACGACCCGCGCCGGCGAGGCCCTAGATCTCGGCAACGTGATGGTGGATGCGGTCGAGGGGCATTTGCGCCTGACAGGGGGCCTCGAGTCGCCCGAGGGCGACCTGATCAACGACCAGTGGCGAGGCGGCGAGACGGTGAATTGTCTGCCCGACGCCGATCCGGACCGACCGGCCGACGAGCAGTAGTCGCCGTCGGCAGGCCGCGCGCCCGAGCCTCGCGGACGAGATGCGCCGCGTCACCGGCATTGCCCAGCGCGCGGGCCGCGACCGGCACGCGAAGCCACACCGCGCTGTGGCCCGGCTCGGGCGGCGGGCCGATCCGCAGGAGGGGCCGCGCGGCGTAGATGTGGCAGATCTTCTCCGCGTGGATGCGGTATTCCGGCATCCAGACGAACCGGCGGAAGGCGCCGATCCGCCGCGGCCCGGCAATGCGCCACCCCGTCTCCTCGAACACTTCGCGGTGCAGCGCCTGAAGCGGGAACTCGCCCGCGTCGATCCCGCCGCCCGGAAGCTGGAATTCCCGTTCGGGCGTTTTCTGGTGGGTCAACAGCACCCGGTCTCCGCGGATCAGGACGGCGTAGATGCCGGGCCGTCTGACGTAGCGTCGGCGGGGCTCCGGTGGCGGGCCGTAGCGGGCAATCATCGGATATCACCGGGTTCAAGGGGGCGTTGTGGCTCCTATATGGACGCGGTATGCCAATTCCCGGTCCTGCAAGGAAGCCCATGACCCTCGGATCCGCCATCGCCTGGGACGATACCGTCCTGCCTTTCCAGCTCGACCGGTCGGATATACGCGGACGGGTGGCGCGGCTCGACGGGGTGCTGGAGCAGGTGCTGGCACAGCACGACTACCCTCCGGCGATCGAGGCGCTGGTTGCGGAGGCGGCGATGCTGACGGCGCTGATCGGCCAGACGATCAAGCTGCGCTGGAAGCTCTCGCTTCAGGTCCGCGGCGACGGTCCGGTGCGACTCATCGCGACGGATTACTACGCGCCCGGAGAGGATGGCAGTCCGGCCTGGATGCGTGCCTACGCGAGCTTCGACGAGGAAAGAGTCGCGCAAGAGCATGAGCCCTTCGGGCAGATCGGCAAGGGATATTTCGCGCTCCTGCTCGATCAGGGAGACGGGATGAAGCCCTATTCGGGGATAACGCCGATTGCGGGCGGGTCGCTGTCCTCCTGCGCGGAAACCTATTTCGCCCAGTCCGAGCAATTGCCGACGCGGTTCGCGCTGAGCTTCGGGCAGGCGCGCCAGCCCGGCGAGGCGTCGCGCTGGCGGGCCGGCGGCGTGATGCTCCAGCACATGCCCAAGGCTTCTCCGCTCCGCCCCGACGCGGGCGGGTCCGGCGAGGCGGGCCTCCTCGCGGCCGAGGACGTGCTCGACGGGGATGAGGCGGAAAACTGGAGCCGCGCCAACTACTTGCTCGATACGGTCGAGGAGACGGAGCTGATCGGGCCGCATGTCCAGCCGACGGAACTGCTCGTCCGGCTCTTCCACGAGGAGACGCCGAGAGTGTTCGACGCGCAGCCGGTGACCTTCGGCTGCACCTGCGGGCCGGAAAAGGTGCGGCAGACACTTTCCATTTATTCCCAGAGGGATATCGCGCAGATGACCACCGAGGAGGGAATGGTCACGGCGGATTGCCAGTTCTGCGGCGCTCATTACGAGTTCGATCCGAAAACGCTGGGTTTCGAGGCCGAACGGGCGCCGGGCGAGGGTGAGTGACCTGCGCGACAGGCTTGCCCTGGCCCTGAAACGGGATGTCGGAGAAACGTCGGATTTCGATATGAATCCCGTCGGGGCCCGGATCGGAACGCGGCCGCTCCGCGGTGCCGCCGTCCTTGTCGCGGTGACCCGGGAGGCGCGGGTGATCCTGACCAAGCGCTCCTCGTCGCTCAGCCAGCATCCGGGCCAGATCGCCTTCCCGGGAGGCAAGGTCGAGCCGCAGGATGCCGGGCCGCGGGCCGCCGCGCTCCGCGAAGCCTGGGAGGAGACGGGATTGCCGCCCGACAGCGTGGAGATCCTCGGCGAGTTGCCGGGCCACGAGACGGTCACGGGATATTCCATGACGCCGGTCCTTGCCCTAGTCCGCGGCCGCCCGTTGCTCAGGCCCGAAGCGGGGGAGGTCGCGGAGATCTTCGAGGTGCCGCTCTCCCATCTGACGGATCCGTCCGCCTATTCCCTGCAATCGCGCATGTGGCGCGGCACCGAGCGGCGCTACTACACGGTGCCCTGGGGACCCTACTACGTCTGGGGCGCGACGGCCCGGATCCTGCGCGCGCTGGCGGAGCGGATGGCGTGAGGGTCGACGGTCCCTGGCGGCGCGAGGCCGGGGCGCAGGCACTGATGGCGGCGCTCGCCTCTGCGGGGCACCGGGCGCTCTTCGTCGGTGGCTGCGTGCGCAACGCGGTGCTCGGCGCGCCGGTGGACGACATCGACCTCGCCACGGACGCCCCTCCCGAACGGGTGATGGAGGTCGCCGCCGAAGCCGGGTTGAAGACCGTGCCGACGGGACTCGACCACGGCACCGTCACGGCTGTGGCTGCGGGACGGGCGCTCGAGGTCACGACCTTCCGCCGCGACGTCAGGACCGACGGTCGGCACGCGGTTGTCGCCTTCTCGACGGAGGTGGCGGAGGATGCCGCGCGGCGGGACTTCACGATGAACGCGCTCTACGCGGAGGCGGACGGGACGGTCGTGGATCCGCTCGGCAGCTGGCCGGATCTGATGGCGCGGCGGGTGCGCTTCGTGGGCGCCGCGGCCGAACGGATCGCCGAGGACTACCTGCGGATCCTGCGCTATTTCCGGTTCCATGCCTGGTACGGCGATCCGGAGCAGGGCATCGAGGCCGAGGCGCTCGCGGCCTGTGCCGCCGGCGCGGAGGGCCTCGAGCGGCTCTCCGCGGAACGGGTCGGCCACGAGATGCTGAAGCTCCTCTCCGCGCCCGACCCCGCCCCCTCCGTCGCAGCGATGGCGCAGGCCGGACTTCTCGCCCGGGTCCTGCCGGGGGCGGCGGCGACGGCGCTCGCGCCGCTCGTCCATCTCGAGGGACTTCTGGGCGTCCCGCCTGATTCCCTGCGCCGGCTCGCGTCCCTGGGCGGCGAGGAGGCGACAGGCCGGTTCCGCCTGTCCCGGAAGAAGGACCGGCGGCTCGCGGTGCTCCGGGCGGGGATTGCCGGCGCGGCAGGCACGGCGGAAAACGCCTGGCGGCTCGGTCGGGAGCCGGCCCGGGACATCGAGTTGCTGCGTGCGGCGAGCTTCTCGGCGCCGTTGCCGGCCGATCTCGACGCGCGGCTCGACCGGGGCGCGGCGGCGATGTTCCCGGTATCCGGCGCGGATTCTGGCGGATCGCTACGAGGGGCCCGAGATCGGCCAGCGGCTCGGGGAAATGCAACGGGACTGGATCGCCTCGGGCTTCCGGGCCACGCGGGAGGACCTGCTCGATTGAACGCGGCGGGTGCGCCAGGATGGCGATGCTCCGGTTTGGTGAAGGTTTTCCGATTCGGGCCGCGGCGGCCGCGCGGGTCCGGGCGTGACCTCGGCCCGCGTTGGAAAACCTCCCAAGGAGGAAGCCGCGGGGTGTTGGCGATGGTCTATGGGGAAAGCGGAGCGGCGTTGCCAACCTCGGCATGAATTTGCGGGCACGATGGCCGGACTGGGATCGACGGAGGGTGGTTGCTCCGCGGGTCCGAGGGACCGCTCCATGGCGTTGGGCCCGTTGATCGATGCCGAATTCAGCGGCACGGCGATGCGGCGGCACAGCCCAGGCTTGTTCCGGATCGCGTGCCTGCTCCGGCTCGGGGGTATCGACGGTGATGGCCCTGTCATCATGCGGCAGCCCTCCGGGGTGGGGCACGGGGAGTCGGGCGCTCGCCACGCCGGAATGTCTCGACGATCCGCATCGGTCCGCCACAATCGGGGCCCGGCTCTCTCAGGCTCAGCGGCCGGGCCGTGTCGATATCGGTTGCGCCGGGTTCCGCCGGACCCTGGGCCCCGAGGAGATCCCGAACCCTGGCGATGGTGTCTTTGCGGCCCGCGCTGGCAAGCAGGCCGTAGTGACGGATGCGGTGGAAGCCGTCCGGCAGGACGTGGATCAGGAAGCGGCGGATGAACTCGTCTGTCGCGATCCGCATGACCTTGAGGCGGTCGCGGTTCTTGATCCGATAATCCTTCCAGCGGAACGCGACGGTCTCGGCATCGGCGCTGACCAGTCGGCTGTTCGAAATCGCCACGCGGTGGGTGTAGCGGCCGAGATAGGCCAGCACGGCCTCGGGCCCGCCGAAGGGAGGCTTGGCGTAGACCACCCACTCGACCTTGCGCAGCGGCGCCAGCCAGGAGGCGAAGGCGACAGGGTCCGCCAGGTCCCCAAGGTCGGCGAAGCAGGCGAGCTTGCCGGCCTCATGGAGTGCCGAGAGCCCGTCCAGGAACAGGCGCCGGAACAGCCGCGACAGAACCCGGACGGGCAGGAAGAACCCCGGGCGGCAGGACACCCACCGGGCGCCATCCGGCGACAGGCCGCCGCCGGGGACGATCATGTGGACATGCGGATGGTGCGTAAGTGCCGAGCCCCAGGTGTGGAGCACGCTGATCATGCCGAGGCGCGCCCCGAGGTGACGGGGATCGGCGGCGATCGTCGTCACCGTCTCCGCCGAGACCTTGAACAACAGCCCGTAGACCTCGCGCTTGTTCCAGTACGCGATGCGGGCGATCTCCGCCGGCAGGGTGAAGACGACGTGGAAGTACTCCACCGGCAGGAGGTCCTCCGCTCGCGCCGCCATCCAGTCCCTGGCCGCGTTCGCCAATGTCTCTCGGACCGTGTGTGGATGGCTCCCGCGTGGCAAGGGCGTTGTTAGGGTTCGGCACCTGGTCGGTCGCGGCCATGTGTACGGCGTCGAAGATGCAGCGCCTTGGCTGCGCGCCCTGATGAAGTCCGCCGGCGGTCGGGTCCAAATCAATGGCACGCGCTCGAAGGCGCGTCGGTCCGAACTGGGTGTCCCGAATGCCGTGTCGCCGTCCGTTGCCATCACCTCACGCCGCGCCTCACCGTCTCGATGCCGGGACGCACCCCGGCTGTTCCGTTCAGGCCGTACTGGCCCGGTAACTGTCTCCGGTCTTGATGAGCGCCCAGACGATCCGCGCCATACGATTGGCCAGCGCGACGGCCACCACCTTCACCGGTTTGCGCTCCAGCATCCGCCACAGCCAGTCCGTACCTGGCTTGCCGGAACGTCTTGCACTGATCTGCGCCATCGCGCCCAGGTACAGAAGTCGCCGAAGATAGCGGTTGCCCGCCTTGGAGATCCGGCCAAGTCTTTCCTTGCCGCCGCTCGAATGGGGCCGCGGGGTGAGGCCGAGCCAGGCCGCGTAATCCCGCCCCGTCCTGAAGGTCTCCACCTCCGGCGTGGTGGCGGCGAAGGCGCTCGAGGATAGCGAGCCGATCCCGGGGATCGTCGTCAGCCGCCGGGCGAGCGGATCCTCCTTCTGGGCGGCCGCGATTCGCGCGGCAACCTCCTCGATCCGGTCCCGGGTCTCGCAGAGCTGCCCGGCCAGGAGATCCAGAGCGGGTCGCGCCGCCTCCGGCGCCTCCGCGATCAGGGCGAGCAGGCGATCTGCATTATGGAGGCCGCGGGCACAGACCAGCCCGAACTCGGCCAGGTGGGCCCGGATCGTGTTCACCAGCTGGGTCTGCTGGCGAACCAGGAAGTCCCGGGTCTTGTGGTCGACCAGTGCGCCCTGGCGCGCGGCCGACTTCACCGGGACGAAGCGCATCGTCGGGCGCGTCACCGCTTCGCAAATCGCCTCGGCGTCAGCAGCGTCCGTCTTCCCTCGCTTTACATACGGCTTCACGTAAGCCGCCGGCATGATCCGCACGTCGTGGCCCGGGGCGATCAGTTCGCGGGCCCAGAAGTGCGCACCACCGCAGGCTTCCAAGCCGACAAGGCAGGGCGGACAGGCCTCGAAGAAGGCCGGAACCTGGCCGCGCCGCAGCTTCCGGCGCAGCGCGACCGTACCGTCCTCCCGGACGCCGTGGATCTGGAAAACGCTCTTGGCAAGATCGACGCCGATGGTGGTAATCTCGTCCATGGATGGCTCCCTCGATGGGTCTGTGACAGCACCCAATGTGGCACATTGCGATGCCGGGAGCGGGAGCCATCCACCCCATCATTGGCGATCCATTGGCTCACCTTGGCACTTCGGGCAATGCCGGTTCTTGCACGAGTTGTAGGCGACATGCTGGTGTCCGCACCTGGCGCAGGCCGCCACATGCCCACCGAGCGCCTCCGTGCGGCAGGCCTCGATCGCCGACATGACCTTCAGCTGGGTCAGGCCCACATGACCGGCATGGGCCCGCCGCCACGCGGGACCGTGCTCACGGAAGATGTCGGCGAGCTCCAGCCTCGGCCGGGACACCCCGGCGCCCCGTCACTCCAGACTTCGCTTCACGGTCTGATCCTGGAGCTTCGCCAGCATCTCGTAGGGGCTGACCGTGTCGCGGATCATCTTGGTGGCGACATGCGTGTACTGCGCCGTGGTCGTCAGCTCGGGCCGTGGCCGAGCAGGACCTGGATCACCCGGACATCCGTGTTCGCCTCGAGCAGATGCGTGGCGAAGCTGTGGCGGAGCGTATGCAGCGTGGCCGGCTTGGCGATCCCCGCCATGTTCTTCGCCGAGGTGAACGCCCGGTTCAGCTGCCGCGGCGAGATCGGGTTGATCCTCGGCTTGCCGGGAAAGAGCCAGCCTTCGGGGTGGGCCTCGCGCCACCAGTTGCGCAACAACTCCAGCAGCCCCGGCGACAGCATGACCTTGCGGTCCTTGCCCCCCTTGCCCTGCTCGACATGGATCAGCATCCGGTCGCTGTCGATGTCGCCGATCTTGAGGTTGCAGACCTCGGCGGCCCTGAGGCCCGCGCCATATGAAATGCTGAGCGCGGCGCGGTACTTCAGCCCGGGTCCCGGCGCGGCCATCAGCAGGTCGGAGACTTCCTCGACGCTGAACACCACGGGCAGCTTCCGCGGCTCGGTGCGGAACTGCATGTACCGCTTCATCTCCTCGCGGCCGCAGGTCATGCCGAAGAAGAACCTCAGCGCCACGATCCGCATGTTGAACGTCGATGGCGTGACACCGGTATCGGTCATGTGAAGCTGGTAGGCGCGCAGGTCGTCCGGCGTGGCCGTGTCCGGCGAGCGACCGAGAAACGACGCGAAATCCTTCAGCGCCCGGATATGGGCCTTCTGCGCCTTCTCGCCCATCCCGCGGATACGCATGTCCTCGATCATCCGCGCCCGCAGCGGCGAAATCCTCTCCTCCGTCATGGAACCCTCCTGTCTGTCGATTGAGAGATCCCAATCGTCAGCCAGGCGCGCCCATTCCCGAATGCGCGGAGATCAGATCAGTGCCCGACACCCGCCAAGAGCGCCAATGCCGCGGAGCGGCTTCGTCCTTGGGCGCCGGTTTTCCTTTCCGGCGGAGAAGGCCAGTCGATCCGGCCGCCCACGTCGCGGCGAGAATACCGGGCGGCGCGACGCCGATCCCGCGCACGTCTTGCTGGCGCGTCCTTGGGATGCGCCGCCCAACCGGCTTCTTCCCGGGCGCGGTGAGGCGCTGTCCACTCCGGGCAGGCGCGCGATCCGGCTCCCTGATTTGGCCGTGACGGCGAGCGGGTTGCGTGGCATGGTCTTCATTCGCCGGGCATGGTTTCAGCGCTCACGGGGAGGCGATGGGTAGCAAGGACGATTTTCCGATCGTGGGGATCGGCGCCTCGGCCGGGGGGCTCGAGGCCTACAAGCGCGTTCTGGAGAAACTCCCCACCAATTCCGGGGCGGCCTTCATCCTGATCCAGCATCTCGACCCGAACCACGAGAGCATGATGGCCGACCTTCTGGCGCGGCATACGGCGATGCCTGTCCGCCAGGCGGAGAACGACATGGCGCTCGCGCCCGACACGCTCTTCGTGATTCCGCCGGGCAAGTTCATCCGGTTGACGGATCACGGCCTGTTCCTCGACGAGCCGGTGCAGGAGAAGGGCGTGCGTCTCTCCATCGATTACTTCTTCCGCAGCCTGGCCGAGGTCAGGTGCGAGAAGTCCATCGGAATCATCCTGTCGGGCACCGGCACGGACGGAACGCTCGGTCTTCGAGAGATCAAGGCCGCCGGTGGCATGGTCATGGTGCAGACCCCGGAGGAGGCCGAGTATGACGGGATGCCGAGATCGGCGATCGCCACCGGGCTCGTCGATTTCGTCTCGCCCGCCGCCGAGATCGGCGAGCGGTTGGTGACGTTCCTCGCCCACCCCTATCTCGACCGCGGCGAGACCGGGCTGTCGGAGACTGCACCCGACTCGTTCCTCTCCGTCCTGAGCATCCTGCGCGACCAGACGGATTACGATTTCCACAGCTACAAGAGAGCCACCGTGGAGCGGCAAATCGAGCGACGGATGGGGATCCGGCAGAGCGACACGCTCGAGGATTACCTGTCGCTGCTGCGGAGATCGCCGGAGGAAGTGAACCTGCTCTTCCGCGATCTGCTGATCGGGGTGACGCGCTTCTTCCGGGAGCGCGAGGTCTGGCAGGCCTTCGCCACCAAAGTGATCGATCCGCTCGTTCACCGGAAGCCCAGGAACGGCATCATCCGCGCCTGGGTGCCCGGCTGCGCGACCGGGGAGGAAGCCTACACGCTCGCGATGGCGATCTTCGACCGGATCGACCGGCAGGGGAAGCAGATCGATGTCCAGATCTTCGCCACGGATCTCAACGACCGCGCCATCGAGACCGCGCGGAGCGGTCGCTACTCGTCGGTCGTCGCCGGCGATATTCCGGAGACCTTCCGCCGCAAGTTCATGATCGAGGAGGACGGTGCGCTGCGCGTCAACAAGCGGCTGCGCGAGACCGTCGTCTTCGCGACGCAGAACGTCATCTCCGACCCGCCCTTCTCGAATCTCGACGTCATCACCTGCCGCAACCTGATGATCTATCTCGAAACGGACGTGCAGAAGCGGATGATCGAGATGTTCCATTTCGCCCTGACGGAGGACGGGCATCTGCTCCTCGGCAATTCCGAGAATGCCAAGCGTCCCGGTCGGCTGTTCGAGGCCGTGGATAACACCCACCGCATCTACCGCCGCGCCGACGTGGCGCGCGCGCCGGCGGGTAGCTTCCCGATCGTGCCGGCGGGGTCGTCGAACCGGCCGGCGATGCGCGCCGAGCCCCCCGGTCCGCCGGCGGGTTCGCCGATCGACGCGGCGCGGCGGCGCATGCTCGAGCGCTTCGCGCCCGCGACGGTCCTGGTGGATGACAGGTTCGAGGCGCAATATTATCACGGCCCGGTGCGGGAGTATCTCGACTTTCCCGCCGGCGCACCGACGCAGGACCTCTTCGAGATGGCTCTCGACGGGATCAAGGGCAAGCTTCGTACCGTCCTCCACAGCATTGCCAACGACAGGCGCGCGGCCGAGATCGAGGCGCATCGGGTGCTCCGGAACGGCTCGGAGGTCTCCATCCGGATCTCCTGCGAGCGGATCGCCGCCTCCGGGAGGCGCGAGCCGATGTACCTCGTCCATTTCGAGGACATCTCCAGTCCGGAGGATGCGGACGAGGCGCGCCGGGCCCGGGAGGCGTCCCGCGCCGCCGCGTCGGTGAAGGAGCAGAGCCATGTGGCGGCGCTGGAATACGAACTCCAGTCGACCCGCGAGGATCTGCAATCCACCATCGAGGAGATGGAGACGGCGAACGAGGAGCTGAAGGCCTCGAACGAAGAGGTCATGAGCATGAACGAGGAGCTCCAGTCCACGAACGAGGAGCTCGAGACCTCGCGGGAGGAACTGCAATCGCTCAACGAAGAGCTCTCCACCGTGAACGACCAGCTCGAGGACAAGGTCGAGGAGGTCGAGGCGGCCAACAACGACCTGCACAACCTTCTGACGTCAACCAATATCGCGGTGATCTTCCTCGATACCGACCTCGTGATCCGCCGCTTCACGCCCGCGATCAAGGAGATCATGCGGATCATCGACGGCGACGCGGGCCGCCCGGTGGAAGACATCGCGCTGCGGGTGAAGGACGGTACGCTGCTCGAGGACGCGCGGCTGTGCCTCCGCGATCTCCGCGAGATCGATGCGGAGGTCGCGACGGATGAGGGTCGCCACCTGATCCGGCGGGTCCGTCCCTATCGCACGAGCGAGAACCGCATCGACGGGGTTGTCGTCACCTTCACCGACGTCACCAGGCTCAGGCAGGCAACCGAGAACGCCAAGATCCGCGAGGCCCAGCAGGGCGCGGTCGCCGAACTCGGGCGGCTCGCTCTCGAGGAGAGCGATTTCGACGAGTTGTTCCAGCGGGCGGTCGAAGAGGTCTCGCGACATCTCGACGTGCGGTTTGTCAAGATCCTCGAGCGCGAGCCCGGCGGCAGGACCCTGCTCTTGCGCAGCGGGGTCGGCTGGAAGGAGGGGCTGGTCGGGACCGCGCGGGTCGGGACCGGCGCCGAATCCCAAGCCGGCTACACCCTGCTCCGGGCGCAGCCGGTGGTCGTCGAGGACTTCGCGGAGGAGAGGCGGTTCATCGCTCCTCCCCTGCTCAAGGATCACGACATCCGGTGCGGCGCCAGCGTGACGATCGGCCCCGTCGCCGATCCCTGGGGGGTTCTCGGCGCGCACGAGAGCGAGACGGGCCGGTGCGGCTTCGACCTCGACGACGTGAACTTCCTCTACAGCGTCTCCAACGTCCTCTGGCTCTCGATCGTCCGCGCGGCCGAGCGCAAGCGCGTGGCGGACGAGGCGCGCCGACTCGGGCAGCTCACCGACGCGCTTCCCGTCGAAGTCTCGATCATCGATGCCGATCTGCGCTACGAGCTTCTGAACGAGGCCCATGCGGTCTACGGCGTCGATCCGTCGGAAAAGATCGGCGCCCCGGTGCGGGAGGTGATCGGCCCGGAAGCGGCGCGCATGCTGGAGGCGCCGTTCGACGCCGTCCTCTCCGGCGAGACGCGGTCCATGGAGCTGCCCGCGACGATGCCGCAGGGCGACGAGACCCGGCACCTCATGGTCAACCTCGTGCCGCGTCGGGACGATGCGGGGAAAGTGACCGGGGTGATCTCGGCGGCGATGGACATCACCGAACGCCGCCAACTCGAGCAGGAGCTCGAACGGTCGAACCGGCTCTATCAGACGATCGGGGAGGCGATCCCCTTCGGCGTCTGGATCGCCGACGGAGGGGGCGAGCTGACCTATGTCAGCCGGAGCTTCCTCGAGCTCGCCGGGATGAGCCTGGAGGAAATGCAGGGCCGGGGCTGGGTCCGGGCTCTGCCTCCCGAGACGCGCGACGAGGCGCTCGCCGCCTGGCTCGAATGCTGCCGCACCGGCGCGGACTGGCAGGCCGAGCACGAAATCCTGTCGCCCGACGGCGAGAAGGCCCACGTGCTGGCCATCGGACGGGCGGTCAGGGCCGCCGATGGCGGGATCGAGAGCTGGGTCGGTCTCAATATCGACATCACCCGGCGCAAGCAGGAGGAGCAGCGGCTCGAGGTCGTGTCCGCCGAACTGGATCACCGGGTGAAGAACATCCTGGCGACCGTGAGCACCATCGCGCGCCTGACAGGACGCTCCGCCAGGTCGCTGGATGAGTATCGGGCGGGACTCGAGGCGCGGCTCCAGGCTCTCGCGGTTGCGCACCAGGCGCTCGCCGAGGAAAGCTGGAGCGGCATGGTGCTCCGGGAACTCCTCGAACTCGAGCTGGACGCCTACCGGGGCGGCGGCGCCATCGAACTCAATGGCCCGTGCGCGAAGCTGCAACCTCGGGCGGCGCAGACGCTGATCCTTGCCTTTCACGAATTGACAACGAATGCTGCGAAATATGGGGCGCTCTCGCGCGATCGGGGCCGGGTCCGGGTGGACTGGGACGTCGCGTCGAGAAACGGATCCGGAAGGACCCTGCGCATCAAGTGGCGAGAAAGCGGCGTTCCGGCGTCGCAAGCCGAGCGACATACGGGGTTCGGCACGACCGTACTGACCCGGGTCGTGCCGTCCCAGCTCGAGGCGACGGCGGAGCTGCGTTTCGGGCCGGACGGACTGGAATACGACCTGTTCCTGCCCGAGGAGGCGCTGGCATGACGACGCAGGACACGCCCGGACCCAAGACGGTCCTCGTTCTGGAGGACGACGTCCTGCTGGCGCTGGATCTCGCGCTTCTGGTGGAGGAATCCGGCGCGCGCGTGCTCGGCCCGTTTCACAGGGCCGAGGATGCCCGGGCCTCGGTGGATGCGGAACTGCCCGACCTTGCCGTGCTCGACTTCAATCTCGGCAACCACACCAGTCAGGACTTCGCCGGCTTCCTGGCGGAAAGCGGTGTGCCCTTCGCCTTCCTGACCGGGCATTCGGCCCAGTATCTGGGCGATGCCATGAAATCCGCCGAGATCCTCGAGAAGCCGATCTCGCCCGGGAAGCTGACCGATTTCCTGAGGCGGGGGGGCAGATCGGACTGACCTCGAGCGCCCTGCCCCCCCGATCGGCGTCGACGCTGCGGAGCGCATCTGGCCGGACGGTATCGCCGCCGGGAGGTCCGGGCCGCGGGCAAGGGTCTGGACAGACCTGCCCCCGGACGGGCGCCCGGTCCCGGCAGGGTGGTTCCCTTTCGGCCCGGAGGGCTTATGTTCGCGGGCGACGCCCGAGAGGCCCGCATGTTCCGGTATTTCGAGAATCTGGTGGATCCTTATGCCCCGCATGAGGTGACCGACGCGCCGCCGCGTCGGCTGTGGCCTTTCATCCGATCCTATTCCGGCCCGTTCCGCGCCGTCTTCGCGCTGGCCGCGCTCAGCTCGATCCTGGTGGCGGCGGTGGAGATCTGGCTCTTGGGCTACATGGGCCGGCTCGTCGACCTGCTCTCGGCGACCGGGCGCGAGGCGCTGTGGCGCGCGCACGGCCTGGAATTGCTGGGGGTGGCGCTGGCGATCCTTCTTCTGCGTCCCGCCCTGCAGGCGGTGAACGTCCTGATCCTGAACAACGCGATCATGCCCAATTACGGCACCGTCTTCCGCTGGCGGGCGCACAGTCACGTCATGCGGCAATCGGTGGGTTGGTTCGAGGACGATTTCGCCGGCCGCATCGCCAATCGCATCATGCAGACCCCGCCTGCAGCGGGAGAGGCGGTGTTCCAGATCTTCGACGCCCTCACTTTCGCCGTCGCCTACGTGGCGGGCGCGGCGATCCTGCTGTCTGACGCCCATCCCGGTCTCGCCGTTCCGCTGGCGATCTGGGCGGCGCTCTACGCGCTCCTGGTGCGCTGGGTCGTCAGGCGGATCGGCCCGGCGAGCCAGGCGGCGTCCGACGCGCGCAGCCAGGTGACCGGCCGGGTGGTGGACAGCTACACCAACATCCATTCGGTGAAGCTCTTCGCCCATCACGACCGGGAGCTGGAATACGGGCGCGAGGCGATCGAGCACGCCCGGGCGACGTTCCAGCGCGAGATGCGGCTCTACACGCTGATGGACGTGTCGCTCGTCGCGCTGAACGGTGCGCTGATCGTGGGTCTCGTCGGCTCGGCGGTCTGGCTCTGGGCCGGGGCCGCGGCGAGCGTGGGCGTCGTGGCGACCGCCACGGGCCTGGCGCTGCGGCTGAACGGCATGACCGGCTGGATCATGTGGGCGGTCAGCTCCTTCTTCCGCAACCTGGGCGTCGTCGCCGAGGGAATGGAGACGATCGCCCAGCCCATCGCCCTGACCGACAGGCCGGGTGCCGGAGCGCTCGATCTCGTCCGCGGAGAGGTCGCCTTCGACGCGGTCTCGCACCATTACGGGCGGGGGCGGGGCGGTCTCGATGCGGTGTCGCTCAGGGTGGCCCCCGGCGAGAAGGTCGGGCTCGTGGGCCGGTCCGGGGCGGGCAAGTCGACATTGGTGAAGCTCCTGCTGCGGTTCTACGATGCGGAATCGGGCCGCGTCCTGATCGACGGGCAGGACGTGTCCGAGGTGACGCAGGAGAGCCTGCGGCGGCAGATCGGCATGGTGGGGCAGGAGGCCACGCTCCTGCATCGCTCGGTCCGGGAGAACATCCTCTACGGCCGGCCGGAGGCGAGCGAGGAAGAGATGGTCGAGGCCGCGCGGCGGGCCGAGGCGCACGACTTCATCCCCGAGCTCGAGGATTCCGCCGGCCGGCGCGGCTACGACGCCCATGTGGGCGAGCGCGGCGTGAAGCTCTCCGGAGGACAGCGGCAGCGGATCGCGCTGGCGCGGGCGGTCCTGAAGGAGGCGCCGATCCTCGTGCTGGACGAGGCCACCTCGGCGCTCGATTCCGAGGTGGAGGCCGCGATCCAGGAGACGCTGTACGGGGTGATGGAGGGCAAGACGGTGATCGCCATCGCGCACCGGCTGTCGACCATCGCGCGGATGGACCGGATCGTGGTGCTCGATGCCGGGCGCGTGGTGGAGGAAGGCGCGCATGCGGACCTGATCGCGCGGGGCGACCTCTATGCCCGGCTCTGGGCACGCCAATCGGGTGGATTTCTCGATCTCGCGGCCGAGCCCCGCACGGAGGCGGCGGAATGAGGCAGCTCGCCGGACTGATCGACGCCTTCCGCCCGGCGGAGGGGCCGCCGCCGCGGACGCTCTGGCGCTTCTTTCTCTGGGCGCTTGCGGGATCCTGGGGCTGGATGGTCGTGGCCGGCGCGCTCTCGGCCATCGCGGGCACGGCGGAGGTGGCGACGGCGGTGATCCTCGGCCGGGTCGTGGATTCGGCGGTCGATCAGGGGATCGAGGGATATTTCGCCGAGAACTTCCTGCTGCTCATGGGCGTGGGGGCGTTCTTCCTGCTGCTGCGACCGCTCATGTTCGGCCTCTCCTCGGCCTCGAACTCCATCATGGTGGCGCCGAACGTCAATCCGATGGTGCTGATGCGGCTGCATCGCTGGACACTCGGGCAGGCCGTCACCTTCTTCGACGACGATTTCGCCGGCCGCATCGCCCAGAAGCAGATGCAGACCTCGCGGGCGATCACCGACGTGGCGACCGAGTTCATCAACGTGGTCTGCTTCGCGCTGGCCTCGCTCATCGGCTCGGCGCTGCTGCTGACCACGATCAACCTGTGGATGGCGCTTGGGCTGCTTGTCTGGGTGGCGGGATATCTCTGGACGATCCGGTGGTTCATGCCGCGCGTCCGCGCGCGGTCGAAGGCGCGCGCCGCGAGCCGGGCGATGGTGTCCGGACAGGTCGTCGACACGGTGACGAACATCAAGACGGTGAAGCTCTTCGCCCATGACGACCAGGAGGACCGCGCCGCGCTCGACGCGATCGCGACGTTCCGCGAGAAGGTCGTGGATTACGGCATCCTGTCGGCGGGGTTCCGGTTCACGCTGATGACGCTCGCCGGTATCCTGCCGGTGCTGCTGATCGGGGGGACGCTGTGGCTCTGGACGCGGGGGCTGGCGACGCCCGGAGACATCACCGCCGCCGGCGCGATCTCGATCCGTATCGCGCAGATGACCGGCTGGGTCAGCTTCACGCTGATGGCGATGTACGCAAATGTGGGCGAGGTCGAGGACGGGATGAACACGCTGACGCCCCCCCACCAGCTCACCGATGCCGGCGCCGCCCCGGCGCTGCCGCGGGGCGGCGAGGTGCGCTTCGAGGGGGTGAGCTTCACCTACGGGCGCGACATCGGCGGCCTGCGCGACGTGAGCCTCACGCTGCACGAGGGCGAGAAGGTGGGCGTGGTCGGCGCGAGCGGCGCCGGTAAGTCCACCTTGGTGGCGCTGCTTCTGCGTCTCTATGACGTGGAAGCGGGCCGGGTCACGGTTGCGGGGAGGGATGTGCGCGACGTGACCCAGGAAAGCCTGCGCCGCCGGGTCGGGATGGTCACGCAGGAGACGGCGATGTTCAACCGGTCGGCGCGCGAGAACATCCTCTACGGCCGCCCCGACGCTAGCGAGGCCGAGATGGTCGCGGCGGCGAGGCAGGCGGAGGCCCACGACTTCATCCTCGATCTGCGGGATTTCCGCGGGCGACGGGGATACGACGCCCATCTCGGCGAGCGCGGCGTGAAGCTATCGGGCGGGCAGCGCCAGCGCATCGCGCTCGCCCGCGCGATCCTGAAGGATGCGCCCATTCTGGTGCTCGACGAGGCGACGTCGGCGCTGGATTCGGAGGTGGAAGCCTCGATCCAGACGGCACTCGAACGGGTTATGGAGGGCAAGACCGTGCTGGCCATCGCCCACCGGCTTTCGACGATCGCCCGGATGGACCGGATCATCGTTCTCGAGGCCGGCCGGATCGTGGAGCAGGGCACGCACCGGCAGCTTCTCGCGCTGGACGGCATCTATGCCCGCTACTGGAAGCGCCAGTCGGGGGGATTCATCGGCTACGGCGAGGCGGCGGAGTAGATGCGGCTCAGGATCGAACGGCTCGGCCACCGGGGCGACGGAATAGCGCCGGGACCAGTCTTCGTCGCCGGCGCCCTTCCGGGCGAGGAGGTCGAGGGGGAGGTCCGGGCGGGCCGGATGGAGAGCCCGCGGATCCTGAGCCCCGCGGCCGAGCGGGTGGAGCCCGACTGCCCGCACTACGCCCTCTGCGGAGGCTGTTCCGTGATGCATGCCTCCGATCCGTTCGTCGGCGAGTGGAAGACGGATGTGGTGCGCCACGCTCTGGCCGCGAAGGGTCTGCCGGCGCCGATCCGCGGTATCGCGACCTCGCCACCCCGGAGCCGGCGGCGCGCGGTCCTCGCCGCGCGCCGGTCGCGGTCCGGCGTGGTCGTGGGCTTCCACGGGAGGCGGTCCGGCACGATCACCGGAATCGAGGGGTGCCGCGTGGTCGCGGCCGGGATCGAGGCGGCGCTGCCGGCGCTCGCGGAGATCGCCGAGGTGGCGACGAGGCGGAAGGGGGAGCTCGCGCTCCATGTCGCGGAGGGGCCGGACGGGCTCGACGTGGCCCTGACGGGCGGGCGGGACGGCCGCGAGGTCCGCGCCGCCTTGGCAGAGATCGCCGGCCGTGCCGATCTCGCCCGCCTGACGCTTGACGGCGAGCCGGTCCTGCAGGCGCGTCCGCCGCGGCAGCGCATCGCCGGCATCGACGTTGTGCCGCCGCCCGGCGCCTTCCTGCAGGCCACGCGGCAAGGCGAGCAGGCGCTCATCGCCTGCGTGAGCCGGGCGGTGGGAGAGGCGCGGCGCGTGCTCGACCTTTTTGCGGGATGCGGCACCTTCGCGCTGCCGCTTTCGCGCCGCATGGAGGTGCGCGCGGTGGATGGGGACGCGGAGATGGTCGCGGCGATGGAGAGTGCCTGGCGGCACGGCTTCGGCCACCGCCCGCTGGAGGCCGTCCGCCGCAACCTTTTCCGCGATCCGCTGGCTGCGGCCGAGCTCGCGGGCTTCGATGCGGCGGTGATCGACCCGCCGCGCGCGGGGGCAGAGGCGCAGATGCGGGAGATCGCGGGGTCCCGGATCGCCCGCGTGGCGGCGGTGTCGTGCAACCCCGCGACATTCGCGCGGGACGCGGCGATCCTCGCGGCGGCGGGATTCGCGCTCGACTGGGTGCGGGTGGTGGACCAGTTCCGATGGTCGACGCATGTGGAACTGGCCGCGTGCCTCTCGAGGGCATAGGTTAACCATTATCGCGATTTCGTGAGGGGATTCACGCCGCCCGGGGCGTTATTCCCGGAGACCAGGAGACGGGAGCAAATCCCGCGAGGCAGAGGGCAGTATCCATGGCAGTGATCCGCGCGATCCTCGTCGGTCTCGTCCTGGCCGGTCTGGCCGGATGTGGATCGTCGAAGTTCCGAACCTATGACGGACCCGAGGTGACGCGGGTCGTCATTGACAAGAGCGAGCGGCAGCTCTACCTGCTGCACAGCAATGTGGTCCTCCGGGCCTTCGAGGTCGGCCTGGGCTTCGCGCCCGACGGTCACAAGGAATACGAGGGCGACGGGCGGACGCCGGAGGGCCAGTACCTAATCGACAAGCGCAACCCCGACAGCCGGTTCCACCTGTCCGTCGGCATCTCCTACCCCAATAGACGGGACGTGGAGGTGGCGCGCGCCCTCGCCCGCCCGCCGGGGGGCGACATCTTCATCCACGGACGCGGCCCGGCCTACGTGAAGGGTCTGCCGGCCGACTGGACGGCCGGCTGCATCGCGGTGACCGACGAGGAGATCGAGCACATCTACGCGATGGTGAAGGACGGAACCCCGATCAGCATCTATCCCTGAGGGAGGGTCCGATCGGCAAGAGCCTTCAGCGCTCCACCGGCGGGGCGACGCGGGTGCCGCGGGTCTGCGCGATGGCGGTGGATCGGCGCGTCCCGGTCACCATCGTCCACCAGATCTTCCCGTTCGGCTCCTGGAACCAGGCGAAGCCGAGGTCGCGGGCGTCCGGGTCGAGGAGAATGCCGCGGGTCTCGGGCGCGTCCATCCAGGCGGCGAGGGTCTCGAGTTCGGTCTCGTAGGTCTCGGAGATGTTCTCGCCGAGGAGCCGGCCCGGATAGCCCACCCGGTCCACCCGGTCGAGCGGCGAGGATCCGTCGGAGCCGAAATGCCAGGGCCGGTTCTGCACGCTCATGTCGCGCGAATGGGTGGCGGCGGCGGCGATCAACTCGGAGTCGAGCGCCAGCGGCGCGGCTCCGGCCGATTGGCGGATCGCATTCACGCCGTCGAGGAATCTCAGCTGCACGGCATCGGACATGCCCGGCTCGATCGGATAGACCCTTGGCCCGGCTCGACCGGCAGGGTCGTAGGCGGTGGGCGGTGCCGAGGCGCAGGCCGCGAGCGCAAGCAGGGCGGCGAGGGCGATCGGACGCGGCATGGTCGACCTCCTTGTTCGATGCCGCCCGATTACCGGCAGCCGAGGCCTGTATCAATCGAAGGGCGACGGCCCCGGGGACTCGGCCTGACGGCCGCGTGATTTGCGCGACAGGGTGCCGGTGCGTAGGCTGAGGGAAAAAACAGGGCACGAACGAGGCAGTTCCCATGAGACGTTCCAGCATCCCCGGTCCGAACCGTCGGACCTTAGTGGCCGGTGCGGCCTGCCTGCTCGCGGCGCCGGCACTCGCGCAGGTGGCGGGGACCACCGAGTTCCGTGCGCCCGTGACTTCGGAGACGCGTCGCAACGCGTCGAGCTTTCGCACGCTCGACTGGCGACCCTATTTCGACACGCTCGCCCATGGGGCCATTCTCGGCGACGTCCAGTCGCGCGCGCTGCATTTCTGGAGCGCGGATGAATCCGTCTACAAGCTCTATCCGACCTCGGTTCCGCAGACCGACGAGTTGACGCGTCGCGGCCGGACGGAGGTGATTCGAAGGGTCGAGGGGCCGAGCTGGTCGCCGACGCCGGAGATGAAGGAACGAAACCCCGACTGGCCGGACTTCATCGGGCCGGGTCCGGACAATCCGCTCGGCACGCATGCCCTGTATCTCGGCTGGCGATACTATCGCATCCACGGGACGCAGGACACCCGCAAGATCGGTCGGCGCTCCTCGAACGGGTGCATTGGCCTCTACAACCAGCATATCGAGGAGCTTTTCGGCCTCACGACGGTGGGGACCCAGGTGTTGCTTATTTGACAGCTTCGGGTCGGTTTGGACCCTTCCCCGCTCCAGCGGGCTTTGCCTGCCGTGCGCCTTGATGCGTATACCACGGTCGAGGTACAGTGTTTCGGTGCCTGCTGCCGCCTCGCTCCACTCTAGGCACCAGGCGAAACTGGAGAAATGACATGAAGAAGATCGCTCTTGCCGCTGCCCTGTCCGTCGCTGCCACCAGCGCCTTCGCGGGCGGCATGGTCGCCGAGCCCGCCCCGGTGATGGAGCCGGCCGTCGTCGTCGAGGAATCGTCGGCCTCCTCGACCGGCTTCGTGGTTCCGCTTCTGCTGCTGGCCGTTGTCGCCGCGGTGGCCGCGACCGACTGAGCCCAAGGCTTTCGGCTTCATGAGGGGCGGTCGGAGTTCCGGCCGCCCTTTTTCGTCCGTCGGCCTCAGAGCCAGCCGGAGAGGTTCTTCACGATGACCTCCTCGAGCGCGGCGATATGGGCCGCGTCGTCGTTGAGGCAGGGGATGTAGGTGAAGCTCTCTCCGCCCGCGTGCTCGAAGCTCTCGCGGATCTCCTCGTTGATCTCTTCCAGCGTCTCGATGCAGTCGGCGGAAAAGGCGGGCGCGCAGACGGCTATGCGCTTCACGCCCCGCTCAGCCAGCCGCGCGACCTCCTCCACCGTATAAGGCTTCAGCCATTCCTCGGGACCGAAGCGGGACTGGAAGGTCGTCGTGATCCGGTCGTCCCGCCAGCCCAGCCGGTCCTTGAGGAGCCGCGTCGTCTTCTGGCATTGGCAATGGTAGGGGTCGCCCTCCATCAGGTAGCGCTGCGGCACCCCGTGATAGGAGCAGACGAGCATGTCGGGCGGTGTCTCCAGCGCGCCGTAGGTCCGCTCCACCGATCTCGCCAGCGCGTCGATATAGGAGGGCCGGTCGAAATAGGGCGGCACGGTGCGCGAGGCGGGCTGCCATTTCTCCTTCATCAGGGCGCGGAAGAACTGGTCGTTGGCGGTCGCCACGGTCGCGCCCGCATATTGCGGATAGAGCGGGAAGAACAGGATCCTCGTGCAGCCCTCCTGCACCATCC
The DNA here is from genome assembly GCA_963776705.1 of uncultured Alphaproteobacteria bacterium. GTDB lineage: Bacteria > Pseudomonadota > Alphaproteobacteria > Rhodobacterales > Rhodobacteraceae > Palleronia. Next base: position 222,576 of record CAVZOA010000041.1, read on the forward strand.
GTCGGACGCGGGAGACGGTCGAGGGATTGCCGTAGCGCATGCAGAAATCGACCATCACTCTGTCGCCGAACCGCTGCGAGAGGGCGCCGGACAGTTTCGCCGTCTGCGATTTGGTGATCGTCATCAGCGGACTTTCCCCCGCCTCCTCGTTCCAGATCGAACGATAGGCCGCGCCCGAGGAGAACGGCCGCTTGGTGAGGATGATCCCCTGCAGCAGCGGCTGCCAGACGAGCGGAGAATAGTCGATGACGCGCTTGTCGGAGAGGAACTCGTTCAGGTAGCGGCGCATCGACCAGTAATCGTAGCCGTCCGGCGTCCCGAGATTGGCCAGCAGGATGCCGACCTTCGCCTTCGGGATCGCGGGGTGGTCGGCGGGCGCCGTCTCCGGCCGGGTGGCGTCCTCGGCGGAAAAGAGCGGCGTGGCCTTGTCGGATTTCGCGTCCAGCATCTCTGTCTGTCCTGTCCTCGCCCCGGCGGATTGCGGTCGGGATAATGATTTGGCCGAAGGGGTCAATCGCGGCGCGGCGCCTTTTCGTCGCGGAGAGGCCGCTCCGAGGTGCCGAGCGCATCGGCGAGGCGCGCCCCGGCGGAGCCCGGACGGAGTGGCTGCGGCTGGTCCGCCGCCGGCGACCAGCCCGAGAGGTGGATCAGCTCGAACGTGGCGTGGACGCGCCCGGGTCCGTCGGCGGCGGGGAACCGGTCGGCATAGAGGGCGCCCGCCTCGGCGAAGAACGCCCGGCCGGGCGGCCGCACGTGGCGCGCGGCGAGCGCGTTTCCCTCGCCCATCGCGCGGAGCTCCCGCATGAGGGCGAGGGCATCCTCGTAGGTGACGGCCAGGCGTTCGGCATCCGCGACCGGAAGCGCGAGGCCCGCCCGCTGCAGCAGGGCGCCGCCGTCGCGCAACTCGAGCATCGGCGCGATACGGGGCGAGAGGCCGCCGGAAAGCCGCGTCTCGGCCTCCGCCAGCGCGACGCGGAGTTCCGTGAGCGTCTGCCCGCCGAGCGACACCGAGAGGCAGAGCCCGTCTGGCACGAGGGCGTGGCGGCACTGCACGAGCTGCCCGACGGGATCGTCGGCCCAGTGCAGCGCCATGGCGTGCAGCACCAGATCATGGGCACCGGGCGGTAGGTCGAGCGTCGGCCTGTCCGGCACGACCTTAGCCCGCGGGAAGCGGCCCTGCCAGAACTCGGGATGGCCGGTGACGATCGCCATCCTGGTAAACGACCGCTTAACCATGTCGAGCCTATCCTCGATCTGATCGGCGGCCATCTCGTGCAGGAACAGCGCTTCAGGCCGGGATCGGGACCGGTGGCGGGCGAGCGCCTTGCGGTCGGCGAGGCGGGGCGGTGATGTCGTCATGGTCGAGAGGTAAGAGGCCGATGGGGGTCTGGCAATCGCTGCTCGACGCGATCTACCCCCCGACCTGCGCCATGTGCGACCGGGAGACGGTGGCCACCGGCCAGCTCTGCGCGGAATGCTGGGCCGGGACGCCCTTCATCCGGGGCCCGGTCTGCGACCTCTGCGGCGTCCCCCTGCCGGGCGACGGCGAGAGCGAGGCCTGGATGCGTTGCGAATTCCTGCCTGGAGATCGGCCGGCCCTGGAGCCGGGGGCGCGCGGCGCTGCTCTACGGCGGCACGGCGCGCGGCTTCGTCCTGCGGCTGAAATATGCCGACCGGCTCGATCTCGTGGAGCCGGCGGCGCGCTGGATGGCCGAGGCCGGAGGGCCGATCTGGCCGGCCGCGCCGCTCCTCGTTCCGGTCCCCGCCCATTGGACGCGTCGGGTGAAGCGGCGCTACAATCAGGCCGCCCTCCTCGCGCGGGCCGTTGCCCGGCGCACCGGGTCGGAGGTGGAGCCGCAGGCGCTCCTGCGGCCGCGACGCACCATGATCCTGGACGGCAAGGGCCTGTCGCAGCGGTTCGCCGAACTCGAGGGCGCGATCTCCCCCATCCGAAACGGGGCGCGACGATGGCGGAACGGTCGGTGATCCTTGTCGACGACGTGCTGACCTCGGGGGCCACGCTCGCCGCCTGCACCGAGGCGGCCCATTCGGCCGGCGCCCTCGACGTGCGGGTGCTGGCACTGGCGCGCGTGGCGCGGGATGACTAGGTCTCCGCCGAATTCATGCGAAGAGGGCCCGGTCATGGCCAGTGTCGAGATCTACACCACGCCGCTCTGCGGCTTCTGCCACGCCGCGAAGCGGCTCCTGAAGTCCAAGGACGTGGCCTTCGCGGAGACCGACGTCTCGCGCGACCCCGCCGACCGCGACAGGATGATGGAGCGTGCCGGCGGGCGGCGCACGGTGCCACAAATCTTCATCGACGGTTCCCATGTCGGGGGGTTCGACGAGCTGGCGGCGCTGGAGCGCGAGGGCCGGCTCGATCCGATGCTGTCGTGAAGGCGGGCCTGCTGCAGCTCCGCGCGTCGGACGATCCGGAGGCGAACCTGCCCGGAACGCTGGCGCTCGTGGCCGAGGCGGCGGGGGCGGGCGCGGAGATCGTGCTGACGCCGGAAGTGACCAACTGCGTCTCCGCGAGCCGCACCCGGCAGCAGGCTGTGCTCCGGCGCGAGGAGGAGGATGCGACCCTTGCGGCGCTTCGCGACGCAGCGCGGAGACAGGGTATCTGGCTGCTTGCGGGCTCGCTCGCGTTGAAGACCGGAGATCCCGAGGGGCGCTTCGCCAACCGCTCGCTCCTGATCGACCCGGACGGTGCCATCGTCGCGCGCTATGACAAAATCCACATGTTCGATGTCGAGGTCTCCGAGACCGAGACCTACCGCGAATCAGCCGGCTACCGGCCGGGCGAGAGTGCCTGCCTCGCCGCGACTCGCTTCGGCCGGATCGGGATGACGATCTGCTACGACCTGCGCTTTCCCCATCTCTACCGGGCGCTCGCGCAGGCGGGCGCGGAGGTGCTGGCGGTGCCCTCCGCCTTCTCGCCGGTCACCGGGAGGGCGCATTGGGAGCCGCTCCTGCGGGCGCGCGCGATCGAGACCGGCTGTTTCGTCCTCGCGCCCGCGCAGTCGGGGCGGCACGCCGCAGAGCGCGGCCAGGCGCGGGAGACCTGGGGGCACGGACTGGCGGTGTCGCCCTGGGGCGAGGTGATCCTCGACATGGGAACGGAGACCGGCGCGGCGATCGTCGATCTCGATCTGGGCGAGGTAGCCGAGGCCCGCAGGCGCGTCCCGAGCCTCGAACATGATCGCCCCTATGCGCCGCCCGAGGGCCTGACAGACGCGGTGACGTAGTTCACCGAGAGGTCGCGATCCGACAGCGACCAGGATCCGCCCAGGGGATCGAAGACCATGCCGCTGCGGTCGACGCAGGAAAGGCCGGTCGCGTCGATCATGCGTCGCTGCTCGTCGGGCGTGACGAAGCGGTTCCAGTCGTGGGTGCCGCGGGGAAGCCAGCGCAGGACCCATTCCGCACCGACGATCGCGAGGGCGAAGCACTTCGCGGTGCGGTTCAGGGTGGAACAGATCATCATGCCGCCGGGGCGCAGCAAGTCGTGGCAGGTGGCGAAGAAGGCGGGCGGATCGGCCACGTGCTCGACCACCTCCATCGCGAGCACCACGTCGAAGCGCTCGCCGGCGGCGGCCAGCGCCTCGGCGGTTGTGGCGCGATAATTGATCCCGAGGCCCTGCTCCTCGGCATGGAGCCGCGCCACGTGGATGCTCTGCTCCTCCGCGTCGGCGCCCGTCACCTCCGCGCCGAGCCGGGCCATCGGCTCCGACAGGAGGCCGCCGCCGCAGCCGATGTCGAGAATTCGCAACCCATCGAAGGGCCGGGGCGCCGAGAGGTCGCGGCCGAACTGGGCGGCGATGTGGCGGGTGATGTAGTCGAGCCGGCAGGGATTCATCCGGTGCAGCGGCGCGAACTTGCCGCGCGGATTCCACCACTCCGCGGCGATGGCGGAGAACTTGTCGATCTCGGCCTGGTCGATGCTCGTCACACGTCCGCTCCTCGGTCGGATTTTCTCGTCCGGCGCACTCGCAAGGGTCGGATATGCCGTCTATATAGCCCTCCCATGGATCAGATTGCAGGGCAAAAGAGCGCGGCTTCCTACCTCTATCCGAGGATCGACCCGTTCGACCAGAGGATGCTCGCCGTCGGCGACGGCCACAGCGTCTACGTGGAGCAATGCGGCAGGCCGGACGGCGTGCCCGTCGTCGTCCTGCACGGTGGGCCGGGGGGCGGCTGCTCGCCCTCCATGCGGCGCTACTTCGACCCAGAGGTCTTCCGCATCGTGCTCTTCGACCAGCGCGGATGTGGCCGGTCGCGCCCCCATGCCAGCGTGGAGAACAACACGACCTGGCATCTGGTCGCCGATATCGAGCTCATCCGCCAGACCCTGGGGATCGGGAACTGGATCGTCTTCGGCGGGTCCTGGGGGGCGACCCTCGCCCTGATCTACGCCCAGGCGCACAGCGAGCGCGTGCACCGGCTCGTGCTCCGCGGCGTGTTCCTGATGACCGAGGCCGAGCTCGCCTGGTTCTATGCCGGCGGCGCGGGACGCTTCTGGCCCGACCTCTGGCGCCGCTTCGTCACCCCGGTGCCGGAGGAAGAGCGCGGCGATCTGATCGCGGCCTACAACCGCCGCCTCTTCTCGGGCGACATGATGACCGAGACCCGCTTCGCGCGGGCCTGGGCCGGCTGGGAGAACACGCTCGCCAGCATCGACAACGAGGGCCCCTCGGGCGAGAGTCCGGCGGATTACGCCCGCGCCTTCGCCCGCCTCGAGAACCACTACTTCACCAACCGCGGGTTCCTCGACCGCGACGGCCAGATCCTCGACGAGGTCGGCCGGATCGCCGACCTGCCGGGCACCATCGTGCAGGGCCGCTACGACATGATCTGCCCGCCCGTCTCCGCCGATGCGCTGCACCGCGCCTGGCCGGCCTCCGAGCTCGTCGTGGTGCCGCGGGCCGGCCACGCCTTGTCGGAACCGGGAATCAGCGCCGCCCTGGTGCGCGAGATGGACCGGATCGGACGCCTCTGAGGACGCCCTGCCGCGGCCCGTCCGGGGAGGAGGCGAGCACGGGCGCCGCGCTCCGCAGGCCGCCTCGATCGCGCGGTGTCGGCAGACCGGTGCCGACCCATTGCCGCGCCGGACCGGCGGATTCGGCCGGCGAGACCGTGGCTGTGCCGTCCTCGACATGCCGCAGTGCGGTCGGGACGAAGTTCGTCGGCCCCGCCGCTTGAAATCCCCGGGCGTTCGGCGTATCTGCCGGTGAAAGCGGCGCGGTCGGGGTCCACACCCGGCGCTCCACCGGAACGAGGAACGGGCCGCAGCGCCCGTTTTTTTGTGTCCATCGACCTTGTCCACCGACCGGGAAGCCGAATGACAGACCTGATCGCCAAGGCCAGCATCGACCGCCGACTCGCCGAGGTGGTGACGCCCGTCATCGAGAGCATGGGCTTCGAGCTCGTGCGCGTGCGCTACCAGGGCGGCAAGACGCCGACCGTGCAGATCATGGCCGACCGGCCCGATGGCGGCATCGAGGTCGACGATTGCGCGATCATCTCGACCGCGGTCTCCGCCCATCTCGACGTCGAGGACCCGATCGAGGACGCCTACACGCTCGAGGTCTCCTCGCCCGGCATCGACCGGCCGCTGACCCGGCTGAAGGATTTCGACGCCTGGGCCGGCTATGTGGCCAAGCTCGAGACCGCGGAGCTGATCGACGGCCGCCGCCGCTTCAAGGGCGCGCTGCAGGGCATCGAGGGCTCCGAGGTCCTGATCGAGATCGAGGAAGGCGTCGTCGATCGGGCTGCAGTTCGACTGGCTGACGCGACGCCAAGCTCGTGCTGACCGACGACCTGATCCGCGACGTGCTGAAGAGCCGCAAGGACCAGGGCCAGATCGACGAGGCCCAGTTCGACGAGGTCGAGACCGTCATAGACAGCGAAGACGACGCGCGTCTCCGAACCAGAAGGACTAAAGGCATGGCCATCACCTCCGCCAACCAGCTCGAGCTTCTGCAGACCGCGGAGGCCGTCGCGCGCGAGAAGATGATCGACCCCGCCCTCGTGGTCGAGGCGATGGAGGAGAGCCTCGCCCGCGCCGCGAAGTCCCGCTACGGCGCCGAGATGGACATCCGCGTGGCGATCGACCGCAAGACCGGCCGGGCGACCTTCACCCGCGTCCGCACCGTGGTCGAGGACGAGGAACTCGAGAACTACCAGGCGGAGATGACCGTCGAGCAGGCGAAGCAGTATCTCGCCGATCCGAAGGTGGGCGACGACCTTCGTGGAGGAGGTGCCGCCGGTGGAATGGGCCGGATCGCCGCGCAATCGGCCAAGCAGGTGATCCTGCAGAAGGTCCGCGAGGCGGAGCGCGACCGGCAGTACGAGGAGTTCAAGGACCGCGATCGGCACGATCATCAACGGTCGTCGTCAAGCGCGAGGAATACGGCAACGTCATCGTCGACATCGGTCCGCGGCGAGGGCGTCCTGCGCCGCAACGAGAAGATCGGCCGCGAGAGCTACCGCACCGGCGACCGCATCCGCGTCTACATCAAGGACGTGCGCCGCGAGCCCCGCGGGCCGCAGATCTTCCTCTCCCGCACCGCGCCCGAGTTCATGGCCGAGCTGTTCAAGATGGAGGTGCCGGAGATCTACGACGGCATCATCGAGATCAAGGCCGTGGCCCGCGACCCGGGCAGCCGGGCGAAGATCGCGCGTGATCTGCTACGACAGCTCCATCGACCCGGTCGGCGCCTGCGTCGGCATGCGCGGCAGCCGCGTGCAGGCGGTGGTGAACGAGCTGCAGGGCGAGAAGATCGACATCATCCCGTGGAACGAGGACCTGCCGACCTTCCTCGTCAACGCGCTGCAGCCCGCCGAGGTCTCCAAGGTCGTGCTCGACGAGGAGGCCGAGCGCATCGAGGTCGTGGTGCCCGAGGAGCAGCTCTCGCTGGCCATCGGCCGGCGCGGCCAGAACGTGCGGCTGGCGAGCCAGCTCACCGGCCTCGACATCGACATCATGACCGAGGAGGAGGAGAGCCAGCGCCGCCAGAAGGAGTTCGAGGAGCGCACCAAGCTCTTCATGGAGACGCTCGATCTCGACGAGTTCTTCGCCCAGCTCCTGGTCGCCGAAGGCTTCACCAACCTCGAGGAAGTCGCCTATGTCGAGATCGACGAGCTGCTGGTGATCGACGGCGTCGACGAGGACACCGCCGAGGAACTGCAGGCCCGGGCCCGCGACTTCATCGACGAGCAGAACCGCAAGGCGCTGGAGCGCGCGCGCGAGCTGGGCGTCGAGGACAGCCTGGTTGAATTCGAGGGCCTCACGCCCCAGATGATCGAGGCGTTGGCGGATGACGGCGTCAAGACGCTGGAGGATTTCGCGACCTGCGCCGACTGGGAACTGGCCGGCGGCTGGACCACGGTCGACGGCGAGCGGATCAAGGACGACGGCTGCTGGAGCCCTTCGACGTCGCCCTGGAGGAGGCGCAGACATGGTGATGACCGCACGCATCCAGCTCGGCTGGGTCGATCCGGCCGAACTCGAGGCGGAAGCCGAAGGCGGCGAGGACGAGGCCGTCGAGGAGGCGCAGGCCTGATCGCGATGAGTCTGCGGCAAGACCCAGGCGCGCCCGGCGCCCGATGGACGAGCCCGAGCGGACGTGCATCGCCACCGGCGAGGTTCAGCCGAAGCGCGGGCTGATCCGGTTCGTCGTCGGACCGGAGGACGCGGTGGTGCCCGACGTGGCCGGGAAGCTGCCGGGGCGGGGGTATGTAGGTGGCGGCCGAGCGCGCGGCGCTGGAGAAGGCGGTGGCGAAGCGGCTGTTCTCGCGCGGCGCGAAGCGGCAGGTGGCGGTTCCCGAGACCCTGGTCGACGGATGTCGAGGCGGCCCTGGCGCAGCGGGTGATCGACCGCTCTCGATGGCGCGCAAGGCAGGCGCCGCCGTCGCCGGGTTCGAGAAGGTGAAGGACTGGCTCGACAAGGACCAGTGCCGGATCCTGCTGCAGGCGGCGGACGGGTCGGAGAGGGGCAAGTCGAAGCTCCACCGCCCGGGCGGGCGAGGTTCGTTCTTCGACATCCTGACTGCGGATGAATTGGGTTTGTCCTTCGGTCGGGAACGTGTGATACATGCGGCGCTCGCCGCAGGCAGGACTCGCGGACTTGTTCCGTGGAGGATGCCGTGCGGCTTTCGGGCGTTCGCGTGATGCAACGGCGGCGATGGCCGCCGGAAAGGTAAAGAAGACCCGATGAGCGAGAATGACGGCAAGAAGACACTCGGCGTTCGCGGCGGCAACGCGGTCGGGCTCGGTGAAGCAGAGCTTCAGCCACGGACGCACGAAGAACGTCGTGGTCGAGACCAAGCGCAAGCGCGTGGTCGTGCCGAAGCCCGCGACTGCGAAGGCCTGCCGAAGGCGCCGCAACGCCCCGGGGCGGCGATCCGAAGAAGCGTCCCGCCGGGATTTCCGATGCCGAGACTGGAGCGCCGGATGAAGGCGCTATCCGCCGCCAAGGCCCGCGAGGCCGAGGAGGCGAAGCAGCGCGAGGAGGAAGAGCGCCAGCGCGCCGAGGAGCGCGAGCGTCGCCGCGCCGAGAGCCGAGGCGAAGGAGCGCGAGGAGCGCGAGCGCGAGGAGGCCGCTGAAGGCCAAGGCCGAGGAGGACGAGCGCCGCAAGCGCGAGGCGCAGGAGCGCGAAAGCGCGCGCCGCCGAGCCGCCGCGCCGACGCCCGCCGCGCTGGAGGCCGACAGCGCGCAGCGGAAGCCTGCGAAGCCCGCCGTCCCGGCCGACGCGAGCGCGAGCAAGGACCGCGACGACGAGCCGCGCCGCGCAAGGGCGACGGCGACGAAAGCGCCGCTCCGGCAAGCTGACGTGAACCAGGCGCTCGCCGGCGGCGAAGGCGGCCGCCAGCGCTCGCTGGCCGCGATGAAGCGCAAGCAGGAGCGTGCCCGGCAGAAGGCCATGGGCGGCAGCAGGAGCCGCGAGAAGGTCGCGCGCGACGGTTCAGCTGCCCGAGGCGATCATCGTCTCCGAGCTCGCCAACCGGATGGCCGAGCGCGTGGCCGACGTGGTCAAGTCGCTGATGCAGAACGGCATGATGGCGACGCAGAACCAGATCATCGACGCCGACACCGCCGAGCTCATCATCGAGGAGTTCGGCCACAAGGTGACAGCGCGTCTCGGACGCCGACGTGGAGCAGGTGATCGACACGGTCGAGGACAGGGCCGAGGATCTGAAGTCGCGCGCCGCCGGTCATCACCGTCATGGGCCACGTCGACCACGGCAAGACGTCGCTCCTGGACGCGATCCGCCACGCCAAGGTGGTGCCGGCGAGGCCGGCGGCATCACCCAGCATATCGGCGCCTATCAGGTGCAGACCGAGGGCGGCACGCCACTGACCTTCCTCGACACGCCGGGCCACGCCGCCTTCACCTCGATGCGGGCGCGTGGCGCGCAGGTGACGGACATCGTGGTGCTGGTGGTCGCCGCCGACGACGCGGTGATGCCGCAGACGATCGAGGCGATCAATCACGCCAAGGCGGCCGGGGTGCCGATGATCGTCGCGATCAACAAGATCGACAAGCCGGACGCGAATCCCGACAAGGTGCGCACCGACCTGCTGCAGCACGAGGTGATCGTCGAGCAGCTGTCGGGCGACGTGCAGGACGTGGAGGTTTCCGCCACGACCGGTCAGGGCCTCGACGACCTGCTCGAGGCGATCGCGCTGCAGGCCGAGATCCTCGAACTCAAGGCCAATCCCGACCGGCGCCGCCGAGGGCGCGGTGATCGAGGCGCAGCTCGACGTGGGCCGCGGGCCGGTGGCGACCGTTCTCGTGCAGAACGGCACGCTGCACCAAGGCGACATCTTCGTCGTCGGCGAGCAATGGGGCAAGGTCCGCGCGATGGATGAACGACCAGGGCGAGCGGGTGAAGGAGGCCGGTCCCTCGGTTCCGGTGGAGGTGCTCGGTCTCAACGGCACGCCGGAGGCGGGCGACGTCCTGAACGTCGTCGAGACCGAGGCGCAGGCCCGCGAGATCGCCGAGTACCGCGCAGAGTGCCGCCAAGGACAAGCGCGCCGCCGCCGGGGCCGCCACCACGCTCGAGCAGATGATGGCGAAGGCCAAGGCGGACGAGAACGTGGCCGAGCTGCCGATCCTCGTGAAGGCCGACGTGCAGGGCTCCGCCGAGGCCATCGTTCAGGCGATGGAGAAGATCGGCAACGACGAGGTCCGGGTGCGCGTGCTGCATTACGGCGTCGGCGCGATCACCGAGACCGACGTGGGCCTCGCGGAGGCGTCGAACGCACCGATCATGGGCTTCAACGTCCGCGCTAACGCCTCGGCCCGGAACACGGCCAACCAGAAGGGGGTGGAGATCCGCTACTACAGCGTGATCTACGACCTCGTGGACGACGTAAAGGCGGCGGCGAGCGGGCTGCTCTCCGCCGAGGTGCGCGAGAAGTTCATTGGCTACGCCGAGATCCGCGAGGTCTTCAAGGTCTCCAAGGTCGGCAACGTCGCGGGCTGTCTCGTCACCGAGGGCGTGGCGCGGCGGTCGGCCGGCGTTCGGCTCCTGCGCGACAACGTTGTGGTCCACGAGGGGACCCTGAAGACGCTTAAGCGTTTCAAGGACGAGGTGAACGAGGTCATCTCCGGCCAGGAATGCGGCATGGCCTTCGAGAACTACGAGGATATCCGCCAGGGCGACGTGATCGAGATCTTCGAGCGCGAGGAAGTCGAGCGGACGCTCTGACCTCGGTCAGGCCGGAAAGCTCGACTTCGGACGTGGCGGCCTTATAGTGGCGGGCCGGGTGGCACGATCGTCTGACCCGCCCGCCGGCGACATTCTTTTGCGGAGCGCGAAGGGTTATGGGGGAGTCGAACCGCGAGGATCCACCGCCGCCGGAGCCCTCTCTCGGCGACCTCATCAAGTCGGACGAGTTCCAGCGAAAGCTCGACGCGGCGCGCGAGAAGCGCGCCCGCATCCAGGCCGATCGCGCGAAATCCGGCCGGCCGGGAAAGCTTCGGCCGGGCCGGCCCGCAACGCCCCCCGAGTCCGGCACGCCCGACACGGGCCGGCCGGAGCCGAGCGGGCCCGGGGGTCGCCGCCCGGCCCCCCCCGATAGGACGCCCGCGCCGATGGTGCTGGGCGAGAACCGGCGCGTGCGGAAGACGGCGGCGGACCTCGTGCCGCTCACGCCCGGCATGCGGATTCTCGCCGGGACGGATTCCGAGCGGCAAACGGCGGATCCGGCTGGGTCCTCGCGGACGGCGAAGAGCTCGGTCTGGCGAACGCTTCTGACCTCGATCGCCGGCATCGTCATCGGCTTCGCCGCCGGAGCGATCGCGATGGATCTGGCCGGCCGGGAGGTCTCCCTGCCCCTGTCGGGTGTCCTCGGCGGCGGCGGCGAGACCGAGGAGACCGCCACCATCCGTCCGGCGCGGAACTTCGACCTCATGGCCGAGGCGCCGGCCCGCCCGGAGCCTGCCGGGACGGAGCCGGCCGGTGGTCTGCCCACGCCCGCCGCCCCGCTGGTGGTTCCGCCGGCCCCGGCGAACGGCAGCGGCGCCGAACCGCCAGACTTCGCCACCACCCCGCCCGACCCACCCTTCGCCGGGCAGGCCGCAGGGGCTCGCATCGCGGTTTTCGGGCCGGAGGGCAGCCCGCTCGACGTCCTGACGCGGCGCCTCGATTCCCTCGGCGTGACCGAGGTGGAGACGCGGCCCGTCGATCTCGCGATGGACCGGACGGTGATCCGGTACTATCGGGAAGGGGACGCGAGCCTCGCCCGCAACCTCGCCGCCGCGCTCGACGCCACACTGCAGAATCTTACCAGTTTCCGGCCGCAACCAACGGATCCGCGCATCGAGATCTGGCCCGGCGGCGTCTGACGATCAGTCCGTCGGCGGGGCCAGGCCCCCGGCGAGCGTGACGCGCACCTCGCCCGGGCCGATCTGCGCGTCCTCGGCAGCCTCGGGCGAGATTGCGGGAAGAATGCTTGCGACGCCCTCGGCCATCTTCGCGTCGGTCGTGTAGCGGTAGCGGACCGTACTGACCTCCTCCGTCTCCTCCCCGGGGCGCAGCGCCACGGCGTAGCCGCTCCCCTCCAGCATCGGCCGGAGCGATTCCGCCAGCCGTCTGGCATCGCCGTCCTCGCGACCGAAGGCGAGGGTCACGAGGCCCGAGGGCACCTCCTCCTCGGAGAGCGAGGAGGAGAGGGCGCTCCACTCCGCGGCGGCATAGTTTCCGCCGTCCACCGCAAGGCGGAGCACCCTCCAAGCGTAGCGGCTCCCCGCTGGGAGTTCGATCGCTAGCGCCGAGGCGTCCGTCTCCCTCTGGGAGATCTCGGGGGGTGCATCGTCGCCGTCCGGCAATTCCAAGAGTTCCACCGTGAAGGGAAGGGGCGTGGCGGCCGGAGCGGAGGTCCAGACCAGTTCGGCGCGCTGCATCCCCTCGCCCGACGGAACCAGGAAATCTCCCTGCAGGCGCGGACGGGGGAGGGCGTCGGAATCGGCCGGATCGCTCACCGTCTCGAGCGTGTCGGCGGCAGCCGGGACGCTGGCGGCGGCCTCGGAGAGCCAATAGCGAGCGAGCGCCGGGTTCGGCGGCACGCCGATCCCCTCCTTGTAGAGCACGCCGAGATTGTAGGCCGCGCGGGGCACGCCGTTGGCCGCGGCGCGCGCGTACCAGACCGCGGCGGCGACCGGATCGGGGTCGCGCACGGTACCGGCGTCAATCATCACCGCCACGTTGAACTGCGCCTCCGGATGGCCGGCATCGGCGGCGGAGAGATAGTAGCGGAAGGCCCGCGCGGGATCGCGCGACCCCCCGAGACCCAGGTCGTTTAGAACGCCGAGTCCGAAGGCGGCCTCGGCGTCACCCTCGGCCGCCGCCTCCTGCCAGATCGCCCGCGCGGTGCCGTAATCGCCCTCGGAGAACGCCTGTTCGGCGGTCTGCGCGGAGGCGGCAGCGGCCAGCAGGATCAGGGCGAGGGCGAGTCGTATCACGGCCTACCGCCAGCTTATCTCGACGACGCGGTTCTGCCGTTCGGACACGCCGGGGCCGGTGCTGACCGGCAGGTCGCTGTTGCCGCGTCCCACGACCTGAAGCCGGCCCACCGGGATGCCGCGTGCCTCGAGCCCCTCCGCGACTGCCCGGGCCCGCGCGACCGAGAGGTCGAGATTGAGGGAGGCCGGGCCCACGGTATCGGCCGCGCCGGACAGGATCATCACGTAGGGGTTGCCTTCGCGGAACAGCCGCGCCGCCTGATCGAGCGTCTCGCCCTGGCTCGCCCCGATCTCGACCCCGCCGGTCTCGAAATAGACCTTGAGCGATTCCTGCTCCTGCGCCCCCGCGGATTGCTCGAGGGCCTGGCCGCCCTGCCGGTCCGGCGCGGACTGACCGGAGGAGCCGTCCTCCTGGGACAACGCGGGGCCGCCGAGAAGCGCGGTCATGAGAATGGCGGCAAGACCTCTGGAAATGGGCATCGGGAACTTCCTGTCGAAATCGGCGAAGACTGTCGCGTCGGGGGAATCATAGTTGGATTGCGACGACTTGCGAAAGAATCGTCAATAACGTTTCGGGGAGAGCGCGCCGTGGGATGCTCCGCACCGCCCCGGGCGCTCAGAGCCAGTCCCGCAGGATCGGGATGAGGGGCAGGTCGGCGGGCGGCATCGAATAGTTGCGCAGCTCTGCCGGTCGGGCCCAGGCGAGCCGCTGGCCCTCCCGCGGCCGGGGCGTGCCCGACCACTTGCGGCAGGCGAAGAGCGGCATCAGGAGGTGGAACGCGTCATAGGCGTGGCTGGCGAAGGTGAGCGGCGCCAGGCAGCTCTCCCAAGTGTCGATCCCGAGCTCCTCGGAGAGTTCCCGGATCAGCGCCTCCTCCGGCCGTTCCCCCTGCTCGACCTTGCCGCCTGGAAATTCCCAGAGTCCGGCCATGGACTTGGCCTCGGGGCGCCGGGCGAGCAGCACCCGCCCGTCGCGGTCGATCAACGCCACGGCAGAGACGAGGACGAGTCTCACGAGCGGTAATCCGCGTTGATGCTGATATAGGCGTGGGTCAGGTCGCAGGTCCACATCGTTGCCCGACCCCGGCCGAGGCCGAGATCGACGGCGATCGTCAGGTCCTGCCGCGTCATGTAGGCCGCCCCGTCCTCCTCCCGGTAGTCCGGTGCCACCCAGCCCCGCTCGGCGACGAGGATGTCGCCGAAGCGGATCGAGAGCCGGTCGCGATCGGCCGCCGCGCCCGACTTTCCCACCGCCATCACCACCCGGCCCCAGTTCGGATCCTCTCCTGCGATGGCGGTTTTGACGAGCGGGGAATTCGCGATCGCGCCTGCCACCTTCTGCGCATCCTCGTCGCTCTTCGCCCCGGAGACGGCGACCTCCACGAACTTCGTCGCACCCTCCCCGTCGCGTACGACCTGGTGGGCGAGGTCGAGCATCACCCCGTGGAGCGCCTCCTCGAACGCCCCGCCGCGGGCCGAGACCGTGGCGGACCGCCCCGTCGCGGCGAGGAGGAGCGTATCCGAGGTCGAGGTGTCGCCGTCCACGGTGATGCGGTTGAAGGTCCGGACCGTGAGGTCCGCTAGAATCTCCTGAAGAAGCGGTCTTCCGATCGCCGCGTCGGTGAAGAGATAGACGAGCATCGTCGCCATGTCGGGCGCGATCATTCCGGATCCCTTGGCGATCCCGGCGATGCGCACCTCGCGACCCTCGACCTGTACGGTCCGCCCGGCCCCTTTCGGGAAGGTGTCCGTGGTCATGATGGCGCGGGCCGAGGCGCCCAGCCCGTCCGGGGCGAGCCCCGCCACCAGATCGTCCAGCACGGCGGTGATCCGGGAATCGTCGAGCCGCTCGCCGATCACCCCGGTCGATCCGGTGAAGACCCGCTGCTCCGCCGCCCCGGTCGCGCCCGCGACCGCGGCGCAGATGCGCGCCACCGATTCGTCTCCGGCCCGCCCGGTGAAGGCGTTGGAATTGCCGGAATTGACCAGAATCGCCGCCGGCCCCGCCATCTCCCCGCCGATCTTCGCCTCGCAATCGCGCACCGGCGCCGAGCGCGTGGAGGACCGCGTGAAGACCCCCGCAACCGTGGTTCCCGGATCGAGCACGGCCAGCATGACGTCGCTCCGGTCGCGATAGCGCACGCCCGCCGCGGCGGACGCGAAGCGCGCGCCGTCGATCCGCGGCAGGTCGGGAAACCGCGCCGGGGCGAGAGGGGAGAGGGACGGCACGGGCTCAGTCGAGCAGGGAATCGTTGCGGATTGCCGAGGCGTCGATCGCGGTCTCCGGGCGGCTCACATCGGCGTTCTCCATCGCCTCGGCCACCTGCTCCTCGACCGCCCGCGTCTGCAACTGGGTCTCGATCTCGCCGCGGACCTCCTCAAGCGGCGGCGCGCTCCGCTGGCGCTTGTCGTTGAGCTTGATGACGTGCCAACCGAACTCCGTCTTCACCGGCTGCGACACCTCGCCGACCTCCAAGTCCGCCACAGCCGACTGGAAGGCCGGCACCATGTCGCCCGGGCCGAACCAGCCGAGCGCGCCGCCCGAGGGGCCCGAGGGGCCGGTGGAGCGGTTGCGGGCGAGATCGGCGAACTCCGCCCCGTCGTCGAGCTCTGCGAGGAGCTCCTTCGCCTCCTCCTCGCTGTCCACGAGGATGTGGGAGGCGTCGTATTCGGTCGAGGGCTCCGCCGACCCGTACTGCTCCTCGTAGGCCGCCTGGATCTCCTCCTCAGTGACCGCGTCGGCAGTATGCGCATCGAGCACGTCGGAGGCCACGAGCGCGCGGCGCTCGTTCTCGAGCACGAGTTCGTTGCGCTCCGAGAGCGTGTCGGTATCCGCGCCGAGCGCGGTCTGCTGGATGAGCTGCTGCAGCACGCCGTCGAACAGGGTCTGGTCGTCGAGCGCCTGGTACTGCTCGGGCAGCCGCTCGCGCATCGCGATCATGTGGCCGAGGGTGATCTCGGTGTCGCCGACCGTGGCGACCACGGTCGAGGCGTCCTGGGCCGCCGCCGGCAGGCCGAGGCCGAGCGACAGGAGAGCGGCCAGAGTCGCGAGTTTCGTCATCGTGAAGATCCTTTCCCGGCCGGTCCCGGAGGCCAGCGTTGACAGTCTGGAGGGCGCCCCTTACATCGCCACCAGCCTCCGAAGGGGCCATGTCTTGCCGCTTACCTATTCGGCACCGACCGGCCGGGCAAGCAATCCCCCTCACAACAAGATGTCAGGAGAGAGAATGCTGGGTCTCGGGTCCGTCGCGCGCAAGGTTTTCGGCACGCCGAACGATCGCAAGGTGAAGTCCGCCCGGCCGCTCGTCCAGCAGATCAACGATCTCGAGCCGGAATTCGAGCAGCTTTCCGACGACGACCTGAAGAGCCGCACCCTCGACCTCAAGACCCGCATCTCCCGCGGAGAGAGCCTCGACGACGTTCTGCCCGAGGCCTTCGCCAATTGCCGCGAGGCGGGGCGCCGGACGCTGGGCCTGCGCGCCTTCGACGTGCAGCTTCTCGGCGGCATCTTCATGCACCAGGGCAACATCGCCGAGATGAAGACCGGCGAGGGCAAGACCCTGGTCGCGACACTTCCCGCATATCTCAACGCTCTGGGCGGCGGCAGCGTGCACATCGTCACCGTGAACGACTATCTCGCCCGCCGCGACGCGGAATGGATGGGCAAGGTCTATGGCGCGCTCGGCATGACCACCGGCGTCGTCTATCCCCAGCAGCCCGAGGAGGAGAAGCGGCAAGCCTACGCCGCCGACATCACCTATGCCACCAACAACGAGCTGGGCTTCGACTACCTGCGCGACAACATGAAGTCCGACCTCTCCCAGATGATGCAGCGCGGCCACCACTTCGCCATCGTCGACGAGGTCGAACTCGATCCTGATCGACGAGGCGCGGACGCCGCTCATCATCTCGGGCCCCTCCCAGGACCGCAGCGAGCTCTATCGCGCCGTGGACGCGCTGATCCCGAGCCTCTCGGAGGACCACTACACCCTCGACGAGAAGACCCGGAACGTCACCTATACCGACGAGGGCAACGAGTTTCTCGAGGACCGGCTCAGGGAGGCGGGCATCCTGCCCGCGGAGCAGTCGCTCTACGACCCTGAAGTCCACCACCGTTGTCCACCACGTGAACCAAGGACTGCGCGCCCACAAGCTCTACCAGAAGGACAAGGATTACATCGTCCGCGACGGCGGCGTCGTTCTGATCGACGAGTTCACCGGGCGGATGATGCCGGGCCGGCGCCTGTCGGACGGGCTGCACCAGGCCATCGAGGCCAAGGAGGGCGCCGAGATCCAGCCCGAGAACGTCACCCTCGCGAGCGTCACCTTCCAGAACTACTTCCGCCTCTACGAGAAGCTCTCCGGCATGACCGGCACGGCGCTGACCGAGGTCGAGGAGTTCCAGACGATCTACGGCCTCGGCGTCGTCGAGGTGCCGACCAACATGCCCATCGCCCGCGACGACCAGCACGATGCCGTCTACCGCACCGCGCGCGAGAAGTACGAGGCCATCGTCGAGGAGATCAGGAAGGCGCACGAGGCCGGCCAGCCGGTCCTCGTCGGCACCACCTCGATCGAGAAGTCGGAGTTCCTCTCCGGTCTCCTGCAGAAGGAGAAGGTGCCCCACAACGTCCTCAACGCCCGCCAGCACGAGCAGGAGGCACAGATCGTCGCCGATGCCGGCAAGCCCGGCGCGGTGACCATCGCCACCAACATGGCCGGCCGCGGCACCGACATCCAGCTCGGTGGCAATGTCGAGATGAAGGTCCAGGAGGCGCTCGCCGAGGACCCGCACGCCGATCCCGAGCAGCTTCGCGCCAAGATCGACGCCGAGACCGCGGAAGCGAAGAACAAGGTGAAGGAAGCCGGCGGCCTCTTCGTCCTGGCCACCGAGCGCCACGAGAGCCGGCGCATCGACAACCAGCTCCGCGGTCGGTCGGGCCGGCAAGGCGATCCGGGCCGCTCGGCCTTTTTCCTGTCGCTCGAGGACGACCTGATGCGGATCTTCGGCTCCGAGCGGCTGGAGAACGTGCTCCAGAAGCTCGGCATGAAGGAGGGGGAGGCGATCGTCCATCCGTGGGTGAACAAGAGCCTCGAGCGGGCGCAGGCGAAGGTTGAGGGGCGCAACTTCGACATCCGCAAGCAGCTTCTGAAGTTCGACGACGTGATGAACGACCAGCGCAGGGTGATCTTCGCCCAGCGCCGGGAGATCATGGAGTCCGGCGATCTTGCCGAGATCGCGCGGGACATGCGCCACCAGGTGATCGACGACCTGGTGGACGAGCACATTCCCGCCAAGACCTATGCCGACCAGTGGGACGGGGAAGGGCTGGCGGCCGCGGTGCGCGAGACGCTCAACATTGACCCGCCGGTTCGCGACTGGATCGAAGAGGATGGCGTCGACCACGAGGTGATCCGCGAGCGGCTCTACGCGGCCTCAGACGATTACATGGCCGCGAAGGCGGCGCAGTTCGGCCCCGAGAACATGCGGCAGATCGAGAAGCAGGTGCTGCTGCAGACGATCGATGCCAAGTGGCGCGAGCACCTCCTGACGCTCGAGCACCTGCGCTCGGTGGTGGGCTTCCGGGGCTACGCGCAGCGCGATCCTCTGAATGAGTACAAGAACGAATCCTTCCAGCTCTTCGAGAGGATGCTCGACGGGTTGCGCGCCGACGTGACCCAGAAGCTGTCGCAGATCCGGCCCCTCTCCGAAGAGGAGCAGCGCGCGATGCTGGAACGCATCCAGTCCCAGCGCGTGGCGATCCAGGAGAAGGCTACGCCGACGCCCCGGCCCGGCGAATCCGACGCCGAGGCGGCGGCGCCCGGATTTGTCGAGGCCGACCCCTCGACTTGGGGCAATCCCGGCCGCAACGAGCCCTGCCCCTGTGGCTCGGGACGGAAATTCAAGCATTGCCACGGCCAGCTCGTCTGAAGAGCGCAGCCATCGCGCTTCTCTGCCTTGCGCTCGCCGCTCCCGCCACCGGCCGGACACAGCAGGTGACCCTGAGCGAGGCGGGCGAGGTGGTCGCCGAAGGCGAGCTTCTGGGCTATGACGGCCGCTTCTACCGGCTTCTCGGACCCTATGGCGAGGTGGCGCTCGACGGCCGGAGCCTCACCTGCGAGGGCGCCGCCTGCCCGGGCCCGGACTGGGTAGAGCGTCTCCGCATCTCCGGCGAGCCCGCGATCCTCGAGGGGGTCCTGCTGCCGCTCCTAGACGCCTTCGCCGCCCGCCGCGATCTCGCGCTCGACCATTCCGCGAACGGGGACGGGTGGACATACGCCTTCCTGCGGGAGGGACGGCCCGCCGGCCGGATCGTCCTCTACGCCACGAGCTCCGCGGAAAGCCTGGCCGACATCGTCGCCGACGCGGCCGATCTCGCCGTGACCCGGCGGCCGCCCTCTCCTCTCGAGGCCGATCTCGCGGAGGAAGCCGGACGCGGCGACCTGACCGCGCCGGGGCGGAGCGCCATCCTCGCCCTCGACGCCTTCGTGCCGGTGGTCGCCGTATCGAATCCTGTCACCTCCATCGAGGCCGCGACCCTCGGCGCGATCCTCTCGGGCGAAATCCGCGACTGGTCGGCGCTGGGGGCGCCGCCGGGTCCGATCCGCCTCCACCTTCCCGCGCCGCGGAGCGGGTTAGGCGAGGCGGTCGCCTCGCGCCTGCCCGTGGCCGGCACGCTGGCGGTGCTCCACGACGATCCCGGCGCCCTCGCCGCCGCGGTGGCGGACGACCCCGCCGCCCTCGGCATCGCGCTCCTGTCCGCGGTCGGAGACGTGCAGGCGCTGCGTCTCTCCGGCCCCTGCGGCGCCGTCGCCACCGCCACGCCCCTTTCGGTCAAGACTGGCGATTATCCCCTTTCCCTGCCGGTCTTCCTCTACGCCCCCGCGCGGCGCCTCGGCGCCTTCGCGCGCGACGTCGTGGACTATCTCACCTCTCCCATCGCGCAGCCCCTCATCGCCCGGTCGGGCCTGATCGACCAGTTCCCGGAGGCGATCGCCTTCGCCGCGCAGGGCGACCGGCTCGCCCGCGGCATCCTCGCTGCGGACGGCCCCTTGGACGTGGCGACGCTCAAGCGCCTTGTCGGCGAAATGCAGGGCGCGGCGCGGCTCTCGATATCGTTCCGCTTCGAGCCTCGGATCGACCGCGCTCGACGCGCAATCGGCCGCCAACGTCGCGCTCCTGGCCGAGGCGATCGGGCGGGGCGTCTTCGCCGGGCGGGAACTGGTCTTCGCCGGCTTCTCCGACGGGCGTGGCCCGGCAGAGACCAACGTCACGCTCTCGCGCCGTCGCGCGCTCGCCGTGCGCGAGGCGGTGGCCGCCCGCATCGGCGATGCCGACGCGACGCTCTCTACCGGCGCCTACGGGGAGGCGCTGCCGATGGCCTGCGACGAGACGCGGAGCGGACGGCGCGTGAACCGCCGGGTCGAGGTCTGGCTCAGATAATGGCGCCGCGGTCCGGCCGCGGCGCCGGGCCTCATACCAGCGGCGTCAGGCACTGACTTTGAGGAGGTTCCCTTGGGACCGGATTGCTGATTCACTCGCCTCCGAGGTGGGGGAGGATCAGCATGGCGGTGGAAATCACGCGAAGAGAGCTGTCGGCGTCGGAGTTGCGGCGCGAAGCTGCGCGGGCGAAGGATGCGAAGGCGTCTCGTCGGATGCTGGCGCTGGCGTTCGTGCTCGACGGGCGGAGCCGGACTGAGGCGGCGCAGAGCTGCGGGATGGACCGGCAGACGCTGCGGTCGAACGCATGCGTTCGACGGGTCTATCGCTACAACGAGGAGGGCCTGGCCGGGCTGGTCAACCGCTCCCTCCCGGGGCGGACGCCGATGCTCAGTGCGGAGCAGATGGGCGAGTTGGCGGAGCTCGTCGAGGCGGGGCCTGACCCGGAGGCGGACCGGGTGATCCGCTGGCGGCGCATCGACCTCTGCCACGTCGTCGAGCGGCGCTTCGGCCTCCGCGTGGCGGAGCGGACGATGGGTTCGATCCTCCGCCGGCTCGGTTTCGCAAAGCTGTCGGCGCGGCCGCGTCATCCCCAGAGCGATCCGGAAGCCCGAGAGCTATATAAAAACGGATGGCCCGCCCCGTCTGCAAGAGCTTTATTTCCGGCGGCGTCTGACAGGTCTGCATCAACGTATACGGCGTATCGGAATGGTCGCCGTCGCCAAGATGGAGATCCGCGCGTCCCGAGCCTCATAAACTTCACGGCGTCATCGCGCCATCTTTTTAACCAGGCTTTCGAAACGCCGGTAAACCGTCAGGCCATCTTTCAAAGTCCTCCCGCAGACATCGTGAGGTCGTTCAGCTTGCGGAGGCCGAGGACCAATTGCTTGAGGCCGCCGTCGGCCGATCTGCCTCGAACGCGACGCCCTTGCGCAACGTCGCCCAGGCGATGCGAGCGAGTTTGTTGGCGAGCGCCACGACAACGGCGTTGCGATGTCGCCTGGCCAGCAAGCCGCGCAGCCAATCGCCGAAAGGCGTCTGGCTCTCGGCGAGAGACGGCAAGGCCGCTCTGGCGCCGTGGATCAGCAACGTGCGCAGATATTTGTCGCCGCGCTTGGTGATCCCCAGAAGCCTTGGCTTGCCGCCGGTCGTATGTTGCCGCGGAACGAGGCCGAGCCAAGCGCCAAGATCACGCCCGCGCGCGAAAGCCGCCCCATCGCCTATGGCGGCGACGAGGGCCGTGGCGTTCAAGGCGCCGATCCCGGGGATCGTGACCAGACGGCGGCTCGCCTCGTCGATCCGGGCGTGTTCGACGAATTCCCGGTCGAGGGCGCCAATCGGCCGTCAATAGTTCAGGCTGAACAAACTTTCGGCGTGCCTTTCTGGTGCTTGCCGAGGGAGATTTCGGCGATCGCCGCGGCCAGGACTGCGGCGATCGCGGCGTGCAAGAAGGCCAGAAGAGCTCTCAGGTGGGCGAGGATCTGCGGATGTTGTGGCCGCAGCCGCACAGGACGGCGAAGATCGCGTCGCCGAACGTGCCCTTCAGCGGGCAGCGTGACAGGCGGCCGTCGGTTTTCATGTGGCCGATTTCCGGCTCGATGGCGCTGCGCCGTCGCAACAGCTGTCTCAGCGCCGGGGTCAGGCCGCGGCGCGTGCCGCTGATCAGGACCTGCGTCGCGCCACGCCGTGGCCGCGGTATCCGCGATCCACGACCGCCAGCGCAGGCGTCTGGCCGGTCAGGATGGCGACCTGCTCAAGCGCTTCCGGCAAGGTGTGGCCGTCATAGGGATTGCCCGGCAACGCACGCATGCCCACGACGAACCCCTCGTCGATGGTCGTGGCGAGGCTGACCTTCGTGCCGAACTCGTAGCGATTGCGGGCCTTGCCCTTGGAGATGCAGTCGACCTCCGGCTCGTGCAGCGCGTAGATCTTGCCGCGGCTCCTGGGGCCCTGGTGCAGCAGGCGGCCCACCAGCACCAGCATGTCCAGAACGCGCTCGCGCAGCGGACCCGCAGGGATCGCATCCAGCTGGCGGCGGAGGTCGCGCAGCACGCGGCCGGTGTAGCCCTTCAGCTTTTTCAGGGCCTTGCGCATGCGCTTGAACTGTCGGGCATGGGCATATCGGCCGGCCTGCATGGCCAGGCGCGGCGCCAGCCGGTTGTAGTTCTGCCGCAGCGTGACCCCGGCTTCACTTGCAAGGGCGACAAGCTGATTGCGGGCCTTGTCATAGAGGCGCGCGTCGGTCGGGTGCGCGATGTTTTTCTCCATGACCGTGGTGTCGACGGCGACGCGCGACAGGCTGTCGTCATCGATCGTGCCCGATGCCCGCCCGGCCTCGATGGTCTTCGTGAGCAGCCACTCGGCCCCTTCCTCACCGATCCGCTGCCGCCAGCGGGTCAGGCAGGACGGGTCGATCGGTGGGCGGTGCTGGAGTGAGGCGGGGAACAGATCGGTCCGGTGGACCGATCTGCCGCCGAACGTCTCACCGGTGAAATGCTGATAGTAGGGGTTCTCGACCCAGCGCGCGACGACTGCCTCGTCCGACAGCCGGTAGGCGTGCTGGAGATACAGCAGCCCCGCCACCAGCCGCGGCGAGGTCGCGGGCCGCCCCCGATGCGATGGGAAGAACCCGGCCCATTCCCGTTCGAAGAACTCCCAGTCGATCAGCGCCGCCAGCGTCGCCAGCTCGTGACGCATGTCGATCATGTCGGTGAGGCGGGGGCGCAGGAGATCGTCCTGCTCTTCCTGGCGGGGATGGGGCTTCATCGGGGCTCCGGAATTCGCAAGGTTTCGAAGGCCAGAATACGAAACCCTGCAAATCGGCGCCAGCGTTTCAGCATGATCTGCGCGGTAAATCAGCAGGTTGGGAGTTATTCAGGGTGA
>CAVZOA010000042.1:0-240295 GCA_963776705.1 uncultured Alphaproteobacteria bacterium
GGCCATGACCGATGTCACGAAGCCGGAAGGTCACATGCTCTACACGGTCGGCGACCCGTATCTCGCGCCGGACGGAACGGGCAGCGACCCGATCGACCTGGAGGGCGGCAGCTGATGCAGATCAACGCGGACACGAACCGGATCACGCCGCCGCCAGAGGCCCGACGCAAGGCGCGGCGCGGCGTCATACTGGCGAATGGCCCGGCCGTGCAGGGCGTGTATGCATACCGCGCGTTCGAGTGGCCGCAGGGCTCCGGCGAAACGTGGCGGATCGCGCCGGTCGGCTACAAGGTCGGCGCTCGGTTGGCCGAACTGGAGATCGAGCAGTTGCAGATCGCGGGCGAGTGGAAGGATAGCCAAGGCCCAAGCCGGACGGCGGGCCGGCGGATCGCGAGCAGATCGCGTCATTGACCCGGAGGTGGGCGAACTGGTCCGCGCGTGCCGCGTCCTACATGGGGCCGCACATGATCCCGACGTGGCCGCGCCGTCGGCGCTGGGGATACAAGCTGCTCCGGCTGCTCCACCTGCGCCGGAACCCGCTCCGCAACGCGCCACAGGCGGACCTCGCGGAGATCCTCGGTTTTTTCTCGCAGTGCCGGACGAGCTCGGGCGGCGGAATCCGTCCACTCGTTCGGCTCAACTGATCGACCTGCTCGACGGCCTATGCACCTTCGTGGAGCGGTTGCCGGCGTGGGTAGGACCGGACGGGATGCCGCTCTCGTGGGATGTCTACGTCTATGGCATGGCGTATGTCCGCCGGTCCGACCTCCGCGAGATGCTAAGAATTGCGGAAGCGGTACGCGCGGCGGGTGCGGTCGAGGAAAGCTACGACCCATGGCGGACGTACCTGCGCGATGAGGAGCAGCGCGGACTGATGGCTAAGAGCGGCAACATCATCCAGCGGATTCTCCGGCTCGTCTTCGACCGCAATGCGGCGAGGAAGGCCGAAGGCGACGCCAAGAAGTCGGTCGGCGTCATTGACAAGACGTTCGGCGGGCTCAAGAAGTCGGTCGTCGCTGTCGGTGCTGCCGTCGCTGCCGCGTTCGCGTTCCGCAAGATCATCGCCGGCGTCAAGGAACTTGGCCGCGCCTTTATCGAGCAAGAAGCCATCTGGAACCGGCTGTCCGGGACGCTCGCTACGGTCGGCGTCAACTTCGACGATGTCGAGGGCCAGATCCGCGCGTCCGCGCGTGCGATGCAGGACACTACTACCATCGGCGACGAACAGTTCGCGGAGACGATGCAGACGCTGGTCGCGATCTCCGGCGACTATGCGAAGTCCCTTGAAAACGTCGGCGTGGTGGCGGATCTGTCCGCCGGGCTACAGATCGACATGGCGACATCGGCGCAGCTCGTCGGCCGCGCCATGGCCGGCCAGACACAGACGCTTACCCGATACGGGATCATCGTCGAGAAGGGCGCCGACGCGGTCGAGACGATCCGCAAGAACTTCAAGGGGCTCGCGGAGAACGAGTCCCGGACGCTCAGTGGCCGGCTCAAGCAACTGACGAACGAGTGGGACGACTTCAAGCAGATCCTCGGAGAGTTCCTTGTAGAAGGGACGAACGCCCCGGAAATAATCAGGGAGATAACGGCGGCACTGAAGGACATGGCCGCCTGGCTGGAACAGCACAAGGACGCGGCGACCAAGTTCGGCGAGTTGCTGACGGCGTCGTTCGAGAAGAGCCGCCGGTCCGTCGAGGCGCTCGAAACTGCGTTCATCAATGCCGAGATCGCATACCTCAGATTCCGGAACAGTTTTTCGCTGCTCGCGGAGGACCGCGCCCGTCGGAAGCAGGAGATCGCTACGCTCGAACTGCGAAAGACGCAGATCGAACTTGCGCAGGCGCAGCGGGAACTCGATGCGCTGATCGAGCGGCAGAAGGGCAAGGCCACCCCACTGGGCAAGCCGCGCCCGACTGCCGCGCCTGATGCCGCGGCCACCGCCGACGCGCTCAAGGCGCAGCGGGAAGAGATCGCGAACCTCGTCAAGCTGAATGAACTCGGGCTCCTGAATGAGGCGGGCAAGGACCGGCTGCTCGAGATCGAGACGCAACTGCACAGGGAGTTGCAGGCGAACCTCGACGCCGAGATTCCGGACCTTGAGAAGCGGCTGCAGATCGCGCAGGACCTGCTCGCGGCCGAGAAGGCGACCGTCAACATCCGGATGGAGCGCCGGGATTTGATCGCCCGAGTCCCGACGCCCGCAGTAACGACGACGCCGTCTGTCCCCAGCATGCGCGACACGGTCCGGCTCGACTCCGAGATCGACGCGATGCGGGAGAAGCAGCGGCTGGCCGGCGAGGAGCTACTCGATCAGTTCGCGCGTGAGGAAGAGGCCGCAATGCACGCGGCCATGATCATGACGAACGCCTTCGAGTCCTTCTTCGAGGCGCTCTTCGACAGCAGCAGGAACGCGGGCGGTGCGCTGGTCGCGGCGCTGATGGAAGGACTGGCGCAATACCTGGAGGTGCGGGCAGCGGCGGCATTCGCAGAGGCGCTGTTCCCGCCGAACCCGGCAGCCTTGGCGCAGGGCATCGCGTTCAGTGCGGCGGCGGGTGCCGCCCGGGCGCTCGAAGCCTCGCTCGGCCGGCGTAGCGGTGGTGGCAGTTCGGTCGGTGCGCTGTCCAGTGGCGGTGCCAGTGTCGGCTCGAACCGCAGCACGACGCAGCCGAGCCCGGAGATCACGCTTGTGCTGCAGGGCGACTTCGATGCGCTGAACCCGAAGTTCGTCCGCGCCGTGGACACCGCCCGCCGCGAGGGCATCCAGACGATCGGCAGCGGCAATGTCCGGCTGCGCACCGTTTCGAGGGGGTGAGCAATGCCCGCGCTTCTGTGGCGTCCGCGGTTCGTGGCCGGTGCCTATGACTGGTCCTCCAGCATCCCGAGCCGGATGTGGTCGAAGCGGACCGTCGTCACGGGTGGTGGCGAGCGCGCGGCTACATGGCTGGGTGCGAGCTACGAAGTCTCCCGCGCCTACATGCTGCGGCTCGTGGTCCGGTACCTGGAGAGCGAGGAAAACGACCTGTTCGACGTGATCGACTACCTGCGGTCGTGGCCGCAGACCGGCACGTTCTACCCGGATCAGGCGGACACGGCGACATCCTTCGAGGTCGATGTCCAGACGCCCGGCAAGGGCGATGACTTGGAAGGCGGACAGGACCCGGAATACCCGGAAGCGCGCGAGATCGAGATCGTGCTGCGCAATGTAGCGGGCACGGCGTGGCCGCTGGAATGGTTCTGAGGAGAAAGAAATGTCACTACTTGGCGCGGATGGATTCGACCTGCACCCGAACGGCGACATCGCCCTCGTCGCTCGACGGCGTGTTCACGCGGTCAGTGACGACGTCTCAGCGATCCAGATACTGGCAACTTCGGGTCGCGGTGGTGGAGGCGCGCGTTTCAAACTCGGCGGTACACCGGCTATCTCTCGATTGCCGTGCCCGCGAGCGCCGAGTTATGGGTCGCGTTGGCGCTTTATGAGAGCGACGTCGCCACTCAGCCAGTCGTGCAGTTCCTTAACGGGTCCGGCGCGATCCTGACGCGTCGACGTGCAACGCATCCGGCAAGATCGAAATCCGAAAGGGCGGGTACACCGGAACGCTGATTGCCACGAGTACCGCGACCTATACGGCTGCGATCTGGAAGGCGCTCGCGATCCAGGTCAAGTTTGACGGCTCGACCGGAACCGTCCAAGCTGCGCGCTGCCGGCGCGGCCGTTCTGGACATCGACCTGACGGGCCAAGACACGGCGGGCGTGGCTGGGGACTGCACGAGATCCGGATTGGCCATTATCAGGCTGCCGGGTACTCGAACCTGATTGACGATCTGGTCTGGGGCGACGTTTCCGGCTAGCTACAACAACGCCCTGCCCGACGGCGATTTGCGGGTCACGGCCTACCACCCGAACGCGGACACGGCGGACGCGGACTTCACGCCATCCGCCGGCTAGTGATAACTACGCCATGGTGGATGACGCGACGCATGACGGCGACACGACCTACGTAGAGAGCAGCACGTCGGGCCACAAGGACCGGTACGCGTTCACGCCCGGGCTCTCGGCGGTCAGCATCAAGGCGGTAATCCCGTGGACGGTTGCGAAGGGTGGCGGCTCGCTGCGCCATGTCCTGACCGGTACGGCGGGAACCGAGGAGGACAACGGCGCGGACATTGTCACGGACGCAAGCGCATACAACTCGCAGGAGAGTGTGTGGGAGACTGACCCGGATACGGGTGTTGCATGGACGGCAGCCGGTCTCGATGATGCCGACTTCACGGTAGGGCAGAAGGTGGCCTGATGGCCGTCCGCGTCACGCAGACCGCGATCCAGGTCGTCACCGATCCTGAGAACGTCCGCGTCACGCAGACCGCGATTCAGGTTGTCACAGACCTGCAGAACGTCCGCGTCACGCAGACCGCAGTGCAGGCGGTTTGGGTTTTCCATCATCTCCCTGAAATTGCGTGTGATGGCGCGACAACGTCCGCCATCACCATCGCGATAGTGCCGACGGCCAACGCGACGCAGCACGAGTTTTTCATTACGCTGGACGCGGAACCCGACCCCGATGTAGATGCCCCGGAATCCACAGTTGCAGGCGAACCGACCAGCCATGTGTTCGCCGGGTTGGCGACTGGCTCAGACTATTACATCGTGGTCCGCTCGACGGTCGATGGGAATACGTATGACTCAGAGGTATTGCATTGTCAGACAGCGGCGGCCGGAGCCGCGCCGGCCTATGTCTCCGTGTCGGTCACGGGCGCGACCACGGCCACGGTGTATCCGGAAGATGTCGGGGCCGCCGCAACTACGGTCTATTACGAGTGGGAACTCGACTCGGAAATAGACTGGACGGCGCCCATCGGATCGACCAGCAAGACCGGGGCTGGACGATTTACGCTCGACATCACGGGTCTGAGCACCGCGGTCTACAAGGTGCGGGTGCGCTATGGCTATGCGGCCGGGCCGTCCTACTGGACGGAAGTTTCGTGGAACCAGAATTACACGGGGTTGACCGCGGCGAAGCCGGGCAACTTTACGACGCCGGCCGTGCCGGGCTGGATCCTGAGTGCCGCACTGACCGTCGAGTGGACGCTCAACTCCGGATGGTGGGCGACCGAGCTCGCGGACTCCACGGACGGTTCATCCTATTCGGCGCTGGCGTCCGGGTCGCCGCTTTCGGTGTCCTCCTACCTGATCGATCCGACCGACTACACGGAGGACGATACCGTCTGGCTCCGGGTCACGGCGACGGATGGCGTCACCACCACGTACTTCTACACGGTGCTGTTTGTCGACATGGATGGCAGCGCCGAGTACTTCGGAAGTCAGAACTGCATCTCGGATGCCGTCTGGAACAATGCGACGATCCTCGGCTCCGGCCCTGTCTGGCGGGTCCCTTCCACGGACATCTATACGCCCTGCTCCATCTGGTCCACGAATGGTGGCGACGCGACAATCATCCTCTCTCCCACGTATGGCATCGGCCCGGCCGGGTTCATCGCGGGCGTTGGCGGGAACCAGGCTGCGCGTGGGACCACTCTCCTCTGGTGGATGAATCAGGAAGTCGAGATGTCGTTCTGGGGCCTCAAGTATCTGGATGAGGACGGGAACGCGTGGGTCGAGGTCGAGGTCCTGAACCTGAACCGCTGGCCGGTCACGGGCTCAGCAGGTGATTTGTACGGCAATGCAAACATCTATCTGAACGTTCGGGAGGCGGGCCTGTCCGCCGACCTGTCCACGGTCGCCATCATCAGCAATGGCGTGTCGCAAGGGTTTTTTCCGCCCGGTCCGTTCCCGGTGGACAAACAGCCGCATTATGTGTCGCTCGCGTTCTATCGTCTCGATCCGAGCGGGGCCCCGGAGGAATACACCTACGTTCTGTCCTATTCGGGCGCGGGCACCAACCAATTCGCGACCGGAACCGTCACGGTAGCAGGCGCATTGCCCTGCGGTACGGTGGCGCCGTGGGTCGGCCGTGGCAGGACGCTCAACTTCAGCGGCTGGTCGATCATTGAGAGCTTCTTCGCGAACCGGCTGGGGATCTGCAGCCCGACGTTCACGCCGCCTTCGGTGCCGCCCGGCACGCAGCCATTCGGCACGGGTGGCTACCCGGCAAATCCGTCCAAGCCCTGCGTCGTCGAATTGACGGTCTATGAGGCCGACCGGACGACGGAGGCATGGCAGGCGACCGATGATCCGGCGGATCCGGCATCTTTCCAGATCCTGCTCGAGCCGGATAATTATGGCGCGCAGGTCGTAGACTTTCTCACGGGCTCCGCCTCGCTGGCGACGGTGCGTGTCAGTCTGATCGACCCGCCGACAATCACGGGCGACCAGGACTCCGGTATCATGACCGGTCGGCTGGTGGACTCGCTGCAGCGCGGCGCGATCATGGGCCGCCGTGCGCGGCTGCGCCGCTATATCAGCCCGACCGATGGCTGGGTCACGATCGTGGATGGCGACGCGCTCGCGCCCTCGCTCAACGCATCCTATAGCGGCTTCAGTTTCGCGATCCGGGACACGCGCGAACGGGAGCGGAAAACCAAGGCGTTCCAGAAGGCGACTACGACGGCGCTGTTGCCGCGTGGCGTGGTGCGTCAGGGCGCAGGTCCGTTCGCGCTCGGATCCTATATCCCGAACATCGAGGAGTTCCCGCTGACGGCGACGTTCCGGGACGACGGGAACCACACGTACTATTTCGATCTGCGCCCCGTATACTGGTCGAGTTCCACGACGATCAATTCGCATCGCGTCATCGTCATGGATGATGCGAACGAAGCGGCAAGGGGGCGGCTGTACGAGACGTTGCCCTTCACGGGCGGTGCGAACCGGGCGCAACACTTCATTTTCCCGACGCATACGGTATGGTGGCGGCCGGTCGGCGGAACAACGAATGACTGGGTCAAGATCAGGCCACGTTTCGAATGGCTGGATGCGATCGATCAGATCGAGATCACCGGGTTCGACTCGGAGCTGGTAACCTATCAGGGGCAGGAAGTGCGGGCGGCGCGGCGGATCTTCGCATTGCCCGCACCGACCGGGATCTGGGGTACCACACCCAAGCCGGCCGACGCGCCGCTCCCGACGGTCGGCGATGTCTGCGAAGTCCTGGTGGTCTACAATGGGCCGCCGACCGACTCGCTGCCCTTCCATTGGGAGGGCGAACTCGGCGAAGGCTTGCGGAACGCGTTCGACGGCGAGTTCAGTCCGAAAGCGCCGAGCCCGGCCGGCACCTATCAGGCGGACGAATACGATCCCGGTGTGACCGTGAACACGGGCATCCGGTATGATGCGGCCGTGCTCGCGACCATGACCGAGCCCATGAAGATCCGCGTCAAAGAACCGGTACCCGACGTCCGGGAGTACATCGAGAAATACTGGGTCGCGCCTGCGGGGTATGCGGAAGCGTTGGACAACGACGGTCAGGTTTCGCCGCTGCATCAGCGGTTCCCGACGTCCACGGTCGGCCTGATCACGATCGACAACTCGATTGCTCGTGCGGAACCGGGTTGGCAGCAGGGCGAAACGAAGATCAATCTGATCCAGTACAAGTACGGCCGGCTGTTCTATTCGCCAGTCGATCAGGATGGGTTGCCGATCGGTGATATCGATGGGATCGTCCGGCAAGAGGTCGAAATCTGGTATGTCGCGGCGGGCGGTAACCTGCCGGTCGCGATCACGGGTCCGGAGTTCCTCGCCGAAGTATCGGACTCGATTGCCTTGCATGGTGAGCAGATCCATGTCATCGAGGGCGAAGGCTTCCTCGCGGTCGAGGCGCTGGACATCGCGTTCGACCCGACCGCCGAACAGGGCTGGATCAACGCAGCGGAGCGGGCCGCTACCTTGCTGCCGCGCTACGCCTTCGGGACGCCGATCATCGAGGTGGATGTCCGGCGCGACGCGACCAAGACGCTGCGCGCGGGCAGCTGGATCGGCGTCGATCTGTCGTGGATGCCGGACTATGCCACGGGCCGGCGCGGGTTGCAGCGGTACGCGCAAATCTTCGAGCTGCCGGACCTGAATTGCGCGTGGCGCCGGATCAGGGCGGAACTCGGCGAGGCGTTGTATCTGCGGACGTATACCGGGCATGGTGGAGGCGGCTCCGGTGGATCGGCTCCCTACACATCGACGCCCTACGTCCCGGCGAGCACGGCGGAATCGCGGTTCGTTCGGCGATGGTTCCTTCGGTGGCGACTCTTTCTTGAGGCTTGACGCAATGCGAAACGTCGACGATATGGTCCGGGAGTCGAGCACCACGACAGGAACGGGCAGGATGCTCACCATAGCAGCCGTGACCGGCTGGCGATCGGTTTTCCGACGCTTTCGGTACCGGCGCATACGGCGGCCTGTTCCATTACTCGGTGCGGCATGAGGCGGCGACGGAATGGGAGGTCGGCTTTGGCTGCATGTCGGACGCGAATACGCTCGTCCGGTCGGCCATCCTGCGGTCCTCCGATAGCGATGCGGCGGTAGACTTCAGCGCGGGCGACAAGGACGTGCGCTGCGGGCCGAGTGCCGAATGGATCGGCATGAACGTGGACCGCTCCGAAGATGCGGGCTGATCTGGGCTATGACATCGTAGTTCGACGGCGAGGAAACGACGGACCCGCCGACGCGGATGGTGGCATGGGTGAATCAGGGGGCCGCCACGTTCAAGCGCAAGAAATGGGTGCGGTGCGCTCGATCGCCCCTGCGACGTATTCACGGCCCGGGACGTGCGGATGATCACTGCCGGGCCATTCCATCGGAGCGTCATTTCGATACGGCCAAGCTGCGCCTTGATCGGCGCAGGCTGGCAAATTATCTACGCGATGGGCCTGGTGCTTTGCGACGAGGCGGGCAGACGTGCAATTTGCTGGCGGCTGCTTCGTATGCGTAGCGGCTGACGGCTTACTTCTGGTGCTACATACTTCACGAATGCGACGGCCTATTCATCGACCGCCGGTGAACGGCGCTGTCAAGTTCCTGACGTCAGCCCGTCCTGCGAGATCGTCAAGAACGGCGCCGACTGAGACTGGATTTCAGTCGCACGGTGCCGGGGGATCGGCCGATATCGTCCGCATACGATATTGACGTGCGCATTTCACATCCGACCCAATGCGGGTTCGCGGCCAACGGCACAGGACCAACGTACGCCCGTTCCGTGACGTGCAAATGGATCCGGGTGCGGGACCTGACCTAGATGCCCGCGATCCTGCGGTACCGGAAGAACCTGCAATCCATCTCGGTGGATGTTACTCTCGACGCGAATTATTGAGGCACCATGTGGAACGAGAACGGACAGAACCAGATGCTCGATGCGACGGACGCCGCGTACCTGAGCGGGCATTCCGACTATCCCGGCGAGTTGGGCCTGAACGAGTTGTCCGGCGGCGATCCGGTCTATGCGCGCGTCGCGGTCACGTTCGGCGCGGCCACGGGCAGGACGCTGACAGTCGCCGGAACGCCAGCACTGGACGTGCCGGACTATGCGGATCTTCGCGTGGTTCGGGTTCTGGGACGCGCTCACGGGTGGCAACTGTCGCGCGATCCTGCCGGCCGGTGGGACCGAGATGGAGTATTGCCTCGACCTGTCGACGGACACGTTCACGACAAAGGCCGCGCACAGTCTGAACGATGACGACGCCGTCGTGTTCTTCCCGAACGCGCCCGCGCCACTGGTCGCCGGTACGCTCTACTACGTGGTGAACGCGACGACGACGACGTTCCAGGTATCGGACTCTCCGGGTGACTATGCGCTGGACCTGACGGCGCAAGCGAGCGAGCCGGCCGTGGTCAGCCTGATCGTGGTCGATGATGCTGCGAACGGCCAACGGGTGATTTCGCTCGGGCCGAACGCGACCCTGCACAACGCCTTCTGAGGAGATGCGATCGTGGCGACCATTGACCTACGGGCAATCGGGTCCGGCTATTTTCGGGTGCTGGTGGACGGCACGGAAGTCAGCAAGCACCTGCAGGAGCGGGAGGCCGCGCAGGAAGCCGAGACGCACAAGCGGGCCGCGCCCGACAGCGTCGTCGAATACGTCCATGACTACCGCGTCGTCGCGGAGCTCGTGGGCGATGCGCCGCCGCCGGATCCCGAGCCGACTCCGGACCCGACGCCGGACCCCGAACCCGTTCCGGATCCCGACCCGGAGCCGGTGCCACCGCCGGCTGGTGGCGACCTGACGCCCGCGGCCTTGCAGGTGACGATGGGGCCGCTGGTCGCCGTCAGTACGGCCCCGTCGGATGCGGCGGTCCCGAACTTCGACAATCGGTTCGCGACGGCCGAGCCGCAGCGGTTCCAGGAGTTTCTCGCCGTGGAGGGCAGTACGAGCGGTGCATACCTGAGCGCCAACCACTATGGCGGGCTGCGTTCACGGCTGCAATGGTCAATCCGGAACGGCCAGCCGATCGGGCCGGGCGTGACGGATGAGGCGACGTCGGCCTACGCCCGGGGCCGGCGGGTCGTGAGGCGGTACGTGCTCTGGAGCGCATCCATCCCGGTGTCAGGCGGTGGCCCCTACGGCGCGCCTCCCCACAACAACACAGGAATGGATGACATCGAGGCGCTCTACACGCTCGAGGGTGACCAGGACGCGCTCACCCACATCCATGTGGCGGCCACCGGTGCGACCGATGACACGTTCAACTATCTGAAGATGCAGAACGGCAACTCGGACGCGCGCATCCCGTCGGTCGCGTTGCAGGCACTCAGCGCGGCGCACCGGCTCGGAATCCCCTACGCCAAGAGTCCGGCAAGGCCGGGCGCTGTCTTCGATGTTTCGCTCGGCTCGTGGAAGGCTGCGGGCAATCGGCAGATCGGCTGGTTCGACGCAGCCGTCAAGCCCGACGGCTCGATCCCGAGCACGGCGCATACGCTGGCAGATGGCCGGGTGCCGGAGGCGTACCTGTTCAACGCCATGGTAGCGGTTCAATGTCTCCGGTGGTGGGCGTTCATCGACCCCGCTCCAATAGCACTGAACATCGCGACCCGGATCGTCGACCACCTCATCGCGCAGCAAGGCGCGGCACCGACGCTGCCATACCTCTCGACGGACACCGGGACGGCGCCGGACCTCGCGGGGTTCTACGTCTGGCCGGGGCTCGCGCTCTGGCAGGAGACCGGGGATGCGAAGTACCGGACATGGGCCTTGGCGAACCTGGCGGCGACGTCTGGGGCGTTCATCTCTGGCGTGAAGCAGTTCAACCAGACGTACTCAACGGGGGCCATGTGCGCGGAGGCCCTGCTGGCCGGGGTTCCGTGGCACTGAGACGCGACCCGATCACGGAACTGGAGCGACGCAGCTCAAAGGGACAGTGCAGTGAGAAAGTTCTTCGAGGACCTGAGCAAGGCCAAGATCGCGTTACTGGGCCGTCTCTGTAGTATTCGCCGTGCTGATGGGCGTGTTCGTCGCCGGCCGGCGGGTCGAGGCCTTGAGTACCCGGGCCCGCCAGTTGGAGAACCGGCGTCCGCATGGACGAGGTCGAGAACAACACGGCCCACGGCCTGTTCACGTCGAACCAGACAACGGCCAACCTGAAGATCCTTGGCCTCATCAGTGGACAGGACTCCATGATTCGCCGGCAGAACACAATGATCTGCATGCTGGCAGCCATGGCGAATGACCGTCCGATCCCGCGTACCTGTGGGCTGGGCCGATGAAGCTCGACTCGTGGACGGTCCGGTTCCGGTTCCTCGCGTGGGCGTTGTTCTCTCTGACGGTGCTCGTCGCCTTGGCCGGCTGGGTGCTCGTGGACCGCGACCCGACGAAGCTGGACGGGCTGCTGCTCTGGACTACGGCGGCGGCCGGCATTGGTGAAGGCGGGCAATATCGGGAAACGAGCGACGTTCAGCAAGGACGCGCACGCGGCCCTGAGCGGGAAGGCGGACGAATGAGTGACAACGAGTGGCGCACCTTGGCGCATGTGCTCTGGATCCTGCTCTTGGCTGGGCTGCTGCTGTTCGAGGGCATCACGGTCGGCCGACCGACAAGCGGTGACACGCTCTCCGAGAATGTGTTCATCCTGCGGTCCGTACTGGTCGGCCGGATCGTGGTCGGCGCGGTCCTGTTCTGGCTGGCGTATCATTGGGTCATCTCGAAGTCTCCGGGTTTCAAGGTGTGGGACGGCGTGGCGGCTGTGGTCGGCATCATTGTGGCGATCGTATCGGGCGGTCGTCGCGGCATGAAGAAAGGTGAGTGATCCATGAACCTGACACTGCAACGCTTTGCCGGTCCGGCGGACGGCGAACACTCGGCCGGTTGGGGCCATGGTATACGCTGGAGGATGGCGTGGCCGGCGGCGACCGAGCAGACGGTCGCCTCGGTCCCGGCCGGCGTCTACACATGCCGTCGGCGCATGTACCACAAGGGCGGGTACGAGACGTTCGAGGTCACGGGCGTGCCCGGCCGTATGCGCGATCCTGATCCACCGGGGCAATACCGAGGAAGTGACCGAGGCTGCATCCTGCTCGGCATGGCCGTGGGCACCTTGCCCGTGGCGAAGCCGAGGACGCGAGCCCTGCGCGGCACAAGCTCGCGGTCCTGTCCAGTGGCGTCGCGCACCGGGCGTTGGCATGGCCGCCAGACCGGCACGGACACGTTGGCAGCTCGCCATCGCGGACCCGGCAGTGATAGCTCCCGTCGCCGGGAGAAGCTTGCGGCCTTCCGTTCGGGTCACGCATCTTGGGGTATCCACAAGCCGGGGTTTCCGACACTGTTTCTCCCCGGTCGCTGACGGGCCAGACAGCGAGAATCATGCAAAACGGGAAGATCGAATCTGGCACGCGCTGGAAAGACCGGGCTGCCGCAGGGGTGCGACCCGGTCGGTTCTGGTCGCACCGGATTCGACCACAAGGGACTTCGAACCGTGACCCCTTCGCCGCAAGGCGCACCCTTGACGGGCTCTCGGGGGTGACGCCCCGAACAGATGCAGATAGGCCGCCACACGGATTCCATTGGCTCTTTTGAACGCTGGCCCGGCAATCGGGCACGGTCGCGCCTATAACAGAACCGGGTAAACGCCATGTTGCGCCCTGAAATGGAACCGGCCTGTCAGGGGAGCCAGAGTCACGGAAGGGATGCCGCAACGCCCTGACAGGCCGGCCAAGGGGTGAAACCGCACTCCCGAAGATACTACCCCGCAGGTGTCCTTCGCTACACACTCGTGGATGTACCGGTTGCCGTGCCGGTCCCGGACCAGTTCGACGACCTTGCCGGTCAGCCCGTCCGTGTCCAGCTCGATCCGCCGGCCGCAGATCTGGCATTTGATGGCATGGGTCGGCGCCTGTTTCACGATCTCGTCCTGCGGCTTGCGGACGAACCGGCGTCTGCTCGGCTGTTCCTGTCCGTGGTTCACCACAGCCTCCTGAGAAGTCCAACCGGGTCCACCCGTACCGTGACTCCGATCGCGCAGTCATAGCCACGGAGCCCGAGCCCGAGCAAAGCTAAGTCCAATCGATGATAGGTTTATCAGCACTCGGTTTGGTGAAGTATTGTTTCCACTTATACCTGATGTTTGAGGCGTCGCATGTAAGCAAAACACGCGATTCCAGCGTTTTGAACCTGGAATCGCCCACGGTGATGATAGTACGGTATTCGTTGGGGTCTGTACCATTGGGGAGCAACAGGTCTGCCTCACCGTGGGACCATTCTCCGTTCGCCTGCTCCAACAGCGACCATCGTATGGGCGCCTGAAAGACTTCCATCCCGTTTCGGTACACGCTCACCCAATCAGGCACCCCACCATGAAAGTCGCCGGTGATCTGGAACGGCCGCCAGTACCGCAGGCCGGGGCCGAACCCCGGAAAGAAACGCCTGCGCCACGGCTCCATGGGCGCGATCAGGCCTGCAGCGGTCAGGTACTTCACCCATTCTCGACGGTTCATCGTATCCTCCGAATCCAGCGAAACCGGGTCCACCCGTACCGTGACCCCGATCGCGCAGTCATAGCCGCGGAGCCCGAGCCCGCAGGTCGCGCCGAGCCCGAGCAGGGACGGCGGCTTGGGCCGTTTCCGCAGCACGGCCAGCGCCGAGTCCAGCGAGACCCGTAGCGTGTCGCGCGACGCCTTGAGCAGCCCGGCGATCAGGACCTGCTGCCCGTAGGCCCGTTTCCACGACTCG
Source organism: uncultured Alphaproteobacteria bacterium (assembly GCA_963776705.1). Lineage (GTDB taxonomy): Bacteria > Pseudomonadota > Alphaproteobacteria > Rhodobacterales > Rhodobacteraceae > Palleronia. The sequence continues at coordinate 14,104 of CAVZOA010000042.1, forward strand.
GCCGATGCCAGGGCTTCGTCCAGCAGCGAGTCCCGGACCGCGACGAACGGGGCACAGGTGTCCGGCACTGGCAAGGCCCGTACCGAGTCCACGCGCACCCGGATCACGGTATCGCGCTTGACCAGTACGACCACGGAGTCGCCCACGGCTTGCGTGAGGCTGTCGATCCGGGCGTCCAGCGTGTCTACCCATGCCTCAGCCCGTTCGGCCCGTGTGACGGCACTATCAGCCCGCGCCTCCCATCGGTCACGGTCCGAGCGCCAGCCGAGCGCCCGGGGCACGATCACGAGCACGAGCGCGGCCAGCACGATGACGCCGACGACTTTCCCGGGAACTTTCATAGCGCGAGTACCTCCTGAGCGCACCGTTTCGCCGCGATCTCGCAGTACCGCTCCTCGATCTCGATCCCGATGGCCTTGCGCCCGAGGTTCTTGGCGGCCACCAGCGTCGTGCCGCTGACCCATGAACGGGTCCAGTACGACTACGCCAGCCGGCGCCGAACGCGACAAGCCGCGCAGACAGGTCGTACCGGCTTCTCGCGTGCGGGTGTGCCGCCGTTTCTGCGGCAGACCGCACACGATCGTCGCGCATGTCGGTATTCCGCGCTCATGCGGCTACCGTCGACGACGTCGCGGCCGACTGAGCGAACCCGCCACGCTGCGTCCGGATACCCGGCTGTCCACCATGGTCCCATCCGCGCCGACACCAGTCGCCACACTGATCGCGCCTGTGGCTGTCGCGAAGCTGGCGCCAGTCTGTGAACGCAGGCGTGCGCTCCAGTAGCAGCGCAGACGTCAGCGCCTCCGAGAGCCACAGCGAGCATCATGCCAAGTCCGATCGCTGCGTCACGGTTGTCGTCCGCGAACTCCGGCGATCCGACGGCATCGCTGTCTGCATACTTGGCGCATGGTCGAGCGCTCCGATGCCGCGATACATGCCGCCGCTCGATAGGGCGGATCAGTGACGACCAGGACGTCGACCTTCGACAGTGCGGCAGCGATCTCGCGGCAGTCCCCGTGATAGATCGTGACCGCTGAGTCCTGATAGTACGGCGTCATGGTGCGGCCCCGATCACGAGCAGCGCCAGCACGGCGAGCACGAGCAGGACGGTCCGTTTCACTTGCCCAGCGTCCTTCCGACGAGCCCCCGGTTGTTCCGCCACGCCAGCCACAGTGCCACGTACACGACCGCACCGAGCAGGAGCCGGGGCGTCCAGTCGGTTGCCAGGCTGGCCGCGAAATAGACGACGGCCCACGTCAGGCCAGCGGACACGAGCAGGATCACGAGTTCGGGCACGTACCGTTGCATGGGGTCACGCTCCTTTCACGGTTGCACGGACGGCGATCATGAGGTCGCCGCACTTGTGGCACTGCGGCATCTCGTCTGCCGGGACTTCGCCCGCCCGGATGTCACGGGTCGCGCCGCAGGAAATGCACTTCGCCTGCACGGTTGCGGTACGCATGGTCACGTCTCCTTGTCGGGGTTCAGCAGGGCGCGCGCCTTGGCGGACTTGGCGAGTGATTCGATCCATGTGGGGTTCGTGTGCCGCTCCGTCGCGCAGTACGCCAGCACCGCGAGCCAGTCCCAGTCTGCCTCGTTGAAGCCGAACACGATCTCCGGCTTGAGCGGCGTCGTCATGTGCAGGCACCACTTCTCTTGTGGGTAGCCTTCGATGGGCTCGGTCAAACGTCCGATCCACCATGAACGTCCTTCCATCATGTGATTCGATACGTCGGCGATCTTCTCGCACTTATGACCGGGCAAGCTCAGCGCCTCGACGCGCGCCGCGAGCCGGTCGCGCTCACGGATCAGGTTCGACGCTTGGACGAGTGCGGCAGCCAACTGCTCATGCGCCATGTCTCGGACACGTTCAGCCGCGTCCCGCTCCGCAGCGAGCGCGCGGACCTGTTTCGCCAGCAAGACCGAACCGAACCAGTTGGCCGGCAGGAACACGTATTGCTGGACCCGCAGCCGAGCTGGCGGAGAGATACAATCCCTTCGCGGCCTCCGGGTTTTGACCCCGAACAGGCGACGAAGGACTTCGACGTCTTCCTGAGCGAGGTTCGTGCGGTAGTAGATCCGGCACGTCGAGCCGGGGCATCTTGCGGCTCGCTTCGGTGCTCTTCTCGGCAGAGCGCTTCGGCATCATGGTTGTGGTCCTCATCTTTGAAGTGATCAGTGCGGCGGTGAAGCGGCTAGCCGCTTCGCCTTCCTATGAGTCCCAACCCCGTCCACAAAACCTACGAAACTGACAAAACCCCCGATAGTCCGCCTATGCTGGACCTCGCCTATGCAGGGGCGGGGCGAGTTTTGTGGGTTTTGTCGGTTCTGTTGCAGACTGGTTTTCCTCAGACTCGCTCCTTAGGCAGGACCGCGGGGTTCACGGCATACCGCTCCGAGGGTCGCCCTCCGTTCGGACCGGGTTGCGCATCAAGGCGGCGAACGATCCCGGCTTCCTGCAGGACGTGGCAGGCCTCACGGATCTGCTTGGCGTATTTCAGGAGGCGCCGATGTTTTTGCTGAACTTCCCGAACGGTGAAGCTCGCCTTCCCCCATTCAATGATCAGCTCGTACAGGGATCGGGCTGCCGTCTCTTCCGGCCGGGACGGGCCCGCATAGGTACGCCGCGCCATCGGGAGGAGGTACTCGTTAAAGAGGAGAATGGCGCGGTGAACGTCATCCGCCGTGAGCCTGTCCAACTGGTCTCGCTCGCCGGACGCCCAGCGCATGAGGGCGATCACCAGGGTCAGACGAACCACGGAACCGCGGGCTTTGCCGAGGAACGACACGAGGCGTCCATCGGCGTCCTTTCGCTGACCTTCCTTGTCACCAATAAACCGATCAAGGGCGTGCGAAAGCGTCCGCGTCGAAGGGCACAAAGACCGGGTCGTCTCCATCCGGTTCGAGCGACCAGACTTCTCGAAGGCCTCATCCCACAGCCGATCGGGAGGACCGTCATGTAAACCGCTGTAGCCGACCGGCTCCGGATAGAGCGGCAGGAACCGCGCAAAAAGGCCGTCATCATCGCGCTCTGCGAGCATCGTGGACCCCAGCACATCAGGCTGTATGCCACCGAGAAGCCCCACGGCGAACCGGTCCACGCGTCGGGTCGCGCGGCTCATGCGGTCCGAGACATGTGTCCGACCGCCATAGCCTTCGAGCCAGTATGTACGGTCTGAACTGCTGGAGTAGCGCGTGAGGCCACGAAACCAGCCGGCCAACTCGTCGCGGATGCACAAGATGCCCCGAGGCTGCTTCGAGCAGATGAGAACGATCTTCTCGATGGTCGCATCGGCCACGCGCGGCTGCGGTATATGGGGTTCGGGACCCGGGTCGGTTTCCTTGGGCTTCGGAGGAGGCGTCTCGCGGGCTTCCGTCGCATTCTTCACCTCATTTTGCCAAGTCTTCTCGTGGGCCTTCGCGATCTGGGCGGCCTCCTCCCATACGCGGTGTTCCTCCAAGGCTTGCTCCCGGATCTTCTTTTCGAGCTTGGACAGGGGGCCCAGCACGACGTCCATGGCCGGTGATTTCGCTGAGCCGGAGGCACCGACCAGTGCACACCACAGGATTGGCGGCTCCTGCCAGGAGGCCATCGGCGCTGCCCAGCGGGTGTTTCCGACAAGGCCGGCGATGACGGCAAGGGTAGCCCCGAAGACGTAGTCGGATGGCGTCGATCGCGACCTCGCGGCTGCTTCGATGTGGCTCGCGCCCAGCGCGGCGAGAGGAACCTTTCCAGGTGGAGACGCGGCGGGTCGGGGACATCGACACCGAAGAACTCCGCATTGGGCTCTGGCCAGTCGGGATCGAACGGGACGGGCTTGTCGTGATCAGCCATCGGCGGCGGTCCTTTCCATCAGGACGTCGTTCCAGTCCTGCGCCGGAGGGGCCTCGTGCAGATCGACCCGCCACCCATCCATGTGAGCGCGCTCGGCGAGTTTGCGGCCGGCGTTGATGCCGGTGAGATCACCGTCCATGGCGACGATCAGGTGTCCGGGGGCGTCTGGCAGGGCCATCGCTGCCATGTTGGCGGCCGATAGGGCCGCCCAGACGGAGACAGGGATAAGGGAAAAGGCCCGAGGCGAGGCTCAGCGCAGTCTCGATGCCCTCGGCCACGACCAAGGGTGCGTTCGGGATTTCCACGAGCCGGACCGCGCCCCCGCGGCAGGGACCAAGCGCCATCTTGGCGGGATCGAGATCCGCCTTTGCCTCTCCACCGGGGCGGAGATACGTCCGGTGAATTGCGAAAGCCTCGCCGCCGTCCACTCGGGCGATCATCGCCGGGAACCGGGCCCGCGCTCCGCTCGGACCGTGCAGGCAATCCGGGTGGAAGCGAAGGCAGCCCGAGAGGCTCGCGGTGATGCCGCGGCGGCGGAGATACGTCTCGGCCAGGGTCCCGGCTATAGGGCGGGCTTGGTCCCAGATCTTCCGGGCGTAGCTTGACTGAGAGGCGTTCCGGGTGCGCCCAGGCGCAGGGGCGTTCCTCTCCGCGGGTGACGGGTCAGAGATACTCGAGTGAACCCATGTCGCGCAGGGCGTCCCGGATGTCGGCATAGGAGCAACCGGCGAAGCAGTGGAGAAGCAGCTTGCCAGCCTCGCCCTCCGCGATGCTGAGAGCGGGCGTTCTCATGTTCTCATGGGCAGGGCAGAACGCCATGCCTCGGTGCCCCGACCATCGGCCGCGGAGCTGATGCGTGAGTTCTTGTGCGGATGACATCGTGGCCTCTTGGGTTTCGCGCGTGGAAGCGCGTTTGGGTTCGTTGGGTGCACGGCCCCCCTGTCCCGCCAGAGGTCTCGCTCTGCGGGCTGTGTCGTGGACGCTCGTGCTTGCTTGTTCAGTCTCGTGTCCGCGTTTGTGCCCGGACCCATCACAGTGTGCGGCGGGCTGCCTGTTCCGCGTTTCAAGGGAGGTTGCTGCCGGCTCAGAGGCTCCTCCGAGCCAGCGGAAGTGCATTGCTAAGCTGACGCCGCGCATTCGCAGACTTCGATGACGGGGATGACCTCGAAGCGGCGCCATCCGGACAGCTTCCCGACCTCATCGGCTCCGGCACGGCGCCTTCGGCCACGCGGCGAAGAGGGAGGAACGCCGCCGCAAAGGATGTCGCGGCTTCAGCCATCGACGCTGCCCCGGATCACCGCAGGATCGACACGATTGGCCTCGACCCAGGCGTTCAGGTCCGCGCCCCGATAGATGATCTTGCGGCCAATCCGGTAGAAGGCGGGGCCTCGCATCTTGTGACGCCACTGGGCCAGCTTGTCGCGATCGCCGATGATCTCGAGTTCAGGGTCGCCGGGGATGTAGCTCCGGTCGCTTTCGAAGAGTTTCGTCACGGCCGTAGTCCTTTCGCTGTGTTCGGTTACAGCGGATGAAGTGAGCCAAACGAGCGCGGTGCGGCAGTCCCCGATATGAAAATCGGGGCCCTACGTTATTGATTTTGCGACAAAAGATATCTGCTCGGCGGGATCTACATACGGCTTGGACCTTCGGCCCGGGCCGATGCTCGGCGAGGTTCAGGCGGATACTTTCGGCGAGCCGCAGGACCTCGAATCCCTCGGTTTGCAGACCCTTCGCTGTAATCCATGGCTATGCCGAGATGCACGACGCCACGATACGCGCTCCAGATTTGGCGGATTGTGTCCTTATCTACACCACCGCGAACCCCGAACTCTTTGGCCTGCTGGCTGGACCTCCTCCAGAATGCCGTTAGGCTTGTGCAAACCAGCGAACGTCTTCTGTCTGTATGGAAAGGAGGACCGTCTTGCCGATCTGCTCGGCGACGTTGAGCTTCCGCTCGTTGCCGTGGCCGTTCTTGCCCTCATATCGCTGGCAGAGACGCACGTACTCCGCGCCGCCTCAAGCCGCGCCTGCTCCGTCTCTGCGATGGCAATCAACGCTTCCAGATCCCCAGATCTCAAGGGTCGGTCGGCCGACTTGCCTTCCATGTACAAGGCGATGTGAGCGGACTGTGACTTCGAGCTTGACCGTTCGAATAGCCTCCAAGCGCTGGCGCGTGTCCGGTTCGCTCAGCGCAACGCGGAACAGCCCCAGGTGCTGCGCTTCGAAGTCGTCGATGGGAATCTTGTGCATCAGCCGTCCCATCTACGTTGCTTGCAACAAACTGAGACCAGTCGCTCATCAAGGGTCGGCGCTGGTCCAAGAGGTCGGAGCGCGCATAGGCCTGCTCGACCTTCGATCCCACGGAATGCGCCAGGCATTTCTCGGCGACCGCGTCAGGGCGCATTCGCGACTTCGGCGGCCCAGTCCCTGAATGTCGACCGAAAGCCATGGACCGTGCTACCCTCCATGCCCATCCGCCGCAGCAGCATCAGCATCGCCATGTTCGACAGCGGCTGGTGCCGCTTCTGGCCCTCGAAGACATAGTCCGAGTTCAGCGCCTGCAGCGGCTCGAGGATCGCGAGCATCTCGTGGCGTCAGCGGCACGCGGTGCTCCACCCCGCCCTTCATGCGGTCCGCCGGGCAGGTCCAGAGCCGCGCCTCGAAGTCGATCTCCTCCCAGCGCATGCCCAGCACCTCACCGGTCCGCGATCCGGTCAGGCAGGTGAACATCAGCGCCTTTGCCGCCATGCGACCGGCGCGTCGCGCAGTTCGGCATAGAAGGCCGGCACATCCTGCCAGCGCATCGCCTTGTGATGCTTCGGCCTGGCCTTGACCTTCGGCAGAGCGCCTCGCCTCCTTGATCGCGGTGACCGGGTTCTCCCCCTCCCGGAAGCCCTTCGAGCGGGCGACGTCCAGCACCGTCTTGATCCGCTGCGCCAGGCGCCTGGCGGTCTCGTGCTTCTCCGTCCAGATCGGCGACAGGCACATCAGCACTTCGGGCTGGCCGATGCTGTCGACCGGCATCCGGCCGATCTTGGGAAAGGCGTAGTCCCGCAGGGTGTTGATCCATTGCTGGCCGTGCTTGGCGATTCTTCCAGGTCGGCATGCGTTCGATATGGACCTGCTGGGCGATTTCCTCGAAGGTCGGCACTTCCCGGCTGGGCATTGAATCGCGGGTTCAGGCCCTGCCTGGCCATGCGACGATATTCGAGCGCCCGGTCGCGGGCCTGGTTCAAGGGTGACGATATCGGCGCCGCCCAAGCCGAAATCGGTCCGCAGAGGGCGCGCCCTTGCCGGTTCTTCTGGCCCTTCACCGACGACCCGGACGATCCAGCGCCGTGCGCCGGACGGGTCAACCACGAGATAGAGGCCGTTGCCGTCCCCGTGCCGCCCGGCGCCGAGATTCTCGACCAGCTTCTTCGTGAGCTTCCCGGACAGCGCCATCGCAAATACCACCATTCGTACCACTCAAGGAACGCATATCAGCGCAAACCGAAAGAAACTCAAGTGCAACGCACGCCAGGGCGCTAAGCCCTCAGAACAAACATAAAAAACTCGCTCAAGGCGATCTGGGATCGACTGAAGGAAATCGAGGGATGGCGGAGAGACAGGGATTCGAACCCTGGGAGGGCTTGCACCCTCAACGGTTTTCGAGACCGCCCCGTTCGACCGCTCCGGCACCTCTCCGTGGGGGTCTAGCCGCGGGTCTATCGGCGCCGTCGATCCGGTTCAAGGGGGAGGTGGCGATTCGCGACGCTTGAGGCGACTGGGCCGGCGGGCTACCACTGGCGCGATACGCCTTCGGGAACTCTCGCGCGATGGTCCGATCCCTTGCCGCCGTCCTCCTCGGTCTCATCGTGGCGCTGCCCGCCGCGGCGCAGGACCGCGCAGCGGGTCTGTGGGAGGCGCTGCGTCTCGACGAGGTGATCGAGGTGATGCGGCAAGAGGGAATTGCGTACGGAGAAAGCCTTGAGGAGGAGCTTTTTCCCGGCCGCGGTGGCGCGAGCTGGGATCGCGCGGTGGCGGAGATCCACGGCAGGGCCCGCATGCGGAGCTGGGTGTCGGACCAGTTCGCGACCGCGCTCGCGGACGTTGAGACGGAGCCGCTGCTTGAGTTCTTCACCGGCGATCTCGGCCGGGAGATCGTAGCGCTGGAGATCGAGGCGCGACGGGAGATCCAGGATACGGAGGCGGAGAGGGAGGCGATCGCCGGTTTCGGCCGGCTCGACCGGCACCGACGCGACCGGATCGCGGCCTTCGTTGCGGCGAACGATCTGCTTGACCAGAACGTCGCCGGCGCGATGAACGCCAACTACGCCTTCTATCGGGGTCTGGCCGATGGCGGAGCGTTCGGCGGCGCCTTGAGCGAGGACCGGATCCTCGCCGAGGTCTGGGCCTCCGCCGCCGGAATCCGGGAGGAGACGCGCGACTGGATCTTCGGCTATCTGGGGCTCGCCTACCGGCCGCTAACGGATGCCGATCTCGCCCGCTACATCGCGATAAGCGAGAGCGGTCCGGGGCAGGACCTGAATGCCGCGCTCTTCGCCGCCTTCGATGGACTCTACGCGCGCATTTCGGGGGAGCTCGGCCGGCGCGCCGCGGGCTACATGCAGGGAGAGGAGCTGTGATCTCGCGGTCTTGACAGGCGCGGTGAACGCCTAGATACACCGCGCACCCGGCCGGAGCGGTCCGTGCGGGGGTTCTAAACGACGCCTGAGAGGGCGCGCTGTCCGAGGCGGGGCTAGGCGCTCCGGAAACGGCTCCCTGGGAGTGGCCGAAGGACGCGGTTTGAAAAGGAAGACAAGATGTTTGCGGTCCTCAAGACCGGTGGCAAGCAGTATCGGGTCACGCCGGGCGATGTCCTGCGCGTCGAGAAGATCGCCGCCGATGCTGGAGAGGCAATCCAGTTCAACGAAGTCCTGATGGTCGGTTCGACCATCGGCACGCCGCTCGTGGACGATGCGGGCGTACAGGCCGAGGTGATCGAGCAGATCAAGGGCGAGAAGGTCATCCACTTCGTCAAACGTCGCCGGAAGCACGGCTCGAAGCGCACAAGGGGTCACCGCCAGCAGCTCACGCTTCTGCGGATCACCGACATCCTCGAATCGGGTGCGTCGAAATCGGGTGTCAAGGAAGCCTTGGGCGCGGGAATCGCCGGCTGGACCGGCACAAAGACCGACAAGGGCGACTACGTGGAGAACCGCGAGGGCCAGTCGGAGATGGCCCGGCGTCTAAAGGAGGGCGATGCAGGCGAGAAGGCTGCCGCCAAGACAGCGGCAGCCGAGGACGGCGCGACCGCGAAGCCCGGAAACCTTCTGACCGAGGCGCACGGCGGCGAGGTGGATACGCTGACCAAGCTCACGGGCGTCGGCCCCGCGATGGAGAAGAAGATGCACGAGGCCGGCGTCTTCCACTTCGACCAGATCATCGCTTGGGACGAGGCCGAGACCGCCTACATGGAAGATCAGCTCGGAGCCCGCGGCAAGATCGCCGACTGGGCCGCCGAGGCGAAGGACCTGCAAGGGGAGTAACGACACATGGCACACAAGAAGGCGGGCGGTTCCAGCCGCAACGGTCGCGACTCCGAAGGCAAGCGCCTCGGAGTCAAGAAATTCGGCGGCGAAGCCGTCATCCCGGGCAACATCATCATCCGCCAGCGCGGCACGAAATGGTGGCCGGGCGACGGTGTCGGCCTCGGCCGCGACTTCACGATCTTCGCCACCGAGGAGGGGCGCGTGACCTTCCGAAAGGGCCTCAGGGGGCGCACCTTCGTCTCGGTGCTGCCGTTGGCCGACGCCGCGGAATAGGGCCGCGCTCGGAGGCATTCTCTCGGGGGATCGGCGGCGGCCGGTCCCCCTTTTCGCTTGGACGACGAGATGCGCGACATCGCCATGCTGAGAACCGAGCGTCTGCTGCTCCGGCCGTTCCGGCCGGACGACGCGGCGGCCGTGAGCCGGGGGGTCGCCGATCGCGACGTCGCGCGATGGCTTGCCGCCGTGCCGTTCCCATACGACCGGTCGGACGCGGAACTGTTCCTGGCCTCGCCTGCGGCCGCACCGCGCCGAGCTTGGGCCGTCTGCGATGCGGGCGGCCTCGTCGGCGCGGTGTCCGTCGATGAAGAACTCGGATACTGGCTGGCGCGCGAGGCCTGGGGTCGCGGCTACGGCACGGAGGCGGCGACGGCCGCCGTCTCGGCGGCCTTCGCCGACCCCCTTCGGCGCAGTCTCGCGGCGGCGCACATGGTCGGCAACGACCGCTCGGCGCAGCTTCTTGCGCGGCTCGGCTTTCGGGAGATCGGGACGGAGCGACGCGCCGTGGCGGCGCTCGATCACGACGTGGCTTGTGCGCAGGACCGCGCTGACGCGGAAGGAGTGGCGTCGGCTCGGGAAGCCCCGGCGCCGGTCCTTCCGCGGAATGGAGAAGGGGGCGGCGTGAAGTTCCTCGATCTAGCCAAGGTGGAGATTCGGTCCGGAAGCGGCGGCGCGGGCGCGCAATCGTTCCGCCGCGAGAAGTATGTCGAGTTCGGCGGACCCGACGGCGGTGACGGGGGCCGGGGTGGCGACGTGATCGCGGAGGCCGTCGAGGGGCTGAACACGCTGATCGACTTCCGCTACCAGCAGCACTTCTTCGCCCGGAACGGCCAAGGCGGCATGGGCAAGCAGCGCACCGGCGCCGACGGGGCCGACATCGTTCTCAGGGTCCCTGTCGGCACCGAGATCCTCGACGAGGAACAGGAGGCGGTGATCGCCGACCTGACCGAGACGGGACAGCGGGTGACGCTCGCCGAGGGCGGCAACGGCGGCTGGGGCAACCTGCGATTCAAGTCCTCCACCAACCAAGCGCCGCGCCGCGCCAATCCCGGGCAGTCCGGCGTGGAGCGGACGATCTGGCTGCGGCTCAAGCTCATCGCCGATGCGGGCCTGCTGGGCCTGCCCAATGCGGGGAAGTCGACCTTCCTCGCGGCGAGTTCGAACGCGCGGCCGAAGATCGCCGATTATCCCTTCACGACGCTGCATCCGATTCTGGGCGTCGTCGGGATCGATGATGCCGAATTCGTCATCGCCGACATTCCGGGGCTGATCGAGGGCGCGCATGAGGGTCGCGGCATTGGCGACCGGTTCCTCGGCCACGTCGAGCGCTGTGCCGTGCTCCTGCACCTCGTCGACGGTGCCGCCGAGGACCCGGTCGCCGACTGGCGCACCGTCATCGGAGAACTCGAAGCCTATGGCGGCGTACTCGCGGAGAAGCCGCGGGTGACGGCACTCAACAAGGTCGATGCCCTGGACGCGGTGGAGCGCGACGCACGACGCGCCGCGCTGGAGGCGGCGGCCGGGCCGGTGCACCTGATGTCGGCGGTCAGCCGAGAGGGGCTGACGGAGGTCCTGCGCGCCGTCCGATCTGAGATCTCCGAGGAGCGGATCCGGCGCAGGGCGGATGCGGAAGGGGACAAGCCGTGGCGGCCGTGAGCCTCACGGATGCGCGGCGCCTCGTCGTCAAGATCGGATCCGCGCTGCTTGTCGACCGCGGGACGGGCGACCTGAACCACGACTGGCTCGCCACGCTCGCCGCCGATGTCGCGCGGATCGCCTCTCGGGGTACGGATGTCGTGCTCGTGTCGTCCGGCTCCATCGCTCTGGGTCGGGGACGGCTGCGACTCGGCCAGGGGCCGCTGCCCCTCGAGCAGGCCCAGGCGGCCGCCGCGGCGGGGCAGATCCGGCTCGCCCGCGCCTACGAGGAGGCGCTGGCACCCCACGGCCTGACCGCCGCGCAGGTTCTCCTGACGCTCGACGATACCGCGAACCGAAAGCGCTACCTCAACGCCCGCGCCACGCTCGCCACGCTGCTCTCACTCGGCGTGGTGCCGATCGTCAACGAGAACGACACCGTGGCGACCGACGAGATCCGGTTCGGCGACAACGATCGTCTGGCGGCGCAGATCGCGGTGACGGTCGGCGCGGACCAGCTCGTGCTCCTGTCGGACGTGGACGGCCTCTACTCGGCCAATCCGCATAGCGATCCGTCGGCACGGCATCTGCCGTTGGTCGAAAGCATCACGCCGGAGATCGAGGCGATGGCGGGCGACGCGGGCTCGACTCTCTCGAAGGGTGGCATGCGGACGAAGCTGATGGCGGCTCGGACCGCGACGGGGGCGGGCTGCGCCCTGTGCATCACCTCAGGATCGACGCAGAACCCTCTGGGGGCGCTGGAGAATGGCGCCGTGGCGACATGGTTCTTGCCGGAGGGCGATCCGAAGGCGGCGCGCAAGGCCTGGATCGCGGCGATGAAGCCCAGGGGCGCGATCGGCATTGATGGCGGCGCGGCGGAGGCCCTCGCGCGCGGCAAGTCACTCCTGCCCGCGGGGGTGACGCGGGTGAACGGGCGGTTCGACCGGGGCGATCCGGTGGCGATCGAGGATGCGGGCGGACGGGCCCTTGGATACGGTCTGACCCGCTACACGGCAGCCGAGACGCGGGCGATCGCCGGGCGCCGCTCGGCGGAGATCGCGGAGATCCTGGGCTATCCGGGGCGGGCCGCCTTGATCCACCGCGACGACATGGTTCTATGACAGGCGCGAAGGAGACGGCCATGAAGGATCACGAGGACATCGCCGCGACGATGGCCGGGATCGGCCGCCGTGCCCGGGCGGCCGCGACCGCGCTTGCCACTGCAGGCCCGCAAGCGAAGCGCGTCGCGCTCGACCGCGCGGCGGACCGGCTGGAGGTCCGTGCCGACGAGGTGCTGTCGGCCAACGGGAAGGACATGGCCTTCGCCCGAGACCGTGGATTGACGCGGGCGATGCTCGACCGGCTGATGCTCGACCGGGACCGGATCGCCGGGATCGCTGCCTCGCTTCGGGCCGTGGCGGCGCAGGAGGACCCGGTCGGCGAGGTGATGGAGGAATGGGTGCGGCCCTCGGGCCTCTCGATCCAGCGGGTGAGGACCCCCATCGGGGTGATCGGCGTGATCTACGAATTCGCGCCCCAACGTCACCGCGGATGCCGGCGCGTTGTGCCTGAAGTCGGGCAACGCGGTGATCCTCCGCGGCGGCTCCGAGAGCTTCCACACATCTGGCGCCATTCACGACTGCCTCGTGGAGGGGCTCGCCGAGGCCGGGCTCCCCGAGGACGCCATCCAGCGCGTGCCGACCCGGGATCGCGCCGCGGTGGCCGAGATGCTGCAGATGACCGATGCGATCGACGTGCTCGTGCCCCGCGGCGGCAAGGGGCTCGTGGGTCTCATCCAGCGCGAGGCGCGCGTGCCGGTCTTCGCCCATCTCGAGGGCATCGTGCATATCTACGTGGACGCCGCGGCCGATCCGGAGGTGGCGCTGAGCGTCGTCCTGAACGCCAAGACGCGGCGAACGGGCATCTGCGGCGCAGTCGAGTGCCTGCTGATCCACGAGGACGTGGCCGAGACGATCGGACAGGGCGTGATCCGGGCCTTGGTAGATGCCGGTGTCGAGGTGCGTGCCGGCAAGCGGCTCGCCGCGATCGAAGGGACCGTGGCGGCAAGCGAGGAGGATTGGGGGCACGAATTCCTCGACAGCGTCATCGCTGCGAAGGCGGTGCCCGATCTCGATGCCGCGATCGACCACATCCGCCGCTATGGCTCGAACCATACCGACTGCATCATCACCGGCGACAAGGCGGCGGCGGAGCGGTTCCTGAACGAGGTGGACAGCGCCATCGTGATGGTCAATGCCTCCACGCAGTTTGCCGACGGGGGCGAGTTCGGCATGGGCGCGGAGATCGGGATCGCCACCGGGCGGCTGCACGCAAGGGGGCCCGTCGGCGCCCGGCAGCTCACCTCGTTCAAGTACAAGGTCCGCGGGGCGGGCGCGATCCGGCCCTGAGGCTCAGGCCGAGACCACCGTCCGGTTTCCCTCGGTCTCGACCGCGAGGCGTCGGCCCATCTGCTCGGCGGCGTAGCGGGCGAGGGGAAAGTGGATCTCCGAGGCCGCCGGCAGCGCGTCCTCGCGCCCCTCGAGAAGCGCGAGGAGTCCTTCCGCGTCGCGCATCCTCTCCGCCGTGATGGTCAGCCGAACGGCTTCGCCTGTCGCCTCGGCGCGCGCCTCGCCGCCGTAAGGGAGCAGGGTCTCGGCGCAGAGCAGCAGCAGCAGGCCGAGCTTCGCCGTCGGCCGGTCGATCTCCTCTGCCGAGATCCAGATGGCCTCGAACCGGCTCGATCCGAGCCGGGCGGCATGGTCGCGCAGTTCCGAGGCGGACACCGGTTGGTCGGAGGCGGCAGCGCCGAAGGCGAGCCGGAACAGCTTCACCCGTGCCGCGGCCATATCGACGCTGTCGGAGACCAGCGACATTTCGGGGCTGTCACTGTCGCCCAACATCTGCAACAACTCGAGCCCGTTGCCGATGGCGCCGAGGGGGCTGACGAGGTCGTGGCAGATCCGCGAGCCGAGCAGCGCCGTCATTTCCGCCGTGCGCGCCGCGCTCATGTCCGCCCCCGACCGGAGAGATCGTCCATGACCGAGATGAACGCGCTCCTTGAACCCGGCATGATCGTGCGCCATCCCGACCGGCCCGACTGGGGAGCGGGACAGGTGCAGTCCAATATCGGAGGCATCGTTACCGTGATGTTTCGAGAGGAGGGGAAGGTCGTCATTGATGGCCGCCGTGTCGAACTGGTTCCGGTCTTCTAGAGATTGCCGTAACGTAGAGACGCCACAGTTAAATTTCTGTCAACCTTTGCGGGTGAGGACCCCGGTTGCTTCGCCCCTTGCGGCGTCCTAGTGAACCGGTCCATGAGCCAGACCGCCCATACAGATGCGTTCGAGCCCCAATTCGCGGTGTCGCTCGCCGCAGGACCGGCTGACATCGCCGCCGCACAGAGGCTGCGCTACGCTGTCTTCGTGGAGGAGCTGGGCGGGGACGGAGACCTCGTCGATCATGCCGCCGGGCGCGAGGCGGACCGGTTCGACGGCCATTGTGACCATCTCCTCCTCCGCGACAGAGCGCGCGAGCCCGGCGACGAGGTCGTTGGGGTCTACAGGCTTCTGAGCGAAGCCGGCGCCCGCGCCGCGGGGGGGTTCTATAGCGAGGCGGAATACGATCTTGCGCCGATCCGCGGTTCCGGCCGGCGGCTTCTCGAACTCGGCCGGTCCTGCCTGCACCGGGACTATCGCGGCGGCGCGGCGATGTACCATCTCTGGACGGGGCTCGCCGCCCACGTGGAACGCCACCGGATCGACCTCCTGTTCGGCACCGCCTCCTTTCACGGCACGGAGATCGGTCGGCTGGCCGAACCGCTCTCGATCCTCCATCACCGCCATCTCGCGCCGCCCGAATGCCGCGTGCGGGCGAGGCCGCCCGGGTCGGCACCGATGGACCTGCTGCCCGCCGGCCGGATCGACCGAGCGCGGGCGATGCGGGCGGTCCCCGCGCTCATCAAGGCCTATCTGCGGCTCGGCGGCACGGTGGGGGAAGGCGCTTGGATCGACCGGCGCTTCAACACCACCGATATCTGCCTGCTCCTCGACACGACACGCCTCAGCGACCGGGCACGCGCCATCTACGCCGTGCGCCGCGGGTGATTACTTGGCGCGGAGCGCCGCCGCCCGCGCCGGTCCCGATCGGACCCGCGGGGTGGGTTCTCGTCGCGCTGCGCGGAAGCCTGCTCGCAGGATGGATCTTCGGCCTTCTCGCCGTGCATCTGCTCGTGCGCCTCGTCGAGCGGCCGCTGGCGGGGCTGGACCGACCGGTGAGTTCCTGGATCACCGTCCTGGTCTGCCGTGGCGCGCTCGCGATTTTCGGCATCGCGCGGCGGCAGCGCGGGCCGCGCATTACGGGACAGGGGGCGATGGTAGCGAACCATTCCTCTTGGCTCGATATCTTAGCGCTGAACGCTTCCGAGCCGCTCTACTTCGTCTCCAAGTCGGAAGTCGCCGGCTGGCCGGGGATCGGGCTCCTGGCGCGCGCCACGGGTACGATTTTCATCCGCCGGGACCGGCGCGCAGCCCGGGAGCAGCAGGCGGTCTTCAAGCGGCGGCTCCGGGCGGGGCACCGGCTGCTGTTCTTCCCGGAGGGCACCTCGACCGACGGGCGCCGGGTCTTGCCGTTCAAGACTACGCTCTTTGGGGCGTTCTTCGGCGCCGGACTCGCGTCGGACATGAAGGTGCAGCCGATCTCGGTGATCTACCATCCGCCGGACGACGCCGAGCCATGCCATTACGGCTGGTGGGGCGACATGGCCTTCGGGCCGGACCTCGCGAAGCACCTCGCCGCGGTGCGGGCGGGCTCGGTGGAGGTCGTCCACCATCCACCGCTCCGGGTCGACGACCACGCCGATCGCAAGGCGCTGGCGCGGGCGGCGGAGGCGGAGGTGCGGGGCGGGCTGGAGGCCGCCGCGCGATCCCGGGGGGCCGAACAATAACGGCCCGGCCGCACGGGGTAGCCGGGCCCTCGGAGGAGAGGTCGCGGGATCAGGCGGCGGCGAAGAGGCGAGGCGTGACGAGACCGGAGCGCGCGAGGCCGCGGACCGACTTGGCGCCGGCCAGTACCGCGAGATCGGCCAGCGGCTCGATCAGCACGACGAGCATGTAGGCGGCGCCGAATGTGGAGATCGCGGACAGGTTGGCCGCGCCCGTGCCCTGTCCATAGAGCGCCCAGAACGCCACCCAAGCCACGACGCCGCCCTGATAGGCCGTCGAAAGGGCCAGTGCCTGGCCGTACTGGATATCGACATAGGCGGTGCTCCGCGGGAATGACCCGTCGTGCCAGCGCCGAGATCGCGAAGAGCGGAACCAAGAGCGTGGTGACGTTCATCCCGTATTGCGGCAGGTCGAAGGGCGCGAAGCAGAGGCCCTGGATCAGCAGGCCGAGGGCGAGGCCGAAGGCGGCCGGCGCGGCGCCGAAGAACGAGGAACAGCGTCGAGCCGAGGATGAAATGCACCTCCGACACGCCGACCGGATAGTGCGGCAGCACCTGGAAGAAGGTGAAGACGGCCGCGGTCGCCAGCGCGCCGCGGGCGGCGAGGGAAGCGGCGCCGCGCTCGACGAGAGCGTCGCGTCCGAGCTTCAGGGCGTAACCCCCCGCGCCGGCGGCAGCGGCGTAGCTCAGGGCGATCTTCGCGCCGGTCACGATGCCCGGTTCGATATGCATGTCATGTCTCCTTCCCCGTCACACCCGACGGGCGGTTTGCCTGTTTCGTTCCGCATGGCAGGTCTCCTGGCTCGCGGGTCCGGGCGCCGCTCCGCCTTCCCGGGACACCTCCCAGTGGCGTTCGGAGACGCGCTCGCCGCTCACAGTCGCGGGGGCGGCTGCGGCTGCCGGCGCGGGGCCGGTCCGCATTCCCTTTCTCGTCCCGTCAGACGGGAACCATGCGGGACGACAGGATCAGATAGCCGGAGCGCGGTCAATCGTCCGTCACGACGGGAGCGGATCGGCGGGGCCGGATGCGGTCGGCAGGTCGAAAGAAACGGGGCGGCCGCGGCCGCCCCGAAGTTGCATGTCCAATCTGACGAATGGAGCGGGACCAGCGCTCGAGAGGGGTTTGGCTAAAAATCGAGGCAAGATTGAGGAGAGCCCGGGCGGAATGCGGGGCATGGCGATTTTCTTCACGTCCAGATCTCGGTGAGCGGGCCCGCCGCGCCGGTGGTCGGGTCGGTCCGGGGTAGGGGGACGGCGACGATGCGGGCGCGCAGATCGTCCGGCCCTTCCCCCTCGCGCAGCGTCTCGAACCGTTCCTGACCGGGAGGATAGGCACCGCAGACCCGGAAATCGGGGCTTGCGGCGACGCGCTTGTGCCCCGTGCCCGCCGGCAGGACGAGGCAATCGCCCCGACCGACATGAACCGTCCGGCCGCTGGGCCCGCCGAGGGCGAGGTCGGCCGTGCCCGCGACGACGGCGAGGGTCTCATGCGCGTCGGGATGGAAATGATGGTAGTCGAAGACGGTCCAGATCCAGCTGCCGCCCCACCCGTTCCCCTCGATGCGCTTGCGGAGATCCTCTGGGGCGAGCTTCACTAAGGCCCCGCGGAGGATCACCACGGGGAGGTCGGGGTAGTTGGGCACGCCGCCGCCATCGTCGAAGCGCAAGGTCTCGGTGCTCATGGGCCTCTCTCCGGGAGATCTCCGGGACAAGATTTGCCATCGACGCTTGTTCCGGCGCCGGGCTTGTCGTCGCGACGCCGGGCCCCGATCCTGGATCCCATGAGCGACGATCCGATCTGCGGCCTCTGCGGCCGGCCCATCCCGCCCGGCGTGCCGCAGAGCCGCCATCACCTCGTGCCGAAGCTCCGCGGCGGCAAGGGCAGACCGACCGTGCTCCTGCACCAGATTCTGTCACTCGGAGATCCACGCGACCCTGACTGAGACCGAACTCGCGCGGGATTACGACACGCTGGACGCGCTGAGGAGCCATCCGCGGCTCGACGCGTTCATCCAATGGGTGGCGCGGCGCCCGCCCGGATTCCGCTGCCGAGATTCCGACGGGCCCCCGGAAGCGACGCAGATAGGAGGAAGGATGACCGACGACGATCCGACGGACACGGCCCTCGCGGCGCGCTACCGACCACCCCTCGAGGCGGAACTCGGCGAGCTCGCGACCGCCTCGACCGCGACGGCGGCCGACCGCCGGCCCGTGGAACTCGATCAGCAGAGCGTCGGCCGGTTAAGCCGCATGGACGCGATCCAGAACCAGGCGATGGCGGCCTCCGCCGAGGCCCGCAGGAAGGGCAGGGCGCGCGCCCTCGCCGCTGCGCTCGAGAGGATCGAGGCCGGCGACTTCGGCTTCTGCGACGAATGCGGCGATTTCATCGGCTGGCGGCGGCTCGATCTCGACCCCACAGCGATGCGCTGCATCGGATGCGCGTGAGCGGGGCTTGCGTTCCGGGACGGCGCCGCCTTCTCTGCGGGCGACCGCACCTGGAGGCCACATGCGGAATCCCCTCATCTTCGACGGCCACAACGATGTTCTGACCCGGCTTCTGCAGAAGGGCGGCCCGATGGCGGCGGAGGAGCTCGACTGGCCGAGCGACGGCGCGATCGACGTTCCCGGGGCGCGGGACGGCGGCTTCGGCGGCGGCTTCTTCGCGATCTGGGTGCCCTCGCCGGTGGACGTCGCCGCAAAGATGGCCGCGATGCAGGGGGAGAGCTACGACCTCCCGCTGCCCGAGATGGTCGCGCAAGGCGACGCCGGGCGGATCGCCGGCGAGGAGATGGCGATCCTCCGCGAGATGGAGGTGCGGAACCAGGTCACGCTCTGCCGCGACCTGGCCGAACTCGAGGCCGCCTTCGGCGGCGAGACGATGGCGGCGATCTGCCATCTCGAGGGGGCCGAGGCGATCGGGCCGGATCTGGCCGAGCTCGAAGCGCTCCACGCGCAGGGGATGCGCTCGCTGGGGCCGGTCTGGAGCCGGGAGACGATCTTCGGTCACGGTGTGCCGTTCCGCTTTCCGTCCTCGCCCGATACCGGGCCGGGGCTGACCGAGGCGGGACGGCGGCTGGTGGCGCGCTGCGACGAGATGGGGATCATGCTCGACCTGAGCCACCTGAACGAGGCCGGGTTCCGGGACGTGGCGCGGCTCTCGCGGCGCCCCCTCGTCGCGACCCATTCGGGCGCGCACGCGGTCAGCCCGCACGCGCGGAACCTGACGGACGCCCAGCTCGACGCCATCGCGGAAAGCGACGGGATGGTGGGGCTGAACTTCGCCTGCGCTTTCCTGCGCCCGGACGGCAGGATGCGCGACGACGTCGGGCTCGACGTGCTCCTGCGCCATCTCGAGCACCTGATCGGCCGGCTCGGCGAGGACCGGGTCGGGCTAGGATCGGATTACGACGGGGCGCTGGTGCCGAAGCATCTGGCGCGGGTCGCCGATCTGCCGAAGCTTCGGAGGGCCATGATCGAGCACGATTTCGGCGCGGATCTCGTGGAGAAGATCTGCCACCGCAACTGGTTCCGGGTGCTCGCGAAGAGCTGGGCCTGAGGCGCCCCCCTATCGCAGCTTCGCGTCGAGCCTTTCCAGCATGTCGACGCAGGCGGCCATCTGGTCGCGGGCGACGAACTCGTCGGGCTTGTGCGCCTGTTCGATGGAGCCCGGCCCGCAGACCACCGCCGCGCAGCCGAGCGACTGGAAGAGGCCGGCCTCGGTGCCGAAGGAGACGGTGCCGACGGTGAAGTCGCCGGTGAGCTGGGTGACGATCTCGCGCGCCTCGTTGTGGGAAACGGGCTCGAGCCCCACGACGTCGCCGATCTCGGTGGTCTCGATCGCGGCCTCCGCGGAGACAGCCCGCATCGGCGGTAGCAGCACGTCGTTGCAATAGTCGCGCAAGGTGCGGATCGCGTGCTCCTTATCGGCGGCGTTGATGGGTCGCAGTTCCCAGTCGACATTCGCGAGCCGGGCGATGACGTTCCGCGCCACGCCGCCGTCGATGCGGCCGACCTGCACGGTGCTGTGGGGCGGATCGAAGGCGCTCTCCGCCGGCGCGCGCCGCTTCAGTTCCTCGCGCAGCTCGAGCAGCCGCATAATGAACCGGGCGGCGTATTCGGTGGCCGAGACGCCGCGTTCGGGCGCCGATCCGTGGCCCTCGAGGCCGTGGAACGTGGTGGTGTATTCGCAGCAGCCCTTGTGGCCGTCGATGGCGCGCATCGAGGTCGGCTCGCCGATGATCGCCGCGGCCGGGCGCAGCCTTTCCTCCTTCAGGAGCCGGACCAGATCCTGCGCCCCGAAGCAGCCGACCTCCTCGTCATAGGTGAAGGCGAAATGCAGCGGTCGCGAGAGGGTGCCCTCGGCGTAGATCGGGGCGCATGCGAGGGCGCAGGCGACGAAGCCCTTCATGTCGCAGGCGCCGCGCCCGTAGTAGAGTCCGTGGGATTCGCGGAGCATGAAAGGGTCCGAGGTCCAGTCGGCTTCGTCGACGGGCACGACGTCGGTATGGCCGGAGAGGACGAGGCCGCCGTCGCCCTCCGGGCCGAGGGTCGCGAAGAGATTGGCCTTCCGGCCCTCCTCCGCTTCCATCACGTGGATGCGGGCCCCGAGATCCGCCAGCCGGTCGGCTGCATAGGCGATGAGCGCGCGGTTCGGCTCGGAGGAGACGGTAGGGAAGGCCACCAGATCCGAAAGGATCGAGACGGCGGTGTCGGTGCGGCTCATCGGCGGGCTCCGAAGCAGGGTGCTGGCCGGACGTAGCCTATCACACGGATGCTGTGAACCGGCCGCGGGCCGGCGGGGTGCGGTCCGGTCCCCTAGGGCTTGACCACCAGCCTGCGGGGATAGTCGCAGAGGCATTCGGCCGGGCCGGTCTCGCGGATCACGATGCTCTCGGTGATCTCGAGCCCCCAATCCTCCATCCAGAGCGCCGGCATGAAATGGAAGGTCATGCCGGGCTTCAGCTCGGTACGGTCGCGCTCCCGGATCGACACCGTGTGCTCGCCCCAGTCGGGCGGGTAGGAGAGGCCGACGGCATAGCCGACGCGGCCCTCGCGCTCAATCCCGTGCTGGTAGAGAACCCCCTTCAGGGCCCGCGCGATGTCGCCCGCCTCGTGGCCCGCCCGCGCGGCGTCGAGGCCGGCCTCGATCCCCTCCACGAGCGCTATCTCCGTGTCGAGGACCTCCTGGGGCGGGGTGCCGAGATAGACCGTCCGGCAGAACGGCGCATGGTAGCGGCGGTGACAGCCCGCAAGCTCGAAGAAGGTCGCCTCTCCCGATTTGAACGGGCGGCCGTCCCAGGTCAGATGCGCGGCCGAGGCATCGGGGCCGGAGGGCACCAGCGGCACGATCGCGGGATAGTCGCCCCAGGCCTCGTCGGTCCCCTCTATCGCGTCGTGGAAGATCTGCGCGACGAGCTGATTCTTCGCCATGCCCGGCTCGATCCGCTCCATCAGGCCGCGGATCATCTTCGACGAGATCCCACCGGCCTTGAACATCACGTCGAGCTCCTCGTCCGACTTGACGAGCCGCTGCCAGTTCACCGTGTTCGTGGCGTCGAGGAAGGTCGCGTGGGGCATCTCCTCGAGCAGCACTTCCAAGGCTCTCGCGGTGAAGTAGTAGTTTTCCTTCTCGACCCCGATCCGCGCCGTTTCCAGCCCCATCTCCTTCAGCATGTCGGCGAGGGTCTGCATCGGGTGCAGGTCGTCGGCCTGGATGTAGTCGTCGGTATAGTGGCGGATGTTCTCCCGCCCCATCCAGACCGTGCGCCGCGCGCCGAAGGCGTCCATCCGGCGACCCCACCAGACGGGATCGTAATCGGGCATGATCAGCACGCCCTGGTGGACATAGAAGGACCAGCCGTCGTAGCCCGTCAGCCAGTTCATGTTCGAGGGGTTGGTGAGGAACAGCGCGTCGAGCCCCTCCTCCTCCATCGCCTTCCGCGTCAGGTTCAGGCGGCGGTTAAATTCGTCGACGGAAAAGCTCTGGACCATGCTGGCTCCCTGGAAACTGTCCGAGGGGAAGAGCAAATCCGCAGCCGGGTCAAGGGGCGCCTGTGCCGGCGGCCGGGGCTTGGATCGGTCCGGCCGCTTGCGTATGGCTACACCATCAAAGCTGCCGGAGTGCGGCTTGCCGCAGGGGGAAGGAAACCGCGATGATCGCCCTCGACGACCGCGACATCGCGATCCTGCGCCTGCTGACGCAGCACGGGCGGATGTCCAAGACCGACCTTGCCGAACGGGTGGGACTGTCCCCCACCCCCTGCTGGAACCGGGTGAAGCGGCTCGAGGAGACGGGGCTCATCGAGAGCTACCATGCGCGGGTCGACCTGAAGAAGCTCGGTCCCCATGTTACGGTCTTTCTGGCGGCGGAGCTGCGCGACCATACGGCGGAGCGGTTCCAGGCCTTCGAACGCGCGGTGCAGAGCTACGCGGAAGTGACCGCGTGCTGGGGGCTCGGCGGCGGGTTCGACTATCTTCTGCAGATCGTCACGCGCGACATCGACGCCTATCAGCGGCTGGTGGACGACATGCTCGATTCGCGGATGGGGCTGGCACGATACTACACCTACATCGTGACGAAGGCCGTGAAGACGCCTGCCGCACCTCCCTTCAACCTTATCCGTGGATAAGGTCGGTCGCGAAGAACCGTCGTTCGCCGACCACTTTGTCCGCGCATAAGGAGAGGATTCCTCTCCCCGAGCCGGGGTGCGGCAGAGAGATCGTGTCGCGGCGGGGCGAGGAACGGACTCGCTCTCCTCCGCGGCGGGGCATATTGCGCGGGAATCACCAGAAATTCGAGGTATGCCCCGTGACCGAGACCGAGACCGAACTCTCCGCCTGCCGCTCGATCGAGGACAAGCGGCTCGTGCGGTCCTTTTCCTATGTCGGCGGCAAGTGGGTCTCCGGTTCCGCTGGCGAGACCGTCGCCGTCACCGATCCCGGCTCGGGCGCGCGTCTGGGCGACGTCTCCGCGCTGACCGCCGCGGACAGTTCCGCCGCGGTCGACGCGGCGCAATCTGCCTTTCCGGGCTGGTCCTCCCGCCTGCCGCAGGAGCGCTCTGCGGTGCTGCGGCGCTGGTTCGACCTGATGATTGCGCACAGGGAGGATCTGGCGCGCATCATGGTCATGGAGCAGGGCAAGCCGATCTCCGAGGCCCGGGGCGAGATCGACTACGCGGCCTCCTTCGTGGAGTATTTCGCCGAGGAGGCGAAGCGGCCGAACGTCGAGGGCGTCACCTCCCACATGCACGACGCCGAGGTGGAGTTGTGGCTCGAGCCCGTGGGCGTGGCCGCGCTCGTCACGCCGTGGAACTTCCCATCCGCGATGCTGACGCGGAAGGCGGCCGCGGCGATCGCGGCCGGATGCACGGTGGTGGCGCATCCCTCCCACGAGACGCCGTTCTCGGCGTTGGCGCTGGCTGAGCTCGCTGAGCGGGCGGGCGTCCCCGCGGGGGTGTTCAACGTGATCACGGGCCGCGCCTCGACCGTGGTGCCGCCCTGGACGGCGGATGCCAGAGTGCGGGCGCTGAGCTTCACCGGATCGACGGAGGTGGGCCGGCTGCTCTACCGCGAGAGCGCGCAGACGGTGAAGAAGCTGGTCATGGAGCTCGGCGGCCACGCGCCGGTGCTCGTGTTTCCGAACTGCAACCTCGACGAGGCCGTGGAGGAGACGGTCAAGGCCAAGTTCGCGACGTCGGGACAGGATTGCCTCGGCGCCAACCGCATCTACGTGCATCGCGAGATCCACGATGAGTTCTGCGAGAAGTTCGTCGCCGCCACGAAGGCGCTGACGGTCGGGCGCGGAATGGACGATCCCGATATCGGCCCGCTGATGAACGAGAAGGCGGTCGCCAAGCAGGAGGAGCACGTGGCCGACGCTCTGGCCAAGGGGGCGACACTTGCCTGCGGCGGGGAGCGGCTGGAACTCGGGCCGCTCTTCTATGCGCCGACGGTGCTGACCGGGGTGACCGACGAGGCGGCGATCATGCGGGACGAGACGTTCGGCCCGGTGGCCGCGATCACCGCCTTCGACAGCGAGGAAGAGGTCGTCCGACGCGCGAACGCCACCGAATACGGGCTCGTCGCCTACGTGCATTCGCTGGATCCGCGCCGGATCTACCGCGTCAGCAGGGCGCTGCAATTCGGGATGGTGGCGGTGAACCGCACCAAGGTCACCGGCCCGCCGATCCCCTTCGGCGGCGTCAAGCAGTCCGGGCTCGGTCGCGAGGGCGCGCGGCTCGGGATGCAGGAATTCATGGAGATCAAGTATGTCTGCCGGGACTGGGCCTGAGCGACGGAAAGGACGGAGAATATGAACAAGCTTCTGAGGAACAACACGCTCGACCAGTGGGACCGGGAGACGTTCCTGCACCCCTCGACGCATCTGGCCCAGCACGCCCGCGGCGATTCGACCGCGCGCATCATCAAGACCGCCGAGGGCGCTCATATCGAGGACCGCGAGGGGCAGCGCTGGCTCGACGGCTTCGCCGGGCTCTATTGCGTGAACGTCGGCTACGGGCGGCGCGAGATCGCGGACGCGATCGCCAGGCAGGCGCAGGAGCTGGCCTATTACCACGCCTATGTCGGTCACGGCACCGAGGCCTCGATCACCCTGTCGAAGATGATCCTCGACCGGGCGCCGGACAACATGTCGAAGGTCTATTTCGGCCTTGGGGGGTCGGACGCGAACGAGACCAACATCAAGCTGGTCTGGTACTACAACAACGTCCGCGGCCTTCCGAAGAAGAAGAAGATCATCTCGCGCTGGCGCGGCTACCACGGGTCGGGCCTGATGACCGGCTCGCTGACCGGGCTGCCGCTCTTCCACGAGAAGTTCGACCTGCCGCTGGCGCCGATCCTGCACACGACGGCTCCGTACTACTACCGCCGCGACGACCCCGACCAGTCGGAGGAGGAGTTCTCCGCTCAATGTGCGCGCGACTTGGAGGAGATGATCGAGCGCGAGGGCGCGGAGACGATCGCCGCCTTCTGGGCCGAGCCGCTGCTCGGCACCGGGGGCATTGTCCCGCCGCCGGCAGGCTACTGGGAGGCGATCCAGCCGATACTCGAGAAGCATGACATCCTGCTCGTCGCCGACGAGGTGGTCACCGGGTTCGGACGGCTGGGCACGATGTTCGGCTCCGAGCATTACGGGCTGAAGCCCGACCTCATCACCATCGCCAAGGGGCTGACCTCTGCCTACGCGCCGCTGTCGGGCTCCATCGTCAGCGACAAGATGTGGAAGGTGCTCGAGCAGGGGGCCGACGAGTTCGGCGTCCTGGGGCACGGCTGGACCTATTCCGCCCATCCGATCGGCGCGGCGGCGGGCGTGGCGAACCTGAAGCTCATCGACGATCTGAAGCTCGTCGAGAACGCGCGCGATGTCGGCGCCTATCTGAACGAGCGGATGCGCGACGTGCTCGCCGACCATCCGCATGTGGGCGAGGTCCGCGGCGAGGGCATGCTGTGCGCCGTGGAATTCGTGGCGGACAAGGAGCGGCGCCAGTTCTTCGATCCGGCGAAGAAGATCGGCGCCAAGGTCGTGGGCGAACTGGCCAAGCATCACGTGATCGGACGTGCTATGCCTGGCGGCGACATCCTGGGCTACGCGCCGCCCTTCAGCCTGACGGGGGAGGAGGCCGACCGGATCGTCGAGGCGACCGCGAAGGCGGTGAGCGCCGCGGGCCTCTGAGGCCTCACTCGCCGGGAGCGGGTTCGGCGACTTGCCGCATCCGCTTCCGGCCGAGGAACACCACGACGCAGACCGCCATCAGCACCATGGACAGCAGGAAGGGCGCGCCGGGCAGGTAGAAGCCCGTCGAATCGGCGGTGGCGAACCAGAAGACCTGGCTCATCAGCGCCGGGGAGACGACCATGGCCAGCGCGCCGGCACTCGTCAGGAGGCCCTGCAGTCCGCCTTGGGCGTTGTCGGGAATGGCGCGGGACATCATCGCCTGCAATGCCGGCGGGACGACCGCGCCGAGCGCCGCCACCGGCGCGAGGACGAGCGCCAGCGTGCCGTTACCGACAAAGGCGAGCGCGAGGAACGCGCAGGCGTTGAAGCAAAGGCCCCAGACCACCGCCCCGCGGTCGCCGAGCCAGCGGATGACGTGCTTGATCAGCACGCCCTGCACGATGGCCAAGGAGATGCCGAACAGCCCCAGCGAGATTCCGATCATGCGCGGCCCCCAGCCGAAGCGCTCCTCCGCGAAATAGGCCCAGATCGCCGGATAGACGAAGAAGGCGGTCTGGTAGAGGAAGAACAGCAACGTGAGCCGCCCGACCCGCTCGCGGCGACCCAGATCCATCAGCGAGCCCAGGGGATTCGCCCGCTTCCAGTTGAACGGCCGGCGGATCCGGTCGGTGACCGTCTCGGGCAGGATGAGAACGCCGAGCGCAAGGTTGGCGGCGGCTAGCCCGCCCGCCGCCCAGAACGGGGCGCGGGTGCCGAGTTCGGCCAGGACGCCGCCGAGAAGGGGTCCGAGCACGAATCCGAGGCCGAAGGCGGCACCGACAAGGCCGAACCGTTCGGCCTTCTGGTCCGACGAGGAGATGTCGGCGATGAAGGCGGTGGCGACCGACCGGGTCGAGGCGGCGATACCGCCGATGATTCGGCCTGCGAGCAGGACCCATACGCTTCCGGCCAGCGCGATGACCACGTAGTCGAGCGCCATGATCGTCAGCGTCACCAGCAGCACGGGCCGCCGGCCGTAGCGGTCGCTGAGCGTGCCGAGCAGCGGACCGCAAAGGAACTGCATGATCGCGTAGGCGGTCGTGAAGATGCCGCCCCAGAGCGCCGCCTGGGCGATGGTCCCGGCTTCGACCTCCTGGATCAGGCGCGGCATCACGGGAATGACGAGGCCGATCCCCATCGAATCGATCATCAGCGTGACGAGAATGAAGAAGAGAGGAAGGCGCTTTCCCATGGTCGCTCCGGTGAGTTGCGCCGGTATGGGTGGGGTGGCGCGGCCAGTCAACGCGCGTCGGGCCATTTCCGCCGCCGGCCCGGACATCGGGTCGCGGAGCGGCGGTTTCCAGCCGGCAGACGGGTCGATGGCGGATCAGAGGGTGCGGAGCGCCTCGGCGAAGAGCACGGGATCGACGTTTCCCCCCGAAGCCACGACGCAGACGGCCTCGCCCTCGATTTCCCCGGGACGGAACAGGGCGGCTGCCAGCGCGACCGCGCCGCCCGGTTCGCAGACGAGCTTCAGCCGCAGGAAGGCGAGGGCGACGGCCCGGAGCGACTCGTCATCGGTGACGGCGAGGCCGGGGCCGCAGAGCCGGGATAGAATCGGGAAGGTCAGCGCGCCCGGGCTCGGGGTCACGATGGCGTCGCAGATCGAGCCCGAGGCGCGGTCGTTGCGCTCGATCTGCCCGGAGGCGAGAGATCGGCGCACGTCGTCGAAACCCTCGGGCTCCACCGGGCGGACGCGGAGCCCGGGGCGCCGGCCCTCGAGCGCGAGGGCGATGCCGGAGGTCAGGCCGCCGCCGCCGCAGCAGACGAGGACGTCGCCCGCGACATCCTGCGGCACCTGCTCGGCGAGTTCGAGGCCGGCGGTTCCCTGTCCGGCGATCACTTCGGGGTCGTCGTAGGGCTTCACCAGGGTCAGGCCGCGGCTCTCGGCGAGGCGGGTGCCGATCTCCTCGCGGCTCTCGCCGCCCGCGCGGTCGTAGAGGACGATCTCGGCCCCCATCGCGCGCGTGTTGGCGAGCTTCAGCGCCGGGGCGTCGTCCGGCATGACGATCACGGCGGGGATGTCGTGGCCCCGTGCCGCCATGGCGACGCCCTGGGCGTGGTTGCCGGAGGAATAGGCGAGGACGCCGCGGCTCCGCCTCGCCGGGTCGAGTGCGCTGATCGCGGACCAGGCGCCGCGGAACTTGAAGCTGCCGGTGAGCTGCAGCGGCTCGGCCTTCACGAAGACCCGGCGTCCCGCGATCTCGTCGAGAAAGGGGGACGCCAGAACCGGGGTCTTGCGCGCGCGGCCCGCGAGGCGCCGCCGTGCCGCCTCGATCCGGTCGAGAGTCACAGCCGGTCCAGCCAGGCGCGGATCGCCTCCAGCGCCTCGGGCTCGTCCAGGAAGGGGACATGGCCCCGTCCGGGAACCTCGGCCGCGATCATGTCCGGCCGACGGGTCCGCATCTCGGCGAGGGTCGCGGGCGAGAGGAGGTCGCTGTTCGCGCCGCGAATGCAGGCCAGGGGCAGGCCCTCCAGCGCGTCGAACCAGGGCCAGAGATCGGACGTGGGCTCCGCGCCGCCGCTCTCCACCGCCTCGCGCAGCGCTGGATCGTAGTTGATCACGAGGCCGTCCTCGGTTTCCTCGTAGTGCTTCTCCACCTCCTCGCGCCAGCGGCTCTCCGGCACCCCGTCGAACCCGGCCATGAGCTCGGCCCGGGCCAGGATCGCCTCGTCGTGGGTGGCCTGGCCCGGATTGCGGCCGACATAGCCGGCGATGACCGACAGGCCGGCCGGGTCGATCTCGGGGCCAATATCGTTCAGGCAGACGCCCGCCAGCCGGTTCTTCACCGTCGCCGCCAGCAGCATGGCGATCAGGCCGCCGCGGGAGGTGCCGAGGATCGGAACCCGTCCGAGATCCAGATGGTCGAGCAGCTCCACCACGTCGCGCGCCTCCATCGGCACGGTATATGTGGCGGGCTCCGCCCAGTCGGATCGGCCGCGCCCGCGGTAGTCGAGCGCGATCATGCGCGTCTCGGGCAGGTGAGGGCGCAGATAGTCGAAATCGGTCGAGTTCCGCGTGAGGCCGGAGAGGCAGATCAGCGGTCGGCCGCTTCCCGCATCCGCATAGTGAAGGCGCAATCCGTCGGATGTCGTGAAGTCTGGCACGGTCGATCCTCGATAGGAGCTTCGGATGGGCGTCGCGTCGGCGGACGGTTGCACGCTGCCTGTCGACCGGCAAGGGTGGGGCTGCGATACACACCGGTGCGACCGTCTACGACCGCCCGTCGGGCGTCCCGGCCGGTCTTATTCGGGCGCGACGGTTTACATTCGGGTGACGGCTCACCACTTAGAGGCCGTCGCAGAGAGAACCCGCCGAGACTGGCGGCCTCGAAAAACCAAGCCAGACAGAAAGGGACCTCCCATGAGCCAGGCGAAGCCAGGCGACACCGTGCGCATGCATTATTCCGGCAGCCTTGCCGACGGCACCGAGTTCGACAGCTCGAAGGGCCGCGAGCCGCTGGAATTCACTCTGGGCACTGGCCAGATCATTCCCGGGCTCGACAGCGCGATGACCGGGATGGAGGTCGGCGAGACCAAGCAGGTGGTTGTGGAACCAGGCGACGCCTACGGCGATCGCGACCCGTCCCGAGTGCAGGCCGTCCCCCGGGAGCAAATTCCCGATCACATCCCCACCGATCCGGGAACGCAGCTTCAGATGCAGACCCCCGAGGGGCAGACCCTGCCTGTCACGGTCGCGGGATCGACCGACAGCGAAGTGACGCTGGACGCCAATCACCCGCTCGCCGGCCAGAAGCTCACGTTCGACGTGGAGCTCGTCGAGATCAAGTGAGCGCGCAACAGCGCGTGGAAGCTGAACGCCCCGCCATCCGGCCCGGATGGCGGGGCGTTCGCGTGTTCGGTCGGCGGCGAAGGGCCGTCGGGGCCGCTTCGCTCAGACGTGGATATGGTCGATCTGCGGCATGCCGAGCACGTGGTAGCCGCCATCGATATGGATCACCTCGCCGGTGGTACAGGCCCCCCCGTCCGAGGCGAGATAGACCGCCGTTGCGCCGATCGCCTCGAGCGTCGCGTTCGCGCGCAGGGGCGCGTTCTGCTCGGTATGCTTGAACGTCTTTCGGGCGCCCGAGATCGCCGCGCCAGCGAGCGTCTTCATCGGGCCGGGAGAGAGCGCGTTCACCCGGATTCCGTCCGGGCCGAGATCGTTCGCGAGATAGCGGACGGCCAATTCCAGCGCCGCCTTGGCAACCCCCATCACGTTGTAGAACGGCGTCACCTTGTTCGAGCCCTGGTAGCTCAGGGTGAGGACTGTTCCACCCTCCGGCATCATCTCCGAGGCGCGGCGGGCGACGTCGATGAGCGAGTAGCAGGAGATCGACAACGAGTTGCGGAAGTTCTCCCGCGTCGTGTGGATGAACCGGCCGGAAAGCTCCGACTTGTTGGAATAGGCGATGGCGTGGACGACGAAGTCGATGCTGTCCCAACGTTCCCTGAGAGTGGTGAAGGCCGCATCCATCGACCCGTCCTCGGCCACATTCGCCTGGATGAGGATGTCGCTGCCGACGCTTTCCGCGAGCGGGCCGACCCGCTTCAGGAGCGGCTCGTTCTGGTAGGTGAAGGCGAGTTGTGCCCCGGCCCCGTGCATCGCCCGGGCGATCCCCCAGGCGATGGAGCGATCGTTCGCGACACCCATGATGAGGCCGCGCTTGCCGTCCAGAAGTCCCGCCATCCTCTCACTCCTCCCACTTCGTCAGCAGCATCGACCCGTTCGTCCCGCCGAAGCCGAAGGAATTGGTCATCACGGTGTCGAGCCCCGCGCCCTCGACGAGCGTCGTCGCGATCTCGCCGGGGCGGATGGCCTCGTCGAGAGTCTCCACGTTGATGGAGGGTGCGACGAAGTCGTGGCGCAGCATGAGGAGACAGTAGATGGCCTCCTGCGCGCCGGCCGCGCCCTGGCTGTGGCCGGTCATGGATTTCGTGGAGCTGATCGGCGGCATCGATTCCCCGCCGAAGACGCGCCGCACGGCCTCGACCTCGCCCACATCGCCGACCGGCGTCGAGGTGCCGTGGGCGTTGATGTAGCCGACGCGTGCGGGGTCGAAGTCCTGAAGGGCCAGCCGCATGGCGCGCTCTCCGCCCTCGCCGGACGGCGCGACCATGTCGTGACCGTCGGAGGTGGCGCCGAATCCCGTTACCTCGGCATAGATCTTCGCGCCGCGGGCCCGGGCGTGCTCGAGGCTCTCCAGCACCACCATGCCGCCACCGCCGGCGATGACGAAGCCGTCGCGCTCCGCGTCGAAGGCCCGGGAGGCGCGTTCCGGAGTGTCGTTGAACTTCGCCGACATCGCGCCCATCGCGTCGAAGAGGCACGATAGCGTCCAGTCGAGCTCCTCCCCGCCGCCGGCGAACATTA
This sequence comes from uncultured Alphaproteobacteria bacterium, assembly GCA_963776705.1. GTDB lineage: Bacteria > Pseudomonadota > Alphaproteobacteria > Rhodobacterales > Rhodobacteraceae > Palleronia. Next base: position 45,430 of record CAVZOA010000042.1, read on the forward strand.
CGTCTTGGATGCCGAGCTGGATCTGCTGCGCGGCCATGCCGATGCAATGCAGAGACGTCGAGCAGGCGGAGGTGATGGAGAAGTTCATCCCCTTGATCCTGAACGCGGTGGAGAGGTTCGCGCTGACTGTGGAGGACATCGCCTTCGGGACGGCGAAGGGACCGATGCGCTTCGGGCTGCCCTTCTCCTCGACGATCCTGTGCGCCTCGTGCAGCGCCGAGGTCGAGGGGCCGCCCGACCCGGCGATGAGACCCGTGGCGGGGCTCGAGACGACCGCGTCGGGCAGGCCGGAATCGGCGATCGCCTGTTGCATGGCGATATGGGCGTAGGCCGCCCCCGGGCCCATGAAGCGCAGGGTGCGCTTGTCCACGTGGTCGGCGACGTCGATCTTCGGCGTGCCGGCTATCCGGCTGCGGAAGCCGTGCTCGGCCATCTCGGCACTCGCCTCGACGCCGGACCGCCCGGCTTTCAAAGCCTGCGCAACCTCCTCGGCGGAGTTGCCGATGGGCGAGACGATGCCCAGGCCTGTGACGACGACGCGGCGCATCGCGCTCCTCCTCCGTTTCTTGTCAGCTCTCCGACAGGGCGACCTTCATGTCCCTGACCTGGTAGATCAGATCGCCGTCAGCATGAACGGTTCCGTCCGCGACGCCCATGGTCAGACGGCGCGAGCGCACCGCCTTCGTGAACTCGACGTTGTAGGTCAGCATGGATCGCTCCGGCCGGACCATGCCGGTTAGCTTCACCTCTCCAACGCCGAGCGCGTAGCCACGACCCTGCCAGCCCCGCCAGCCGAGATTGAAGCCGGTGAGCTGCCACAGCCCGTCGAGACCGAGACAACCCGGCATGATGGGATTGCCGGGAAAATGGCACTCGAAGAACCACAAGTCGGGCGAGACGTCGAATTCGGCGACGACATGTCCCTTGCCGTGCGGTCCGCCATCTGCAGAGATGCCCGTGACCCGGTCCACCATCAGCATCGGCGGCATGGGAAGCTGTGGATTGCCCGGACCGAAGAGGTCTCCCTCCGCGCACCGGATCAGATCCTCGCGGTCGAAAGACGTCGGAAATTCGGACATGGAGGCCCCTTCGGCGTCGGCGTCGGTCGGTGTGTGCGTCTAGCACCGCTCGGGAAAGGCTTGCAAGGCCGTGGCGGCGCCCGGGTAATTGATTGAAGTCGGGCGGCGTTTCGGCGTATTCATGGCGCCTATGGTGGCGCCCCGGACTCATATCGATGCCGAACGGCTGGCGCGTGGCGCCGAATGGCTCGCGTCCGCATGCCTGCGACCGACCCGACAACGGGTTTCTCTCGCCGCGCTCCTGCTCGGGGATGGCGAGGATCGGCACGTGACGGCCGAGAGCCTGCATTCGGCATGCCGCGCCGCCGGAGAGACCGTCTCCCTCGCCACGATCTACAACACACTCCGGGCGTTCTGCCGCGCCGGGCTGATCCAAGAGATCACCGTGGATGGGTCGAAGAGCTATTTCGACACTCGAACGGACGATCACCCCCATTTCTTCTGGGAAGACGAGGGACGGATCGTCGATGCGCCGGCCGAGGATCTGGAAATCGCGAAACTGCCCAGCGCCCCCGAGGGGGCGACTGTTTGCGCTGTCGACGTGATCATCCGGCTGAGGAAGACCGCCGGCTGAGGAACCCCGATCGCTCGGGCGCGCACCTTTTCAAAAAGCCGGATGCGCGAAAGCGGCTTCAGGGCTGACCTTCGAGTTCGCCCGGAGCATCTTAGTCTCTGGGCGGCGGAAAACGAGCCGGTTCGCAGCGGCGAGGCCTAGGACGTGGTCTTCCGCGTCCGACGAAGGAGACCGAGACCGCCCAGACCGCCGATGAGCAGCAAGCCTCCCGCAGGAAGCGGAACGACGCCGAGCGGATCGGAAGGGGCGTCATCGGGCGTCGGTCGGCCGTCCTCGTCCACGGGCATTCCCGGAATGACCAGAGGATTTCCGCCGGACATATCCTCCCCCGTCTCGTCGTTCATCGCCGTGACCGGGGTCGGATCGGACCCGTCGGAGGGGGTCGCAGAGGGAGTGCCGCCGGGAAACCCGGACGGAGCCGACGGGTCGCCATTGATATCGCCGTTCGGTACGTCGGCCGGCATGCCACTTGCAGGGATTGTACTTTGGAGCGAGGCGAGAAGTCCCCGAACCTCGTCCTCCGCCAGATCCAGTCCGCAGTCCCTGAAGGATTCCTTCAAGTATTCGGCGTACTCGGCGGCGCTCTCAAGGTCTGCGCAGGTCATGGCGAGGGCCTGCCCGCCGAGCCCGAGCGCAAGCCCTGCAGTCAAAGTCAGCTTCAAGATCATCTCGTCACGTCCCTCATTCCGGCCCAAGTTGCCGCTAACGTAGGTAAACTTGATCCGCGCCAGAATGTTCCCTACCAACTGCCAGTCGGTTGCCCGGACGTTCCAGCGGTGCGGCGCTATCCAAAAGCTGGTTAACGCAAAATCTCTTCGAGTGCAACGGCGTAGCGCATGCCCCGGCCTGCAATCCACGATCTGTCCGGGTATCGGCCACTCCGTCTGTCGGCCGCACCCGTCTGTCCGCTCGCCTCTAGGGGCACGTCCGGGGCGTTGCGGGATGCGGTCGCACATTGTAGAGGCGGGCCTCATCGATCCGGAAGGACGGGACATGGCCGCGACCCGCAAGCTCTACATCAAGACCTATGGCTGCCAGATGAACGTCTACGACAGCGAGCGCATGGCCGAGGCGCTGGGCGGGCGAGGGCTATGTGCCGACGGACACGCCCGACGAGGCGGACATGATCCTGCTCAACACCTGCCACATCCGCGAGAAGGCGGCCGAGAAGGTCTATTCCGAGCTCGGCCGCTTCCGGGCGCTGAAGGCGGCGAAGCCCGGAGCTGAAGATCGGCGTCGCGGGCTGCGTCGCGCAGGCCGAGGGCGAGGAGATCATGCGCCGCCAGCCGCTCGTCGATCTGGTGGTCGGGCCGCAGAGCTATCACCGCCTGCCCGAGCTGGAGGCGAGCGCGCACGCGGGGCGCGAGCGCGCTCGACACCGATTTCCCCGAGGAAGACAAGTTCGACCGCGCTGGGCCGTGCGCCCGAAGGCGCGGCGCGGGCCGACCGCCTTCCTGACCGTGCAGGAGGGGTGCGACAAGTTCTGCGCCTTCTGCGTCGTGCCCTATACCCGAGGCGCCGAAGTCTCGCGCCCCGCCGACGCGGGTGATGGCGCGAGGCCCGCGATCTGGTGGAGCGCGGCGTGCGCGAGATCACGCTCCTCGGCCAGAACGTGAACGCCTATCACGGCGCACGGCAGGGCGGCGACTGGTCGCTCGCGCGCCTGATCCGCGAGCTGGCCGAGATCGACGGGCTTGAGCGGATCCGCTTCACGACCTCGCATCCGAACGACATGGACGACGACCTCATCGCCGCGCATGGCGAGGTCGAGAAGCTGATGCCCTATCTGCACCTGCCGGTGCAGTCGGGCTCCGACCGGATCCTGAAGCGCGATGAACCGCAAGCACACCGCCGAGAGCTATCTCCGGCTGATCGAGCGGATCCGCGCGGCGCGCGCCCGGACATGCTGCTCTCGGGCGACTTCATCGTCGGCTTTCCCGGGCGAGACCGAGGAGGATTTCGCAGGCCACGATGGCCTCGTCGAGGAGGTCCGCTACGGACAGTGCTATTCCTTCAAGTACTCGACCCGCCCCGGCACGCCTGCCGCCGAGCGCGCGCAGGTGGCCGAGGACGAGAAGGACGACCGGTTGCAGACGACTCCAGGCGCTGCTCATGACGCAGCAGCGCGCAGTGCAGGACGCGATGGTCGGGCGCGAGGTGGGCGTGCTCTTCGAGAAGCCGGGCCGCGAGGCCGGGGCAGATGGTCGGCAAGTCCGAATACCTGCATGCGGTGCTCGTGGAGGGCGCGGATGTGGCGCGCGGCGACCTGCGGCGCGTGCGCATCACGGAAAGCGCGCCCAATTCCTCGCCGGGGCGACTTGATCTGAGACAGCTAGCCTATTTCCGCCGGGGCGCATGCCGGTCTTGTTTCGGGCGGCGGAACCCCACGGTAGATGTACAACCTGTATGTGTACGGAGCATCGCTTGGCCCAAACCCCCAGCCCGCTGCCCCCGCTGGACGCAGATCGCCGCCACGCCCGCCGAGACCCATCTCGAATTTCCCGACAACCGCCTGCTGATCGACCTCTGCGGGGTCGGACGACGGAACCTCGGCAGGTCGAGCGCGCAGCTGGAGGTGCAGATCCTGCGCCGCGGCAACCACCTGGTCGTATGGGCGAGGACGAGTCGCGCGGCGCAGGCGGCGCGAGGTGCTGCAGTGCGCTCTATGCAGCGGCTCGAACGGGGCGCGACGATCGAGCCGGGCGACATCGACGGCGAGATCCGCATGGGCGGCGCCGGAGGACGGCGCGCGCGACGGGACCAGATGGAGATGTTCCAGGGCGGCAAGGTCGAGATCAAGACCCGCAAGAAGCTGGTGGAGCCGCGCACCGAGGCGCAGAAGGCCTATGTCCGCGCGCTCTACGCGAACGAGCTGGCCTTCGGCATCGGCCCGGCGGGCACCGGCAAGACCTATCTGGCGGTCGCGGTGGGCGTGAACATGTTCATCCAGGGCCATGTCGACAAGATCATCCTCTGCCGCCCCGCGGTGGAGGCGGGCGAGCGGCTGGGCTTCCTGCCCGGCGAGCATGAAGGAAAAGGTCGATCCCTACATGCAGCCGCTCTACGACGCGCTGAACGACTTCCTTCCCGGCAAGATGCTGGCGCAAGCTGATGGAGGAGAAGCGGATCGAGATCGCGCCGCTGGCCTTCATGCGCGGCCGCACGCTGTCCAATGCCTTCGTGGTGCTGGACGAGGCGCAGAACGCCACCGTCGATGCAGATGAAGATGTTCCTCACTCGCCTGGGCGAGGGCAGCCGCATGGTCGTGACCGGCGACCGCAGCCAGGTGGACCTGCCGCGCGGCCAGGTCTCGGGCTCTGCGGACGCCGAACGGCTGCTGGCGGGGATCGACAAGATCGCCTTCAACTACTTCACCTCGAAGGACGTGGTGCGCCATCCGCTCGTGGCGCGGATCATCGAGGCCTACGAGGCGGATGCGTGAAGGTGGAGATCGACGTCCTCCGCGAGCACCGCGGCTGGGACGGCGTCGATCTCGAGACGATCGCCGAGGGGGCGGTCCGGGAGACCCTGCGCCATCTGGACCTGGCGGCGGGAGAGATCGAGATCCTCGCCTGCGACGATTCCCGCATCGCCGAGCTCAATGCCAATTTTCGGGGCAAGGCCAGGCCGACAAACGTCCTCTCCTGGCCGTCAGAGGAGCGTGGCGCGTCCGAGGAGGGCGCAACCCCCGCGCCGCCGCGGCACCCGGAGCTCGGGGACATCGCGATCGCGCGGGAGACCTGCGAGCGCGAGGCTCGCGCCGCCGGCATTCCGCTTTCGGAGCACGTCACCCGTCTCCTCGTTCACGCGACGCTGCACCTTCTCGGCTACGATCACCTGCGCGACGGCGACGCAGCGCTGATGGAGCGGCTCGAGACCGAAATACTTGGCAAGATGGGCCTGCCCGATCCATATAGCCGATGAGGGCATACTTCGCCCGAACGCGACGGAAAGGCACCATGTCGAGTGACCACGCGCACCCGGCCCCGGACACCCCGTCCGAGACCGAGGAGTCCGAAAGTCCGGATCGGGGATTTTTCGGGCGGTTCTTCGAGGCGTTCTCCGGCAGCGAGGACGACGACAGCACCGAGGAGGAGCTGGCTGCCGGTGAGAAGACAGGGCCCGGCCTTCTCAATCTCTCGCGCATGCGGGTCGAGGACGTGGCGATACCGTCCGTCGAGATCGTCTCGGTCCCGATCGATATCGGCTTCGACGACCTCGTTGAAATATTCCGCAGGACCGGCCTGACACGGCTTCCGGTCTATGCCGGCACGCTCGATCATCCGCGTGGGATGATCCATCTGAAGGACTTCGCCCTGCGCCACGGATTCGGCCAGAGAACAGATTTCAATCTCTCCGACACGCTGCGCCCGCTGATCTACGCGCCGCCCTCCATGCCCATCGGCGTGCTCCTGCAGCGGATGCAGAGCGAGCGGACACACATGGCGCTGGTCATCGACGAATACGGCGGCGTCGACGGCCTAGTGACGATCGAGGACCTGATCGAGCAGGTGATCGGCCAGATCGAGGACGAACACGACGAGGACGAGGATCAGCTCTTCGTGGAGGAGAAGCCGGGCGTCTGGCTGGCCCAGGCCCGCACCCCGCTCGACGAATTCAAGAGGCGGGTGCAGATGAACCTGACCGCACCCGACGAAGACGAGGAGATCGACACGCTGGGCGGGCGTCGTCGTCGTGCTAACCGGTCGGCTGCCGGTCAGGGGCGAGGTGATCCCGCATCCCTCCGGCGCGGAGTTCGAGATCGTCGATGCCGATCCGCGAAGATTGAAACGGCTGCGCGTTCGCCTTCCCGCGCGTGACTGAACGCCGCCGGCGGCTTCTCGCGATCGTCGCCGGCCTCTGTCTGGCTCTCGGACAGGTGCCGTTTTCCGTCGTGCCGCTGGCCCTCGGCGGTCTCGCGGGCCTCGTCGCGCTGGCCGCCGGAACGGCGACCGCCCGGCGGGCTGCCTGGATCGGCTGGCTCGGCGGCACGGCCTATTTCGCCTTGACGCTGCACTGGATCGTCGAGCCGTTCCTCATCGATGCGACGCGGGACGGATGGATGGCACCCTTCGCCGCGATCTTGCTCTCCGGCGGTCTGGCGCTCTTCTGGGCGCTGGCCTTCGGTCTTGCCAGATCCGTGGCCATGGGGGCCGGGACCTTCGGGCTCGCCGCCGCCGGTGCGCTTGCGGCCGCGGAGATGCTGCGCGCGCTCGTTCTGACCGGATTTCCTTGGGCGCTCGTCGGCTATGTCTGGTCGGAGGGTCCCGGCGCGCAGCTCTCGGCATTCATCGGGCCGTTCGGGCTGACGCTCCTGACCTGCCTTCTCGCCGCATTCGTCGCCCTGCAGACCGGACGGCCGGTTCGGATCGCGCTCGCCCTGGCTGTCGCTTGGCTCGCTCCGGTCGGGCTGGGAACGCTCCGGCCAGACGCGCCCACCCCGCTGCCGGAGGCGCTGCATCTGCGGCTCGTCCAGCCGAACGCCCCCCAGGATGAGAAGCTCGATCCCGCCCTCGCGCTCACATTCTTCCTGCGGGCACTCGATCAGACCGCGGCACCGGGACGGCCCGACCTGGTGATCTGGCCGGAAACCTCGGTGCCGTTCATGATCGAACCGGGTCATCCGGCTCTCGCGGAGATCGCCTCCGCTGCGGGATCGCGGCGGGTGATCCTCGGGGCGCAGCGGGTCGAGGGCTCACGCTACTACAATTCGCTGCTGGTGATCGGGCCGGGCGGAGCGATCGAGGAGACCTACGACAAGCACCATCTCGTCCCCTTCGGCGAATACGTGCCTATGGGCGATCTCGCCGCGAAGGTCGGCATCCGCGGCCTCGCTAGCGCGGAAGGCTTTGGCTACTCGGCTGGACCCGGCCCGCGGCTCCTCGATCTCGGACGGCTCGGCAAGGTGCTTCCGCTCATCTGCTACGAGGCGGTCTTTCCCGAGGAGGTCGGCGGGACGGTGCGGCCGGACTGGCTCCTCCAGATCACCAACGACGCCTGGTTCGGCACTTTCGCCGGCCCGCAGCAGCACCTGGCGCAGGCCCGGCTACGGGCGATCGAGCAGGGCCTGCCCCTGGTGCGCGGGGCAAATACGGGGATTTCGGCGGTGATTGATGCCGAAGGGAGGGTATTGGCGGCGCTGCCGCTCGGCACGGCCGGTCATCTGGACGCCGGTCTGCCGCCCCCGATGGCGCCAACGCTCTATGCGCGGACCGGAGACTGGCCGACCGCTGCGGTCCTGATCTCGCTCCTGCTGATCGTGCCGGGCCGGCGGTTCGCGAAAACGCGCTTGAAGCCGCGCGACCTCGCCGGTAGGTCCGAGCGTCGATAGCGCACAACGGCTTCCTGGCGTGCGCGTCTCTAGAGATTCCATTGGAGCGCTTCCCGATGCCGCGTCAGAACTACATCTTCACCTCCGAGTCCGTCTCCGAGGGTCATCCCGACAAGGTCTGCGACCGCATATCCGACGCGGTTCTCGACGCCTTCCTGGCGCAGGAGCCCGAGGCCCGCGTGGCCTGCGAGACCTTCGCCACCACCAACCGCGTGGTGATCGGCGGCGAGGTCGGATTGTCGAGCAAGTCCAAGCTCGACGAGTACCTGGCCCACGTCGAGCAGATCGCCCGCAACTGCATCCGGGACATCGGCTACGAGCAGGACAAGTTCCACTGGAACACCTGCGAGATCACCAACCTGCTACACGCTCAGTCTGCGCATATCGCCCAAGGTGTCGATGCCGAGGGCAACAAGGACGAAGGCGCGGGGGACCAGGGGATCATGTTCGGCTACGCCGTGGAGGACACGCCGGAGTTGATGCCGGCGCCGATCCACTACGCCCACCAGGTGCTGAAGCGTCTGGCCGACGCGCGGAAATCCGGCGCGGAGCCGACCTTGCGCCCCGACGCCAAGAGCCAGATCAGCCTGCGCTACGAGGATGGCAAGCCGGTGGAGGTGACCTCCATCGTGCTCTCCACGCAGCACGAGCACGAGAGCCAGAGCTCCGACGACATCCGAGCGATCGTCGAGCCCTACATCCGCGAGGTGCTTCCGGACGGCTGGATCACGGAGCAGACCGAATGGTGGGTGAACCCCACCGGCGTCTTCGTCATCGGCGGACCGGACGGGGATGCCGGGCTCACCGGGCGCAAGATCATCGTCGACACCTATGGCGGCTCCGCGCCCCATGGCGGCGGCGCCTTCTCGGGCAAGGATCCGACCAAGGTGGACCGCTCGGCCGCCTATGCCGCACGCTACCTGGCCAAGAACGTGGTCGCCTCCGGCATGGCGAAGCGCTGCGCCATCCAGCTCTCCTACGCCATCGGCGTCGCGCAGCCACTGTCGATCTACGCCGACACCTACGGCACCGGGGTGGTGCACGAGGAGGAGATCGAGGCCGCGATCCGACGGACCATGGATCTGACGCCCCGGGGTATCCGAACGCATCTCGGCCTCAACAGGCCGATCTTCGAGCGCACCGCCGCCTACGGCCATTTCGGCCGCGCGCCCGAGACGGACGGGGGTTTCTCCTGGGAGCGCACCGACCTCGCCGACGCGTTGCGCAACTCGGTCTGATACCAGCGGCATCATCTGCTGACCTGCGCCCAGTTACGCGAGGTGATGGAGGCGACGCGTTCCGGGGTTGCGATGCTGGATCTGGAGTTGTCGCTGCGCGGGGTGCTGAGGAACTTTGGCCTGAAGCTCGGCAAGATCAGCAAGGGACGATACGAGGCGCGCGTGCGGGAATTGGCGGCCGGTAACGCCATGCTGGAGACGATGTCAGGGGCGATGCTGCGGTCCCGTGCCGAGCTGCGCACAGAGCTTGCTGGTCTGGAACATCGTCTCCGTGACATGGCGCGGGAGGATGCGGATTGCCGGATCATGATGACGATGCCGGGGGTCGGCCCGCTCGTGGCCCTGACGGTCAAGTCTGCGATCGATGATCCCGATCGCTTTCACTCCTCGAAGGACGTGGGTCCTTGGGTCGGCCTAACTCCCAGGCGTCATCAGTCAGGGGAGACCGACATCGTGGGCCAGATCTCCCGCGCTGGCGACGTCGGGATGCGAACCGCGCTGTATCAGGCCGCGACAGTGGCGATGCATCGCGGCAAGCCGTCGTGGCTGAAGTCTTGGGGGCTGCGCGTCGCACGGCGGCGGGGAATGAAACGGGCGGTGGTTGGGCTGGCCCGTCGCATGGGGGTCATCCTGCATCGGATGTGGGTGAATGGCTCCGAATTCCGGCTCGCACATCCGGACGAAATCCCGATGGCAGCCTCCTGATCCAGAGCAGAGATTGATCGCATAGAAGGAGGAGACTTCGGCCGCGCCGACGCGCTGCCCATCGAGGTCCCAACCGGGACGCGGTCCCCGGAGACGCCGTGGTTGTCGCCGTTGCCGAACGTAGCTGTTCGAGCACGCTGATTCAGATAGGCGCCCGGGCACCGCTCTGGACTTGGCATGAAGTTGGCAGCCGTTGCGCTGACCACGGACGGAAGCATGAACCCGGAGTCGGACTACGAGATGGAGCAGGGCGAGCGGCGCGACCATCGACTGGATTGTGTCCGTGAGTAACCCGGCGCTGGCGCCGCTCCGATACTTGGCGTCTCCGCGCCGCCAGCGCCTACCGTTCGGCGAGCCAACTCTCGTTGCGCGGGCTGACGTGTTGCGTCCTTTCGTGCTTGACGTCCTCAGCCCATTACGGAAGCCCATTACGGAAGCGACAACCATCCTGTCCAACGTATTGCCTCATCTCGGAATGTTTCCGAGGAGGCGCTTGTCGTCCCATCGGAACCGGTGCCTGGCATCTACGTGTTCAGGCCTCCGATAGCGGTGTTCTGGCTGCAACTCCCGTGGGGTGCGGGGGCTCTCCGGCGGGGCGCGAAGCCCTCAGCCAGCGCAGCGCCTCGTCGGAGAGCCCCCGCCTGCGCTGCCGGCATCACTCGTGACCAGCACCAGAGACTTCGCGCGGTCGAGGTATGCGGGAAATTTGGTGACGCGTGATCAGGCGGCGGTTTGAAGGTGTCGCAGACCATCGCGGAACTCAACCCCAGCATTGACCTCTGGAAGGCGGTTCCGGCCGTCGAGCTTGCGCCATTTCTTCTGCGCCGACATCATCAATCTGAAGGCCATGGCGAGCCCGGTCTTGCGGCTCAGGCTGCCTTTGGTTCGCCTGGTGCGGTGCCGGACGGTGGCGAATGTGCTCTCGATCGGGTTCGACGTGCGGATGTGTTTCCAGTGCTCGGCCGGGAAATCATAGAAGGTCAGAAGCACGTCGCGGTCCTTGACCAGCTTGGCAACCGCCTTGTCCCATTTCACCCCGTAGGTTTCGACGAAGAAATCGAAGGCGCTCTCGGCATCGGCGCGGGTCTCGGCCTGCCAGATGTCGTGCAGGTGCCCCTTTGCCTTTGACTGCACAGACTTGGGCAGCGCATTCTGCACGTTCATGGTCTTGTGAACCCGGCAGCGTTGTTCCTTTGTCGTGGGGAACACCTCGCGCAGGGCCGTCCAGAAGCCAGGAGCGCCGTCGCCGACGGCCAGTTTCGGATCCTGTTTCAGGCCGCGGCGCTTGAGATCGAGCAGCACCGCGCGCCAGTTCTCGGCGCTTTCGCGGAAGCCGTCGGTCATGGCCAGCAGCTCCTTGCGGCCGTATTCATCCGCACCGACGATCACCAGAACGCATTGTTTTTCTTCCGCCATGCGCGGCTTGAAGTAGACGCCGTCCGCCCGGATGTAGAGGAACCGCCGCGTGCCGAGGTCGCGCTTTTCCCAAGCCTCATACTCGACCCACCAATCCGCCTTGAGCCGGGTGATCGTCTTTGCGGACAGACCCTTGGCGTTCGAGCCCCGCAATGCTTCCAGCGCCTCGCTGAAATCGCCCGTCGACACGCCCTTGAGGTAGAGCCAAGGTAACAGCTGCTCGACCGATTTCGTCTTGCGCAGGTAGCGCGGCAGGATGCTGGGCGTGAAGGTGATCCTGGTCGCGCCGGGCCTGCGATCCCGCACACGAGGCACCTTCACCGGCACTGGCCCGACGCCGGTCAAAATCTCACGCTCCGGCAAGTGACCGTGCCGGACCAATCTGGCACGTCCGTCATCCAGCTTGTCCGAAGCGAACGCGGCCAACAGCGCGGCCAGTTCCGCCTCAAACGCCTGTTCGAGCAGCTTGCGCGCCCCATTCCGGATGAGATCAGTCAAAGGGTCCGGTGAAAATCCCGATGGATCGGGCAGCGTGGCGATGGTAGTCTCCGACATGTGGCATATCCCTTTCTCGGCAGAGAATTGACGGCGCTTCGACACCGCCATGATATGCCGCCCCTCAGGGCATCACCAACTTTCGCGCGTTTCTCCGCGCGGTCCCGCCGCCAGGCCTTCAGTCGCCGCTGGACCGTACGGACCAGGCTGTCCGGATACTGACCGGGATGCGTGACCTGCAAGCGATCCAGAAGCTGCCTGCCGGTCACGCCGGGGTCGGTATCGAACCACCCCTTCAGAATGTCGGTCACGGCCTCCAACGGGTCCGGCACGGTGCGGTAGCGCGGCTTCGAGGGTTTCGACCGCGCCGTCGGCCGGGTCTTCGGCGCTGTGCCGCGCAGCCCGGAGGCCATCGAGGAAGGCTTCGAGCGGTGGTGCGTCGGTTCTCGTGGTGGGCGCCTTGTCGGCGATCTCGATCAACGCCTGCTGGGCCGCGCGGATGTCTCGGAGCAGGCCTACGGGATCGAGCGTTGCATGCTCTGCGTCCAGCGCATCCTTCACCGCCTGCGGCGTGCGCGGATCGGCGGCGAGACGCTGGTGCGGCGTCAGGGGCGGATGATACCGCTTGCGGATCAGCGCGCCGTCCCGCCGCTTCTCGGCGAGCCTGAAGGATGGCTGGAAGTAGTTCACGAACAGGCGCATGGGCCTGTAGAGACGCGCAAGGGCTTCGGCCGCTTCCAGGCCTTCGAAGCGGCGGTATCCGACCATGTGTCGCACCACGGCGCCGTTCTCGGGGGATTTGGTCCACTGGACCAAATCCTGATCCCTCGAACTCTGCTCGATGTGGGCCTGGTCATTCTTGCGATAGGGCCGTGCGCGTGTGAACTCCACGCCCGAGGCGTCGCACCAGGACTTCACCGTCTCGTCGATGAAGACCGTATCGTTGTCGGTGTCGAACCCGAGAACCTGCAACGGCATCACACGGCGCAGCACCGTCAGCACCTCGGTCAGCAGCTGCTGCTCCCGGAACAGAAGCGGGGCGCACTCCGTCCAGCCGCTCGCGATATCCGTCAGCACCAGCGTCTGCGCGAAGCTCCCGCTCGTCATCGGGCCGCTGTGAGATACCAGGTCGGCCTCGAAGAAGCCGGGAGACGGATCATCCCAGTCGGCGTAGGTCCTGATCGGAACGGCGCGCCGGATGGCGGACGACGGCGCCTTCCGACGACGACGGCGGCCAGCCGCCTGCTTGCGCACAGGACCGAGAATCCGGTCGATCGTCGCGGCGCTGACCGTCTCGAGTCGCGCTCGCACCTCCGCGTCCAGCGCCAGGTGCCCGTGGCGCTCCATGGCCGCGATCAGCATCGGGAGGAGCGGCTTCAGCCGCTTGCCGCAGATCCGGTCCGAGGCTTCCCACAAAACGATAAGCGCCTCGCGCACCGCCTCGTCGTACAATCGGCGCTCCGGCCGTGGCCGCGACCGGGCACTCTTGTTCCTGCCGCGCAAGAGGCGTGCCGCGTGCTTCCGATGGTATCCGGTCACCTCCACGAACTCCGTCAGAATTCGCCCCTTCTCAACGCGCCGTGCTTCAGCGTACCGCCCCACGACGGCATTCAGCAGCTCGTCCCGTGTCGCCATGCTCACCCGCCTCAACTCCGCCTCCATCGACCGCTCCCTCTCGGGAGCAGTCCTGCTGAGGCAACGAGTCCAGCTTCAGGAACAATTCAGGCGACGCATGTCGTCGGCCATCCCTCCGGCGTTGCAGCGCACGACCGCGTCGCGCAGCGCCTGCCGGTCCATCCCGGCGGCGCGGGCCGCGGCCGCCCGGCTCATGCCCTCCAACGCGGTCGCGATCGCCAGCATCCGACGCGCCGCGCGGGTCTTCTTCTCCCGCGCGGCAACTGCCCGCAGCTCCGCCGCGGTCATGTCGTCCTGATCTCGAGCGCTCGTCCCATCCCAACCTCATGATCCGTCTTCCAGAAGGGAATCACGGATCACGAAGGCTCGGAAGCCCCCGCAGAGCCAGACGTTTCGCGCGGCGGTATTAGGGGCTCTCCTCGCCGGTGCCGCTCGGTCCGGACCACCGCGCAGTCCGGCGCTGCGTTGCGCTCGCGACCGCGCGGCTCTACGGACCGCGCCCATGATCGGCACACCTCCGGATCCACCGCGGCGCAACTTCTACGGACGGCGCAAGGGTCACGCCCTGAAGCCCAGCCAGCGGCGCTTTCTCGATGAAGATCTCGCGCGCCTCTCACCAGGTCGCGTGGGCTGGAACGAGAACCCCGGCCGGACGCCCCTCGACCTCGGCGAGGTTTTTGGCGATGGCCCCGTCTGGCTGGAGATCGGGTTCGGCGGTGGCGAGCACGTCGTCCACCAGGCGGTCTGCAATCCCAGTGTCGGGATCCTCGGGGCGGAGCCCTACATCAATGGCGTGGCGATGCTGCTGGGCAAGATCCGCGATGCGGGAGCGTCGAATCTGCGCGTTCACCCCGGGGACGCACGGGATCTCCTCGACGTCCTTCCCGACGGGTCGATCGACCGGGCCTTTCTCCTCTATCCCGACCCCTGGCCGAAGGCGCGCCATCACCGGCGCCGCTTCGTCACGTCGGAGCACCTGGATCCGCTGGCCCGGGTCTTGGCGGGCGGTGCGATATTCCGCGTCGCGACCGACATCCCCTCCTATGTCCGGCAGGCAATGGAGGAAGTGCCAAGGGCGGGATTCGACTGGCTGGCGGACGGTCCGCAGGATTGGCGCCGGCCCTGGCCCGACTGGCTGCCGACGCGCTACGAGCGGAAGGCTCTCCGGGAAGGCAGGAGGCCCTGCTACCTGACCTTCCGCCGGCGGGAGAACTGAACGCGTCGAACGTACGGGGGACGATTGTCCTTCCGGCGCATCGAGCGGCAATATGGCGACACTCGGCAAGCGATCGGAATCCCTTAACCCTTTCCGTGGCTTGGAACGTATCGTTCCGACATCCGACGTGTTCCATCCCGGTCCCGCCCATGAAACGCATGTCCTTCGCTCCGTTCGTTGTCTTCGTCCTCGTCGTCTTGCCGATCCTCGCCGCGCTCTGATTGCGACTTGCGCGCGTCGAATACCCGTGCGACCCCGCCACCGGTCACCCGGATCGGAGGTCTGCTTCCATGTCCGCACAAGGCGCCCGCAGAGCCCTGACCGCCCGCCGGGGCGGCCCCCTGAGCGGTATCGCGGGCGTCCCGGGCGACAAGTCGATCAGCCACCGGGCGCTGATTCTCGGTGCCATGGCGATCGGGGAGACGCGGATCTCCGGGCTCCTCGAGGGCCAGGACGTTCTCGATACCGGCCGGGCCATGCAGGCGCTGGGCGCGGAAGTGATCGAGCACGGTGCGGGGCGCTGGTCAGTGCACGGCGTCGGCGTCGGAGGGTTCCTCGAACCCGACCGGATCATCGATTGCGGCAATTCGGGCACCGGGGTGCGCCTCCTGATGGGCGCGGTGGCGACCCACGGCTTCGCCACGACCTTCACCGGCGACGCGTCCCTTTGCGGCCGGCCGATGGGACGAGTGACCGAGCCGCTCGCGCTTTTCGGCGCACGGGCGGTCGGGCGATCCGGGGGAAGGCTGCCTCTCACGCTCGTCGGGGCCGCCGATCCCGTTCCCGTCCGCTATGGGACGCCTGTCCCGTCGGCGCAGGTGAAGTCGGCAATCCTGCTCGCGGGCCTCAACGCGCCGGGCGAGACCGTGGTGACCGAACGGGAGGCGACGCGGGACCATACGGAGCGGATGCTGGCCGGCTTCGGCGCGGAGATTGCGACGGAGGCGACGGAGGGCGGCCGGGTCGTCGCGCTCCGGGGGTTCCCGGAGCTCCGCCCCCAGGAGATTGCCGTCCCGCGCGACCCGTCCTCAGCCTCCTTCCCGGTCTGTGCCGCCCTGATCGTGGAGGGGTCCGAGGTGCTGGTGCCCGATATCGGGCTGAACCCGACACGCGCCGGCCTGTTCGAGACCCTGCGCGAGATGGGCGCGGAACTGGCCTACGAGAACATGCGCGAGGAAGGGGGCGAGCCTGTGGCCGACCTGCGCGCGCGGTTCTCGCCCGACATGCGCGGCGTCCGGGTTCCGCCGGAGCGGGCCGCATCGATGATCGACGAATACCCGATCCTGTCCGTGGTCGCCGCATGCGCGGAGGGCGAGACGGACATGCCCGGCGTGGCGGAACTCCGGGTGAAGGAGAGCGACAGGATCGACGCCATGGCCGCCGGCCTGCGCGCGGCCGGCGTGGATGTCGAGGAGGGTCCCGACTGGTGGCGCGTGGCGGGCCGGGGGCAGGGGGCGTCGAGGGGGGCGTGACCGTGGCCGCGCGGCTCGATCACCGGATCGCCATGTCGTTTCTCTGTCTCGGTCTGGCCTCGAAGCGTCCCCTCACGGTGGACGATGCCGGCCCAATCGCTACCTCGTTTCCGATCTTCGAGCCCCTGATGGCGGGGCTCGGCGCCCAGTTTGAAAGGTTCGCGCCGTGAGCGACATCTTCGACGCCGATCAAAGCGCGCTCTCCGTCACCGGGGGGTGCCTCTGCTCCGAGGTTTCCTATCGGGTGACGGGTCCGCTTCGATCCGTGATCGCCTGCCATTGCGGACAGTGTCGTCGCAGTTCGGGTCACCACACGGCCGCGACCTCGGCGCCGCGCGACAGCGTCGAGATCGAGGGCGAGGTCCGATGGTACCGGAGCTCCGCTCGCGCGCATCGCGGCTTCTGCCCCGCCTGCGGCTCGAACCTCTTCTGGGACGGCGGGGGCGACCGCCTGTCGATCTTCGCCGGCACCCTGGACGGTCCGACCGGCCTGGACATGCAGGGCCACATCTTCTGTGCCGAGAAGGGCGATTACTACGAACTCGCCGACGGGCTGCCGAAGGCGGCGGGGTCGATGACGAGATGACGGTCTCGACCCGATGAGCGTTCCAATTCCTTCTTCGGACCGTCTCGTCCCGCGCCCCGGGCGCCCCCATGCCGGGATCCTTCGCGATCCACCTCCGCGGGTCCGGGCGAGGCGGCCGCGGTGATGCCGTTCACCGTGGCCATAGACGGCCCCGCCGCGGCGGGGAAGGGAACGATCTCCCGCGCCGTCGCGGCGCAACTCGGGTTTCGCCATCTCGACACCGGCCTGCTCTACCGAGCGACCGGCGCGCGGGTGCTGAACGGCGAGACCGCAGTGGCGGCGGCGCGCGACCTCAAACCGGCGGATTCGACCGGCCGGGTCTTAGGTCCGCCGCGGTCGCCGACGCGGCGAGCCGGGTGGCAGCCGATCCCGATGTTCGGGCGGCGCTGGTGTCGTTCCAGAGGGATTTTGCGCGACGGGGCGAGGGGGCGGTTCTCGACGGGCGCGACATCGGCACCGTGATCTGCCCGGAGGCCGAGGTGAAGATCTTCGTGACAGCCAGCCCCGAGGTGCGGGCCGGGCGCCGCCATGCGGAACTGAGGGACGGCACCAGCTGACGAGACCGTTCTGGCGGAGGTGCGGGCACGCGACGCGCGTGACGCGGAGCGGGCGGATTTGCCGCTCCGCCCCGCCGCCCGGGGCGACCTGCCTCGATACCACCGATCTCAGTGTCGAGGAGGCGATCGCCCGCGCCCTCGACATCGTGCGCTTCGACCCGCCGCTAGGGAGTGGTCCCGGGCAAGGCCCCCCGGCTTGCCATCGCCGGTCGCATTCCGTATATCGTCCTGCGTCAACGGGGCGGAACGATCCCGGGATGGGGCAGGGTCGGTCTACGCCGGCCCTTTTCGCATACCGGACCGTCCGAGAGGCCAATCCACCCGAGACCCAGGGAGACAACCCTGCGGCCAGAATAGATGAACCGAAAGGAAACCGACCGCCACATGGCTCAGAACGCATCCATGGAGGAATTCGAAGCCCTCCTGAACGAAAGCTTCGACATCGACACGCCCGACGAGGGCTCGGTCGTCAAGGGCAAGGTCCTCGCCATCGAGGCGGGCCAGGCCATCATCGACGTCGGCTACAAGATGGAAGGCCGCGTCGATCTGAAGGAATTCGCCCAGCCCGGCGAGTTGCCCGAGATCGCCGTTGGCGACGAGGTCGAGGTCTATCTGCGCCAGGTCGAGAATGCCCGCGGCGAGGCGGTCATCTCCCACGAGATGGCCCGCCGCGAGGCCGCATGGGACCGCCTCGAGAAGGCCTATGCCGACGAGAACCGCGTCGAGGGCGCGATCTTCGGCCGCGTCAAGGGCGGCTTCACGGTCGATCTTGGCGGCGCCGTGGCGTTCCTGCCCGGCTCCCAGGTGGACGTGCGCCCCGTGCGCGATGCGGGCCCGCTCATGGGTCTCAAGCAGCCGTTCCAGATCCTCAAGATGGATCGCCGCCGCGGCAACATCGTCGTCTCGCGCCGCGCGATCCTCGAGGAGAGCCGTGCCGAGCAGCGCGCCGAAGTGATCGCCAACCTCGAAGAGGGCGCGGCGGTCGATGGCGTGGTCAAGAACATCACCGAGTACGGCGCCTTCGTGGATCTGGGCGGCGTCGACGGCCTTCTGCACGTCACCGACATGGCCTGGCGGCGGGTGAACCACCCTTCCGAGATCGTGAACATCGGCGAGACCATCAAGGTCCAGGTGATCAAGATCAACAAGGAGACCCATCGGATCTCCCTCGGCATGAAGCAGCTGCAGGACGATCCCTGGGATACGGTCGAGGCCAAGTTCCCGCTGGGCTCCGTCCATGCCGGCCGTGTTACCAACATCACCGATTACGGCGCCTTCGTGGAGCTCGAGCCGGGGATCGAAGGGCTCGTCCACGTCTCCGAGATGTCCTGGACGAAGAAGAACGTCCATCCCGGCAAGATCGTGTCGACCTCGCAGGAGGTCGAGGTCATGGTGCTCGAGATCGACAGCCAGAAGCGCCGCGTCTCGCTCGGCCTCAAGCAGACCATGCGCAATCCGTGGGAGGTCTTCGCCGAGACCCATCCCGAGGGCACCAAGGTCGAGGGCGACATCAAGAATATCACCGAGTTCGGTCTCTTTGTCGGCCTCGAGCACGACATTGACGGCATGGTGCATCTCTCCGACATCTCATGGGACGAGCGCGGCGAGGATGCGATCGGGCGCTTCCAGAAAAGGCGACACGGTGCAGGCCGTCGTCACCGAGGTGGACGTGGACAAGGAGCGCATCTCGCTCAGCATGAAGGCGCTCGACGACACCTTCACCGAGACCGTGGGCAGCGTGAAGCGCGGCTCCATCGTGACGGTGGAGGTGACGGCGATCGAGGATGGCGGCATCGAGGTGGAGTACGAGGGCATGAAGTCCTTCATCCGCCGCTCCGACCTCAGCCGCGACCGCTCCGAGCAGCGCCCTGAGCGCTTCCAGGTGGGCGACAAGGTCGATGTCCGCGTCACCAACGTCGATCAGAAGTCGCGCCGGCTCGGTCTGTCGATCAAGGCCCGCGAGATCGCCGAGGAGAAGGAGGCCGTGCAGCAGTACGGGTCGTCCGATTCCGGCGCTTCGCTCGGCGACATCCTCGGCGCGGCGCTGAACCGCGACGACGATTGAGCTTCGGGCCATTTGGAAAATAAACCCCCCGCAGGGCTGCTGCGGGGGGTTTTCTTGTGGGGTGGGTTGGAATTAACCTATTCCGGTCTGTCTTTTCGAAAGCCGCCGGATCCGGGCCGATCCCTCGGCGGCGGGAGTGAATGCGAGGTTTTCCGCAAGATGATTTGCTCGGAACTCATTCAGAAGATTGCTGACGAAAATCCGCATCTGACCCAGCGCGACGTCGAGCGGATCGTCAACACGGTCTTCGACGAGATCATCGGCGCCATGTCGCGCGGCAACCGGGTCGAGCTTCGCGGATTCGGAGCCTTTTCCGTCAAGAGGCGGGATGCTAGACAAGGACGAAATCCCCGTACCGGCGAGTCCGTCGCGGTGGAGGAGAAGCATGTGCCGTTCTTCAAGGCGGGCAAGCTGCTGCGGGACAGACTGAACGGGGATTGAGTTGCGATGCGCTACGTGAAGACGGTCATTCTGGCGATCATAGCGGTCATCCTCGTGTCGATCGCCCTTGCGAACGCCCAGACGGTGACGCTTCGGTTCCTGCCGGAGGCGATGGCCGGGTTTCTCGGACTGACCTGGACCGTCACGCTGCCGATGTTCGTGGTCGTGCTGCTGGCCGTCGGAGTGGGGCTCCTGATCGGGTTCCTCTGGGAGTTCGCCCGCGAGCACAAGCACCGGGCGGCGGCCCGGGAAGAGCGGCGCGAGCGCGAATCCATCGAACGCGAGATGAAGCAGATGAAGGCGCTGCGTAAGGGCGGCGGGGACGAGATCCTGGCGCTGCTTGAGGATGGGTCCGTTCCGCGCAAGCAGGCGTCGTGACGCGTTTCAAGATTTGCGGTCTGACCGATCCCGCTGACATCCCGGCCGCGCTTCTGGCGGGGGCGTCCTATCTCGGCTTCGTCTTCCACGCACGGTCGCCCCGCCATCTCGAGGTCGTCGACGCGGCGTTCATGGCCGGATCCGTGCCGCCGGGACCCGTCAGGGTCGCCCTGACCGTCAATGCGGACGATGCCGCGCTTGACACAATCGTCGAATCCGTCCCTCTCGACATGCTGCAACTCCACGGCACCGAAACGCCCTTCCGGGTGGCGGAAGTGCGCGAGCGCTACGGCAAGCCGGTGATGAAGGCTCTGGGCGTACGGGCCGCCGAGGACCTGGACGGGATCGCGGAATACGCCAGTGCTGCCGATCAGTTGCTGATCGACGCGAAGCCGAGCGCGGAGGCAGACCTGCCGGGCGGGAACGGGCTCGCCTTCGATTGGCGCCTGATCGCGGGACGCCGGTGGGCCTGCCCCTGGATGCTCGCCGGAGGACTGACGCCCGAGAACGTTGTCGAGGCGGTCCGCGTCACTGGCGCGAGCCAAGTCGACGTGTCCTCCGGCGTGGAAAGCGCCCCGGGCGTCAAGGATGCGGAGCGTATCGCCGCCTTCGGCGCCGCGCTAGCGGAGTAATCCGAGTTTTCAGGCGCAACCTGGTCGTTGCCGCATTCGGGCGGGGGTGCCGTCGTCGCCCGCCTCTATTCCCGCCATTGAGGGCGCGGACTTGGGAGGGCGGCCGCGCCCGGAACCAAAGAAGTCGGGTGTGTTCGCAGTTCGTGTCGATCCGCGCTGCGTGAAGGCTGAACCGTGAGACGGTCGGTAGAATTCATCGCGGCGGGCACTTAGCGGCTTCACGTTCTGGATCCATCGGCATCGCATCGCGACGCGGGCGCCGGGCCTGCTGGCAACGGTGCAGGGATCGATGCCGCGCCTGCGGGGGACTCGGGTCTCTCTCGACACTCCCAGCACAGAACCATATCGCCAGAAGGAGATGCTTCGTTCCGGCTCCAGTGCCATGCTCCTGCGGTTCGCGGGCAGAGCGGGGCTCTGTTGTCCGAGGACTTTGGCGAGAGGGCAGGGGCCCCAGTGCAGAGAGCCCATCCTGCGGGCAACGAGCAACGAAACAGAGCTCCTCTTGATCCGACGCGAAGCATCACCGATGCGGGTTGCGGATATCGCAAAACAGATTAACTGCCTGTCGGACAGCGTCCGGAAGTCGCCGCGGTTCGCCCGTTAAGGGCGAAAGCGACGGCCGGGGCAGATGACCACGCCGCCGGTGACCCCACCATGACCACCATGAATCTGATCCTGACCCGCCGCGAGAAGATGCGCCGACGGCTCGACCGACAGTTCGACGCGCTCGAGCTTTCGGTTCCGGCTGCTGCCGGCTTCATCCACTATCTCAGGGGCCGGCGGCTCGCCCTCCTCCGCATTCCGCTCGGCTTCGCGCTCGTCGCGGGCGGATGCCTGTCGATATTGCCGCTGCTCGGGGTCTGGATGCTGCCGCTCGGGTTGCTTCTCCTGGCGATCGATTTGCCTGCGCTCCGGCCGGCGACCACCTCGGTGATGATCCGGCTCCGCCGCCGAATCTCCGGTTTGCGTCGCGGCCGCCGACGTTGAGGCTTGCCGGATGCTGCTAGGCCGCGCTAGGCAGCGAAGGTGAAACTGGAGGCGCGCCATGCCCGACGATCTTCTGAACAGTTTCAGGACCGGACCGGACGAGAAGGGACGCTTCGGGGATTTCGGCGGTCGCTTCGTCAGCGAGACGCTGATGCCGCTCATCCTGCGGCTGGAGGAAGAGTACGAGAAGGCCAAGACCGATCAGTCCTTCTGGGACGAAATGCACGATCTCTGGACCAATTACGTGGGCCGACCCTCGCCGCTCTATTACGCCGCCCGGATGACCGAGCGGCTGGGCGGGGCGAAGATCTACCTCAAGCGCGACGAACTGAACCATACCGGAGCGCACAAGATCAACAATGTGCTGGGCCAGATCATCCTCGCCCGCCGGATGGGCAAGGAGCGGATCATCGCCGAGACAGGCGCGGGACAGCACGGCGTGGCGACGGCCACCGTCTGCGCCAAGTTCGGTCTGAAATGCGTGGTCTACATGGGCGCCCACGACGTGGAGCGGCAGCAGCCGAACGTTTTCCGCATGCGGCTCCTCGGCGCCGAGGTGGTGCCGGTGACGAGCGGCCGCGGCACATTGAAGGATGCCATGAACGACGCGTTGCGGGATTGGGTCACCAACGTGCGCGACACGTTCTATTGCATAGGAACCGTTGCCGGGCCCCATCCCTATCCGGCGATGGTGCGCGACTTCCAGTCGATCATCGGCACCGAGGCGAAGGAGCAGATGATGGCGGCCGAAGGCCGTCTGCCCGACACGATCATCGCCGCGATCGGCGGGGGATCGAATGCGATGGGGCTGTTCCACCCCTTTCTTGACGACCGATCGGTGCGGATCATCGGAGTCGAGGCGGGCGGCAAGGGCGTGGACGACCGGATGGAGCACTGCGCTTCGCTGACCGGCGGCCGACCGGGGGTCCTGCACGGCAACCGGACCTACCTTCTGCAGAACGACGACGGACAGATCCTCGAGGGGTTCTCGATTTCTGCCGGGCTCGACTATCCGGGGATCGGGCCGGAGCATGCGTGGCTGCACGAGACCGGGCGGGCGCGATACGTGGCGATCACCGACCGGGAGGCGCTCGACGCGTTCACCCTCTGCTGCGAGACGGAAGGAATCATACCGGCCCTGGAGCCCTGCCACGCGCTGGCGCATGTCGTGAAGATCGCGCCGGATCTGCCCGAGGATCACCTGATCTGCATGAACATGTGCGGCCGCGGCGACAAGGACATCTTCACCGTCGCCTCGGCGCTCGGCGTCGACATCTCGAAATCGTCCTGAGGTCAGGAGGCCGGGGCGTCTTCCGCGTGCTGCTCGAGCACCTCGAGCGGGACGATCTCGAGCGCCCGCGCATGGGTGGCGGCGAGACGTATCCGGGGCGCGCACTGCTCTTCCACCGCTTGCAGGAAACGCGCCGCGCAGAGGCACCAGCGGTCGCCGGGCTTCAGGCCCGGAAACCCGTAGTCCGGCCGCGGCGTTGAGAGGTCGTTGCCGAGATACTTGGAGAGCGCGAGAAATTCCTGCGTCATCAGGGCACAGACGGTGTGACTGCCGCGATCCTGCTCGCAGGTGTTGCAATGGCCGTCGCGGAAGAAGCCCGTCATCGGGTCGGCGGAGCAGCCCTCGAGGGGCTCGCCGAGCACGTTCACCGGATCGTCGATCTGCATCTGCGCCTCCTCTGACCATGACCGGATCGCGATCCGGGCGGTTCGTCAATCAATCGGCAGGATCGGCCGCGCGGAACGGCGGGCCCTGCGAAATCACAGCGTCGGATTCCTGTCGGAGTTCCGTCGGAGTCCCGTCGGAGTCCGTGCGCCAACTCACCGGCCTCAGCGGAAGCGGTCGACGAGCCTCTGCATCGGCGTGCGGTGGTCCTCCCCCTCGGGTGCCTCGGCCGGACCGGACGCCGCCGCCCCCCCGGGGTCGTCGCTTTCCGGCGCCTTCGATCCGGTGGAGGGGCGCGGCGGCGCGAGCCGCAGGGAGACCGCGTTCATGAAGCGGCCGGTATCGCCGTCGGCGAGCTGCGGCGCGCCGTCGGAGACGCCCCTAAGCATGTCGTCGAGCCAGGCCTCCTCCGCCTTCGGGAAGTCGTGGAGCACGTAGCCGGGCACCCGGTCCTTGTGGCCGGGATGCCCGACGCCCATGCGGACGCGGCCGTAATCGGGGCCGACATGCTCGTGGATCGAGCGCAGTCCGTTATGCCCGGCATGGCCGCCGCCCGCCTTGCAGCGCAGCTTGCCGGGGGCGAGGTCGATCTCGTCGTGGAAGACGACGATGTCCTCGGGCGCGACCTTGTAGAAGCGCGCGGCCTCGCCGACGGACTGGCCGGACCTGTTCATGAAGGTCTCGGGCAGGAGCAGCGCCACCTTGCCGCCTCCGAGCGCCCCCTCGGTGAAACGGCCCTGGAACTTCTTGCGGAAGGGCGGAAAGCCGTGATCGGCGGCGATGCGTTCCACCGCCATCCAGCCGATGTTGTGGCGGTGTCCGGCGTATTTCGGGCCGGGATTCCCGAGGCCGACGAACAGTTGCATGGATTCCTCCGCTGTCAGGTCTCCGGCGGGCCGTCCGCCGCTTCGGTGAGCGCCCTGGCGCGCTCGGCGACGAAGCTGCTGGCGGCCGGTTTCGCGATCACCTCCGCGTCGATCCGGGCGATCAGCTCGCCCTGACGCAGCAGATCGCCGGAATGGATGAGGAACGGCACGCGCAATGATTGCAGGCGATCCGCGACCGGTTCGCAGGTCGTGCCCCGGCCGAGATTGACGTCGAGGATCGCGGCGTCGGGCCGTCCCGACTTCGATCTCCTCAATCGCCCTGTCGACCGAATTCACCGAGATCGGCGCCCCGCCCAGATCCTCGATCGCGAAGGCGAGTTCCATCAGGATGAGCGGCTCGTCCTCGAGAACGAGAATCCGGGGCGACGGCGGGGTCTCCTCGGCCAAGGTCATCGCGACCTCTTCGCGTCGGGGATCACGATATGCGCCGAGAGACCCTCGTTCCGCCAGTCCGGCGAGAGAGTGCCGCCCATCGTCGTGAGCAGGGTGTCGATGATGCCGAGACCGGACCCTCCGTCGCTCGGACCGGCGGGGGCATCCGTCGCCGGGCCGCCCTCCTCGGTCCAGTGGAAGACGAGCTCATCCGCGTCCCCGCTCCGCCAGTCGAGGCCGACGCGCCCGCCCTCGGCGCTGAGCGCACCGTATTTGAGGGCGTTCGTCGCGAGTTCGTGCAGGGTGAGGCCGACGGTCGAGACGAGGATCGGATCGACCCTGAGCTCCGGACCGGAGAGGTGGATGCTGTCGCCGGAGGCGTCGTAGGGGTCGAGCACCGCCTCGATCGCCGGCCGGAGATCGACCGATCCGCGGGAGGCCTCGTCGAGCGTCGTCTCGAAGGCGCGGCCGAGGGCGCGGATGCGGTCGTTGATCTCCGAGGCCTCGTCCTGGATGCCCCTGGTGCGGCCGGTGATCGTGACGAGCCCGCTGATCACCGCGAACATGTTCTTCATGCGGTGGCTCAACTCGCGCGCCATCATCTTGGCGTGCTTCTCGTCTGCGCGGGCCGTGTGGACGTCGGAGACATCCCATTGCGATCCGAAATAGTAGATCAGCTCGCCGCGCTCGTCGTAGATCGGGCCGAGATGGAGCGCGTTCCAGAAGGGGGTGCCGTCGCGGCGGTAGTTCAGCATCTCCACCACGATCACGTCCTCGCTCTCGAGAGCGGACCGCACCCGTGCCACGGTTTCCGGATCGGTGCCGGGCCCCTGCAGGAACCGGCAGTTGCGGCCGATCACCTCCTCCTCCGAATAGCCGGTCAGACGCATGAACGCGCGGTTGACGAAAAGGATCGGCATGTCCGGCTCACGGGGATTGGCAAGACTGATCGCCATGCGCGTCTGCGCCATCGCCTGCTCGAAGAGAACGCCCGAGGATCCCGAGAAGTGCTGGGCGGGATGGGCGTTGCGGAACCGTTCGGGGCTGTCGTCGAAGCGCATGTGAGCCTGGCGGCCGGCGTTCTCGTCCTTCTCGTCGTCCATCGCGTGGTGTCCGGTCTCCGTTCGGTGGATGCAGGCCCCCCTGTCGGGTTCGGTGGTACATAGTCCGGCCTGCAAAAAGAAAAACGGCGCAAGTCATGCGCTTGCGCCGCCGGTCCCATACGGAACGTTTGATGTCAGCCTTGCTCGGCGCCGGTTTCCGCGTCGGGCCCGGCCTCCATCTCGGTCGCCGGCACCTCGTCCGCCGCGACCTCGGCCTCCTCGTCCTCGTCCTTCTGGCTGGCGAGGCCGGAGGGCGCGGAGATGTTGGCGATCACGAAGTCGCGGTCGATGGTCGGGCGGGTGCCCTTCGGCAGCTCGACCTCGGAGATGTGGAGCGTGTCGCCGATCTCCTTGCCAGCGACGGAGATGAAGATCTCCTCGGGGATGTCCCCGGCGGTGCAGCGCAGCTCGACCTCGTTGCGCACCATCGTCAGCACGCCGCCGGCCTTCAGGCCCGGGCATTCCTCCTCGCCGGTCACGGTGACGGGGATGAAGAGCGACACCCGGCTGGTGCGGCGCAGGCGCACGAAGTCCACATGGGTGGGCAGGTCCTTCACCACGTCGCGCTGGACGCCGCGGCAGATCACCCGCACGTCGTCGTGGCCGTCGACCTTCAGGTTGAACAGCGTCGACAGGAAGCGGCCCTGCTTCAGCCGCTTGATGAGGTCGTTGTAGGGCAGGTTGAGGGGGAGCGGATCGAGTCCGCCGCCATAGACGATACCGGGCACGAGATTCGCGCGCCGGGCCTGACGGGCGGCCCCCTTGCCTGTCCCCGTCCGTTCCATGGCGATGATGTCGGGCGTTTCGCCGGCCATGATCTTGATCTCCTGAGTTGTCGCGCCCCGCCGCCTCCAAGGGTGGGCCCACGGGGGATGCGGCCGTCTAGGACAGGCGCGGGCGTTTGGCAAGCCCAGCGCCTACCAGAGCGGCTGGTGAAGCCAGAGCGCGGCATAGGGCGGCAGCACGATGCGATCGGCCTCGGTGACCGGCGGGGCGCCGGTCAGCAGGTCGAGGGGCGGGGCCTCGGCGTCGAGTCCGACGCGATGGGCCTCGATCTGCTGCGTCCCCGGCGTGACGTTGTGCAGCGCGGTCAGCGTCGCGTCGAGACCGGGGCGCAGGACCGCGAAGAGCTTGTCGTGGCCGGTGTCGAGGATGCGGCTCGGCACGTCGCCGCGGAGGGCGGAGGTCTCGGCGCGGACCCGCAGGATGTGGCGGGTGCCGCGGAACAGCCGGCCCGCCGGGGTGTCGGCCTCCGCGGCGGTCGCGGCGCTCTGCCAGTCCATCGGCGGGCGGTGCATCCAGCGGCCGTCGCCGGCGAGATGGGGGTCGCCGAGATAGCCGTGGTCGTTCGGCAGCCCGATCTCGTCGCCCATGTAGAGCAGCGGCAGGCCGCCGAACCCGGCGATCAGGGCGTGGCCGAGGAGGATGCGGGCGACGGCGAGGTCGGTCTCCCCGGGCGTCGCCGCCGCCTCGAGACCGGCGAGGGAGGCGAAGGCGCCGTTGGTGCGGGCGTCGCCGGTGGCCTCGTTGACCTGGAAATCGGCGCCGCGGGCGAAGGAGCCGGGGAAGCGGCCGGCGTAGAAATCCGACAGGAAGCGGCGATGGGCGGGGCCGGAGAGGCCGACCGCCTCGGCGTCCTCCTCGGTGATCGCCCAGCCGATGTCGTCGTGGCAGCGGATGTAGGTCGCCCATTCGGCGCCCACGAAGCGGTCGGGGAAGTGCCGGCGCAGTGTGCGGGTCATGAGGTCGGTCCGGCCGGAGGCCAGGGCCGACCAGTACTGGACCATGAGCGAGTTGTGATAGGCGAGATTGCAGACCTTGCCGGTGTGCCGGCCGGCGCCGAGATAGGGGACGAGCTCGTGCGGGCCGACGATCGCCTCGGCCTTGAAGATTGTCGCCGGCGCGGCGACCGACGCGGCCTGGTTGATCGCCTGGAGGATGTCGTGGACCTCGGGCTCGTTCTGGCAGATCGTGCCCAACCGCTTCCACATGAAGGCCACCGCGTCGAGGCGCAGCACCTCGGCCCCGGCATTGGCGAGGTCGAGGACGATGCCGAGGATCGCCAGGAAGACCTCCGGGTTCTCCCAGTTCAGGTCCCACTGGAAGGCGTTGAAGGTGGTCCAGACCCACTTTCCCATCCCGTCGTGGCTGAAGTTGCCCGGCGCCTGATCGGGGAAGACCTCGAGCAGCGTCTCCTCGAAGGCCAGCGGCACCGTCTCGTCGTCGTAGAGGCGGTAGAAGTCCCGGTAGAAGAGATCGCCGGCGCGGGCCTTCACGGCCCAGGCGTGCTCCTTCGCGGTATGGTTCAGCACCATGTCGATGCAGGGGCTGATCCCGGCGGCGCGCATGACGCGGGTGACGGCGCGGAAATCGTCCATCGTCCCGAGGCGGGGGTCGATCTCGCCGTAATCCATCACCGCGTAGCCGCCGTCCGAGTCGCCCGGACGCGGCTTCAGGCAGGGCATGAAATGGGCGTAGCGGATGCCCAGGCGCTGCAGATAGGGGATGCGGTCGGCGACGCCGGCCATCGACCCCGCGAAGCGGTCCACGTAGAAGACGTAGCCGGCCATCTCCTGGGACTGGAACCAGCCCGGATCGAGGTCGCGCGCGAGGTCGAGGCGGCGCAGGTCCGGCGCGCGCGCGGCCCATTTCTCCGACAGCAGGGCGCGGAGCCGCGCGCGCATCCTCTCCGGCGCCATGCGCTCTCCGTAGAGGCGGATGAGCGGCGCCATCAGGTCGGTCTCCGCCCGGTCCCAGCGCAGGTCGAAGAGTTCCGCGTCGGTCACGGTGGCGGACGGGTCCTCGGGCATCGGTGGCTCTCCCTTGCGCGCGCGGTCGGGCGCGACCCTAGCGATCGGAGGTGCGGCGGCAAGGCGGGCGGTCCATGCGGAAGCGCTCCAGCGTCTCGCCGCCGCGCGGGACCGTCTCGCGGTGGATCACGCGCCAGCCGCGGTGCGCGATGAAGGGCCGCAGGAGGCGGCCGGCATCGGCGGTGGGCCGGGAGATGCCCTCTGTCGCCAGCCAGTCGGCATAGGCATCGTAGAGCGCCGGGGCGATGGGACCGCGTCGCTCGGCGGGACGGACGAAGAAGAGGTCGAGATGGCCGTCTGGGCACGCCGTCAGAAAGCCGCGATGGCCGGGACCGGCGATCCATGTCGTGCCGGACTCGAGGCGCGGGACGATCCAGTCGGGCGTGTCGGAGGGCGCCCAGGCGCGGGCCTCCGCCGGGCTGTAGTGCGGTGAGGTGCCGTCCAGCACCGCGTCCATGCAGAGGGCGTGGAGCGACGCTGCGTCCCCTGGGCCGCCGGGACGGAGGGCGACGGTCACGTGACCGCGGCCCGCTTGCGGTGGGCGGGATCGTCCCAGAGGCGGCGCGACATGATATCCGATAGGGTGGCAATGCAGGCGTCGATCTCGGCCTCGCCGACATAGAGCGGCGTGATGCCGAAGCGCAGGATGTCAGGGGCGCGGAAATCGCCGACCACGCCGCGGGCGATGAGCGCCTGCATGATCGCGTAGCCCTCGGGATGGCGGAAGGAGACGTGGCTGCCACGCTCCGCGTCCGCCCGCGGGGAGGCCAGCGTCAGCTCTTCGCACGCCGCTTCAACGCCGTCGATCAGGCGGTTGGAAAGGCGCAGCGATTCGGCGCGGACGTCGCGGATGTCGGCGATCTCCCAGACATCCATCGCGGCGTCGAGGGCGACCATCTGCAGGATCGGCGGGGTGCCGACGCGGAGGCGGCGCACGGCGTCCGCCGGGCGATAGGCGAGCTCGAAATCGAAGGGGGCGGCATGGCCGAGCCAGCCGGCGAGCGCGGGCTCGATGCGTTCCGCGAGGGCCTCGCGGACATGGATGAAGGCGGGGCCGCCGGGGCCGGAATTGAGATACTTGTAGGTGCAGCCAACGACGAAATCGGCGCCGGCGGCGGCGGCCTCGACGGGAAGCGCGCCGGCGGAATGGGCAACGTCCCAGATGGTGACGATGCCGAGGTCGCGGGCCGCCGCGATCAGGCCGGCCATGTCGTGCCGGCGGCCCGTGCGGTAATCCACCTCCGTCAGCATGAGCACGGCCACCTCCTCGGAGAGATGCGTGGCGACCTCCCCGGGCGGCGGCGTGGAGAGGCGGTGGCCACGGTCCAGCATGCGGATCAGCCCCTCCGCCATGTAGAGGTCGGTGGGGAAATTGCCGCTCTCCGAGAGCACGACGCGGCGCCCGGGGTTCAGCGCGAGCCCGGCGGCGAGGGCCTGGAAGACCTTGATCGAGAGCGTGTCGCCGGTGGTGACGGTGCCGTCTCGCACGCCGATCAGGGGCGCGATCCGGTCGCCCAGCCGGTCGGGGAGGGCCATCCAGCCGGCGCCGTTCCAGGCCCCGATGAGATCGCGGCCCCAATCGTCGCGGAGGGCGCGGGACAGGCGGTCGGGCACGGCCCTGGCCATCGGGCCGAGGGAGTTGCCGTCGAGATAGGCGAGACCCTCGGGCAGGTCGAAAAAGGCGCGGGTGGCGGCGAAATCGGTCATCGGCGGGGCCTCGGGGCGAGGATGGCGGCCCCCGGACGCTACCGGATTTCCGCCCGGGATCCATCTCCGCCCTACCCGAAGAGGGAACCGGGGGCGACGTTCGGTCGCTCCCCCCTCAAGACATCTCGTCCGCAGCCCAGGGGAGGAACCGCCATGAACGTCGCGGAGAAGCTCATCGCCAGCCATGTCGAGGGGGAATTGCCGGAGCCGGGCGCGCCGATCTCGCTCCGGATCGACCAGACGCTGACCCAGGACGCGACCGGCACGCTCGTCATGCTGACGCTCGAGGCGCTGGAGCTCGACCGGACCGAGGCCGAGCTCTCGGCGCAGTATATCGACCACAACCTGATCCAGGAGGATCACCGCAACCCCGACGACCACCTGTTCCTGCTGAGCGCGGCGCGGCGCTTCGGGCTCTACTGCGCGCGGCCGGCGAACGGGGTCAGCCATCCACTGCACCAGCGCTATTTCGGCAAGCCGGGCAAGACGCTGCTGGGCTCGGACAGCCACACGCCGGCGGCCGGGGCGCTCGGCATGCTGGCGATCGGCGCCGGCGGGCTCGACGTGGCGATGGCGGTCGCGGGCGAGCCCTACGAGACGACGATGCCCGAGATCTGGGGCGTGCGTCTGACCGGCGAATTGCCGACGGGAACGAGCGCCAAGGACGTGATCCTCGAGCTCCTGCGCCGGCACGGGGTCGATGGCGGCAACGGGCGGATCGTCGAATATCACGGTCCCGGACTCGACACGCTCTCGGCGATGGACCGGCACGTGATCGCCAACATGGGCACCGAACTCGGCGCGGTGACGACAGTGTTTCCGTCGGATGCGGAGGTGAAGCGCTTCCTCGAGAGCGAGGGCCGGGGCGAGGACTGGCAGGAGATCGTCGCCGACGAGGCCGGCTACGACCATGACGAGGAGGTCGACCTGTCGGAGATCGAACCGATGATCGCCAAGCCCTCCTCTCCGGGCAACGTGGTGCCGGTGACCGAGGTGGCGGGCGAGGAGATCTACCAGGCCTATATCGGCTCCTCGGCCAATCCGGGCTTCCGCGATTTCGCCGCCGCGGCGGAGATCGTGAAGGGCAGGCGGATCCCGCCGCAGGTCTCCTTCGACGTGAACCCGACGAGCCGCGACCTCGTGGCCGACCTGGCGAAGACGGGATACCTCTTCGACCTGATGGCGGCGGGGGCGCGGCTGCACCAGGCGGGGTGCAACGGCTGCATCGGCATGGGGCAGGCGCCGGCCTCGGGGCAGAACAGCCTGCGCACGGTGCCGCGGAACTTTCCCGGACGCTCGGGGACGACGGAGGACGCGGTGTTCCTGTGCAGCCCGGAGACGGCGGCGGCCTCCGCGCTGGCGGGACGGATCTCCGATCCGCGGGAGCTCGACTGGTCCGCGATCGGGGCGGTGGTCCTGCCGGAGCCGACGCGCAACCCGGAGTCCTTCGAGCATCCGCTGCCGCTGGAGGAGGCACGGAAGGTGGAGCTCCGCAAGGGGCCGAACATCGCCTCGCTGCCCGAATTCGACGCGCTGCCCGACGCGATGGAGCTGCCGATCCTGCTCGTCGCCGAGGACGACATCTCGACCGACGGGATAATGCCGGCGGGCGCCGAGGTGCTGCCCTACCGCTCGAACATCCCCCGCATCGCGGAGTTCGTCTTCCGCGACGTCGATCCCGATTACGTCGCCCGCGCCAAGGAGGTGCGGGATGACGGAGGCCACGCGGTGGTCGGCGGGCGGAACTACGGCCAGGGGTCGAGCCGGGAGCACGCGGCGCTGGCGCCGCGGCATCTGGGCCTGCGGGCGGTGGCGGCGGAATCGATCGCCCGCATCCACCGCACCAACCTCATCAATTACGGCATCGTGCCGCTGATCTTCGCGGATGCCGAGGCCAGGTCCGCCTGCGCGCGGGACGGCAGGCTCTCGATCTCGGGCCTGCACGCGGCGGCGCGGGGCGAGGGCAAGGTGCAGGCCGAGGTGGACGGCACGCCGGTCGAGCTGCTGCTCGACCTGTCGGACCAGGAGGCCGAGATCCTGCTAGCCGGCGGCCGGGTCAACCGCTACCGGTCACGGAAAGCGGCCTGAGCGGCGGGCGCGGGCGACCCGGGCGTCAGGCGGCGGCGCGGGGCCGGGAGAGGCCGAGTAGGGCGAGCGCGGCGACGAAGGCGCGCGCCGCCGGCGGAATCGGCACGAGGACCGGGCCGCCGGGCTCCTCGGGCGGCGACCAGACATCGCCGGCCTTGAAGGCGGGACCGTAGTCGGGCCCCGAAGCGGAGAACCCTGCCTGAAGCAGGCTCCGCATGACGTCCTCCGTGGTCCGGGCTTGCGGCAGGGCGGAGAGTTCGCGCCAGAACAGCGAAAATTCGTCGACGCCGAGATCGTCGGAGATCCGGTAGAGCATCGAGCTGGCAAGTCCTGCGCGGCGGCCGAGCGGGGCATCCGGGCCGCCGGCACCGACGGTGACGGTATCGCTCCAGCCTGGCCCGGATCGGCCCGATAGGCGGCGAGGAACTCGGCGAAGGGCGCGCGACCTGTCCGGAACGAAAGGGGGGCGCCGGATCGGCGCCCCCGTCCTCCCTGTCCCGCGACGAGAGCCGCTTCAGGCGAGCTTCTGCAGGAGGTTGTTCACGCTCTCCTTGGCGTCGCCGTAATACATCCGGGCATTGTCCTTGAAGAACAGCGGGTTCTCGATGCCGGAATAGCCGGTGCCCTGGCCGCGCTTGGAGACGATGACGTGTGTCGCCTCCCAGACGTGGAGGACCGGCATGCCGGCGATCGGGCTACCCGGATCGTCGTTCGCCGCCGGGTTCACGATGTCGTTCGCGCCGATGACGATGGCCACGTCGGTCTCGGGGAAGTCGTCGTTGATCTCCTCGAGCTCGAGGACGAGGTCGTAGGGGACCTTGGCCTCGGCGAGCAGGACGTTCATGTGTCCCGGCATCCGGCCGGCGACGGGGTGGATGGCGAAGCGCACGGTCTTGCCCTTGTCGCGGAGCTTCTTCGTGAGCTCGCTGACCGCCTGCTGCGCCTGGGCGACGGCCATGCCGTAGCCCGGCGCGATGACGACGCTGTCGGCCTCCTCGAGGAGGTCGGCGACGCCGTCCACGTCGATTGGCGTCATCTCGCCTTCGATCTCCTGACCGCCGGACTGCTGCTGTCCGCCGAACCCGCCGAGGATGACGGAGATGAAGGAGCGGTTCATGCCCTTGCACATGATGTAGCTCAGGATCGCACCCGAGGAGCCGACCAGAGCGCCGGTGACGATCAGCAGGTCGTTCGAGAGGGTGAAGCCGATGGCGGCCGCGGCCCAGCCCGAATAGGAGTTCAGCATCGACACCACCACCGGCATGTCGGCGCCGCCGATGCCGTTGATCAGGTGGTAGCCGATGAAACCGGCGACGAGCGCCATGAGGAGCACCGTCCAGATGCCGAAATCCATGAAGTAGAGGATGCCGAGCACGATGCAGAGCGCCGCCGCGGCGGCATTCAGGAGGTGGCCGCCGGGCAGTTGCGTGGGCTTGCCGTCGATCTTTCCCGAGAGCTTGCCGAAGGCGACGATCGAGCCGGTGAAGGTCACCGCGCCGATGAAGATGCCGAGGAAGCTCTCGACGCGGAGGATGGTGATCTCGGCGCCGGTCTTGTGCCAGAGCGTCTCGCCGAAGCCGGTGAGGTTCGCCGCGTCGAGGGCGGTGCCGGCCTCCTTCATCGCCAGGACCGAACCCAGCATCAGTTCGGCGTTGATGCCGATGAGCACGGCGGCGAGGCCGACGAAGGAGTGCAGCGCCGCGACGAGCTGCGGCATCTCGGTCATCTGCACCTGCCCGGCGATGTAGATGCCGAGCCCCGCGCCGATGGCGATGGCGACGAGGAGCACGATCAGGTGCTGGATGCCGGGGCCGAACACGGTGGCCACGACCGCGAGGGTCATGCCGACGATGCCGTACCAGATCGAGCGCTTGGCGGTCTCCTGATCCTTCAGGCCCCCGAGGGAGAGGATGAAGAGGATGGTCGCGACGATATAGGCGGCCGCCTGGAGGCCTTCTTCGAAAAGCATGTCTCCGCTCCCCTTACGACTTGACGAACATCGACAGCATCCGGCGCGTCACGAGGAACCCGCCGACGATGTTGATGGAGGCGATTGCGATGGCGACGAAGGACAGGATCACCACGAGCCAGTTGCCGGCGCCCACCTGCAGGAGCGCCCCGAGGATGATGATGCCCGAGATGGCGTTGGTCACCGCCATCAGCGGGGTGTGGAGCGAGTGCGAGACCCCCCAGATCACCTGGAAGCCGACGAAGCAGGCCAGCGCGAAGACGATGAGATGGCTCATCAGCGAGGGCGGCGCGACGAGGCCGATCGCCAGCATAACGATGGCGCCGGCGGCGAGCAGGCCGACCTGCTGGCGCGTCTCCTTCTTGAACTGCTCGTACTCCTCCTGCCGCTTCTCCTCGGCGGTCTTCTCCTTCGGCTTCTCCTTCTTCTGGCCCTGCTTCGGAGACGGGTCCTCCCGCTTCGGCGGCGGCCAGGTGACCTCGCCGCCATGGGTGATGGTGGAGTCCCGGATCACCCGGTCCTCCATGTCGTGATCGATCTCGCCGTCCTTCTCGGGGGTCAGGTCGGTAAGGAAGTGGCGGATGTTGGTGGCGTAGAGCGTCGAGGACTGCTTCGCCATCCGGGAGGGGAAGTCGGTGTAGCCGACGATCGTCACGCCGTTGTCGGTGACGAACTTCTCGTCCATCCGGGTCATCTTGCAATTGCCGCCCTTCTCGGCGGCGAGGTCGACGATCACCGAGCCGGGCTTCATCGCCTGGACCATGTCCTCGGTCCAGAGCTCGGGGGCCTCGCGGCCGGGGATGAGCGCGGTGGTGATGACGATGTCGATCTCGGGCGCCTGCGCGCGGAAGAGCTCGAGCTGCTTGTCGCGGAATTCGGGGCTCGAGGGCTTGGCGTAGCCGCCCTCGCCGGAGCCGTCGGACGTGTCCTCGAAGTCGAGGAACAGGAACTCCGCACCCATCGATTCGACCTGCTCGGCGGTCTCGGGACGGACGTCGAAGGCCCTGACGATGGCGCCCAGCGACGTCGCCGCGCCGATCGCCGCGAGGCCCGCGACGCCGGTGCCGACCACGAGGACCTTGGCGGGGGGGACCTTGCCGGCGGCAGTGACCTGGCCGGTCATGAAGCGTCCGAAATTGTTCGCCGCCTCGATTACCGCGCGGTAGCCGGCGATGTTGGCCATCGAAGACAGTGCGTCGAGCTTCTGGGCGCGGGAGATGCGCGGCACCGCGTCCATGGCGATGAGAGTGGCGCCCTTCTCGGCCGCCTTCTTCATCAGGTCCTCGTTCTGGGCCGGGTAGAAGAAGCTGACGAGGGTCTGGCCCTCGCGGAGCTTCTCGACCTCTGCTTCCGTGGGCGGACGGACCTTGGCGACGATGTCGGCCCGCTCGAAGACCGCGTCGGCGGACTCCACGACCTCGACATCAGCGTCGCGATAGACCTCGTCGGCGAAATCGGCCCGCGCGCCGGCGCCGGATTCGATCAGGCATTCATGGCCGAGCTTCTGGATCTGCTGGGCCGATTGCGGCGTCATCGCGACGCGCGCCTCGCCCTCCTGGCTCTCCTTGACGACACCGAATTTCATCCGTCTCCCTCTCGTCCTGCCCCGACCAACCGGTCCGGTCTAGCGGGCGCAATTTTGTTTCGCAACCGTCCGGCGGCGTTCAGAGCCAGCGGCGAACACGGGCCGCCCACGCCGCGAAGGCGGGGCCGAACGCCGCCCGGAGTTCGCGCCTCCTCGGGCGAGATAAACCGCCGGGCGAGGATCGCCACAAGAAGCGGCACGAGGAGGAGGCCGGCGGGCTTGCCCTGCCAGAGGATCGCGCCGAGCAGGACGAGGACGTCGCCGAGATAGATCGGGTTGCGCGAGAGGCGGAAGGGGCCGCTCGTTACGAGGGCCGCCGGGGCCCGGCCGGGCCAGAATGTCGTGCGCGCGCGCACCATCGTGGCGGCGGCCCAGGCCATCAGCGCGACGCCGGCGGCGGCGACGAGGAGACCGGACAGGGGAAGTGGCCAGGACGGGCCGAACCCGGACAGCGCCCGCAGGAGAGCCAGATGTCCGAGGAGCCAGACCGGCGGCAGATCCGCCGCGCGGAGGACGTCTTTCGCATTGTACGGCATCGCAGGGAGCTTAGCCTGCGGGCGCGTCCGGGGCCACGGGGTCAGTCTTCCGCCCGGTCCCGGCGCAGGATCAGGACGAGGGCGATTGCGCAGAGGGCGCTCGCCACGGCAGCGAAGCCGATGCTCGCGGGCACGAGGCCGAGCGGGCCCGAGAGGAAGCCGACGGTCACGACCGGGATCGAGATCGCCACGTAGGCGACGGTGAAATAAGTCGAGGTGACGGCGGATTTCCGTCCGGCGGGGCTCAGCGCCGCGACGCCGGTGAGTCCGCCCCGGAAGGCGATGCCGTGGCCGATCCCGGCGACGACGATCGCGGCGACGAGGAGCGCCAGGCTGCGCAGCGCGAGCGCGGCGGTGATGGCGAGGAGCCCGGCGAGCAGGAGCGCCATGCCGATCGGCAGGCGGCGGCCTCGGGGGAGGAGATCCTCGACGCTCTGGCCGATGCAGGACATCAGGAAGACGAGCCCGGTGACGGTGCCGATGAGCAGGTGGCGGCCGTCATAGCCCAGAACCTCGCCCAGATAGGCGGGGGTGACGGAGGTCAGGAAGCCGCAGATCATGAAGCCGGCGAAGGCGCAGATCGCGGCCGGCACGAAGACCGGGCGGACCTGCGCCGGGACGGCGAGGCCCTGCGGCCGGAGGCGGGGCCGGTCGGCGGGGCGCCCGGGCTCGGGGGTCGGCCAGAGGCAGGCGAAGGCGAGCGCGACGAGCGCCAGATGGGCGAGGAAGGGCAGATGCAGGGGCCGGGGCAGGGCGAGGATCGCCAGCGCGCCGAAGATCGGGCCGAGGCCGAGCCCGCCCATGTTGGCGGCGGTGGCGCCGAGGGTGCCGGCGCGGTCGCGGCCCTCGGGCGCCATCTCGCCCACGGCGACCGTGGCTGCGGCGGTGTAGAGACCGACCGAGACGCCCGAGAGCACGCGGCCCACGAGGATCAGCGGCAATCCTCCGGCGAAGAGGAAGACGACCGAACTCACCCCCGACAGCGCGAGCCCGGCGAGGAGAATGGGCCGGCGCCCGATCTGGTCGGACCAGGGTCCGGTCAGCAGCAGCGCGGTGATGACGCCCGCGGCGTAGACCCCGAAGATGACGGTGATTGTCAGCTCCGAGAAGCCGTAGGCGGCCGAGTAGAGCGGATAGATCGGCGTCGGCACCGTGGCGCCGAGCATGATCGCGGCGAAGGCGAGGATGCCGGCGAGGAAGGGTCCCCAGCCGCGGGCTGTGTCGGTCATCGGTCCGTCCGGGTGGGGTCACTCGGGGGGCCAATGCCGCACCGCCGCGCGGGTTCCCCGCCGCCGCCGCGCCGGCCCGATCGGGGCGGTCCCCTCACATTCCGGGGCGAAGGCCCTATACTCCTACCCGAACGGATGCGGAGGCAGCATGGCAGACGAGACCGCAATGACCGAGAAGATCTTCGACCTCTTCGTCATCGGCGGAGGCATCAACGGCACGGGAATCGCGCGGGACGCGCAGGGGCGGGGGCTCGACGTGTGCCTCGCGGAGATGGGGGACCTGGCCGAGGCCACCTCCTCGAAATCGACCAAGCTCTTCCACGGCGGGTTGCGCTATCTGGAATTCTTCGAGGTCGGGCTCGTCAAGAAGGCGCTGATCGAGCGCGAGGTGCTGCTGGAGGCGATGCCGCACATCTCGTGGCCGATGCGCTTCGTGCTGCCCTACAGTCCCGACATGCGCTTCGAGGGGGAGACGCCGACCTCGAAGCTGCTGAACACGGTGATGCCCTGGATGAAGGGGCGGCGGCCCTCGTGGATCATCCGGATCGGGCTCTTCCTCTACGACAATCTGGGCGGCCGGAAGCACCTCAAGGGGACCTCGACGCTCGACCTGACGACGGCGCCCGAAGGCAAGCCGATCAAGGACCGCTTCCGGAAGGCCTACGAATATTCCGATTGCTGGGTCGAGGATTCGCGGCTCGTCGCCCTCAACGCCCGCGACGCGGAGGAGCGGGGCGCGACCGTCATGGTCCGGACGAAGGTGGTGTCCGCCGAGCGGGACGGCGCGACCTGGGCGGTGACGCTCCGGGACGGGGAGACCGGCGCCGAGGAGGTGATCCGCGCCAAGGGCCTCGTCAATGCCGGCGGGCCCTGGGTCGAGGACGTGGTGAAGAACACCGTGCGGATGAACTCGTCCGAGGGCGTGCGGCTGGTGCGCGGCAGTCACATCGTGGTGCCCAGGCTCTACGACCACGGCAAGGCGTATTTCTTCCAGGGGGAGGACGGACGCATCGTCTTCGCCATCCCCTACGAGACCGACTTCACCCTGATCGGCACGACCGATAAGGATCACGGGCGCGACCCCGGCGTGAAGGCCGAGATCACCGACGAGGAGGCGGAGTATCTCTGCGCCTTCGCGTCGAACTACTTCGAGACGGAGGTGCGACGCTTGGACGTGGTCTGGACCTATTCCGGCGTGCGCCCGCTCTACGACGACGGCGCTAAATCGGCGACGGCGGCGACGCGGGACTACGTTCTGTCGATCGATGCCGGGCCGATGAGCGACGGACCGGTGGGCATGGAGCCGCCGCTTCTCAACGTGTTCGGCGGCAAGATCACCACCTACCGCAAGCTCGCCGAGCAGGCGATGGGCAAGCTCGCGCCCTATTTTCCGGGTCTTTCGGGCGACTGGACGGCGCGGGTGCCGCTGCCGGGCGGCGATTTCGCCGTCGACGGCGTGGACCGGCTGGTGATCGAGCTGCAGTCCGCGCATCCGTTTCTCGACGATTACTGGGCGCGGCGCCTGGTGCGGGCCTACGGCACGGAGGCCAGGGAGATCTGCGCCGGCGCGAAGGACGCCGAGGGGATGGGCCGCGCCTTCGGCGGCACGCTCACCGAGGCGGAGGTGCGCTGGCTGATGGCGAAGGAATTCGCCCGCAGCGCCGAGGACGTGGTCTGGCGCCGCTCGAAGCTCGGGCTCCGGATGAGCGCCGAGGAGATCGCGGCGCTCGACGAGTGGATGGCCGAGACGCGGAGCATCGTCCAGGCGGCGGAGTGAGACACCTCGTCCTCTGCCTGTGTCTCGCGCCGCTTGCGGCGGGGGCGCGGGAGGGGACGGTTCCCGACGCGCCCAGGGGTGGCGCGGGGCGGTCGGCGATCGAGGCGCGGATCGCGGAGTTCAATCCGTGCGAGCCGCTCGGAGCGGAGATCGCCGGGTTCTCCTTCGGGGTCGGCCAGGTGCGGGACGTGGAGGTGGAATCCGCCAACCTGTCGCTCGACGGCGACGGGATCTCGTTCCGGATATCTGGCCGCCTGACCTGCCGGGGCGAGGGAAAGCCGCCGGAGCAGGATCTCTCGGCGGACGTGCTCATCTCTCTCGAGGGCATCCTCTCGACCTGCGAGATCAAGGGGTCGAAGGTGAACTCTCCAACGCCGAAGGGGAGATGGCCTGGGCCTTCGGCATGGCCGCACCGGTGATCGCGGGCCTGCTGACCGACCGGATCGAGGATCGCGCGGTGGAGACCTGCAAGGCGCTCGCGCGGTAGCGGACCGCCGCCTTGCCGTGGCGGAGCGGGGCCATATGGTTCTGCGGGACACGAGGAGGAACGGGCATGAGCCACATCATGGCGATCGACCAGGGCACCACGTCGAGCCGGGCGATCATCTTCGATTCCGGGATGAAGATCGTTGCCAGCGCGCAGGAGGAGTTCGAGCAGCATTACCCCGCGAGCGGCTGGGTGGAGCACGACCCGTCGGATCTGTGGTCGTCCACCGCCGCGGTCTGCCGCTCGGCGATCGAGAAGGCGGGGATGCCCGAGGGCGACATCGCCGGAATCGGCATCACCAACCAGCGCGAGACGGTGGTGGTGTGGGAGAAGGAGACCGGCAGGCCGATCCACAACGCCATCGTCTGGCAGGACCGGCGGACGAGCGAGATCTGCCGCGAGATGAAGGAGGCGGGCTACGAGGAGCAGGTGATCGAGAAGACGGGTCTGTTGCTCGACCCCTACTTCTCCGGCACGAAGTTGAAATGGATCCTCGACAAGGTCGAGGGCAGCCGCGCGCGCGCGCGGAAGGGAGAACTCCTCTTCGGCACCGTCGAGACCTATCTCATCTGGCGGATGACGGGCGGCAAGTCGCACGTGACGGACGCCACGAATGCCTGCCGGACGCTGCTCTACGACAGCTTCAAGGGCGGCTGGTCCACGACCATCGCCAGGATGCTCGACATCCCGATGGAGATGCTGCCGGAGGTGAAGGATTCGGCGGCCGAGTTCGGATTGACGCGGCCGGACCTCTTCGGGCGCGAGATCCCGATCCTCGGCGTCGCCGGCGACCAGCAGGCGGCGACGATCGGGCAGGCCTGCTTCCGACCGGGGATGCTGAAATCGACCTACGGGACCGGGTGCTTCGCGCTCCTGAACACCGGCGAGACGCCGATCCGCTCGCAGAACCGGCTGCTGACCACCGTCGCCTACCAGTTCGACGGCACGCCGACCTACGCGCTCGAAGGGTCGATCTTCATCGCCGGCGCCGTTGTGCAGTGGCTGCGCGACGGGCTGAAGATCATCCGCTCCGCGCCGGAGACGCAGGGGCTCGCGGAGCGGGCCGATGCGGGGCAGGACGTGGTGCTCGTTCCCGCCTTCGTGGGACTCGGCGCGCCCTACTGGAACGCCGGATGCCGCGGTGCGGTCTACGGGCTGACGCGCTCCTCGGGACCGGAGGAATTCGCCAAGGCGGCGCTGGAGAGCGTGGGCTACCAGACGCGGGACCTTCTCGAGGCGATGCGGGCGGACTGGGACGATCTGGGCGAGCCGGAGACGCTCCGCGTCGATGGCGGCATGTCCGCCTCGGACTGGGCGATGCAGTTCCTCTCCGACATCATCGGCGCCAAGGTGGACCGGCCGGAGGTGCTGGAGACGACTGCGCTCGGCGCCGCCTGGCTCGCCGGCATGAAGGCCGGGATCTACCCCGACCAGGAGGGGTTCGCGGAGGGATGGCGTCTCGATACATCCTTCGAGCCGCGGATGGAGGAGGATGTCCGGGCGGAGAAGTACGCCCGCTGGAAGCGGGCCGTCGAGGCGACGATGCAGGTCTGACGGGGGTCTCGAGGCGCAGGGCTGCGGTCTTGCCGGGGCGGCGTTCCGCCACAGGTTGCCGGAACGTCCGCACAGCAGGGAGATCGCCATGAACCGCTCCGTCCCGATCCTCGTCCTCGCGCTCGCCGCCCCGCCCATCCTCGCCCAGCAGACGACCGACGCGGTCGATCCCGAAGCCGCCGCATCCGGCGAGACGGAGGCCTTCGCGGGCCTGCCCGAGAGAGTGCAGGAGGCGTTCCGCACGAAGGAACAGGGCCAGCCCGTGGAGGCCCAGGACTGGATGGTCGCCGCCGCGCACCCGCTGGCGGTGGAGGCCGGTGCCAAGGTGCTCGAACGGGGCGGCTCGGCGGCCGACGCGATGGTGGCGGTGCAGACCACGCTCGGCCTCGTCGAGCCGCAGAGCTCCGGGCTCGGCGGCGGAGCCTTCCTCGTCTACTACGATTCCGAGGCGGGGGAACTGACGACGCTCGACGGGCGCGAGACGGCGCCGCTCGACGCCACGCCGCAGCTCTTTCAGGACGAGAACGGCGCGCCGCTCGAATTCTACGACGCGGTGGTGGGCGGCCGCTCGGTCGGCACGCCGGGCACGCCCGCGCTGATGGAGATGGCGCATGCGAAATGGGGCAAGCTGGGCTGGTCGGGCCTGTTCTCGGAGGCGACGCGGCTGGCGCGGGAGGGCTTCACCGTCTCGCCGCGGCTCGCCTCACTCGTGGCCGAGGACGAGGAATACCTGAACCGCTTCCAGCCCACCGCGGACTACTTCTATCCCGGAGGCGAGCCGCTCGAGGCGGGCGACACGCTGACCAACGCGGCCTATGCCGAGACGCTCGGCGCCATCGCCGAGGAGGGTGCGCGCGCGTTCTACAGCGGCGAGATCGCGAAAGGCATCGTCGAGACGGTGCAGAACGCGGAGGGCAATCCCGGCGTCCTGTCGCTGGTGGACCTCGCGATCTACGCGCCGCGGGAGCGGCCGGCAATCTGCGCCGTCTATCGCGGCCGGGACGTCTGCGGGATGGGGCCGCCCTCCTCGGGCGCGCTGACGGTGGGACAGATCCTCGGGATGCTCGACAGCCACGATCTCTCGGGCCTGGCGCCGGACGATCCGGAGGCGCTGAGGCTCCTCGGAGACGCCTCGCGCCTCGCCTTCGCGGATCGCGACATCTACATGGCCGACAGCGACTACGTGCCGATGCCGACCGCGGGCCTGGTCGATCCGGACTACCTTGCCTCCCGCGCCGAGCTCCTGTCGGGCGATGACGCGCTGCCCGAGGTTTCGGCGGGGAACCCCGAATGGTCCCACGCGATGGACTGGGCGGCGGACCGATCGATCGAGTTTCCCTCCACGAGCCACGTCTCCATCGTCGATGCGGACGGCGACGTCCTGTCGATGACGACGACGATCGAGAACGGCTTCGGTTCGCGTCTGCTGGCGCCGGGCGGGTTCCTGCTGAACAACGAGCTCACCGACTTCTCCTTCGAGACCCATGACGGAGACCGCCCGATCGCCAACCGGGTCGAGCCGGGCAAGCGGCCACGCTCGTCGATGTCGCCGACGATCGTCATGCAGGACGGCGAGCCGGTTCTCGCCATCGGCTCGCCCGGCGGGTCGCGCATCATCGGCTACGTCGCGCAGGCCATCGTCAACTACGTGGATTTCGGCATGAATCTCCAGGAGGCGCTGGCCGCCCCCCATGCGGTGAACCGGTTCGGCCCCTACGATCTGGAGGCCGGCACGCCCTTCGCCGACCTCGCGCAGTCGCTTCAGGATCTGGGCTACGAGACCGAGGTCCAGGATCTTACGTCGGGGCTGCACGCGATCGCCATCGGCGACACGCTCCTCGGTGCCGCCGATCCGCGCCGGGAGGGCATAGCCCTGGGGGAATGAAAGCGCGACAAACCTGACGGCGGCGGCGGACCGTTGCCCCGCCGCAAACCGAAAAGCGGCTTCGACTTCGGTACAGTATGGCGTTGTGCGCCGAATATGTTAGGGGATCTCTTGGCCCGCAACTTTATTGCGTTTCGGGGCGAGGAACAGGGAGGACAATAATGAACGAAGGCACAGGCCGGCGTCCGAGCGACGCGAGCGGC
Source organism: uncultured Alphaproteobacteria bacterium (assembly GCA_963776705.1). GTDB lineage: Bacteria > Pseudomonadota > Alphaproteobacteria > Rhodobacterales > Rhodobacteraceae > Palleronia. The sequence continues at coordinate 89,104 of CAVZOA010000042.1, forward strand.
TACTGGAAGGCCAATCTCAGGGTGATCAAGGGCTGCCTCGTCGTCTGGGCGCTCGTCAGTTTCGGATTTGCCATTCTTCTCAGACCCCTGCTGTCGGGCATCCCGGTCGGCGGGACCGATCTGGGCTTCTGGTTCGCCCAGCAGGGATCGATCATCGTTTTCCTGATCCTGATCTTCTTCTACGCCTGGCGGATGAACAAGATCGACCGGCAATACGGCGTCGAGGAGGACTGAGATCATGGACCAGTATTATCTGAACCTCATCTTCATCGGCGGCTCGTTCCTGCTCTATATCGGCATCGCGATCTGGGCGCGGGCCGGATCGACGTCGGAATTCTACACCGCGGGGCGGGGCATCCACCCGGTGACGAACGGCATGGCGACGGCCGCGGACTGGATGTCGGCCGCGTCCTTCATCTCCATGGCCGGCATCATCGCGTTTTCCGGCTACCCCGCCTCCGCCTACCTCATGGGCTGGACGGGCGGCTACGTGCTGCTGGCGATGCTGCTCGCGCCCTACCTGCGCAAGTTCGGCAGCTTCACGGTGCCGGAGTTCATCGGGGACCGCTTCTACAGCCGCAATGCCCGGCTCGTGGCCGTGCTCTGCCTGATCGTCGCCTCGCTGACTTACGTCATCGGTCAGATGACCGGCGTGGGCGTGGCCTTCTCGCGCTTCCTGCAGGTCTCGAACTCCACCGGCCTCTTCATCGGCGCGGCCATCGTGTTCTTCTACGCGGTGCTCGGCGGCATGAAGGGGATCACCTACACGCAGGTGGCCCAGTACGTCGTGCTCGTCTTCGCCTACACGGTGCCGGCGATCTTCATCTCGCTGCAGCTCACCGGCAATCCGATCCCGGGACTCGGCCTCTTCTCGACCTACGAAGGATCGGGCGAGCCGCTTCTCACGACGCTGAACCAGACCCTCGCCGATCTGGGCTTCGGCTCCTACACGGAGCAGGATACCGGCGTCCTGCCGGTGCTGAACATGGTCCTCTTCACGCTGACGCTGATGATCGGCACGGCGGGTCTTCCGCATGTCATCATCCGCTTCTTCACCGTGCCGAAGGTCTCGGATGCGCGGCTGTCGGCGGGCTGGGCGCTGGTCTTCATCGCCATCGTCTATCTCACGGCGCCGGCGGTCGGTGCGATGGCGCGTCTCAACATCATGGACACGATCTGGCCCAACGGCACGCAGAACGCCGAGGCAGCCCGGATCGACGAGCTTCCAGTCTGGTTCGACAACTGGGAGACCACCGGTCTGCTGGGCGTCGAGGACAAGAACGGCGACGGCCGGCTCCAGTACTACAACGAGGACCTCGACTCGCCGCCGGCGAACCTCGGCACGACGGAACTGGAGGGCAACGAGCTCGTCCTGTTCGACCGCGACATCCTGGTCCTCGCCAACCCCGAGATCGCGCAGCTCCCGGGCTGGGTCATCGCCCTCGTCGCCGCGGGCGGCATGGCGGCGGCGCTCTCCACCGCGGCGGGTCTCCTGATGGCGATCTCCTCGGCGGTGAGCCACGATCTGGTCAAGCGCTCGATCAATCCCAACATCTCGGAAGCGGCCGAGCTCTGGTGGGCGCGCGGCTCGATGGCCGTGGCGATCGGGGTGGCGACCTGGCTGGGGCTCAATCCGCCGGGCTTCGCGGCACAGACCGTGGCGCTGGCCTTCGGGATCGCGGCGGCGACGATCTTCCCGGTGCTGATGATGGGGATCTTCTCGAGCCGCATCAACAACAGCGGCGCCGTGTCGGGGATGCTCGCGGGCCTGATCTTCACGGTCGTCTACATCTTCCTGCACAAGGGCTGGTTCTTCATCCCGGGCACGGAATCCTTCGAGGACACGATCGAGGGATCGCTTTTCGGCATCCAGTCCACGGCGATCGGCTGCGTCGGCGCGCTCATCAACTTCGTCGTCGCCTTCGCGGTGTCCAGCCGCACGGCCGACACCCCGGAGCATGTGAAGGAGATGGTCGAGAGCGTGCGCGTCCCGCGGGGCGCCGGCACCGCCGCGGCGCACTAGCACGACGGCAAGACGAAGGAAGGCCCGGACCGCGGATGCGGGCCGGGCCTTCCTCGTCCCGGAGCGCGCGCCGGCCGCCGAGCGGGCTACTCGGAGCGTCCCGGGCCACAGGAGGACGAGACCGGTCTCGGATGAACGGCGCCGTATCCTCCGCGATTGACGGCCTTCGCCCTCAGCTCGGCGAATCGCGTCTCCGGCTCCCAGCTCGGCGGTATGGCGACATTCGTCTCGCAGCCGGCCCATCCGAGGCTGGCCCAGCCCGCCGGCGCACGTATCGCGGCGACGAGGGACAGGCCCTCGCTCGTTCTCATACTGAGAACATGCATCACAAAACTCCCGTTTCCCCATCGGGCGGCAATTGTCGTCGCGCCCTCGGTTGTTTCCACGGAGAAAATCGGAAAAAGTTCTCGGTCCCGAGGAAGAAATTAACTTCCGGTCCCGTACCGGAACATGACGCTGCGTCAGAGGCCGTCTCCGGCGAAGCGGCGGGTCCAGGCATCGCGCTGCTCGTCGCCGATCTTCGCGAAGAGGTTGTCCGGCACCCTGAACGCATGGCCTGACGGCAATCGGGAGAGCGCGGCGGCCACGTCGCCCGGCCAGTCGGAATCGGCTTCCATCGCGTCCCGCATGGCTTCGGCCGCGTCGGGGAGAAAGGGTGCCGAGAGCACCGCGTAGAGGCGCACGAGGTTCAGGGAGAAGCGGATGATCGCGGCGGCGCGCATCTCGTCCTCCTTGAAGGCGGCCCAAGGCGCGGTCGATTGCAGGTATTCGTTGCCCACCACCCAGATCGCGCGGAGCTCGGCGGCGGACTTGCGGATCTCGATCGCGTCCATGTGTGCCTCGTAGGCGCGCACCCGCCTCTCGAGATCGGCGGTCGCGGCCGTCTCGGCCGGGCCGTACTCGCCGCCCTCCGGAACGGTCTCGCCGAATTTCGAGCGGCAGAACTTGGTAACGCGGCTGACGAAATTGCCGAGCACGTCGGCGAGGTCGCGGTTGGAGGCCGCCTGGAAGGTCTCCCAAGTGAATTCCGCATCGCTGCCCTCGGGGGCGTTCCGCAGCAGATACCAGCGCCAGTAATCTGCGGGCAGGATATCGAGCGCCTGGTCCATGAAGACGCCGCGGCCCAGGGAGGTGGAGAACTGGCCGCCCTGGTAGGTGAGATAGTTGAACGACTTGATGTAATCGACGAGCTTCCATTCCTCGCGGCCGAGGGAATTGGCGCCCATGATCGTCACCGGGAACGACAGCGTGTGGAAGGGCACGTTGTCCTTGCCCATGAACTGCACGTAGCGAACATCGTCCGCGCCGAGGTCGGTGCGCCACCAGCGCTGCCAGTCGGCGTCGGGACGCCCCTCCGCCTCGGCCCATTCGGCGGCGCAGGCGATGTATTCGATGGGGGCGTCGAACCAGACGTAGAAGACCTTGCCCTCCATGCCCGGCCAGGGCTCCTCGCCCCGCCGGACCGGCACGCCCCAGTCGAGATCCCGGGTGATGCCGCGGTCGCGGAGCCCCTCGTCGAGCCATTTGAGTGCGATCGAGGTGGTGAGCGGCGGCCAGTCGGCGCGGGTCGTGATCCAGTCCCTCAGGTCCTCCGCCATGGCGGATTGGCGCAGGTAGAGGTGCTTGGTCTCGCGCGGCTCGAGATCGGTGGAGCCGGAGATCGCCGAGCGCGGGTCGATCAGGTCGGTAGGGTCGAGCTGCTTGGTGCAGTTCTCGCACTGGTCGCCGCGCGCCCTCTCGTAGCCGCAATTCGGGCAGGTGCCCTCGATGTAGCGGTCGGGCAGGAAGCGCCCGTCGGCGCGCGAATAGACCTGGGTCTCGGTGCGCTCCTCGATGAGGCCGGCCTCGGCGAGACGCGCCGCGAAATACTGGGTCAGGCGATGGTTCTGCGGCGAGGAGGAGCGGCCGAAGCGGTCGAAGGAGAGGCGGAACCCGTCCGAGAGATCCTTCTGCACCTGCCACATCTCGGCGCAGTACTCGGCCACCGGCTTGCCGGCCCTGGCTGCGGCAAGCTCGGCCGGCGTGCCGTGTTCGTCGGTGGCGCAGAGGAACAGCACCTCGTCGCCCCGGCCGCGGCGGTAGCGGGCATAGAGGTCGGCCGGGAGCTGCGAGCCCACGAGGTTGCCCAGATGCTTTACGCCGTTGATGTAGGGGATCGCCGAGGTGATCAGGACGCGGTCCATGGGCCAGCCTTTGCCTTGTCTGTCCGGCCTCATATCCGCGCTGGAGGGCAGTTTCCAGCGGCACAAGCGCTTGGCGGCCCCGGTCCACTTCGCTAGGGCTTGGCCGAGGCAAGGGGGCCCCCGCCATGACGCATCTTCTGATCTACGGGGACAGCAACACACATGGCACGCTGCCGATGGCCGATCTCGGCGCGGAGGGCCGGCTCGCGCCGGAGGCGCGCTGGGCGGGGCATCTTGCGCGCGGTCTCGGGCCCGGCTGGCGGCTGACCGTCGAGGGCCTGCCGGGCCGCACGACGGTGCACGACGACCCGGTAAACGGGGCGTGGAAGAACGGGCTCGCGGTGCTGCCGGCGATCCTCGAGAGCCACGCGCCGGTCGATGTCGTGGCGATCATGCTCGGGACGAACGACCTGCAGGCGCGGTTTTCGGCCAGCGCCCAAGAGATCGCCCTGTCGCTGGCGCGGATGGTGGAGACCGTCGACAGGCTCATGCCCGGCGCGCGGCGGATGCTGATCTGCCCGCCGGCGGTGCAGGAAGTCGGCCCCTTCGCGGAAACCTTCGCCGGCGCGGCGGTGCGCGCGGCGCGGCTGCCGGTGACGGTCGGCGACGTGGCCGCACGGCTCGGGACCGCCTTCTTCGATGCCGGCCAGGTCGTCGCGACCGATCCGACGGACGGAATCCATCTGGGAGCGGAAGCCCATGCCGAGCTTGGCCGGGCGCTGGTGGACCCGGTGCGGGGGCTGGCGTGAGGCGGGCCGCGCTCTTGCTGGCTCTGCTCGCCGCCGGCTGCTCGACCGAATCGCCGCTCCTGCCGGCGGAGAGCTACCGCGACCGGACGGCTCCCTTCGCGTCCATCGCGGCGTTCGATCCCGAGCGCTATCTGGGGCGGTGGTACGAGATCGCCTCCTATCCGGTGCCGTTCCAGCGCGGCTGCACCAACACGCAGGCGGTCTATTCCGCCGCGCCGGACGGCGGCATCGCGGTGCGGAACAGCTGTGTCCGGGACGGCGATCTGGAGACGATCTCGGGGCGGGCGGAGGTGACGGGGCCGGGGCGGCTCGAGGTGCGGCTCGACGGCACGCCCTTCGTCGCGCCCTACTGGGTGCTCTGGGTCGACGAGGATTACCGCACCGCGGTGGTGGGCGTGCCTTCCGGGCGGGCAGGATGGATCCTGAACCGGGAGCCCGCGATCCCTCCGGACCGGCTGGCGGCGGCGCGGGAGATCCTCGACTTCTACGGCTACGACCTCGCCCGGCTCCGGATGACGCCGCAGGAGGGTCGGCGATGAGGCTCGGCGTGATCGGGCTGCCGGACTGGGCGGCGCGGGCGGCGCTTCTCGGCGCCGAGGTCGCCCATGCGGGGCCGCCGGTGGAGATCCTGGAGCGCGCAGCGCGCGCGCTGCCGGGCCTCTACGACCGGATGCCGCCCGAGGGTGCGTTGCGGGAAGTCGCCGATCCGGCCGAGGCCGTGGACGGGGCCGATCTCGTGCTCGCGGCGGCCGGGCAGGGCGTGGCCGCGGAGGCGCCCGTCGTCGCCGTGGGTGGCTGGGACGAGATGGCCGAGGCGGAACTCTATGCGGCGGCACCGGCCTGGCTGCTGCCGGAAGTGGTGCTGAAGGGCGCCTCGGAGCGCGTGGTCTCGGCGCTGGCGCATCTGGGCGTGGCGCCGGTGGCGCATCTCTCCTCCTATCCGGTGGACAGGTCCGCGGCACCCGAGGCGCAGGATGCCGCCCTCGTGGGCGTGCTCCGGGCGCTGCGTCATGCCGGGCAGGGAGCGGGGCGCATCCTCGCGGCGACGGAGGCTCTCTGGCCCGCAAAGGCGCCGGACTGGTCGCTTCCGGTGGAGACCGCCGACCGGGCGATCCCGCTCGACTGGACGGATTACAACGGCCACATGACCGAGGCGCGCTATCTCGACGGGTTCGGCGACGCGACCACGCGGCTCATGGAACTGCTCGGCTGCGATGCCGCCTACATAGCCGCCGGTCACTCCTTCTTCACCGTCGAGACCCACATCCGGCATCTGGGCGAGTGCCTGGCGGGGGAGCGCATCCGCGTCGAGACCCAGGCGCTGGCGGCCGAGGGAGTGAAATTGCACATCTTCCACCGGATGTGGCGGGGCGAAGAGCTCGTGGCGACGGGGGAACACTTCCTGATCCACGTCTCGCTCGAGGCGCGGCGGCCCAGCTCGCCGCGTCCGCCGGTCGAGGCCCGGATGGCGCTGATGCAGGAGTGGCACGGGGACAAGCCCAGGCCGGAGGGGGCGGGGCGGGCGGTCGGCCAGTCCAGATGAGCGGGTGGGTCGGCGCCACGCTCGTCGCCGCGCTGGCGCAGACCCTCCGCTTCCTCCTCCAGAGGCACCTGAAGCGCACGTCGCTCTCCACCGGAGGGGCCACCTTCTCGCGGTTCCTGTTCTCCGCGCCGCTCGTCGTGGCGGGCCTTCTGGCCTACGGCGCGGTCGGAACCACGCCGCTACCGCGGCCGGACGCGGCGTTCTGGGCGTTCGCGCTGCCGGGCGGACTGGCGCAGATCCTCGCCACGGCCTGCGTGATCACGCTCTTCGGGCTGAGGAACTTCGCCGTCGGGATCACCTTCAAGAAGAGCGAGACGATCCTCACCGCGCTTGTCGGCCTTGTCCTGCTCGGCGAGGCGGTGAGCCCCGGCGGCCTCCTGGCCATCGGCATCGGGGTGCTCGCCGTGATCGTCCTCTCCGGGCGTCCCGGCGGTGGCTGGGAGGGGCGCGCCGTGGCACTCGGGCTCGGATCCGGCGCGCTCTTCGCGGTCTCTGCGGTCTGCTACCGGGGTGCGGCTTTGTCCCTCGGCGACGCGCCGGTCCTGCTGCGGTCGGGTCTGACGCTGGCGGCAGCCACCACGTGGCAGACGGCGATCCTCGGCGCTTGGCTCGCGCTCCGCGAGCCGGGACAGCTCGCCGCGGTGGGCCGGGCGTGGCGGATAGCGGCGCTGGCGGGTATCACCTCGATGGTGGGCTCCTTTGCCTGGTTCACGGCCTTCGCGCTCCAGAACGCCGCCTACGTCAAGGCGTTGGCGCAGGTGGAGGTGATCCTCTCGATCGCCGCGACGACCCTGTTCCTGGGCGAACGGATCCTGGCCCGCGAGCTGGCGGGGATCGCGCTCCTGTCGGTCTCCATCATCGTCCTGATCCTGGCGGTCTAAAGCGGTTTGCCTCTGATCTGAATCGTTGGGGATTGAACGAAGCCGCTGCGCGGCAGGAGCCTGCTTCGCGGGCGGTGCTTCTGACTGGAAGGATTGGGTTGCTGAGACCCCTTCCAGACAGGAGCTTTCCGATGACCGATATCAGCCCTCTGCGCCGCCGCATGATCGAGGACATGACGGTCCGCAACCTCTCGCCGGCGACGCAACGATCCTACGTGCATGCGGTGTCGAAGTTCAGCCGGTTTTTCGGACGGTCGCCCGACACGCTGACGCTGGAGGACGTGCGCACCTTTCAGGTCCACCTCGCCTCGAAGGGTGTGGCGTGGTCGAGCCTGAACCAGACGGTGGCTGCGCTTCGGTTCTTCTACGGCGTCACGCTCGGGATGGCGGAGATCCCCGAGCGGATCGCCTACGCCCGCGAGCCACGTCGCCTGCCGGTGGTGCTGAGCGCCGACGAGGTGGTGCGGTTCCTTGAGGCCGTGCCCAGCCTGAAGGCCCGCGCCGCGCTGACCACCGCCTATGCCGCCGGGTTGCGGGTCTCGGAGGTCACGAACCTGAGGGTCGCCGACATCGACAGCGACCGGATGATCATCCGCATCGAGCACGGCAAGGGCGGCAAGGAGCGCTACGTGATGCTGTCGGCGCAGCTCCTGGCGATCCTGCGCACCTACTGGCGGCTGGCGCGTCCCGAGCACTGGCTGTTTCCGGGGCGCGACGCCGACCACCCGATCGAGCCGACGACGCTGCACGCGGCTTGCCGGTCGGCGCGGGCGGCGGCGGAGATCGGCAAGAAGGTGACCGTCCACATCCTGCGCCACAGCTTCGCCACCCATCTGCTGGAGAGCGGCGTCGACATCCGGGTGATCCAGGTGCTGCTGGGCCACGCGCACCTGTCGACCACGGCGCGCTACACCCATGTCTCGCAGGGTCTCATCGGCCGGACGACGAGCCCGCTGGAGAAGCTGAGGCTCGAGGTGGTACCGCCGGCCTGAGGCGGCGCGTCATGGCTGGCGGCCTCGAGGTGGCGGACGTCTTCCGCCGCCACGGCCCCGCGTTCCGCGCCACGCGCAGCGAGCACCTCGACCGCGACCAGCGCCGGGTGATGGGCGCGATCGAAGCCTGCCGCACTGCCGCACTCGGCGGGCATGTCCGCCGCTGCGCCGACTGCGGCCACACCGCGATCGCCTACAATTCCTGCCGCAACCGTCACTGTCCCAAGTGCCAAGGTCGGGCTCGGGAAGCCTGGGTCGCCGCACGGCGGGCGGAGCTGCTGCCCGTTCCCTATTTCCACGTGGTCTTCACCCTGCCGGCGCCGGTCGGCGCCATGGCGTTCCAGAACAAGGCAGCGGTCTACGCCATCCTGTTCCGCGCCACCGCCGAGACGCTGCGCCTCATCGCGGCCGACCCGCGCCACCTCGGCGCCGAGATCGGCGGCGTCGCCGTGCTGCACAGCTGGGGTCAGGCGATGCAGCACCATCCGCATGTCCACTGCATCGTGCCGGGCGGCGGCCTCTCGCCCGACCGGACGCGCTGGATCGCCTGCCCACCCGGGTTCTTCCTGTCGGTCAAGGTGCTCGGGCGGCTGTTCCGACGGCTCTTTCTCGAACGTCTCGCCGCCGCCTTCGCCGATGGCGGACTGCGCTTCTTCGGCGAGCTCGCTCCGCTCGCCGGGCCTCGCGCCTTCGCCGCCCACTGCGCGGCGTTGCGCCGGATCAACTGGGTGGTCTACGCCAAACCGCCATTCGGCGGCCCCAAGCAGGTGCTGGCCTATCTCGGCCGCTACACCCATCGCGTCGCCATCGCCAACAGCCGGCTCGTCGCCATGACCGACGACGCCGTCAGTTTCCGCTGGAAGGACTATCGGCAGGAAGGCCGCCACAAGGTGATGACGCTCGAGCCGGCTGAGTTTATCCGCCGGTTCCTGTTGCACGTCCTTCCGACCGGCTTCCATCGCATCCGCCACTTCGGCTTCCTGGCCAACAGCCATCGCGCAGCCCGGCTCGCGCTCTGCCGCCAACTGCTGGCCCAGCCCGCCCACCCTCAGCAGGGCGAACGCGACACTGAGGCAGACGACCGCCGGTGCGCCCCGTCATGGCGGCATGGGCCGGAGCCCGCCACCTGCCCCTGCTGCGGCAGCCTCTCGCTGATCCTGTCGACGCTGCCTCGCGCACCACCTTATGCGACCCCGTCCCACCCATGATGATCGCGGTCCAGATCATCTCCGGCATTCTCACGGCGCCCGCACTCGCGGCGCGCGCCAAAGTGGCCGTGCACCCGGGTCAGTCAGCACGATCATCAACCGTAGATCACGGCGCTGTCGATCACGTCCGACGGCCTCCACACGGCGCTTCTTGCCCCGGCGCAACCGGGATCATTGCCCCCCGACCGCGCCCAGCCCGTCAGATCACCCCCCGGGATCAGCGTCGTACCCACCGCCCCGCGATACTCCGCCCATAGCGCGGAACCCACCGCGGCTTCGTTCAATCCGGCTTCAATGAGGCGCCAACCAGCGTCGCGCCCGCTGCCAACGTCATGCCGCGCCTCACAGAACCCTCCAGATTCCCCTGAGATCATCGGTCTGATTCACTTCCGGAAGGAGGTGGATGGATGGGCAAACCCTACTCGATGGACCTTCGCGAACGGATCTGGCGCTACATCGCCGCGGGTCATTCGCGACGGGCAGCTGCGCAAGTCTTCGGTGTGAGTGCCAGCACGGCGATCCGGTTGGCGGCCGCTCATCGCGACCGGGGTGTGATAACGCCGAAGCGGCAGGGCCGCGCAGCGGGGACCGCCGGCAAGCTTGCGCCGCACATGGCGTTCTTGATCGAGATCGTCCGTGCGGAGCCGGACATCACCCTGAAGGAATTGGCGTCGCCCATCGGGCTTGAACCGATGGCGCCGCGAAGGGCGACCGCTGGAGGAGACGCATGGCGTGTCGGTGCAGCTCTCGTCGATCCACCGGGCCCTGATCAGGGCGGGGTTCTCATATAAAAAAAGGCCTGATCGCTCAGGAACGCGACCGGGCGGATATCAGGCTGGCCCGGCATGACTGGACCGTCCGCCGGCAGCCCTTCATGCGGGACAGGGTGCATCGGCTGGTCTTCCTCGATGAAACGTCGGTGAAGGCGAACATGACCCGCTTGCGGGGCAGGAGTGCCGTCGGCGAACGTCTTTTCGGCACGACCCCGTTCGGTCGCTGGAAGACGCAGACATTCATCGCCGGGCTTACCTGCGACGCGTTGATTGCGCCCTGGGTGATCGAGGGCGCGATGGACCGGGCCGCTTTCGACATCCACGTCGAGACCCGGCTCGCACCGGCCCTGTCGCCAGGCACCGTCGTCATCCTCGACAACCTCTCGACCCACAGGAGCCCGAAAGCCGCCGGGATCCTGAACGCCCATGGCTGCTGGTTCCGTTCTCGGGGAAAGACGTCCACTGGACGCCTTTCGATCCCTCGAACCTGCCGGCCTACTCACCCGATCTGAACCCGATCGAGATGGCCTTCTCCAAGCTGAAAGCCCACCTCCGCCGCATCGGCGCGCGGACCTACGATACGCTCATCCGGGCGCTCGGCGACATCTGCGATCTCTTCGAGCCCGAGGAGTGCTGGAGCTTCTTCAGAGCAGCGGGATACGCGTCGTATTAAAAGCAAACCGCTTTAGCGTCGTCGAGGACGCGGCCGATCTCGTCGTTGACGAAGAACGGCACGCGCCGCGGCGGCGCCAGATCGGGCAGGAGGGCCTCCACCTCGCCGAGCACCACGGCGGTGATGAAGGGCAGGTCGAGCCGCCGCGCCTGGCCGAGCGGCACCCAGTGCAGATGGCCGAGCTCGGCCTCGGCGCGGGTGAAGTCGTCCGGGTCGGAGGCCAGCCGCTCGGCCGGCAGGAGGAAGAAGCGCGCATCGAATCGCCGGGGCCGCCCCGGCGGCGTGATGGCGCGGAAGGCGTAGACCAGGGCGGAGGCGTCCGGCCGGTGTCCGGTCGCCGCGAAACCCCGCCAGCCCGGCGGCGGATCGGGCCAGTCGGTTCGCGTGCCGGCGATCTGTCCCGTCTCCTCCCAGAGTTCGCGGATCGCGGCGGCGGCGAGGGCGCCGGGGGCGGGCTGGTCCGGCCGGTGGAGCCGGGACCGGCAGACGGGGTGAAGATCGTGCCCAAGGGCGATCCCCGCATCGCCGGGATCGACAGCACCGCCGGGGAAGACGTACTTGCTCGGCATGAACGCCGCGTCGCGCCCGCGCTGGCCCATGAGAAGGCGCGGCGCCTCGCCGCCGGCCTCACGCACCACGATCACCGTGGCGGCGTCGCGGATCAGAACCCGTGCATCCTCTTGGCCCACTGGAACCCCACCATCGCGCCCTTGATGCGGGGCAGAAGGTAAAGCGACAGCCCCGCGCAGAAGGTACAGAAGATCGCCGCGAGGACCAGCGGCTCGGGGCGGAAGGTCACGAAGACGGTATGGAGAAGCGGTGCCATCAGATGGCCGACGATGAGGATCGTCAGATAGGCCGGCCCGTCATCGGCCCGGGCATGGCTCAGATCCTCGCCGCAGACGGGGCAGACGTCGCGCAACTTGAGATAGCCGCGCATGAGAGGTCCGGCTCCGCAATGGGGGCACTTTTGCCGGAAGCCGCGCAGAAGTGCAGGCCGGAGCGGTCGTTCCTCCCCATCCCCGATGTCGTCGGTCAGCTCCGATCCGCCAAATACCATCTACGCATCCCCATACCACTTAGGGAGTCTACACGGTTTCGGCGGCGGTCCAAAGCGGTCGGCGGGACCTTGCGCGTCTATGTCGCGCGGTCTCGGCTAGCCGGCCCTGCGCGTGTCGAACGCGCCGAAATGCGGCGTGTTGAAGTCCTGCGCGCCGGCTATCTCGCACCGGTCGCGGCCGTTGGCCTTTGCCCGGTAGAGCGCCACATCGGCGGCAGCGATGACGGTATCGGTGTCCCGCGACCGGCTGCAGGCGATGCCGGCGCTGATCGTAATCGGGCAGTCGAAGTCCGTCCCGACCACCGGCTCGACGGAAACGGCGCCCCGCAGCCGCTCCGCGGTGATGAAGGCCTCCTCCGGCGTGGTGTCGCCCAAGGCGACGAGGAACTCTTCGCCGCCGTACCGGGCGACGAGGTCGTGGTCGCGCAGATTCGACTGGAGCCGTTCCGCGACCGTCCGCAGGACCACGTCCCCCGCAGTGTGGCCGAGACGGTCGTTCACGGACTTGAAGCGATCGACGTCGATCATGATGACGCCGTAGCCGCGCCCCTCGGCGCGGCGGCCGGTGGAGAGGTCGGACAGGTAGTGCAGCGCGTAGCGGCGATTGTAGAGCCCGGTGAGCTGATCTTGCGCGGCCAGGGCGAGGCTGCGGTCGAGTTGCGCGCGCAACTCGTCGGCCTCGATCTTGGCGTCGAGCTCGCGTCGGATGAGGATCGCGCGTTCCGCCGGCGAGGCGTCGCGGCGCAGGAGCGCGTTGGCCCCGAGGTCGAGGGCCTGAATACCGGTGTTGCGCTCGGTCTCGTCGAACTCCATCAGGATCGCCGCGTGGCGCGTGGCGAGGTTGGCGCGCAATTCGCTCAGGAGCCAGAGCGCCTCTTCGGGAAAATCATAGGCGATGACGTGCAGGTCGATGGGCATCGCGGAGGGCGGCGGATCGAGGGTCTCGGAGGATGTTAGCGTGTCGACCGGGCAGGACAATCGCTCGGAGAGGCCGGCGGTCACCCGCTCGAGCGCGCGGCGCGAGGACCCGACCACCGCGACCCGGTGCGGCATGGCAAAGCTGGAGGCCGGTTCGGCAAAGCCGAGACGCTTCGCCGTGTTGACCTGCCGGAAGTTCTCGGCCCGTGCGCTGCGGGCGCGGAGAAGCGCGCGGAGATTCGACAGAAGCCATCCCTTTTCCACAGGCCTGCAGAGGATCAGGGCCGCGCCCGCGGCGAGCCAGCGCGCGCGGGTCCGGGGCTCGTCGTAGCGGGTCAGGATGATGAAGCGCGGATCGGCCGGAGCGTTCGCGGCCATGCGCTCGGCCAGACCCGAAGCGGCGAGATCGGGCAATCCGGCGTCGCATATCACGATGTCCGCCTCGCCGGCCTCGATCTCCTCCACGGCCTCCCGCGCGGTGGCGACCGCGGTCACCTGGTAGCGCGCCGCCGACAGCAACGTCTTGAGGGCGAACCGGTCGGTCACCGTGTCATCAACAACCAGGATGCGACGTGCCATGGATTCTCCAGGTGAAGGCCGACGAATTGCCGTGAAGTTCCTCTAAACTATGGCTCCCGAGCCTGCGATATGTTCGTTAACAAAGTATTGTATGGGGACGGACGGCATGCGCGAAGAGGCGGCGCGGGAAGTGGCGGGCGAGGCTCTCGTCTGGCTGGCGAACAATGAAGATCTGCTCCTCGTCTTCATGAAATCCAGCGGAAATACCGTGGACTCGGTGCGCAAGGGAGCCGAAAGCGACGATTTCCTCGCTTCCGTCCTCGACTTCCTCCTGATGGAGGATGAATGGATCGTCGCCTTCTGCGAGGCCGGTGGGCGGAAATACGCCGAGCCGGCGGCGGCGCGGGTGGCGCTGCCTGGCGGGGCGGATGTCCACTGGACGTGACGCGTCTCCGCTTAGGGAACCTTAAGGGATCGCCGGTAGCGTGCCGGTCGTGACCTGAGGAGGACCCGGATGAACGGCGTGACAGCAAGGAGCCTGCAACGCTTCGTCTGCGACACCTACGGAGAGGGGGCGTGGAGCGACATCGTCCGTGCGGCGCGGATCGAGACCGCGTCGTTCGAGCTGCTGCTCGACTACCCGGGAGAGACGATCAACCGGCTCGTCGACGCCTCCGCCCGGCAGCTCGGCCGGGACCGGAGCGACCTGCTCGAGGATCTCGGCATCTTCCTGGTGGCCCATCCCGAGATACCTGCGGTCCGACGGCTGCTGCGCTACGGCGGTTGCGACTTCGAGCGGTTCCTGAACTCGCTCGATGATCTGCCCGACCGCACCCGGCTCGCCTTTCCGACGCTCGTCCTGCCGACGCTCCGGATCGTGGAGCGGGAGCCCGCCGTCTTCGATCTCTATTGCGGCCGCAAGCCCGACGGGATGGTTCATGTGGTGATCGGGGTGATCCGGGCCATGGCGGACGATTACGGCGCGCTCGCGATGGTCGACCTCGCTCCCGGGAGCGACGCCTCCGACGCCGATCCATACCGGATCGAGATCCTCGTGCCATCGTCGCACCATTTCGAGGGCCGCGACTTCCAGCTCGGCGGAGGGACGAGATGAGGGACGCCGGGGCCACGACATTCGATGCTGAGGCGCTCGACCTTCTGATGCCGATGCATCTCCGGATCGACCGGCGCGGGCGCATCAGCGGGGCGGGACGGGCCCTGCGCGCGCTGGCAGGCGGCCGGAACCTCGAGGGGGCGGACTTCTTCGTCCGCTTCGAGGTCCTTCGCCCCGGAAGGCTGCGATCGGCCGACGATCTTCACGCCGCCGCGGGCGCACCGCTGGTCATCGCCCTCGACGCGCCCCGCCGCGTCCAGCTTCGCGGGCATCTGGTGCGGGGCGCGGAGGGGGACGCTGTCCTGAACCTCGCGCTGGCGCTCTCGGATCTGCCCGATCTCGGTGGCGCCGACCTGACCGCGCAGGATTTCGCGCCCACCGATCCGACGGTGGACATGCTCTATCTTCTGGAGGCGAAGGATCTGGCCTTCTCCGAGACCCACCGGTTGATTGCGCGGCTCCAGGGCGACAAGTCCCGGGCCGAGGAAGCGGCGATGACGGATGCGCTGACCGGACTGCGCAACCGCCGCGCGCTCGAGTTCGTTCTCGCGCGGCTCGTCCGCGAGCGAACGCCCTTCGCGCTCTGTCACATCGATCTGGACTATTTCAAGACCATCAACGACACGCTGGGCCACGCCGCGGGCGATACCGTGCTGCAGCACGTGGCGGAGCGGCTGATCGGGATCGTGCGGGCATCTGACACGGTGGCCCGCGTCGGAGGCGACGAGTTCGTCCTCGTCTTTCCCGATCTCGTCGAGCTGGACCGGTTGACCTACATCGCCGACCGGATCGTCTCCGGGCTCGAGGAGCCCGTGTCGCACGAGGGGAAATTGTGCCGGATATCTGCCAGCGTCGGCATCACGGTCTCGACCGCCTACGAGATGCCGGAGCCGGAGCAGATGATCGCGGATGCCGACGAGGCGCTCTACCGATCGAAGGTCGAAGGCCGCGCGCGGCACAATTTCCACGATGCGGCGCGCATCTAGCCGTCGATCCGGACCCCCATGATCGCGATCGCCTGCTGGTAGACGCCGGCCGCGTTCCACTGCCGGATCGCCTCGAAGTTCGGCTGGCCGGGCTGGTAGCCGTAGCCGGGCGTCCAGCCCATCTGGCGCAGGAAGTTCGCCGTCGAGGCCAGCGCGTCGATCTGGTCCGTCAGATCGACGCGGCCGTCGCCGTCGGCGTCCACGCCGTAGCGCAGGACGTTGCCGGGAAGGAACTGGGTGTGGCCCCATTCGCCGTGGCGGGCGCCGATGGACTGCGCCGAGAGCGCGCCGCGGTCGACGAGGACGAGCGCGGAAAGCGCATGCGGGGTGAAGAAGCTCGTCCGTCGGCAATCGTAGGCCAGCGTGAGGATCGAGGAGACGACGTAGCTGTCGCCCATGAAGCGCCCGAAGCCCGTCTCCATGCCGTGGATCGCAATGAGCACGCCCGCCGGAACGCCGTAGCGCGCCTCGAGCGCCTGGTAGAGGGCCGGGTTCTGGGCCTTCCGCTGCCGTCCCTCGCGGACGATCGTCTCGGCGCCGCGCACCTGCAGGAAGCGATCGAGGGAGTAGTCGAAGGTCGTCTGATTGCGGTCGGCGGAGATCGTCCGCGTCGAGTAGCTGCTCGACATCAGGGCCTGGAGGCCCTGCGCTCCGACACCGGCGGCCTGCGCCTCGCGCGCGAACTGGCCTTTCCACTGCTCGTACTGGCCGCTTGTGGAGGAGCAGAAGGCGGCGTGGCCGGCGGCCGGGGCGAGCGCGAGGAGGGCGATCAGGAGCGACCGGCGGAGGGTGGGGCGCATGGGACGGCAACCTTCGGAACGTGTCACGGGTCGCGCGAGGCTATCGCAGAACGGGTATCGCGCCAACATTGGAGGTCGGACGCGGCGCACTATCATCGCTCGCATGGAGACAATCGGCATCATCGGGGCCGGACTGGCCGGTCTGACGGCGGCGGCGGAGCTGGCCGCCGGCGGACGGCGCGTCTGCATCCTCGACAAGAGCCGCGGAACCGGGGGGCGGCTCGCCACCCGCCGGACCGAAGCGGGACCCTTCGACCACGGCGCGCCGGCCGCGCATGGCGACGCAGCCTTCGATGCGGCAATGGCGGCAGCGGGGTCCCGTCGCCGTGGCGACGGATGGGGAGCGACGCCGGGCATGAGCGCTCTGGTGAAGCCGTTCGACTCCGGCCTGGAGATCCGCCGCGGCGTTCGGGTCGTCGCGGCGGAGCAGCGGGACGGATGGCGCCTGCGCGACGCGGAGGGTGGAGACCACGGCCCCTTCGCGACGCTGATCGTCGCGATCCCCGCGCCGCAGGCGGCGGCGCTCCTGCCCTCGCCCGGCCTCGACGGGGTGACGATGACCCCGCGCTGGACACTGATGGCTGCCTGGGACGCTCCGGTGGTGGTGCCGGGGCCGGTCGATCCGTTCGAGGCGGTTCACGTGTCGGAAAGCCGTATCGTCGCCCACGCCGATGCCGGCTGGAGCGCCGCGCATCTGGAGCGCGAGGGGGAGGCGGTCCTGAACGCGCTTCTTCCGGGTCTGGTCGAGGCAACGGGGAGCGGAGAGCCCATCCATGCCGCGGTCCACCGCTGGCGCTATGCCCGGACGGACCGGCCCCTCGGACGGCCGGTCCTGACCGTGTCGGAGACCTGCTTCCTCGGCGGCGACTGGACGCTCGGGCCGCTTGCGGGCCATGCCTGGACGAGCGGCAAGGCGCTCGCGCGTGCGGCCCTAGGCAAGGGCGCGGCGGTGGCGTAAGGCGCCCGGCATGTCCCTCCGACCCGATACGCTCGCGGCGCTGCACGCGGCGCCCTTCGACGCGGTGATCGACGTGCGCTCGCCGTCCGAATTCGCCGAGGATCACGTTCCCGGCGCGGTGAACCTGCCTGTCCTCGACGACGACGAGCGGGCGCGGGTGGGCATGATCTACGTGCAGCAGAGCGCCTTCCTCGCCCGCAAGATCGGGGCCGCGCTCGTGGCGCGGAATGCCGCCCGGCACATAGAGGGGCCGCTCGCCGGGCACGACGGAGGCTGGCGGCCGCTCGTCTATTGCTGGCGCGGGGGTCAACGCTCCAATTCCTTCGCCGCGATCCTCGGCCAGATCGGATGGCGGGTGGAGGTGATCGAGGGCGGCTATCGCAGCTACCGGGCGCTGGTGAAGCGGGCGCTCTACGACGATCCGTTCCCGGCGCGGGTGGTGCTCCTCGACGGCTATACCGGAACGGCGAAGACCGATCTGCTGCATGGCGCGGCGCGGGCCGGCGCGCAGGTGATCGATCTCGAGGGGCTCGCCAACCATCGCGGCTCGCTCTTCGGCGCGATGGGTCGACAGCCGGCGCAGAAGGCGTTCGAATCGGCGCTCGCGGAGGTGGTCCGGGGGCTCGATCCGGCGCGGCCGGTGCTGGTCGAGGCCGAATCCTCGAAAGTCGGCGACTGCATCGTTCCGCCCGCCCTCTGGGCGGCGATGCGGGGCGCCCCCCGGATCACGGTGGAGGCCCCGCTCACCGTGCGGGCGGGCTATCTCGGACGGGCCTATGCCGATCTCGTGCGCGATCCCGCGCGGCTCGACCGGCTCCTGCTGGCGCTGACGCGCCTGCAGGGGCGCGAGCGCGTGGAGGCGTGGCGCGAGTTGGCGGCCGGCGGGCGGATGGAGGAGCTCGCCGCCGCGCTCATGGAGCACCACTACGACCCCCGCTACGCCAAGCAGCGAAGCCGGACAGAGAGCGCGCGGCTCGGGACCGTGACCGCCGGACGACTCGACGCGGAGGAGATCGACCGACTGTCGCGCGAGATCGCCGCCCTGCTGGCGCGAGGGCCGGCGAGCGCGGGGTGACCCGTTTCAGGGGCCGGACGCGACGCGGATCGCCGGCGGCCCTTCGGTGATGCGGCCGATCCGGCGCGCCTCGGGGAGGCTTCTTAGAATCGCCTCCGCCCCCTCCTCCGGCAGGGCGGCGAGGAGGCCGCCGGCGGTCTGCGGGTCGAAGAGGATGTCGGCAAGTGGATCGTCCGGCAGCGACATGGCCTTAGCGGTGACGCGGTTCGACGGATGGAGCGTGGAACGGATACCACGGGACAGGAGCCGCCAGGCGCCGGGCAGGAGCGGCAGGGCGGCGAGGTCGATCTCCGCGGCGACACCGGAGGCCTCGCAGAGATTCATGAGATGGCCGGCGAGACCGAACCCGGTGATGTCGGTCACGGCATGGGCTCCGGCGAGCGCCTCCGCGGCCGCGCCTGAGGAGGCGGCCATGCTGCGCAGCGTCGCGGCGACTTCCGGCCCGGTCGCTGCCAGCTGCATCTCGGCGGCGAGGACGATCCCGGTGCCGAGGGGCTTCGTCAGAACCAGCGCGTCACCAGCCCGGGCGCCGGAGAGGGGTGTGCCGGAGGCGTCGAGGAGGCCGGTGATCGTGAAACCCACCTGCAGCTCCGGGCCGGTGGCGGAATGACCGCCGACGACGGCCGCGCCGGCCGTGGCGAAGACGGCGCCGGACGCGGCGAGGATCTCGGCAAGGGTTCGCGCCTCGAGCCGGGGGGTGAGGCGCGGCAGGGTCAGGACCGACAGCGCCGCCTGCGGCGTGGCGCCCATGGCGATGCAGTCTCCGAGCGCGTGGAGCGCGGCGATGCGCGCCATCAGGGCCGGATCCTCGGTGACGGCGCGGAGTTGGTCGACGGTTACTACCTGCCGCACGCCGCCGAGACGCAGGATCGCGGCGTCGTCGCCCGCCCCCCGCTCGACATCGTCGCGTCCGACGCGGGGCAGGGTGGCGAGCGCCTGCGCCAGCGTGTCGCGACCGATCTTTGCCGCGCAGCCCCCGCAGGGATGCTGCCCGGCATGCCTGTCGAGGTCTTCCGTACGTTCCCTCGGAAGCCGGGGCGGCGCCATCACGGGAAGGTCGCAGAGCTTCGCCATGAAAGTACGGTCGATCCGGTCCTTCCAGCGCCAGAGAAGCGGGCTTTGCAGCGCGAATCCCGCCTTCTCCGCCAGGGCCTCCTTCGGCCCGGTGGAGACCAGTTTCAGGTAGTGCCGCTGGGGCTGGTACCGGCGCAGACATCTGCCGCTCGTGACGGCGCGAAGGTTGTGGTGCAGGACCGGCGCCTGCCGCACCGCGAAGACGCCGGCCTTCGGGCGGGGCGCGAAGGCGAGATGGGCGCAATCGCCGGCCGCGAAGATCGCCGGATCGGAGCTCTGCAGGGTGTCCGACACGGTGACGAACCCGTCGGCGAGGTCGAGCCCGGTTCCTCCCAGCCAGGCATGCGGCCGCGCGCCCGCCGCGCCGGTCACGAGGCGGGCGGGAACGTGGCGCCCGTCCGCGAGAGCGACGCCGGCCGCGGTGACGCCGACCACCTCGCCGCTCTCGATCAAGTCGACGCCCTGCCGATCCAGTTCGGCCAGCAGACGGGCGCGGGCGCGGGCGCCGAGGCCGGCGAGGGCGCGGCCGCGCTCGATCACGGTGACGGGCGCGCCGCTGGTCCCGTGGCGCATGGCGAGGGCGAGCTCGACGCCGCCGATGCCCCCCCGATCACCGCCATCGGCGTGGCGGGGTCCGCGGCATTCCTCTGGCGCGCCCAAGCCTCGGCGAAGCGGCCGAGGGGTTTGGCCGGTACTCCGTGTTCGGCGAAGCCCGGAATTTCGGCCATGTCGGAATGGATGCCGATATCAAGCGAGGCGACGTCGTAGCCGATGGTGCGGGACCCTATGAATTCGTCCTCGATCGCGATCTCGTTCGCCGCGCGGTCGATGGCTGTGGCTCGTCCGAGAATCAGTCTCGCGCCGGAGAAGCGGGCGAGGCGAACGAGGTCGATCTCGAGGTCGTCCCGGCGATAGTGGCCGGCGACGAAACCCGGCAGCATTCCCGTGTAGGGGGCGGTGGGACCCGGGTTGACGAGGGTCAGCCGAGCGCCCGCCAGCGGGTCCAAGCCCCATCTCCTGAGCACGAGCGCGTGGGTGTGGCCGCCGCCGATCAGGACGATGTCGTGGGTGGCGGGAAGAGTGGGCTGCATTCCGGCTCCTTTCCGGGGCCGCATAGCGCGGGGCCGGTCAGGGGGCCAGCCACCTTCCGGGCGCGTCGCCGGCCTCGAAAAGCGCGCGTCGGTGGGTGGCGCCGAGATGCAGGATGTCGAGAGAGGTAACCTCCGCGGCGAGGACGGCGAAGCGGTCCCGCTCCGATGTCTCGGCATAGTCGGTATCCCGCGCCATTGGCGTCGAAGGCGGAGGCCGGCCGCCGTAGTTCCGCCGCGCGTTGTCCGGGATCGCGTCCCAGGCCGCCTGAACCGCGTCGCCGACAAGAACCTCGACACGGCAGCGGGCACGGACCTGAAGGAGGTCCCGCGGCGCCCAGAAGAGCAGCGTCGCCAGGGGAGTGGACGCGATCTCGTCGACCTTGCGGGAGGCGCGGTCGGTGTGGATCTCCAGTCGGCTCGCGCGCTCCTCGGCGCCCCGCAGCACCACCATCCGCGCTTCCGCCCCGCCGCCGAGCCCGGTCGTCGCGAGGCAGGGGGTGCGAAACGGGTGGTCCGGCTCCGCCGCGCCGGCCTCGAGGTGGCGCCAGGCGCGGTCGCCCAGCCCGGCCAGGGTCGTGGTCCAGTCAGTCATAGCCCGTCATCTCCAGATAGCCGACGCCCTCGCGCCTGCCCGTGACATTGACGGGGCCCTCCCAGTAGGGAAATCCGAGATCGATCCAGCAATCGCGATTGATGGCCGCAACCTCCACGTCGAGGCCGCGGGCGGGAAGACGCAGGCGCCAGCGGATCGGCACCTGCCGCCCCGCGACGTCCGCGCTCTCGAGCGGCTCGGCGGCGGCGACCCCATTCGGGAACGGCGTGGGCGTGCCGTCGGGCGCGATCCAGGTCGCCGGCGTGAAGGGCAGGGCGGCGCGGTCGCGCAGGCGATAGGCCATGACCTTCTCGCCGGTGCCGAGATGGAGCGAGAACCAGTCCCATCCGGTCTGGCTCTCAGTCAGGGGCGCGGAGGACCATTCGCGGTCGAGCCAGGCGCGCCCGGTCACGGGGATCTTGTCCGCGGATAAAGTCAGTGATCCTTCCGCTATGTAGAAGGGCTGGGAATAGTAGTAGCTCGCCTGTACGGAGGGCGATTTCACCGAATAGCCGCCCTCGCCTTGCGGAACGAAGGGCCGGTTCGTGGCGAGCGACAGGTCGTAGGACCAGTCCTCGGTCGCCGCGCGGAGGCGGACATGGGAGAGGTCGGGACCGGATATCGACCATTGGTCGATCCAGGCCTCGAAGGGCATCGTCCGCACGCCGGCCTGGCCGATGTCGCCGTGCGCGAGTCGCTCCGCGGCGCGGTGGCTGTCCGCCGTGGTCAGGGCGGCGTGGCCGAGCCAGACCTGCGGCCTGGCCCGGCCGGCGCGCTCTGCCGTCGAGAGCGCGGAGCGGAAGAGCGTCCATTGCAGACCGTAGGGCGCGCCGTCCGGCCCCTCGAGATTGGCAGTGACGTACCACCATTCGATCCGGAAGCCCGGGCGGGGACCGTGATCGGCGGGGAAGCGGAAGGCGGGATCGGATCGCGGCTCGGCGAAACCGCCCGCGGAGCCGCCCAGCCCGTAGAAGCCCTGCGCCCCTGCAAGACTGGGAAGCGCGGAGAGGACGAGCGCGCGGCGGGTGATCCTAGCGCTCATGGGCGAAGACCTTCAGGAGCTCGGACGGCGGCGTGCGCGCGAGGCGCCGGGCGGGAAGCGCGGCGGCGAGACCCGCGGCGAGGACGGAGAGGAGGAGAAGCCGCAGCCAGTCGAGCGGGAAGAGGTGGAGCGGCAGCTTCCAACCGAAGGCCTCGACATTGATCACAGACAGCAGCACCCAGGCGAGGACCAGCCCGACGGGCAGGGCGGCGACGAAGGTGAGCCCCGCAAGGAGCAGGGCGCGCAGGAGTTCGAGCCGTCCCAGTTCCGCCCGCGTGAGGCCGAGCGCCCAGACCGGCGCGAGCTGCGGCTGGCGCATCCCCGCGAGTGTCAGGAGCGAGGTCAGGATGGCGAGGCCTGCGACACCGAGGGTCAGGACGTTGAGCGCGCCGGTCACCGCGAAGGTCCGCTCGAAGACCGACAGGGAGAGCCGCTTCACGGAGGCCTGGTCGCTCACCTGGTCGGGCGGCAGGCCGAACCGCTGGACGAGGGCCTTCTGCAGGTCGGCGACCCTCTCGGGGGCGACACGGATGCCGTAGCGCAGACCGGGCGCGTCGGGATGGGTAAGGTCGAAGCGGTCGAGGCCGATGATCGCCTCGGGCCGGGGATTGCCGTAATCGCTGTAGACCCCGGCAATCGGCGCCTCCCAGCCGTCGATGGGGATCGCGTCGCCGGGCCAGAGATCGTTGCGGCGGGCGAGTTGCTCGTTGACGAGCGCCGCCTCGCCGGCCGCGACGCGGCTCCAGACATCCGGCTCCGCGGCGACGAGCGGCCAGTTCTGCGAGTAGGTCGGATCGTCGGCGACGCCGTAGAGCGCGCCGCTCGCGCCGCCCAGATCGACCTCGACCGAGCGGATCGGCAGGATCCGGTCGACCCGCGGGCGGAGGTAGCGGACGATCTCGTCGGCCTGCGCCTCGCTGTCGGCGCGGACATAGAGCTCGGCGGCGAGGCGCTGGTCGAGCCAGCCGGCGAAGGTCAGGCGGAAGGACGACACCATCGTGCCGACGCCGATATTCGCCGCGAGCGCGAGCAGCAGGGCCATGAGCGCCAGCGACAGGCCCGGAAGCTGCTGCCGGGCATCGGCCCAGAACCATTCGGACAGAGGGCCGCGGGCGGTGCGCGAGAAAAGTCCCAGCGCGGCATGCAGGAGGAGCGGAAGGACGAGCGCGGCGGCGAGAAGGAGGCCGCCGAGAAGGACGAACCCCGCCACGAGACCGCCCGCCATCCAGGCGATGCCCGACCCGACCAGGCAGAGCGCGGCGGCCCCGGCCTGCAGCCGCATCGCGGCTTCGGAGGCGCGCGCCCAGGCGCGGGGCTGGGCGGGAGCGAGGAGCGGCAGCCGCGCCACCTGCCAGAGCGAGGCGGCGGCGGCGATCGCGGTGCCGAGAACGGCGATGGCGATGCCGGAGAGCCACCACGCGGGAGCCAGCGTCAGCGTGCCCGGGACATCGGCGCCGTAGAGCCCGCGCAGCGTCGCGGCGACGTCGGGTATGAGGAGCGTGGCGATGAGCCAGCCGAGCGCGACACCGAGAATGCCGGCGACGAGGGCGAGGACGAGGAGTTCGGTCGCAAGGAGCGCGACGAGGAGCCGGCGCGGCAGGCCGAGGGCGCGGAGCGTCCGGAAGACCGGCCGCCGCTGTTCGAAGGCGAGGCCGACGGCGCCGCGCACGATGAAGAGTCCGACCGCGAAGGAGAGGAGCCCGAAGGCTGTAAGGTTCAGGTGGAAGCTGTCGGTCAGCCGGGCAAGGTCGCCGGCGGTCTCCGGCTCCTGCCGGATGAGAGCGGGGGCGACCGTCTCGAGCGGCGGCGCCGTCCGGGCCGGGGGGCCGGTGATCAGGAGCCGGCCGAGGGTCTGCGGCCGGTCCAGGACGGCTTGCGCGATGCCGATATCGGCATAGGCGGTGTCGGGCGGGATGCCGTCGGCCACGACGCGGGGCGGGAGATCGGCGCCCTCGAGCCGCCTGTCCGTCCCGGGAGCGACGAGGAGCTGACCGGGCGGCGTGATGAAGGCGGCGGCGTGGGCACCGTCGCTGGCGTCCTCCCCCAGGCCGGCAGGCAGGTCTTCGGCGGGCATGGTGAGGGGGTCGATCCCGAGAAGCCGCAAGGCTCCGCCCGGCGCCTCGATCCGGCCCTCGAGGACCGGGGTCACCGACCAGCCGGCGCGGCGAAGCGCCACGTAGGTCTGCCGGTCGATGCCGCCGGGCGCGGTCAGCGACGGCCGGGTTCCCGATGCGATCCCGCTGGCGGCCGCGTCGTAGCTCTTCCGGGACTCGGCATTGATCGCCTGCACTCCCGACCAGAGCGCCGTGGCCGTGGCGAGGCCGATCATCAGCGTCAGGAGCTGGAACGGACGGCGTCGCCAGTGCGTCAGGAGCGCCTCGAGACCCGCCCGGATCACGCCAGGCGACCGTGGCTGAGGTGAAGCTGCCGCTCCAGACGGGTGGCAAGCGCCTGGCTGTGGGTGACGCAGAGCAGGGCGGCGCCGGTCTCCGCCACGAGGTCGAGCATCAGGTCGAGCACCTGGGCGCCCGTCTCCTCGTCGAGATTGCCGGTGGGTTCGTCGGCCAGGACCAGTTTCGGCCGCGCGGCGAGGGTCCGTCCGATGGCGACGCGCTGCTGCTGCCCGCCCGAGAGTTGTTCGGGATACTTGGAGAGGTGCTCCGTCAAGCCGAGCCGGTCGGCGAGCGTCGCCGACCAGTCGGGATCGTGCCGGCCCGCAAGCCGGGCCTGGAAGGCGATGTTGCGGCGCACGTCGAGGGAAGGGATGAGGTTGAACTGCTGGAAGACGACCGACACCGTCTCGCGCCGGAGCGCCGCGCGGCCCGCATCGCCAAGCGCCGCGATGTCGGCACCTGCGATCTCGATGCGGCCCGCATCCGGCGTGTCGAGCCCGCCCACCAAGTGCAGGAGCGTTGATTTGCCCGACCCGCTTTCTCCCGAGAGGGCGAGGGTCCGGCCCGCCGCTAGGTCGAACCCGATCCCGCGCAGGACGGGCGCCGGGCCGTCCGCCCCGGGGTAGCTCTTCTCGAGGGCGTCAACGCGCAGGAGGGGGCCGGGCACCGACATCTCCCCGATCTATGGGGTCCGCTGCCGCGCGACAGGGGGTGCGGGGAAACGCCGCCTCAGGCGACGTTCTGCAGCGCCGGCTCGGGGGCGAGCCCCAGCGCGTGAACCACGTCGCGCGTGAGCTGCGGCTTGTTCAGCGTGTAGAAATGGAACGCCTCGACGCCCTCGGCCCGGAGTTCGGAACACATCTCGGTGCAGAGCGCGGTGGCGAGAAGTTCCGCGCGACCGTCGCGCTCGGCGGTCTCGAAGGCCTGGTCGAGCCAGGGCGGGATCGCCGTGCCGCAGGAGGTGGCGAATTTCCGCACGCCCTGCCAGTTCTCGATCGGAAGGATGCCCGGCACGACCGGGGCCTCGATCCCGGCGGCGTCGCAGCGGTCGCGGAACCGCAGGAAGGTCTCCGTCTCGAAGAAGAACTGGGTGATCCCCTCGCTCGCGCCGGCATCTATCTTGCGCTTGAGATACTCCACGTCGGCCGCGGCGCTCGCCGCCTCCGGGTGGCGGTCCGGATAGGCGCCGACGCGAAGGGTGAACTTGCCCGTGACCGAAAGGGCCTCGATCAGCTCGACGCTGTTCGCGAAACCGTCCGGATGGGGGACGAACTCCCCGCCGCCCGGCATGTCGCCCCTGAGCGCAACGATGTCGCCGATGCCCGCTTCGGCGTAGCTCTCGGCGATCTCCATCGTCTCCGCCCGGCTCGCCTCGACGCAGGTCAGGTGGGCAGCGACGCGAAGACCCGTCGACTTGCCGATCGTGGTAACCGCCTCGTGGGTCAGCTTGCGGGTCGTCCCCCCGGCCCCGTAGGTCACCGACACGAAGTCCGGGGCGAGGGGGGAGAGGGCGTGCAGCGTGTCCCAGAGGCGGAACGACGCCTGCAGGGATTTCGGCGGAAAGAACTCGAAGGAGATACGGGTCATGGGTGCGGCGCTCTGCTGGGGTCGATCGCTTGTCCCACGCCGAGGCATGTGAGACAAACTCATAATCCTAAACATCATCATGAGATTCCTCTCCGAGATGCATGTCGAGTTCCGCCACCTGCGGACGATCAAGGCGATCCACGACGAGGGCGGTCTCGCGCGGGCGGCGGACCGGCTGAACATCACGCAATCGGCGCTCAGCCATCAGGTCAAGGGGCTCGAGGCGCAGGCGGGGGTCGAGCTGTTCGTGCGCCGGTCGAAACCCATGCGGCTCTCCGCGGCGGGCATGCGCTTCCTCCAGGCGGCGGAGCGCATCCTGCCCGAGGTGGCGGCGCTCGAGGCGGAGTTCGCCGGCCTCCTGGCCGGGCGGTCGGGCCGCCTCCACGTCGCGATCGAGTGCCACGCCTGCTTCGAATGGCTGCTTCCGGTCCTCGACCAGTTCCGCCGGGCCTGGCCGGAGGTCGATGTCGACATCCGCCCCGGCCTCGCCTTCGGCGCGCTGCCCGCCCTCCAGCGTGAAGACGTCGATCTCGTAATCTCCTCCGACCCCGAGGAGATGGACGGAATCTCCTTCGCGCCGCTCTTCGACTACGAGCCGGTCCTCGTCGTCGCCAGCACGCATCCCTTGGCGTCCAGGCCGTTTGTCGAAGCCGCGGATTTCGCCGATCAGACGCTGCTCACCTATCCAGTCCCGCCGGAGCGGCTCGATGTCTATGCCGCGCTCCTGAACCCGGCGGGGGTCGCGCCGCGGGCCGTCCGTCAGGTGGAGCTGACCGCGATGATCCTGATTCTCGTGGCCAGCCAGCGCGGGGTGGCGGTGCTGCCGGACTGGGTGGTGCGCGACGTGCGCCTGCAATCGGACTACGTGACCCGGCCCCTGACCGAGGGCGGCCTCACCCGGCGCCTCTATGCCGCGACGCGAAGCGCCGATGCGGACCTGCCCTACATGGCCCATGTCCTGCGGCTCGCCCGGACTGAGCCCTTGAAGCTGATGCGCCGCTAGCCCCGCTTGGCTTCCCGCGGCCGGGCCCCTATAGGGCGGGGCCGGACGACAGGAGCGAAGACCATGCAGGGCAGCGCCAATCTCAACGTCATGGTAAAGGCCGCTCGGAGCGCGGCGCGCCGGCTCGTTCGCGACTTCCGCGAGGTGGAGAACCTTCAGGTGAGCGTAAAGGGCGCAGGCGATTTCGTGTCCCGCGCAGACATCGCCGCCGAGAGCACGATCCGCGACATCCTCATGGGCGAGCGGCCGAACTACGGCTGGCTCGGAGAGGAGAGCGAGGAGGTTCGGGGCAAGGATCCGACCCGGCGCTGGATCGTCGATCCGCTCGATGGCACGACGAATTTCCTCCACGGGCTGCCGCATTGGGCGGTGTCCATCGCGTTGGAGCACAAGGGCGAGATCGTCGCCGGCGTCATCTACGACCCGGCCAAGGACGAACTTTTCCGGGCGGAGAAGGGGAAGGGCGCCTTCATGAACGACCAGCGCCTGCGCGTCTCGGGACGACGGCGCATGATCGAGTGCATCTTCGCGACCGGACTTCCCTTCGGCGGGCGCCCGGAACTGCCCCCGACGATGCGCGACCTCGGGCGGCTCCTGCCGGCGACGGCGGGGGTCCGGCGCTTCGGCTCCGCCGCGCTCGACCTCGCCTATGTCGCGGCGGGACGCTACGATGGCTACTGGGAGCGCGGCCTGCAGCCGTGGGATTGCGCGGCGGGTCTGCTGATCGTGCGGGAAGCCGGCGGATTCGTCGAGCCGCTCGCGGGGCAGGACGTGTTCGAGGCTCGCACAATCGTGGCCGCCAACGCCGAGATCTTCGAACCCTTCGCGAAGCTGCTCCGCGAGGCGTGAGCATCATCTGTCGGAGGGATGGTTATTCCCGTCCGACCAGGGGATCGGCTCCAGCGCGCGGATGTCCACTCCCTCGATGCAGGCAGCGTTGAGGCCGAATTCACCCGAATCCGAGCGCCTGCGGTGATGGGTATAGATGCCGCAGCGGGAACAGAAATAATGCTGTGCCGTCATCGTTCCCCACTTATAGAGCGTGAGCATCTCCGCACCTTTCACGATTTCCACGTCCTATGCCCGGGCCGAAACCGGGGCGGCCTGGCGTCGCGCGCAGAACGAGCAGTCGCAGCGCCGGATTGTGTCGAGGCCGTCCGAGAGCGTGGCGCGGATCTCGACGGCACCGCAATGGCAGGTGATACCAGCGGCATCATCCGCTGACCTGCGCCCAGTTACGCCAGGTGATGGAGGCGACGCGTTCCGGGGTTGCGATGAGTGCGTTCCAGGCATCGCAGCAGGCGGCGACGATGGTTTCGCAGCTGTCGAACACGCGGTTCGCGAGGCGGTTCTGGCGGAGGAACTGCCAGATGTTTTCGACCGGGTTCAGCTCCGGGCTGTAGGGCGGCAGTGTCAGCAAGGTGATGTTCGCCGGCGAGGTCCCTGGAACTGTGCCAGCCGGCGCCATCGAGGACGAGGATGGCGTGCGCGGCAGGCGAAACGTGTCGGCCGATCTCGGCGAGGTGCGCGCTCATCGCGTCCGTGTTCGCATAGGGCATGACGAGAGCAGCGCCGGTCGCGCGGGCGGGACAGATCGCCCCGAAGATGCAGGCCCAGGCGTAGCGACAGTCCTTCGGGGCCGACGGGCGCGTCCCCTTGCGCGCCCGTCGAACATGTATGTTCGACCGTGTGAGCGTCCCCTGCTGGCCGACGCGCGCGTCTGCCATGGGCCTCGGGGCCGTTGAAAAAGGCGCGATCTGCTGATTCCATCTTCATGGCGGCATCATGTGGAGGGTGGCATGATCGGCAGTCGGACCCGAGATCAGTTGGAATTCTTTGTCTGCGGATCGCTGCGGGACCTCGTCCCCGACGATCATATCCTCGCTCGCGTCGACCGGGTTCTCGATCTTGGCTGGCTGCGCGCGGAGGTGGCCGATCTCTACGCACCGGGTGTTGGCCGACCGGGCATCGATCCGGAAGCCGCGGTCCGTCTGATGCTCGCGGGCTTCCTGCTCGGCATCGTCCATGACCGGCGCCTCCTGCGGGAATCGCAAGTGAACCTGGCGATCCGGTGGTTCGCAGGCTTCGGTTTGAACGACAGGCTGCCGGATCACTCCTCGCTGACGCGGATACGGCAAAGGTGGGGGCCGGATCGGTTCCAGCGCATCTTCGAACGCACGGTGCGGGACTGCGTAGGCGCCGGGATCGCCAAGGGCGAGGTCGTGCATGTTGACGCGTCTCTGATCCGGGCCGACGTGTCCTGGGAGAGCATGGTCGAGCGGCATCTGGGTGAAGTCGCCGAGGCCCACGACAACGCTGGCCGTAAGGACGGCGAGGAGGACGATGGCGGGCCCGACAGTTCGAGCCGCACGGAGGGGGTGGGACCGTCACGCAAATCGAACGGGCGGGCCAAGCGGATCTCCCGCACTGATCCGGAGGCCAGCCTGGCAACGTCGGGCCGCAAGCGCCGCATGGAGCCGAGCTACAAGCAGCACGGCGCGGTGGACGACGTATGCGGCGTGATCCTCGACGTCGAGGTCACGACCGGCGAGGTGAACGAGGGGCAGGTCGTCCTCGACCGCCTGGACGCGGTCGCGGCCACCACCGGCGCCGCCATCGACATCGTCACGGCCGACGCCGGCTATGCCTACGCCAAGGTCTTTGCAGGCCTGGAAGACCGCGAGATCGACGCCGTCATCCCGGCCAAGGCCGAGCAGCGTCCCGGCAAGACCATTCCGACGCGCCGGTTCAGGTTCGACGCCCGTCACAACCTCGCGCACTGCCCCAGAGGGAAGACCCTGCGGCCCAAGGGCAAGCCGCATCGGGGCTTCCAGTACTTCCATGCCCGCGCGAAGGATTGCGCAAAATGCCCGTTGCGAGCGCGTTGCGTAAGTCCCTCGCGTCATGCCCGCGTGGTCGTGTTCAACGTCGATCATCCCGCCCTCCTGCGCGCCCGGCGCCGTCGGCTGCAATGGGGCGAGCGGGAAGATCGCCTCTACAGTCGTCACCGTTGGCGGGCCGAGGGCTTCCACGGCGAGGCAAAAACCTGGCACGGGCTCGCTCGCGCCGTGCGCCGTGGGCTGGACAACATCCGCATCCAAGCATTCCTCACCGCCGCAGCGGTCAACCTCAAGCGGCTCGCGACTGCCCTCGGCGTGCCCTTCTTGATATTAGCGTGCCTCGTCGTGGCGGCGCTCCGGCAACCTTGGATGGCGAAACGAGCGCCGCTTGCCAAGTCCACGGCGGTCGGGGCATGCGCGGCCTGACAACGCCTCGCTGCCGTCTAAAATTGGCGTTCTTCAACGGCCCCGCCTCGGACCGTGTGTGGATGGCTCCCGCGTGGCAAGGGCGTTGTTCGGGTCTGGCACCTGGTCGGTCGCGGCCATGTGTACGGCGTCGAAGATGCAGCGCCTTGGCTGCGCGCCCTGATGAAGTCCGCCGGCGGTCGGGTCCAAATCAATGGCACGCGCTCGAAGGCGCGTCGGTCCGAACTGGGTGTCCCGAATGCCGTGTCGCCGTCCGTTGCCATCACCTCACGTCGCGCCTCACCGTCTCGATGCCGAAGCGGACCCCGGCGGTCTCGTTCAGGCCGCAGCGGCCCGGTAGCTGTCTCCGGTCTTGATGAGCGCCCAGACGATCCGCGCCATACGATTGGCCAGCGCGACGGCGACGACCTTCACCGGTTTGCGCTCCAGCATCCGCCACAGCCAGTCCGTACCTGGCTTGCCGGAACGTCTTGCACTGATCTGCGCCATCGCGCCCAGGTACAGAAGTCGCCGAAGATAGCGGTTGCCCGCCTTGGAGATCCGGCCAAGTCTTTCCTTGCCGCCGCTCGAATGGGGCCGCGGGGTGAGGCCGAGCCAGACCTGGCTTTTCGAGGTGCCCGTCAGCCCCATGGCGCGCACCAGGTCGTCCACCGCTCGAGTGGAGACACCGTGGATGTAGGCTTCCTGCACCACCGCCATCAGCGCCTTCTCGGCCGTCCGCCGCGGCTCGAGAAAGGTCGGGAAGTAACTCCCCTTCCTCAGCTTGGGAATGCTCAGCCCGATCGTCCCGGCCCGCGTATCCCATCGGCGCGGCCGGTAGCCGTTGCGCTGGTTCTCCCGGTCCGGCGTTCGCTCGCGCAGACCGGCCCCGCACACGGCGCCCACCTCGATCTCCATCAGCCGTTGCGCGGCATCCTGGATCAGCTCACGCAGGAAATCGGTGTCGTCGCTCTTGGCGATCGCCTCCGGAACGTCGATCATAGCCTCGGTCATCGTGCTCTCCTTCGTTGTCTTCGGTCGTCGAACAACCTCAGACTACGAAGACGCGCGGTGGCCGCCAGCCCGGCCACGCGCTGCGCTACGCCAAGGGCTTCGCGCGCGGCCTCCTACACCACGGAGTGGGGCACTACCAAGAGCGGTTCCCGCGTGCCCATCTTTTTCGCGTGCTCGGACCGGAGCTTTCGGCAACGAGTTGGCCAACGGCATCATCGGGGACCGCGTCCCGGCTTGGGACCTCGGGCGCCTGCGCCTTCAGGCGCAGCGGTATCCTCCTCCTGATGGATGGTGCGATCGATCCTCCGTGCTCACGCCGCCGCGGACGTCGTCGGAGCTTCGCGGGTGACGCGGAATTCGCTTTCGTCCCGCCACATCCGGTGGAGGACAACGCCGATGCGCCGGGCGAGGGCGACGGTGGCGCGCTTCCTGCCGCGCCGCTGCGCGACCCGCAGCGCCCAAGCCGTCAACCAGTTCGCCCGACCGCGGTTCAGCATCACCGTCGCCGCCTGGTAGAGCGCCGTCCGCAAGCCGGCATCCCCCGCCTTCGTGATCCGGCCGATGATATCCCGCTCGCCGGACTGGGTGCGGCTCGGGGTCAGCCCCACCCATGGACCGACATCCTTCGAGGAGCGGAACCGCGTCGGGTCATCGATCGCCGACTTCACCGTCAGCGCCACGATCGGGCCGACCCCGGGCACCGTCATCATCCGCCGGCACACCGGATCGTCCTTCGCCAGACCTCGCAGTTGCCTTTCCACCCCGGCCAGCTCCTGGCGCAGCGCCGCGCGCAGGCGCAGGGCCGGAGCCACGGCCGCTTGCAGCATCCGGTTGCCATCGGTCAATTCCCGGACGCGGGCTTCGAAGCGCCCCTTCGCCACCATCCCCATCTTCAGGCCGAAGTTGCGGAGCACGCCCCGCAGCGACAGCTCGAGGTTGATGGCCGCCTGCTGGATCGATTTGCGCGCGGTCAGCAGCGCCCGCATCTCCTGGGCCGAGACCGACTTGCAGTGCACCGGCCGGAACCAACCCATCTGTAGAAGTCGCGCAATGCCTTCCGCATCCCGGCGGTCGGTCTTGATCGGCATCGCTTGGAGGGCGGACTTCACCTGCCGGGTCTCCATCAACGCCACCTCGAAGCCAGCGTCCGTCAGCCCTTTGTGCAACCATTGCGACAGAGGACCCGCTTCCAAGCCCACCGCGACCGAGCCTCCGGGCAGGCCGCGCAGGAACTCTGCCAAGGCCTCCGGCTCGCTGGCCACCTTGGCTTCCTTCACCACCTTGCCATGCGCGCTCACAACGCAGATCGCGGTGCTTGCCAGCGAGACATCGAGGCCGATGAACAGATCCATGTCGTTGCCCTTCCATGCTTCAGTGAACCGGGACGCGCCTCACGGCATGACCCCGCAGGGAACACCTCGCGCGCCAAGGGCAACCACACCTCGCCTCCACCATTCGCATCAAGATGCCCAGACGGCGACACCTCGGCCGCGCCCTATTATACCAGCGGCCCTTCCGCCTGACTCCCGAAGGGGATTCCCAAGCGGGTTGCTTTCTGACTCTCTGCCTTGAGGGCAGGAGGTGGAGCAGATGGTGGCGATCGCGATCACGCGGACGGATTTGACGGCAGCGGAGCTGCGGGCGGCGGCGGTGAAGAGCCGAGACAGGCAGGCGGCGCGCCGGATGCTGGCGTTAGCGCTGGTGCTGGAGGGCGCCGATCGGAAGACTTCGGCGGAGACCTGCGGCATGGACCGGCAGACGCTCCGGGACTGGGTGCATCGTTACAACGCCGAAGGGCTCGCCGGGCTCTCGAACCGGCGAGGCGCCCCGCGAACCCGGCGGCTTAATCCTGGCCAGGTGGCCGAAGTCGTGTTCTGGCTGGAGGCCGGCCCCGATCCGGCGGTGGACGGGGTGGTACGCTGGCGGCGGCAGGACCTGCGGGCCCGGATTGCCTCGACGTTCGGGGTGGAGTTGCACGAGCGGACGGTCGGCAAGTACCTGGCGGCGCTCGGCTACCGGCGGCTCTCGGTGCGCCCGCGCCATCCGAAGACCGACCCCGAGGCGCAGGAAGCTTTCAAAAAAACTTCTCCGAGGCGGTCGCCGCCGCGGTCCCCGAGACTGCAAGGGGCAAACCGCTCGAGGTCTGGTTCCAGGACGAGGCGCGCGTAGGCCAACAGGGCACGCTCACCCGGGTCTGGGCGAAGCGCGGCACGCGCCCACGTGCGCCGCGCGACACCCGCTATCGGTGGGCCTACATCTTCGGCGCGGTCTGTCCCGGCCGCGGCGTCGCCGCGGGCCTCGTCATGCCCTTCGCCGATACCGGCGCGATGAACGACCACCTCGCCGAGATCGCCCGCACCGTCGCCCCCGGCGCCCATGCCGTCCTCGTCCTCGACGGTGCCGGCTGGCACGGCGGACACGCGCTGGTCGTCCCCGACAACGTCTCCCTCGTCATGCTCCCGCCCTACAGCCCGGAGCTGAACCCGGTCGAGAACGTCTGGCAGTACCTGCGGGCGAACTGGCTCGCGATCAGCGTCTTCGACAACTACGACGCCATCGTCGATGCCTGCTGCAACGCGTGGAGCCGTTTCGCAGAAAAGCCCGAAGTCGTCTCCTCCATCACCTCCAGGCAATGGGCACAGGTCAATCCGTAGGGCCGTTGGTATTACGGCATCTTTCTCACCGCCGTTCCCATCTGTGTCAGCGCGGCCGCCAGGCCGCAGACGAGATAGAAGCCGAGGAACGGCAGCCGCCCCATCCGGTCCTCGAGGTTGTCCCCGAAGATCCACAGAGACAGCATGTTGCCGCCGAGATGCACGATCCCGCCGTGGAGGAACTGCGAGGTGAGGAAGGTGACCGGGAGCGACAGGGCCGGGATGAGCGCCCACTCTGCGAGAAAACGGGGCTCGTCGAGATAGGGCAGAGTGGCAAAGAAGACGGCCACATTCACCACAATCAGGGCGATAGCGACGACGGGCGTCGATCGCGAGGGATTGTGGTCGCGGAGGGGGAACATCGGTCAGAAATGGCGGCGGCGCGAGGTCAAATCAAGCGCCGCCGCGGAGCGTCCATCGCTGGATCGCGGGGTACCGTCCGCTGGCGGTACCCCGATATCCTCACGCGCTCTTCGCCTTGGCCCGTGCCTCGCCTCTGGCCCGCGGGTCCTTCTTGGCGACTTCCGCAAGGAGCTGAGCGTTGCCGCCGGAGGCGGTGGTATCGATGCACAGATGCCGCTCGTGCAAGACGTCAGGCACGGTGACCGGGCCCGTCACGATTCTCAGGAGCGGGCCGGCGCGCTGTGCCAGCTGACTGGCGAAGCGCCGGGCCGTCTCCTCGTCGCCCCACCAGACGGCGCTGCCGAACTCGGGCTCCTTGGCAAGGTCGGGCTCGGACGAGACCAGCTTCGCGACGCCCCCCAACCGTTCCACCGTTTGCTTCTGCGCCGCGCGATCCTCGTCGGTCGGGCCGAGGCAAAGCACAGGCGCGCGCGGGGTGAGGTGGAGACGGTTCGATTTGCCGGTAGGTCCCGGCAGGTCGATGGGGTTCTCCGGCGGGGCTTCCGGTGCCACCGCCTTCTGGAAGCGGG
This sequence comes from uncultured Alphaproteobacteria bacterium, assembly GCA_963776705.1. Classification (GTDB taxonomy): domain Bacteria; phylum Pseudomonadota; class Alphaproteobacteria; order Rhodobacterales; family Rhodobacteraceae; genus Palleronia. The sequence goes on from CAVZOA010000042.1 coordinate 124,186, forward strand.
GCACGTAGAACGGTCCGCCGGCCTTCGGTCCGGTGCCAGACAAGCCTTCCCCGCCGAAGGGCTGGGAGGCCACGATGGCGCCGATCTGGTTCCGGTTCACGTAGATGTTGCCCACATGCATCCGGTCCGTGATGTGCTGCACCCGGTCGTCGATCCGGGTGTGAAGCCCGAAGGTCAGCCCGTAGCCCTTGCCGTTGATCGCGTCGATGACCCTGTCGATTTCCTTGGCCTTGAAGGTCGCCACGTGAAGGACGGGGCCGAACACCTCCCTCCGGAGTTCCTCGATCCCCTTCACCCGGATGAGCGCCGGGGCGAGGAAATGGCCGCTCTCCGGCGCCTTGATCTGGTGTGCCAGGCGACCCTCGGTGCGGGCGGTCTCGACGTATTCCGAGATCGGGGCATAGGCCTCCTCGTCGATGAGCGGTCCGCTGTCGGAATGGATCTGCCAGGGATCGGCGACGCGGAAGGCATCCATCGCCCCCTTCAGCATCTCGAGGAAGTTCTCCGCGATGTCCTCCTGCACGTAGAGGCAGCGGAGCGCCGAGCAGCGCTGCCCGGCGGACTGGAACGCCGAGGTGAGGATATCGCGCACCGCCTGTTCCGGCAGGGCGGAGCTGTCGACGATCATCGCGTTGAGGCCACCGGTCTCGGCGATCAGCGGCGCGCCCGGATGGCAGTTCTCGGCCATCGCCTGCTTGATCTTCTGGGCCGTTTCCGTCGACCCGGTGAAGGAGACGCCGTCGATCCGGCTGTCCGAGGTCAGGGCCGCCCCGACCTCTCCGCCGCCCGGGAGAAGTTGCATTGCCTCGGTCGGCACGCCCGCCTCGTGCATGAGCCGCGCCCCCAGATGGGCGATGAGCGGCGTCTGCTCGGCGGGCTTGGCGAGGACGGCATTGCCCGCGGCGAGGGCTGCGGCGATCTGCCCGGTGAAGATCGCGAGCGGGAAGTTCCACGGGCTGATGCAGACGAAGCGACCCAACGGCTCGCTCTTTAGCTTCTGGGCTTCCTCGGCGTAGTAGAGGAGGAAGTCTACGGCCTCCCGGAGTTCGGCGACGGCGTCGGGGAGCGTCTTGCCGGCCTCGCGTGCTAGAACGGCGAAGATCTCGCCGAAATTGTCCTCGTAGTGCCGGGCCACCGCCTTCAGGATCCGGGCCCGTTCGGCTCCCCCCGCGGTCCACGGCTTCGCGGCCGCTAGCGCGGTTTCGACGTCGGCGCCGGAGGCGAAGCGGGTCGTGCCGACGAGATCCTCAGGGTCGGCGGGGTTGCGGCGTTCGACGGCCTCCTCGGGCCGAGCCTCCCCGGCGAGGATCGGACCGGCCTCGAACCGCCTGGTCTGGAAGGGCCTGCGTGCGGTCTCGATCTCGTCGAGGTGCTCGACCGCCGTGAGGTCCCATCCGCGGGAGTTTTCTCGCACCGGTTCGAAGATCTTCGTCCCCGGCGTGACGTGAGGGGCGTAGCCGAGGGCGTCGAAGGGGTCTTCGGCGACCTGCTCGGGCGGCACGTCGTCGTCGACGATCTGGTTCACGAAACTCGAATTGGCACCGTTCTCGAGAAGCCGGCGAACGAGATAGGCCAGCAGGTCGCGATGGGCGCCGACGGGGGCGTAGATCCGGCAGCGCGTGCCGTGATCCTCCATGACCATCGTGTGCAGCACCTCGCCCATGCCGTGCAGGCGCTGGAACTCGAACTCGTTCCTCTTCACGCCCATGTCCTCGACCATGTGCAGGACGGCGGCGACGGTATGGGCGTTGTGGGTCGCGAATTGCGGGTAGATGCGGTCGCGGTAGTTCAGGAGCTTGCGGGCACTTCCGATGAAGCTCACGTCGGAGGCCGGTTTGCGTGAGAAGACCGGGAAGCGCGGCAGGCCTTCCTGCTGGGTGAGCTTGATCTCGGTATCCCAGTAGGCGCCCTTCACGAGCCGGACCATCAGCTTGCGGTCGAGGCGCTCGGCGGTGGAGGCGATCCAGTCGATCACCGCCTCGCAGCGCGGGCCGAAGGCCTGGACGACAATCCCGAACCCGTCCCAGCCGGCGAGGCGCTCGTCCTCCAGCACCTTCTCGATCACCTCGAGCGAAAGGGTCAGTCGGTCCTGTTCCTCGGCGTCGATGTTGAAGCCGATCTTCAGCTTCGCGGCCTTCGCGGCAAGGTCGCGCACGATCGGCACCAGCTCCTCGAGCACCCGATCGTGCTGCGACATCTCGTAGCGCGGGTGGAGCGCGGAGAACTTGACGGAGATGCCGGGATTGGTCGCGATGTCGCCTTTCGTGGCGCGCTTCGCCATCTTCTCGATCGCGCCGCCATAGGCCTTGCGATAGCGCTCCGCGTCCTCGTAGGTGCGCGCCGCCTCGCCGAGCATGTCGTAGGAATAGGTGTAGCCCTTCTCCTCTTCCTTCTTGGCGCGCTCCATCGCCTTGTCCATGGTCTCGCCCAGGACGAATTGCCGGCCCATGACGCGCATTGCCTGACCGGTGGCGTTGCGGATCACCGGCTCGCCCAGCCGCTTGACGGCGCCGCGGAGCGCCTTGAGTGGCCGGTTGTCGTTCTCCTCGAGCACCCGGCCGGTGAACATCAGCGCCCAAGTGGAGGCGTTCACGAGGGAGGAGGAGGAATGCCCCAGATGCTCTCCCCACTGACCGGGGGCAATCTTGTCCTCGATCAATTCGTCCATCGTCTGCGCGTCGGGCACCCGCAGAAGCGCCTCGGCGAGGCACATGAGCGCGATCCCCTCCTCAGTGGAGAGGCCGTATTCGGCGAGGAACACCTCCATCAGCCCGGGATCGCCATGCTTTCGGATGCGCTTGACCAGTTCCACCGCGCGGCCGGAGATCTGTTCGCGGTCCTTCTTCGACAGGTCCGCCTCGACGATCAGCCGCTCGAGCACCTTCTGGGTGTCGGGATAGGGAGAGATCGGCAGGACCGGGGGCGGGAGGGTCGTGTCGCGTGGCATGGGCGTACTCCTTTCCGTTAACGAAGAAGCGTAGCGCACGATGGCGGAGAATGCAGCCCGGGCGACGATGTTTCGCGCAATCGGACCCGCGGCGCTCCGGTCGCGTTGGCGCGGGGACTTCCGATAAAGGAGACGCAGATGCCCGTGCAGAAGATCGGCCCCGCGAGAATTCCCTCGCTCGGACTCGGCACGTTCCAGATCGAAGCGGAAAAGACCGCCGACCTCGTCAAGGCGGCCCTGTCAGAAGGGTACCGTCATATCGACACGGCTCAGGCCTATGGCAACGAGGAGGCCGTGGGGCTTGGGATCCGCGCCGCGGGCGTTCCCCGCGAAGAGATCTTCCTGACAACGAAGATCCTCCCCGACCGCTACGCGCCGTCGGACTTCAAGCGCGCGGCGATGGAATCCCTCGACCGGCTCGGCGTAGATCACGTGGACTTGCTTCTGCTCCACTGGCCTTCGAAGACGGTGCCGCTGACCGACACGCTCCCGGTACTCGACGAGTTGATCGAGGCGGGGCACGTCCGGAACGGGGGCGTGTCGAACTTCACCATCGCGCTGCTCGAACAGGCGAAGAGCGTGATGCGGCACCCGATCGCCGCGAACCAGGTCGAGTATCATCCCTTCGTCCCACAGGCGAAGCTCGTCGCCGCCATGGAGGGGATGGATATTCCGCTCGAGGCCTATTCCCCGCTGGCGCGCGGCGAGGTCATGCAGGACGACACGATGAAGGAGATCGCCGCGGCGCATGACGCGAATCCGGCGCAAGTCTCGGTGGCGTGGGTGCTCGCGAAGGGTGGCATCGCGATCCCGAAGACCGGCAAGGCCGAGCGGCTCGCCGGAAATCGCGCCGCGGCCGAGATCGAACTGTCGCAGGAGGAGATCGGCCGGATCGACGGCCTGTCGCGGCCCGACGGACGGCAGATCAGCCCGACGGACATGGCCCCCGACTGGGACGACTGAGTTTCCGAGACGTCCCGCTTGGCCCGTATTGTCGCGCCGTCACGGATGGCCGGGAATGGCAGGATGCGCATGCAGCCGTTCGACAATCTGAAAGTCCCGGCTATCGCGGCCCCGAGGTTAAAGCGGTTTGCCTCTGATCTGAATTGTTGGGGATTGAACGAAGCCGCTGCGCGGCAGGAGCCTGCTTCGCGGGCGGTGCTTCTGACTGGAAGGATTGGGTTGCTGAGACCCCTTCCAGACAGGAGCTTTCCGATGACCGATATCAGCCCTCTGCGCCGCCGCATGATCGAGGACATGACGGTCCGCAACCTCTCGCCGGCGACGCAACGATCCTACGTGCATGCGGTGTCGAAGTTCAGCCGGTTTTTCGGACGGTCGCCCGACACGCTGACGCTGGAGGACGTGCGCACCTTTCAGGTCCACCTCGCCTCGAAGGGTGTGGCGTGGTCGAGCCTGAACCAGACGGTGGCTGCGCTTCGGTTCTTCTACGGCGTCACGCTCGGGATGGCGGAGATCCCCGAGCGGATCGCCTACGCCCGCGAGCCACGTCGCCTGCCGGTGGTGCTGAGCGCCGACGAGGTGGTGCGGTTCCTTGAGGCCGTGCCCAGCCTGAAGGCCCGCGCCGCGCTGACCACCGCCTATGCCGCCGGGTTGCGGGTCTCGGAGGTCACGAACCTGAGGGTCGCCGACATCGACAGCGACCGGATGATCATCCGCATCGAGCACGGCAAGGGCGGCAAGGAGCGCTACGTGATGCTGTCGGCGCAGCTCCTGGCGATCCTGCGCACCTACTGGCGGCTGGCGCGTCCCGAGCACTGGCTGTTTCCGGGGCGCGACGCCGACCACCCGATCGAGCCGACGACGCTGCACGCGGCTTGCCGGTCGGCGCGGGCGGCGGCGGAGATCGGCAAGAAGGTGACCGTCCACATCCTGCGCCACAGCTTCGCCACCCATCTGCTGGAGAGCGGCGTCGACATCCGGGTGATCCAGGTGCTGCTGGGCCACGCGCACCTGTCGACCACGGCGCGCTACACCCATGTCTCGCAGGGTCTCATCGGCCGGACGACGAGCCCGCTGGAGAAGCTGAGGCTCGAGGTGGTACCGCCGGCCTGAGGCGGCGCGTCATGGCTGGCGGCCTCGAGGTGGCGGACGTCTTCCGCCGCCACGGCCCCGCGTTCCGCGCCACGCGCAGCGAGCACCTCGACCGCGACCAGCGCCGGGTGATGGGCGCGATCGAAGCCTGCCGCACTGCCGCACTCGGCGGGCATGTCCGCCGCTGCGCCGACTGCGGCCACACCGCGATCGCCTACAATTCCTGCCGCAACCGTCACTGTCCCAAGTGCCAAGGTCGGGCTCGGGAAGCCTGGGTCGCCGCACGGCGGGCGGAGCTGCTGCCCGTTCCCTATTTCCACGTGGTCTTCACCCTGCCGGCGCCGGTCGGCGCCATGGCGTTCCAGAACAAGGCAGCGGTCTACGCCATCCTGTTCCGCGCCACCGCCGAGACGCTGCGCCTCATCGCGGCCGACCCGCGCCACCTCGGCGCCGAGATCGGCGGCGTCGCCGTGCTGCACAGCTGGGGTCAGGCGATGCAGCACCATCCGCATGTCCACTGCATCGTGCCGGGCGGCGGCCTCTCGCCCGACCGGACGCGCTGGATCGCCTGCCCACCCGGGTTCTTCCTGTCGGTCAAGGTGCTCGGGCGGCTGTTCCGACGGCTCTTTCTCGAACGTCTCGCCGCCGCCTTCGCCGATGGCGGACTGCGCTTCTTCGGCGAGCTCGCTCCGCTCGCCGGGCCTCGCGCCTTCGCCGCCCACTGCGCGGCGTTGCGCCGGATCAACTGGGTGGTCTACGCCAAACCGCCATTCGGCGGCCCCAAGCAGGTGCTGGCCTATCTCGGCCGCTACACCCATCGCGTCGCCATCGCCAACAGCCGGCTCGTCGCCATGACCGACGACGCCGTCAGTTTCCGCTGGAAGGACTATCGGCAGGAAGGCCGCCACAAGGTGATGACGCTCGAGCCGGCTGAGTTTATCCGCCGGTTCCTGTTGCACGTCCTTCCGACCGGCTTCCATCGCATCCGCCACTTCGGCTTCCTGGCCAACAGCCATCGCGCAGCCCGGCTCGCGCTCTGCCGCCAACTGCTGGCCCAGCCCGCCCACCCTCAGCAGGGCGAACGCGACACTGAGGCAGACGACCGCCGGTGCGCCCCGTCATGGCGGCATGGGCCGGAGCCCGCCACCTGCCCCTGCTGCGGCAGCCTCTCGCTGATCCTGTCGACGCTGCCTCGCGCACCACCTTATGCGACCCCGTCCCACCCATGATGATCGCGGTCCAGATCATCTCCGGCATTCTCACGGCGCCCGCACTCGCGGCGCGCGCCAAAGTGGCCGTGCACCCGGGTCAGTCAGCACGATCATCAACCGTAGATCACGGCGCTGTCGATCACGTCCGACGGCCTCCACACGGCGCTTCTTGCCCCGGCGCAACCGGGATCATTGCCCCCCGACCGCGCCCAGCCCGTCAGATCACCCCCCGGGATCAGCGTCGTACCCACCGCCCCGCGATACTCCGCCCATAGCGCGGAACCCACCGCGGCTTCGTTCAATCCGGCTTCAATGAGGCGCCAACCAGCGTCGCGCCCGCTGCCAACGTCATGCCGCGCCTCACAGAACCCTCCAGATTCCCCTGAGATCATCGGTCTGATTCACTTCCGGAAGGAGGTGGATGGATGGGCAAACCCTACTCGATGGACCTTCGCGAACGGATCTGGCGCTACATCGCCGCGGGTCATTCGCGACGGGCAGCTGCGCAAGTCTTCGGTGTGAGTGCCAGCACGGCGATCCGGTTGGCGGCCGCTCATCGCGACCGGGGTGTGATAACGCCGAAGCGGCAGGGCCGCGCAGCGGGGACCGCCGGCAAGCTTGCGCCGCACATGGCGTTCTTGATCGAGATCGTCCGTGCGGAGCCGGACATCACCCTGAAGGAATTGGCGTCGCCCATCGGGCTTGAACCGATGGCGCCGCGAAGGGCGACCGCTGGAGGAGACGCATGGCGTGTCGGTGCAGCTCTCGTCGATCCACCGGGCCCTGATCAGGGCGGGGTTCTCATATAAAAAAAGGCCTGATCGCTCAGGAACGCGACCGGGCGGATATCAGGCTGGCCCGGCATGACTGGACCGTCCGCCGGCAGCCCTTCATGCGGGACAGGGTGCATCGGCTGGTCTTCCTCGATGAAACGTCGGTGAAGGCGAACATGACCCGCTTGCGGGGCAGGAGTGCCGTCGGCGAACGTCTTTTCGGCACGACCCCGTTCGGTCGCTGGAAGACGCAGACATTCATCGCCGGGCTTACCTGCGACGCGTTGATTGCGCCCTGGGTGATCGAGGGCGCGATGGACCGGGCCGCTTTCGACCTCTACGTCGAGACCCAGCTCGCACCGGCCCTGTCGCCAGGCACCGTCGTCATCCTCGACAACCTCTCGACCCACAGGAGCCCGAAGGCCGCCGAGATCCTGAACGTCCATGGCTGCTGGTTCCGTTCTCGGGGAAAGACGTCCACTGGACGCCTTTCGATCCCTCAAACCTGCCGGCCTACTCACCCGATCTGAACCCGATCGAGATGGCCTTCTCCAAGCTGAAAGCCCACCTCCGCCGCATCGGCGCGCGGACCTACGATACGCTCATCCGGGCGCTCGGCGACATCTGCGATCTCTTCGAGCCCGAGGAGTGCTGGAGCTTCTTCAGAGCAGCGGGATACGCGTCGTATTAAAAGCAAACCGCTTTAATACTGCAGTTGCGCATCGTGCCGTATCTTCCGATGGCTGATTGCCGCTGCGGCCTGATGCTCGCGTCGCCACCGGGACGAGGCCCAGACGAAGGCGGGGTGCGTGCGCGGCGCCATCAGCAGCCTGGCGATCAGCCTGCGGGTCTCCGGCATCGTCGGAAGCTTTGCGAGCGCGGCCGTCATGCTGCCTGCCGGGTGTCTGGACTCGTTTTGTCCCCGAGGGCTTTGCCGAAAGCCAGCCGGCGCTGCGCGGCGGCGAGGTGGGCGAGGAAGGCCTGGGCCGCCATGACGAGGCTCGTGTGACGGTGCCAGCCGTGCCAGGAGCGGGCCTCGCAGTGGTCGAGGCCGAGGTCGTCCTTGGCGCGCGCGAAGCACTCCTCGATTGCCCAGCGGGAGCCGGCCGCGGCGGCGAGCTCGGGCAGCGAGGTGCCTTCGCGCGCGTAGGCGAAGGCGTAGGCGAGCGCATCGCGGCGCCGGCTGCGCCGGATCAGCAGCCAGCGCTCGAAGCCCGCCCCGCGGTCCCAGGAGAGCGGCACGCGTGCCCAGTCGCAGAGCCGCGGCCCCTTCGCACCCTCGCCGGCGGTGAGCGAGGCCCAGTCCCCGTCGTCCAGCTCGGCCGCGACCGTGGCGGGGTCAGTCTGCACCAGACCCCAGTCCTCGGCGAGGAAGCGTATGCTCTGGTTCGAGCGCACAGCGAGCACGTAGGGCTGCCCGCGGCCCTCGAGCAGGCGCCGCAGCTGGTAGTCCGAGCCGTAGAGCGCGTCGGCCAGCACCCAGGCGCAGGGCAGCCCCGCATCGAGAAGGCGGGCGATCATCGCCCGCGCCATCGTCGGCCTGGTGGCAAAGGCGACGTCGTCGGGAACGCGGGCCTTGCGCCGCCGCGCCTCGTCCTCCGCCCAGTCCTTGGGCAGGTATAGCTGACGGTCGACGAGCGCGTGGCCCCAACGGCTGGCATAGGCCGCGAAGACCCCCACCTGGCAGTTCTCGATCCGCCCCGCCGTGCCGGAATACTGCCGCCCCACGCCCACCGAATGTCAATCAGCACTGAACCGGGACCCCGTATCGGCGTCGAAAAGGGACCCCTCTTTCGTGGCGGTACGACGCGCCTGACGCGCCGGAGCTTCCCAGCCGGCGCAGGCGTGTCAGGCGCGTTTCTGAGCGGGTAGGTTCGGGTTCAGGCGCGGTTCTTGAAGCGCCAGCTCTCGTTGCCGGTTTCGACGATGTCGCAGTGATGGGTCAGGCGGTCGAGGAGCGCCGTCGTCATCTTGGCGTCTCCGAAGACGCTGGGCCATTCTCCGAAGGCGAGGTTCGTGGTGACGATCACCGAGGTGCGCTCGTAGAGGCGGCTGATGAGGTGGAACAGCAGCTGCCCGCCGGATTGGGCGAAGGGAAGATAGCCGAGCTCATCCATCACCACGAAGTCGAGGCGGGTGAGATGATCGGCAATGCGGCCCTGGCGGCCGGCGCGGGTCTCGGCCTCGAGCTTGTTCACCAAGTCGACGACGTTGAAGAAGCGGCCTCGGGCGCCGCGGCAGATGCAGGCGCGCGCGATGGCGATGGCGGCGTGCGACTTGCCGGTGCCGGTTCCGCCGATCAGCACGACGTTGCGCTGCTGCTCGATGAAGCCTCCGCCGGCGAGATCGCGCACCAGTGTCTCGTTCACCTCGGCCGTGTCGAAGTCGAAGTCGTCGATGTCCTTGGCCAGCGGCAGCTTGGCGATTGTCATCTGGTACTTGATCGACCGCGCCTGCTTCTCGTTGATCTCGGCCTCGAGGAGGTCGCCGACCACCCGCTGCGGCTCGTGCTGCCGCTTCACGGCGGTGGCGAGGATCTCGTCGTAGGCGCCGCGCATGCCGTAGAGCTTGAGCTCCCCCATGGCTTCGAGAACTTGGGAACGCTCCATCACATCGCCCTCCTGAGGCTGTCGTATCGGGTGCAGTCGGCGATCGGCGCGCACTGCAATCGCAGCGCCTCGGGCGTCATGATCGTGACCGGCGGTCCCGGATCGCGGCGGCGGGCCAGGATATTGAGGATCACGTCGGCGGAGTGGACACCCTCGGTCAGCGCCTCGGCGCAGGCGGCTTCGACCGCAGCCAGCCCGTCGGCCAGCACGGCGCCGAGGATCTCCACCATCTGTCGATCGCCGTCGGGCGCAGCACGAAGCTTTCGGCGCACTCGCTCGATGGCGGCCGGCAACACCCAGTGCTTGAAGGGCGCGCCGTTTCTCAGCGCCCCGGGCTTGCGAGCCAGCACCGGCACGTAGTGCCACGGGTTGAAGACCGTCCCGCCCCGGCCGAAGGCGCGCGTGTGCTCGCCGACGACGCGCCCGTCCTGCCGCAGCTCGATGCGATCGGCATAGGCGCGCACCTCGACCGGCCGGCCGACGGCGCTGGCCTGGACGGAGTACTTGTTGTTGTCGAAGCGCACGAGGCATGTCTTGGACACCGACGCCGGGACTGCATGGAAGCCGTCGAAGCGCCCGCGATACGGCACCAGGCTCGACCGCTCGGCTTCGAACACCTCCCAGACCGTCTTGCCGCTGATCTCCGGATGCGGCTGGGCCTTCGCTCGGGCGACGCACTGGTCGACCAGCCAGTCGTTGAGCTCTTCCAGGCTCTTCACCCGCACGCGCGGCGAGAACAGCCGCTCGCGCACCGTGCCCACCTGGTTCTCGACCTGGCCCTTCTCCCAGGCGGAGGCCGGGGTGCAGGCGACCGGCTCGACGAGGTAATGGCTGCACATCTGCTGGAAGCGGCGATTATAGGCCCGCTCCTTGCCCACGAAGATCGCGTCCACCGCGGTCTTCATGTTGTCGTAGATCCCGCGCGTGCAGGCGCCCTTGTAGAAGGCGAACGCCCGGTCGTGGGCGTCGAACACCATCTCCTGCGTCTCGCGCGGATAAGCCCGCACGAACGGCATCCGGCTGTGACAGAGCCGCATGTGCGCGACCTTCACCGTGACGGTGACGCCGTCGATCAGCACGACCTCATGGCTCCAGTCGAACTGATAGGCTTCGCCGGGATCGAAGCTCAGCGGCACGAAGGCCGCCGCCGTCCCCGTGCTCTCCTGACGGCGCCATGTCACCGCGTAGCGGCGCACGGCGTCATAGCCGCCTTCGTAGCCGAGCCCGCGGAGATCCTCGAAGATCCGCAGCAGCGTCACCCGCTCCCGGCTGCCCCGCGCGGCGTTCGCGGTCAGGAGCCGATCAAGATCATCCCGCCAGGGCCCGAGCTTCGGCTGGGGCTGTACGCTGCGCTTGTACTCGAAGGAGGTCTCGTCCGACCGCAGAACCTTCCGGACGACCTTCCGCGACAGCTTCAGCTCACGGCAGATCTGCTTGATCGCCTTGCCGTGAACAAAATAGGCGCGGCGGACCTTGGCGACTGTCTCCACAACCAGCATCCCCAACTCGGCTCCCGATGACCCCGGGAGCACTGTGAACCCCGTCGCCAGGGGGGTCCCGTTTGGAAGCCGATCACCCCGGAAACGGGGTCCTTATTGCGCGCCTCTCCACACCCTCGGGGACAAAACGAGTCCAGACACCCGGCAGGCAGCATGACGGCCGCGCTCGCAAAGCTTCCGACGATGCCGGAGACCCGCAGGCTGATCGCCAGGCTGCTGATGGCGCCGCGCACGCACCCCGCCTTCTTCTGGGCCTGGTCCCGGTGGCGACGCGAGCATCAGGCCGCAGCGGCAATCAGCCATCGGAAGATACGGCACGATGCGCAACGGTAGTATTAACCTCGGGGCCCGACCTCGTGGTTGAGTACGGCCGCTCGGGCGTGATCGCCGCGGTTCCCGGGCTCAACCAACGCGACAGCACTGGATTCGCCGACATCGCCGAGCGGCTGGTTGCCGCAGTAACCCGGCTCCCGACGACGTGAATCAGATTGTCGACAAGTCGAACCGCGGGTGAAAGCGGATCTGCGGTGCTGCGTGGAGCACGAGGTGCCGTTCGTCATCACCTCGCTCGGCGGGGTCAAGGACGTGACGGACGGGGTCTGTTCCTACGGTGGCCACGGGTCCCACGGCTGATCAAGACGCGCCACGCCGAGAAGGCGGTGGAGGCGGGATGCACGGTCTGACCGCGATCTGCGCCGAGGTGCGCGGACATGGTGGCACGATTTGCCCCTTCGGCGTAGTCTCCGAAATCCGATTGGTCTTCGTGGGCACGCTGGTGCGCGCCGCGACTCGCGGCGGAGCCCGGAGCCGCGCGTCAGCTCCTCTCGGCGACGAGTTTCTCCAGTTTCATCGCATCGGCGTGGAACTTGCGGATGCCTTCCGCGAGCTTCTCCGTGGCCATCGCGTCCTCGTTCAACTCCCAGCGGAACGTCGGTTCGTCTATGGGTGCGGCGGTGCCGGTAGCGTCCGATGGCGACAGCCGCCGGGGCAGGTCCCCAGCATCGTCCTGAAGCTCCTCCAGGAGTTCCGGCGAGATCGTCAGCCGGTCGCAGCCCGCCAGCGCCTCGACCTGGCCCGCAGTGCGGAACGACGCGCCCATGACCACCGTCTCAATCCCGTTCGACTTGTAGTGGTCATAGATGCGGCGCACCGACTTCACGCCGGGATCGTCGTCGGGAGCGTAGCCCTCCACGCCTTCGGCGGCCTTGTGCCAGTCGGTGATCCGGCCGACGAAGGGCGAGATCAGGAAGGCGCCGGCATCGGCGCAGGCCTTCGCCTGGGCCATGGAGAACAGCAGCGTCAGGTTGCAGTCGATTCCGTCCTTCTGCAATCTTTCGGCGGCGCGGACGCCCTCCCAGGTGGAGGCGAGCTTGATCAGGATACGATCGCGGCCGACGCCCCGCTCGGCATAGGCGTCGACGAGCATCTTGGCGCGGTCGATCGAGCCCTCCGTGTCGAAGGAGAGCCGCGCATCCACCTCGGTCGAGACCCGGCCGGGCACGATGCCCGTGAGTTCGGCACCGACGGCGACGGTGAGCTCGGCGGCGATCCGTGAGGGGTCCTTTCCGGCATTGGCGCGAATCGTCTCCTCCACGGTGGTGGCGAAGTAGTCCGATCCGGCGGCCTTCAGCACGAGCGAGGGATTGGTCGTGCAGTCCTGCGGCTCGAGCCGCCTGACCGCGTCCACGTCGCCCGTATCGGCGACCACCACCGTCATCTCTCGAAGCTGTTCGAGCTTGCTCGTCATATCTTTTTCCTCCTCTCGCTTTCCGATCCGGTGTAGCCGCGCCGGGCGCGCCCCGCCAGCCGCGCCCCCTCATCCCCGTCGCTACCGTGGGGATCACTCGAGGTAGTCGGATGGGTCGACGCTGTCGAATCCGTCGCGCACCTCGAAGTGAAGGAAGGAGGGATCGCCGGATCGCACCCGCGCGATCGTCTGACCGCGGGAAACGCTGTCGCCCTTCTCGACGGCGACGTCGGCCACGCCGGCATAGACGGTGAGAAGCCCGCCGTCGTGTCGCAGAACCAATATCGGAATCTGGTCGGTGTCACGGGTGATCGCGGCGACGGTGCCGGTATCGGCCGCCTTAACCGGCGCGCCGGCCGGAGCGGAGATGTCGATGCCGTCGTTGGAGCCCTTGTTGAACACGCGGATCACCGATCCTTGAACCGGATAGGCCAGCCGGGCCTCGGAAGCGGAGGACACGGTGGCCTCCGCGCTGAGATTGGAGGCCTCGGGCGTCTCCTCGGGCGTCTCCTGCGTGGCGTTCTCCTCGGGCAGGGGTTCGGCAGCCGAGGGCGGGGGCGGCACGCGCGTGCCCTGACCCGGCTGACTCTCGGGAACCTCCATCGGCTCAGCGACGGGAATGAGCAGATAGCTTCCCTCGCGCACCGTCATGTCGGCGTCGAGACCGTTCCAGTCGGCCAGAGCCTCCACCGGAACGCCGTACCGGCGGGCGATCGAGAACGCCGTCTCGCCGGCTTCGACCCGGTGCCGGGTAGGTTCGGACCCGGCCGCGGCCCGTTCGCCGCGTGTGATGGCGGCCGACGCGCTGTCCTCCAGCGGCGTTGTCGTGATGGTGCCGGCGGGGCGGATCGGTCCGGTGATCGGACTGCCTGTCGACGGCGAGGGTTCCGCGACCCGCCGGGGCAGGGCCACGACTTCCCCGGCTCTGAGCGGTGCGGTCGCCGAGACGCCGTTGTACTGGGCGAGTTCGTCCGGGGGCAGCCCGAGGCGCTGGGCGACGCCGGCGATCGTGTCGCCCCGGCGCGCGATGGCGACCTGGTAGCCGGGATAGGAGATCACGCCCCGGTTGTCGGGCCGGGGGCGGTCCGCGACCCGCTGCTCGACGGCCGGCGTGGTGTCGAACGCCGCTCCGAGATTGTCGCGCAGATCGAGGTCGAAGCTCCTGTCCGGCCCGCACCCGGCGAGCGCCAGGAGCGCGGAAGTGAGGAACAGGCCCCGGGAGGGGCCGCGAAAGTCTGGCATGCCGCTCGTCCTTGTCCTCGTGCCCACGCCGCTTTCCGGGCGCTTCGGCGTCATTCGCGGTCCATCCCCTCGATCAGCGGTACGAAGCGGACGGGTTTCAGGTCGTCGTAGTCGAACCCCTCCTCCCCGCGCGTCACCTTGACCAGGGTCTGGACGTGATCGGACTGCCCAACGGGCAGGACCATGATACCGCCGATGCGAAGCTGGGCCAATAGGGGGCCGGGCGGGTCCTCCGCGGCCGCAGTCACGAGGATACGGTCGAACGGCGCCTGTTCCGGCAGCCCACGACTGCCGTCGGCGGCGAGAACCGTGACATTCGAGATTCCGAGCGAAGCGAGCGTCTCGCGCGCGGTCTGGGCGAGCCGCTTGTGCCGATCGAGCGTATAGACCCGCCTGGCGAGCTGGCTCAGCACCGCCGATTGATAGCCCGATCCCGCGCCCACCTCGAGAACCTTCTCGCGTCCGGTGAGTTCGAGGGTCTGGGTCATGAGGCCGACAATCGAGGGCTGGGAAATCGTCTGGCCGCAGGCGATCGGCAGGGGCATGTCCTCGTAGGCGCGGTCGGCGAACACCCCCTGCACGAACGCGCCGCGGTCGATGCGCTCCATCGCCGCGAGGACCCGACGATCGGTAACGCCCCGTGAACGTAAAGTGAACAGAAACCGCATCTTCTGTTCTGCGTCGTAGCTCATTCGAGCGCCTCGCGCAGCGCGCCGAGACGGTCATGCGCCGTAAGGTCGGCGCGCATCGGGGTGATCGAGACGTAGTTGTCGAGATTCGCGGTGACATCGGTGCCCGGCCCGGTCGGTGTCTGCTGCGGGCTTCCGGTGACGTAGAGGAACCGCCGCCCCGAAGGCGAGACGTGCGGCGTCATGCCGTGCCCGGCCTCGGGCCGCCGGCCCTGGCTCGTGATCCGCACTCCCTTCACCTGCTCCGCCGGGCAGGGGGGGAAATTGACGTTGTAGAAGAGCCTGTAGGAGGCCTCGTCCCAGTCGCCGTTGTCGATGAGCGAGCGCAGGACGGCCGCCCCGTGCCGCCGCGCGGCCTCGAACGGATCGTCCAGACCGGCATTGGCCGGGCCGTAATACTGGCTGAGCGCGACGGCGGGCAGGTGCTGCAGCGCGCCCTCCAGCGCGCCGCCGACGGTGCCGGAATAGAGCACGTTCTCGCCTGCGTTGTTGCCGCGGTTGACGCCCGACAGGACGAGGTCGGGTCCGCCCGGAAGAATGTCGTAGATCGCGGCCAGCACGCAATCGGCGGGCGATCCTTCCACTGCGAAACGGCGTTTCTCGAGCTTCGTCACCATGGTGGGGCGAGCAAAGGAGATGCAATGGCCGACGCCGGACTGCTCGAAGGCCGGCGCCACGGTCCAGACCTCGCCCGAGGAGCCAGCGATCTCGCGGGCGAGCGCATCGAGAACCTTCAGCCCGCGTGCCGTGATGCCGTCGTCGTTGGTGATGAGAATCCGCATGACGGGTCCCTTGATCCGCAGCTTTCCTAGGGCAGCGCAAGGCCACCGGCAAGGTGGTGGGCCGCGCGGGGGCTCAGGGGATCGCGAGAAGGCGGGCGGCCTCGCTCCGCGGATCGGCGAGGACCGAGCGGTCCTCGCCGGGGAAAAATCGCGCGCGGGTGGCCGTGGGCATCGGTTCCGGCACGAGGATCGAGACGGCCGGTCCGGTCCGCGGGGTCTCCGCCTCCCAGGAGCGGGCGAGGGCGATCTGCGCTGCCTTCGTCGCACCGTAGCTGCCGAAGAATTTCCGGCCGGCACGCGGATCGTCGAAGAAGATTGCCCGACCCTGCGGGGCGGCAAGGAGGAGCGGCTCGACCATGCGGATCAGCGTCGCCGTCGCGGTGGCGTTCACATTGAGGCTGCGCTCCCAGTCCTTCGCCGCGATGTGGCCGGCCGGCGACAGGGGCGCGGCGTGAACCGCCGTGTGGCACCAGAGGTCGCAATGGCCCCAGCGATCGTGGATCCCCCGGCAGAGATGCGCCATCGCGTCGGCGTCGGTCACGTCCATCGGTGCGAGCGTGGCGGACCCCCCGGACGCCTGGATACGGTCGTCGAGCTCCTCCAGAGCCCCGGTGGTGCGGGCGACCGCGACGACGTGATGGGACTTCGCAAGAGTCACCGCAAGCGCGGCGCCGAGGCCGCGAGAGGCGCCGGTGATAAGGGCGATTTGCGTCATGGCAGCCTCTTGGGGATTGTCGGCGGGCTTGGCAAGGGATTGACGGCCAGGACGCTTGGGTGAAGAACGGGCCGGAAAATGCCCAACGGAGTGCGCCATGAGCTACGACAGCCCCCTTCTTCGCAGCCGCGATCCGGCGCTCCTGCAAGACGGCGCGCTGATCCTCGCCGGGACGGCTCTCGTCGCGCTCGCGGCGCAGGTCAGCGTTCCGATGTGGCCGGTGCCGATGACGCTACAAGGGCTCGCCGTGCTTTTCGTCGGCCTGTCCCTCGGTTCGCGGCTGGGGGCGCTCACGCTTCTGACCTACCTCGCGGAGGGAGCCATGGGGCTGCCGGTCTTCGCCAATGGCGGCGCCGGGCTGGCCTATCTCTTCGGTCCGACGGGCGGGTTCCTGATCGGGTTCGTGGCGATGGCCTATATCGCGGGTCTCGCCGCCCGCGCCGGACTGGTCGGCATGACGCTCGCCGCCTTGGCGGCGGCGGCTTTCCTCTACGTGCCGGGACTTGCCTGGCCCTATTCCGTGGCGTCGGGCCTCGGCCTGGACGCGGACTGGGCGTCCAGTTCCGCTTCGGCGCTGTGGGCGGGCTGGATGCAGCCCTTCCTCGTCGGAGATGCGGTCAAGGCTGTGATCGCTGCGCTGATCGTGGCCGGCGGGCGCCGGGCCGTCGCGCCGCGTTGAACTCGGCGCGCGCATGACTCGCGTCGGAGTCGTGAGGGCCGCGGGTTACTCCGCGGCCTCCTTCAGCCGGAATCCCTGCTGCAACCGGTCGGTCGGGGCGACCGGGTAGTCGCCCGAGAAGCAGGCGTCGCAATATTGCGGCTGGGCCGGATCGCGACCCGCCGCCTCGCCAACCGCCCTGTAGAGGCCGTCGAGAGAGATGAAGCGCAGGGAATCGACGCCCAGATGGGCGCACATCTCGGCTTCGGACATCTGCGCGGCGAGGAGTTTCTCTCGCTCGGGCGTGTCGACACCGTAGAAGCAGGGCCAGGCGGTCGGAGGCGAGGCGATGCGGAAATGGACTTCCGCCGCGCCGGCATCGATCATCATCTCGCGGATCTTGATCGAGGTCGTGCCGCGAACGACCGAAT
The DNA here is from genome assembly GCA_963776705.1 of uncultured Alphaproteobacteria bacterium. GTDB lineage: Bacteria > Pseudomonadota > Alphaproteobacteria > Rhodobacterales > Rhodobacteraceae > Palleronia. Next base: position 141,544 of record CAVZOA010000042.1, read on the forward strand.
CGTCCACGAGCACGATGCGCTTGCCGCGGATGAGCGCGCGGTTGACGTTGAGCTTCAGGCGCACGCCCATGTTGCGGATCTGCTCGGTCGGCTCGATGAAGGTGCGGCCCATGTACTGGTTGCGGATGATCCCCATCGCGTAGGGGATTCCCGATTGCTGGGAGTAACCGATCGCCGCCGGAGTGCCCGAATCCGGGACCGGACAGACGAGGTCGGCCTCCACGGGCGCTTCGCGGGCGAGTTCCACCCCGATCTGGCGCCGCGTCTCGTAGACCGAGCGGCCGCCCTGGATCGAGTCCGGGCGGGAGAAGTAGACATGCTCGAAGATGCAGAAACGCGGACGTTGGGGGGCGAAGGGACGGTGCGAGACCACCTCGCCGTGCTCGATCACGAGCATCTCCCCCGGCTCGACTTCGCGGACGAACTCGGCGCCGATGATGTCGAGAGCGCAGGTCTCCGACGACAGTACCCAGCCCTCCTCGCCGAGCCGTCCGAGAGCGAGCGGACGCACCCCCAGGGGATCGCGCACGCCGATCAGCTTGGTGCGGGTCATGGCGACGATCGAGAAGGCGCCCTCCACCCGGCGCAGCGCGTCCTGCATCCGTTCGGGGACCTTCTTCTGCAGGGACCGGGCCATCAGGTGGATGATGCATTCCGAATCGGAAGAGGACTGGAAGATCGATCCGCGATCGATCAGTTCGCGACGGAGTTCATCGGCGTTCACGATGTTCCCGTTATGGGCGATCGCCGCGCCGCCCATCGAGAATTCGCCGAAGAAGGGCTGGACGTCCCGGATCTGGGCGTGGCCCTTGGAGCCGGTGGTGGAATACCGGACGTGGCCGATGGCAAGGGGCCCGGGCAGGGTCTTCATCAGCGACTGCTTGGTGAAGTTGTCGCGCACGTAGCCGAACCGGCGCGCGGAGTTGAAGCCGTGCGCGGCGTCGTGACTGACGACGCCCCCGGCTTCTTGCCCGCGATGCTGCAGAGCGTGGAGGCCGAGGGCGACGAAGTTCGCCGCGTCGGTGACGCCGGTGACGCCGAAGACGCCGCATTCCTCGCGGAGCTTGTCCTCGTTGTCCGCATCGCGTGAACCGGAGGCGTCGAAGGGAAGGGACGGAAGCATCGCGCTCATGGGCTCGGATACGGTGCAGGGTCGGGCCCCGTTTACGGACTTGCGCGACCCTTGTCACGCCCCGGTCGCATCACAGGAAGGCGCGCAGGGGCGAGAGGAGAGGCAGTGCGGGCATCGCGACGCCAGAGGCACGCGATCTGCGGCATCAAAAGCAGCAGCCGGTCGCCGCGCCCGCCACCGACCGGAGTACAAGAGCCGGCAGACGACGGGAGCGAAGAGAAGAAGCGAGAGAACGTCGTCGGAGGCTATGAACAAGTATTCAGGCTACTCGAGCTTTCCGCGAGCGACCAATATCGCGATGCCACCCCTCCCGAATCACGTTCATCCCACCCAGGGGAGCACCGAGTAGATGCCCCAGAGCGCCGTGGCGCTGCCTGTGAAGGCGAGGAGCATCAGCAGCCCGTCCTTCATCGTCAATGCTAGGCCGAGGAGGGCGATGGCGGCGAAGGGGATGAGGGCCGCGAAGGGCACGACCTCGAGGGGCGGCAGGAGACAGGCGAAGGCGAGGCAGAGGAGCGCGGCCACGCTCTCTGCCGTCGTCCCGGTCAGCGCCTCGAGCCGCTGACCGAAATGGCGGTCGATCCAGCGGGCGGGGCGGCGCAGGCGTTCGACCGAGGCCGAGATGCGCGTCTCCCGCACCGAGCGACGGCCGAGGATGCTAGGTATCCAGGGTCGGTCCCGGCCGACGAGGTACTGGACGGAAAGCAGCGCGACGAGCACGCCGAGCAGGGTCGGCACACCCGGAATGCCGCCGATCGGAGTGACGCCGACGAGGCCGGGAAGGAGCAGGGTGACGCCTTGCCCGCGGGAGCCGACGCGGTCGAGGACGTCGTCGATGCTCACCTTCTCCTCCGTCCCGGCCAGGTCGTCGAGATCGTCGAGGACCGCCCGCAAGTCCTGGCTCATGACCAAGGCAACGCGGGCTTGCCGGCGGCGTTCCGCGGCGCCCCGAAAAAGGCCGGGCGCGACGGCTCCGCGGATGGTATGGTTCCGCCATGGCCGAGCCGCTGCAGATGTGGACGATCTTCGATCATCCGGAGGATTACCCCACCGGCTACATCCCGCGCCGTTTCCGCACCGTTAAGGGCGGCAGGATGGTCGAGACTGCCGATGCCGTCACGGGACCGACGCTGGAGGCGGTTCGGCGGAAGCTGGCGGAGCGTGGCCTGGAACCCGACATGCCGCTCGGCAAGGATCATGATACGGGTGCCGTGGAAGTCTGGATTTGAACCCGGAGGGCAAGTGCCGCGTGGCGGACCAGTGGCGGGCGTGAGGAGGAGATCGAACAGTGACGGACCTGACGCTCTACACCAATCCGATGTCCCGGGGGCGGATCGCGCGCTGGATGCTCGAAGAGGTGGGTCAGCCCTACAGCGTGCGGTATCTCGGTTACGGCGCGGAAATGGAGGCGCCGGACTATCGCGCGCTGAACCCGATGGGCAAGGTGCCGACTATCGTGCACGGTCCGGCGGTGGTGACGGAGGCAGCGGCGATCTGCGCCTATCTCGCCGACGCCTTCCCGGAGGCGGGACTGGCGCCGCAGCGCGAGTCGCGCGCCGACTACTACCGCTGGCTCTTCTTCGCCGCGGGTCCGGTGGAGGCGGCGATGACGAACCGCGCGCTCGGGTTCGTGTCGGAGGACCGGGCGGCGATGCTGGGCTACGGCAGCTACGAGGCGGTGCTCGACGCGCTTGCCGATCTCCTGACCTCGCGCGACTGGGTGACGGACGCATTCTCCGCGGCCGACGTCTATCTCGGCGCGCAGGTGGATTGGGGGCTCGCCTTCGGCACGATGGAGGAGCGACCCGGCTTTCGCGCCTATGCCGACAGGGTGCGCGCGCGCCCGGCCTATCTTCGCGCCAAGGCGGCAGACGAAGCGGCGATGACCGCGGCAGAGTAGTGACGGGACGGGCCCGGCCCCTAGTTCGCCTGCCGGGACGCGAGAATTCCACGAGAAAGGACCGACATGACGACGCGACGAACTTTCCTTGTCACCGGAGCGGCGCTGGGCGCGACGACGATCCTGCCCACCGCGCTCCTGGCGCAGGAGCAGGGCAGCAATACATTCGAGACCGACGCGGGGCCGATCACCGTGCATCCGGTGAGCCACGCAAGTTTCGTTCTGGAGACGCCCGAGGGGGTGATCTACTCCGACCCGGTGGGCGATCCGGCGCAATACGAGGGCCTGCCGGAGCCGGATCTCATCCTCATAACCCACGAGCACGGCGACCACTTCGAACCCGAAACCCTCTCGGCTATCATGGTGGGCAAGACGCAAATCCTGTCGAACATGGCGGTCTACGACCTGATGCCCGCGGAATTGCAGGCGGTGACGCAACAGCTCGCCAACGGCGAGACGACCGACATGATCGGCATCGAGTTCGAGGCGATCCCGGCCTACAACATCACCGAGGGGCGGCTCGACTACCATCCCGAGGGCCGTGATAACGGCTACGTCTTCGAGATCGGCGGCAAGCGCATCTACATTGCCGGCGACACCGAGGGCACCGAGGAGATGCGGTCGCTAGAGGAGAATCTTCCTCGCCTTCGTGCCGATGAACCTGCCCTACACGATGGATGCCGAGCAGGCGGCCGATGCGGTGGCGGCGTTCGAGCCGGCCTATGTCTATCCCTACCACTATCGCGGCAAGGATGACGGCACTCAGGATCCGGAGGCGTTCGCGAAGATGCTGTCGCAGACGGACGCGGAGACGGAGGTCCGGATCGGCGACTGGTACGACCCCGACGTGATCTGATCGGCGGCGCGGGACCGCGAGCCGCCCGCGGCAAGTACGTGTGAGGGCCATCCGACCGGCGTCGGGTGGCCTTTCCTTTTGCGGCCTGCCCTCCGGGCGGGCGTTGCGCCGGGGTGGGGGGATTCCGCGCGGCGCGGCCACGACAGGGAAACCTTTCTTCTCCCTTACTGCCCACGCGAGCCCGGCCCATCGAGGTCCTATCCCCGCACGTCCCGGACGGAGGCATCGAACGGTGTCGATATGCAGTTTCTGGAACAGGATACGGTACAGGCGTGGCGCCAAGGCCGAAGAGCGGGCGACCGAGCTCGAAGACGACCTGAAGGTCGCCGAGTACCGGAACATGCAAGCCTACGATCTGCTGCACGAAGCGCTCGAGAGTTCTGCTGGACGCGCATGTCGCGGAAGAGCCGGCCCCATCCGATCCCGACACCCCGAAGGAAGACCAATGAGTAGCTATGCATTGCTGGAAGAGTTGAACCGCGTGTCCGCTCTTGCCGCCATCCTGGCGACGGGACTCCTCGTCTACGGATTCGTCCGGCTCAGCCTCAAGGGCGAAGGTCTGATCCGCCATCTCTCCATCGGCCTTCTGCTGATGCATTTCGTGGTCTTTCTGCGGACCGGCTACTGGCATATCGTGAGCTTCGGTTTTCCGGCTTGGAAGTGGCCCTCGCTCATCGAGTCCACCTTCAGCGTGGCGATCCACATGTTCTTCAATCTCCTCGTCGTGGTGGCAGGCTATTTCAGCCTGAAGGCGCTCTGGCTGGCGATCCCGACCCGGGTTCGGGCAGACTACACCCTGTTCGGCGCGGCCTTCTATCCGCGCGGACGGAGCATCGCGGGGCGGATGCGGACGCTCGTCCGCCGCCGGAAATAGGGTTCAGACGAGAGGGTAGGTCTCCAGGAGGTCATAGCGGGGACCGTCGGAGCCGAGCGTGGAGCGGTAGAGCGAGATCGCCTCGACGCTCTCGGCCCGACAGCAGAACGAGCCGTGGGCGGAGAGGAACCGGCCGAGCCAGGCATGGTCGTCGGGCGGCATGCGGGAGGGAAAACGCGCCAGGGTGACGTGCGGGACGAAGCGAAGTCCGGGGAAGGTCGAGACCCGCGCGACGCACGGCGGTCTCGACCTTCCTCTGCAGGTGCAGAAGCGAAGGGTGACCGAGAGCCACCGCGTGGAGCGACCGGGGGTTCTCCGTTCCGAATGTGTCGAGGCCTTTCAACTCCAGAGCGACCGGCCCGGGCCGGAGCATCTCGAGGGCGAGGTTCAATTCCTCGAGTAGATCGAGCCGCGCCTCGCCCAGGAAGGCGAGGGTGAGGTGCAGGTTGTCGCTCTCGACCGGACGGCCGCAGCGCAAATCCTCGGTCAGGGCGTCGAGCGCGTCGCGCAGGGCGTCGGACGGATCGAGGGCGAGGAAGGCGCGCATGCGCGGCAGGTAACGCGGGCTTGCGGTTCGGGAAGGGTGACCCGCGGGGCGGATCGGCCTAGAACACGGGTGATGACGGAGGACGAGATCAGGGCGCTCGAGCGCCGCGAGGGCCTGCCCGATGCGCTCCGCGTGCTTCTTGAGGAACTGCCGCGGGGGACCTGGGAGGCGCATCCAAACTTCTCGCCGCTGACGCGGTTCTGGCTCCAGCGCCACCTGATGTTCCGCGAGGTGCTGGAGCGGCTCGGCGCGGGTACGCGGGCCTTCCTCGACGACGGGCCGGAGCCGGCGCGCTACGGGCGGGAGACGGCGCGCATGGTGCAGTTCCTGCTTCAGGAACTGCACGGCCACCATGCGATCGAGGACCACCACTATTTCCCCGTCCTGCAGGGTCTCAACTCGCGGCTCGAGAAGGGGTTCGTCCTGCTCGATGCCGACCACCACGCGCTCGACGGGCACATGAACGATCTCACGCGCGACACGAACGCGATGCTCGGGGGGCTCGCGGGGCCGGACCCGAAAGCGGGAGCGGGGCGGCTCGAGACGCGGCTGACCGAGTTCGGCGGCTTCATCGACCGGCACCTTACCGACGAGGAGGATCTGGTCGTGCCGGTCATCCTCGCCTACGCGCCCGAGATTCACTAGCTCACCCGGCGGCCTCCCTCGGCGTCTCGATGGCGGCGCGCCGGGCAAGTTGCGCCTCGCGGCGAATGACGAAGAGGATCGTGGCGACCGACGCAACGGAGGTGAGGAACATCAGCCAGAGCAGCGGCTGGCCGGTTTCCGCTCCGGCAAGGAGCAGGCCGGCGAGTGCGGAGAGACCGGCTCCGCCGCCGATCATGATTGCGCCGCCGAGTCCGCTCGCCGTGCCGGCGAGATGCGGACGGACCGAGAGCATTCCCGCCGTGGCGTTGGGGATCACGAGCCCGTTGCCGAGACCGACGAATGTCATGAACCCGAAGAAGGCCAGAGGACCGCCCCAGCCCGCGAGCGAGACGAGGAGCGACAGGGCAAGACCGGCCGAGTTGGCGAGCGCGCCGTAGACCACCATGGGATTGGTGCCGACGCGCGCCGCATAGCGCCCGGTCAACCCGTTGCCGACGAGATAGCCGACGGCGGGCGCGCCGAAAAAGATGCCGAGCGTGGACGGATCGAGGCCGAAGACCTCGGAGCCGACATAGGGGGCGCCGCCGAGATAGGCGAAGAAGGCGCCCGAGGAGAAGGCTGCGGTCAGCGCGTAGCCCCAGAAGCGCGGGGCGAGCAGGAGCTCCGGATAGCGGGCGAACTGCGAGCCGAACCCCGAAGTCGAGGGCGTCGCCGTCTCGCCCATGTCGAACCAGCCGAGCGCCAGCGCCGCGAGGCCGCATGCGAGGAGCGCCACGAAGCTAGCCTGCCATCCGAACAGGCCCTCCAGCACGCCGCCGAGCGCGGGCGCCAGCATCGGCGCGACCGACATGCCCATGGTGACGTAGCCGATCATCGAGGCGCTCTCGTCCTGGCCGTAGAGGTCGCGGATCGCGGCGCGGGGCAGGACCAGCCCGGCGACGATCGCCGCCTGGATCATGCGGAAGACCAGGAAGACCGCGATGTGGGTGGCCAGGAGGCAGCCGAGCGTGGCTAGGCAGAAGATCACGATCGCCCAGAGCATGATCGCGCGCCGCCCGTAGCGGTCCGAGAGCGGACCGATGACGATCTGCATGACGGCGTTGACGCCGAGATAGCCGGCGACGGCGATCTGCATGATGCCGTAATTGGTGTCGAAATAGGCCGTCATGCCCGGCAGCGAGGGCAGGAAGAGGTTCATGCTGAGCGCGGCGAGCGAGGTCAGCGCGATCATCGTCGCGATATGCGGCGGCGTGGTGCGGTCGAGAAAGCGAGAGCGGTGGGAAGAGGACATAGCGCCGCATCTAAACCGATCCGTTCAGCCGGCAAAGGGCGATGCGTCATTTCGACTTTCGCGCCGTGTGCCGCGCCCGTATGTTGCGCCGCAAGGAACAGACACGACAGGATCGAAGGGACGGCGCCATGAAGGACATCCTCGCGGAACTGGAGGACCGCCGCGGCGTGGCGAAGAAGGGCGGCGGCGACCGCCGGATCGAGGCGCAGCACGAGAAGGGAAAGCTGACCGCGCGGGAGCGGCTCGATCTCCTGCTGGATGCCGGATCCTTCGAGGAGTTCGACATGTTCGTCACCCACCGGGCGACGGATTTCGGCATGGCGGAGAACAAGGTTCCGGGGGATGGCGTGGTCACCGGCTGGGGCACGATCAACGGACGGCAGGTCTACGTCTTCTCCCAGGACTTCACCGTGCTCGGCGGATCGCTGTCGGAGACCCATGCCGGCAAGATCTGCAAGATCATGGACATGGCGATGCAGAACGGCGCGCCGGTAATCGGGCTCAACGATTCCGGCGGCGCCCGCATCCAGGAGGGGGTGGCGAGCCTCGCCGGCTATGCAGAGGTGTTCCAGCGCAACATCATGGCCTCCGGCGTGATCCCGCAGATCAGCGTCATCATGGGACCCTGCGCCGGTGGCGCGGTCTATTCCCCGGCGATGACCGATTTCATCTTCATGGTGAAAGACTCGTCCTACATGTTCGTTACCGGTCCCGACGTGGTGAAGACGGTGACGAACGAGGTGGTTACGGCCGAGGAGCTGGGCGGCGCCTCCACCCATACCAGAAAGTCGAGCGTGGCCGACGCGGCCTTCGAGAACGACGTGGAGGCGCTGATCGAGGTCCGGCGGCTCGTGGACTACCTGCCGCTGTCGAACCGCGGCGCCGTCCCGAAGCGGCCCTTCTTCGACGATCCGCAGCGGGTGGAGCCGAGTCTAGACACGGTGATCCCCGACAACCCGAACATGCCCTACGACATGAAGGAGGTGATCACCAAGATCGCTGACGAGGGCGCGTTCTACGAGCTGCAGGAGAACTTTGCCAAGAATATCCTGACCGGGTTCATCCGGCTCGAGGGGCGCAGCGTGGGGATCGTGGCGAACCAGCCAATGGTGCTCGCCGGCTGCCTCGACATCGATTCGAGCCGCAAGGCGGCGCGCTTCGTGCGCTTCTGCGATGCCTTCGAGATCCCGATCCTGACCTTCGTCGATGTGCCGGGCTTCCTGCCGGGGACCGGGCAGGAATTCGGCGGCGTCATCAAGCACGGGGCGAAGCTCCTCTTCGCCTTCGGCGAGGCGACGGTGCCGAAGGTGACGGTGATCACACGCAAGGCCTATGGCGGGGCCTACGACGTCATGAGCTCGAAGCATCTCCGCGGCGACTTCAACTACGCCTGGCCCACGGCGGAAATCGCCGTGATGGGCGCGAAGGGAGCGACCGAGATCCTCTACCGCTCCGAGCTCGGCAACGAGGAGAAGATCGCCGCGCGGACGGAGCAATACGAGGAGAACTTCGCCAACCCATTCAAGGCGGCGGAGCGGGGCTTCATTGATGAGGTGATCATGCCGCATTCCACCCGCCGCCGGGTCTGCCGCGCCTTCGCCTCGCTCCGCTCGAAGAAGCTCGAGAACCCCTGGAAAAAACACGACAACATTCCGCTATGAGGCGGCGGACCGGCGCCGATGCGCCACAGCGACGGCGATTTTCGCCCGCTGCGCTACCGGGCCTCCCGAAGCCCCGCTAGGGTCCGGGCGAGCCGCGGTCCGCGGCCAAAGCAACGGAGAGCTACATGTCGAAACGTTCCACCATCCTCGCGGGTCTCGCCCTCCTGACGGTCGCTGCCGCCTGCAACCGGCAGAGCGAGGAGGTCGTCTACAGCGAACCGGTCGCGGCGCCCGTGATCTCCCCCGAGCCGACCTATTCGAAGTACTGACGTGGCCGGCCGGGCGGCGCGCGCCGCCCGGCGCGGCCGAGGGAGGCGGTCCAGATGCTGAAACACCGGGGCTTCCCGGGCCGCCTTCCCGGCACCGACTTCCAGTTCACCATCAGGCGCGCGCACCCCAAAGGCGCAACCCGGCTCGTCGCGCGGGAGCGCTACCGCGACCGGCGCGCCGCCGATCGCCTGGCCGACGAGGCGTTTCTCCGCGCGCTCTGGGAGCATTTCGGGACCGAGCCGTTCGAACGCGGGAATCTTGACGCCGGCCGGTTGTCGTGGCTGCTGGGACGCGAGGTCGTGCCGGCGGAGGATCCGTTCGACCCGGAGAGTTACGGGGCGCTGCTGCGGATCGACGCGGCGCGTGCACGGGCCGCCTTCCCCGAGGCTTTCGACTGAATGCCCGCGGGATTCCGCCGGCGGATTTCGCGCTTTGCGCGAGATAGAGCCGATCCCCCGCGGGCGGGGTCGAGAAGCTTGGCCGGGCCGGGCGGCCGTGGCAAGCGGGTGTCGGGGCCCATCCCCGGTCCCAAAGAGAAGACGTACCCCTTTTCTTCGGCCCGGCTCCCCACCGGGCCGTTTTCTTGCGATCTTCCCGCCACCCCGCATTCGCGCCATCGCAATCTTTGCCGGGAAGGATTGTGCGCCTTCGCGGCGGATGGCATCAGGCTTGAAACTGCCGGAGGGTTTCCATGCTACACGTTCCGGAGAAGGCCGCCCTCGCCGGGCTCCTGATCCTGTATGCCGCGGCCTGCCAGCCGAATGCCACGGACCGTGTCGTCTCCGTGGGCGACCGCATGGGCCCGCCCGCCTACGCGCCGGACGATCCCTGCAAGGGAGTCGTGCCGGAACTCTGCCCGCGCTGAGGGTGCCTCGCATGTTCAAGAAAATTCTGATCGCGAACCGCGGCGAGATCGCCTGCCGCGTCATCAAGACCGCGCGGCGGATGGGGATCCGGACCGTCGCCGTCTATTCCGACGCCGACCGCAACGCCCTGCACGTGGCGATGGCCGACGAGGCGATCCATATCGGGCCCGCGGAGGCCAATCAGTCCTACATCGCCATCGAGAGGGTGATGCAGGCGGTCCGCGACAGCGGCGCCGAGGCGGTGCATCCGGGTTACGGGTTCCTCTCCGAGAATCCGAAATTCGCCGCGGCGCTCGCGGAGACGGAGATCGCCTTCATCGGTCCGCCCAAGGGCGCGATCGAGGCGATGGGCGACAAGATCACCTCGAAGAAGCTCGCCGACGAGGCGGACGTATCGACCGTTCCCGGGCATATGGGGCTGATCGAGGATGCCGACGAGGCGGTGAGGATCGCCGAGGAGATCGGCTATCCGGTGATGATCAAGGCCTCCGCCGGTGGCGGCGGCAAGGGCATGCGGATCGCCTGGGACGAGGGCGAGGCGCGAGAGGGCTTCCAGTCCTCGAAGAACGAGGCGGCCAGTTCCTTCGGCGACGACCGGATCTTCATCGAGAAGTTCGTGACGCAGCCGCGGCACATCGAGATCCAGGTGCTGGCCGACCGGCACGGCAACTGCATCTATCTTGGCGAGCGGGAATGTTCGATCCAGCGGCGCAACCAGAAGGTCATCGAGGAGGCCCCCTCGCCATTCCTCGACGCCGCCACGCGCCGGAAGATGGGCGAGCAGGCCTGCGACCTCGCCCGCGCGGTGGACTACACCAGCGCCGGAACGGTGGAGTTCATCGTCGACGGGGAGAAGAACTTCTACTTCCTGGAGATGAACACCCGGCTGCAGGTGGAGCATCCGGTCACCGAGCTGATCACCGGCATCGACCTGGTGGAGCAGATGATCCGCGTCGCGGCCGGCGAGGAGCTGTCGCTGAGCCAGGAGGACGTGACGCTTGACGGATGGGCGATCGAGAGCCGGCTCTACGCCGAGGATCCCTATCGCGGCTTCCTGCCCTCCATCGGGCGGCTGACGCGCTACAGACCGCCCGGGGAGCGGGCGGCCGGGCCGCTCAACCGGTCGCGCAAGTGGCTGCCGCTCGCCGACGGGTCCGAGGCGCCCGAGGGCGAGGCGGCGGTTCGCAACGATACCGGCGTCTTCGAGGGCGGCGAGATCTCGATGTACTACGACCCGATGATCGCCAAGCTCTGCACCTGGGCGGGGGATCGGGAGAAGGCGCTGGAGGCGATGCGGCTCGCGCTCGACCGCTTCGAGATCGAGGGAATCGGGCACAACCTTCCCTTCCTGTCGGCGGTGATGGACCATCCCCGTTTCATCGGGGGCGAGATAACCACCGCCTTCATCCAGGAGGAATTCCCCGGAGGCTTCGCAGGCGTCGATCTCCCGGAGACGGATCTCGACCGGATCGCGGCCGCCGCGGCGGCGATGAACCGGGTGACGGAGATCCGGCGCAGCCGCATCTCCGGCCGGATGGACAACCACGAGCGACGGATCGGCGACGAGTGGGTCGTGATCGCACAGGGCCGCGAGTTCCCCGTCACCATCGACGCCGACCGCGACGGCGCAACGGTTCGGTTCGAGGACGGGCGGTCTGTGCGCGTGACCTCGGACTGGCGTCCCGGCGCGCCTCTCGCGCGATTGCAGGTGGACGGCGAGCCGCTCGTGCTGAAGGTGGGACCGATCACCGGCGGCTACCGGCTGCGCACACGCGGCGCGGACCTGGCCGTGAAGATCTACTCCCCCCGGCAGGCCGCCCTGGTGCGGCACATGCCCGAGAAGCAGGAGGCCGACACCTCGAGGATGCTGCTTTGCCCGATGCCGGGCCTCGTCGTCTCCCTCCATGTGGGCGAGGGGGACGAGGTGCAGCAGGGCCAGGCGCTCTGCACCGTAGAGGCAATGAAGATGGAGAACGTGCTCAGGGCCGAGCGCAATGCCACCGTTTCGAAGATAAATGCGGGCGAGGGCGACAGTCTCGCGGTGGACGAGGTGATCATGGAGTTCGAGTGAGGTGTCGCGCGGCTGGCTCGTCGCGCTGGCCGGGATCAGCGGCCTCGTCGTCCTTCTCGGCGCCATCCTTCTCCTGCCGTTCGACTGGGAGAACGAACGCATCCAGCAGGCCACCATCGCCGCGCTCGTCGTGGCCGTGGGCTGGTTCGCGGGCTTCGTGCTGCGCGAACTGAGCCAACAGCTCGCTCGCGCCGAACGGCTCAGGGACGTCCACAGGGCACTCTTTGCGGAGATTCGGCACAATCTCGAGAAATCTGGGCTCGGCCGGGACGCTGCAGGATTACGGGATGGAGATGCTGGCCCGGATTCGGGACGCGGACGGGTTCGTTCCCTTCATCCCCCGGGAGCGCAATGACTCGGTCTTCCGGACGGTCGTGTCGGACATCCATATCCTGCCGCGGGTGACGATCGACCCGATCGTGCAGTATTATAGCCAGCTCGCGGCCCTCGACGCACTGGTGGATGACATGCGCGGCCAGGCCTTCGAGGCGATGTCACCGCGCCGGAGGGCGGAACTCTACGCCGACTACATCAATATCAAGATCAATCTGGTGGATTACGGGGAAGAGGCGACGCAGACGATCGACGCCTTTGCGAACGGCTCGCGCGGAAGGGCCCGGGAGGTCCGGAGGCGCATCCGGAGTGACCGCGCCGAGCGCCTGACGGCCCGGACCGAGGCGGACCCGCCCGGCCCCGGTCAGTAGCCCGGACGCGGCCCGTTGCGCCCTGTCAGCGGGGTACGCCTCTGATCGTCCTGTGCAGGCATGATCGCTCTCCCTTTTCCTACTCATATATGCTCTGTCGCGGAGCCCCGCAACTCCGCGACCCTATCCGCCCTCGCGTATCTCCTGCTGGCGCATGGGCATCTTGTCGATCGAGCGGCTTATTTCGCGCACGTCCCAGGGAAATGGCTTGCGGAGCTTCACCCCTCCGTCCTTGCCGAGAAGTGTGAGCTGGAATCCGCGGGGGCGCAGACGGCGGCGGACCTCGGAATTCGCCGCGGGGTCAGCATCCGCGACGACGACGACGTCGCGACGCACGAGCTCCTCCTGGCGCTCCCGGATCAGCTCCATCTGCTCGCGGAAGGAGGGTTCCTGCTCGGCCTCCCCGAAAACCACGAGAGGCCGGGCGATCCAGCGGAAATCATCGAGATCGACCTCGGAGGCCTCGAAGATCGTCGTCGGGTCGGCCTGCCAGCGGGCCACGTCCTTCATCTCCCCGTCCCCGATGGCGGTTTCTTGCGCTAACACCGGGACAAGCCCGGCAAAGGCGATTAGGAACGCGGTCAAGGGAAGCAGCGGGCTCTTGATCATGCGCCGAATATAGTCGGCGCCGCGCGCGAACTGTAGGCCGCCCCGGCAACACGATGTCGCGGGGTCGAAAAGAGGAGACCGGGATGAGCGACTGGAAATCGCGGGCCGAGAAGGAGCTGAGAGGCAGACCGCTCGACGACCTCACCTGGCGAACGGCCGAAGGGATCGACATCGCGCCGGTTCACGGACCGGGAGATTCCGACGGGCTCGATCACATGGGGTCGATGCCCGGTCTGCCGCCCTTCACGCGGGGCGTGAAGGCGACGATGTATGCCGGCAGGCCCTGGACGATCCGGCAATATGCCGGGTTCTCCACGGCGGAGGAGTCGAACGCGTTCTACCGCCAGGCGCTGGAGGCAGGGCAGCAGGGCGTGTCGGTCGCCTTCGACCTCGCCACCCATCGCGGCTACGACAGCGATCATCCGCGCGTCGAGGGAGACGTGGGCAAGGCCGGCGTCGCCATCGATTCGGTCGAGGACATGAAGATCCTCTTCGATGGCATCCCGCTCGGCGAGATTTCCGTCTCCATGACGATGAACGGCGCGGTGATCCCGATCCTGGCCTCCTTCATCGTCGCCGGCGAGGAGCAGGGCGTCGATCGCGCGCAGCTTTCCGGGACCATCCAGAACGACATCCTGAAGGAGTTCATGGTTCGCAACACCTATATCTACCCGCCGGGCCCCAGCATGAGGATCGTTGCGGACATCATCGAATACACGGCGAAAGAGATGCCGCGATACAATTCCATCTCGATCTCCGGCTACCACATGCAGGAGGCCGGGGCTAATCTCGTGCAGGAGCTCGCCTTCACCCTCGCCGATGGCAAGGAATACGTGAGGACGGCGGTCGAGCGCGGGATGGACGTGGACAACTTCGCCGGACGGCTGTCGTTCTTCTTCGCCATCGGCATGAACTTCTTCATGGAGGCGGCGAAGCTGCGCGCGGCGCGCTTCCTCTGGCACGAGATCATGGAGGAGATGGGCGCGAAGGAGGAGCGCTCGAAGATGCTCCGCACCCATTGTCAGACCTCCGGCGTGAGCCTCGCCGAGCAAGATCCCTACAACAATGTCGTCCGCACCGCCTACGAGGCGATGAGCGCGGTCCTCGGCGGCACCCAGTCGCTCCACACGAATTCCTTCGATGAAGCCATTGCGCTGCCGACCGATTTTTCCGCCCGGATCGCGCGGAACACGCAGCTCATCCTGCAGAACGAGACCGGCGTCACGAACGTCGTCGATCCGCTCGCGGGCTCCTACTACGTGGAGCGGCTCACCGCGGATTTGACCGAGAAGGCGCGGGAGCTGATCGCCGAGGTGGACGAGCTCGGTGGCATGACCAAGGCCGTGGAAAGCGGCATGCCGAAGCTCCGCATCGAGGAGGCGGCCGCCGCCAAGCAGGCCCGGATCGACCGCGGCGAGGAAGTGATCGTCGGCGTGAACAAGTTCCGGCTGAAGAAGGAGGAGGACCTCGACATCCGCGTCGTCGACAATGCCGGCGTCCGCACGAAACAGGTGGAGAAGATCGAACGGCTTCGCGAAAACCGCGATCAGGGGGCCTGCGACCGGGCGCTGGAGGCGCTCACGGAGGGCGCCAGGGGCGACGGCAACGTTCTGGACCTAGCCGTGGAGGCGGCACGCGCCCGGGCGACGGTCGGCGAGATTTCCACGGCCCTCGAGGAGGTGTTCGGTCGGCACCGGGCCGAGGTGCGGACCCTCTCGGGCGTCTACGGCGCCGCCTACGAGGGAGACGAGGGCTATGCCAGGATCGAGGAGGACGTCGAGGACTTCGCGGAGGAGGAGGGCCGCCGGCCCCGGATGCTCGTGGTCAAGATGGGACAGGACGGCCACGACCGCGGCGCCAAGGTGATCGCGACGGCCTTCGCCGATATCGGCTTCGACGTGGATGTGGGGCCGCTCTTTCAGACGCCGGAGGAGGCGGCGCAGGACGCCTTGGACAACGACGTGCACGTGGTGGGCATCTCCTCCCAGGCGGCGGGTCACACGACCAACGCGCCTAAGCTCGTCCAGGCGCTGCGGGACAAGGGCGCCGGGGAAATCCTGGTGGTCTGCGGCGGGGTGATTCCGAACCGAGATTACGAGGTGCTGCGCGAGGCCGGCGTGGCGGCGGTGTTCGGGCCGGGCACGAACATTCCCGCCGCGGCGGCGAAGGTGCTCGACCTGATCAGGAGAGCCCGCCGCCCCTACGCGGCCTGAGGCGGTGGAGATCGACCACATCGTCGTCGTTGCGGCGTCGCTGGAGGAGGGAGATGCAGCCGTCCGCGCGGCGCTCGGGATCGGCACGGAGCCGGGCGGCACGCATCCGGCGATGGGCACCCATAACCGCCTTCTGTCGCTTGGGCCGGCCTATCTCGAGGTGATCGCCGTCGATCCGGCCGCGCTCGCGCCGGACCGGCCGCGCTGGTTCGGACTCGACGATCATGCCGGCGGCCCGAGGCTCGCACACTGGGTTGCTCGGCCCTCTGACATGACCCGGGCGCTGGCAGAGGCCCCGCTCGGGATGGGAGATTTGACCGAGATGAGCCGGGGCGGGCTCGAATGGCGGATAACGGTTCCGCCCTCCGGCGCGCCGCCCTTCGACGGGGTCGTGCCGGCCCTCATCGCCTGGCGCAGGGCGCGCGCCGCGGCGCGGCTGCCCGATCGCGGCCTGGCGCTCCAGCGACTGCGTCTCAGCCATCCCCGGATGGGCGAAATCCGGGCCGCTTGGCCGCGTCTCGCCGAAACGCCCGGTCTCGTCCTCGAAGTCGGTCCGCAGGCCGAACTCTCCGCTGAGATCGCCACGCCGGACGGGTTGAAGACGATTCCCGGCGCCCTTGGCTGATCTGCCTACCGCGCGGACCTCGGACGACGATCAAGCGCGAATCGCCCGCTCACCTTTTTCGCCTGCGGCGAAACCGGTCGAAGAGATCGCAGCGCTTCTCCCCCACCCTCAGTAAGCAGGCTCCGCTTTCTCGTCGCCGGGAAGTCGGGCCGCATGGCGAGCGGCGTTCCGCACAGATCGGGTCCGCGCCCATCCGATCGAGCATGAGCGGCATGGCGCTGCTCGAGATCGACCGTGGGGCGTCGGCCGGGCGCGCCTGGCCGCGTTCGAGGTACGGGCATGGCAAGCGGGTGGCCATGGCCTCCACGCCGCGGCGAGTGCGGCGGGATTGGCGGGGCCGTCATCCCGCCGACCTCAGGCCGTGGCGACACCTCCGGTCTGCCCGAAATCGGCCGCCGGCTCGACCTGCAGGTCCTGAGCGAACGCTCCGACGGCTTGGCCGCCGACGTCGCTCCCGCTAGGTACGGGCCATGTCGATCTGGTCCCGCATCGCCGACGCCCTGTCCGCGCTCCGTCAAGGCGAGAGCCTCTCGGTTGTATTCGACAGACTCCGCAGCCCGCCCGAGCAATCGGTGGGCTTCACCATCGCGGTGATCGCGCTCGGCGCGAAGATGGCCAAGGCCGATGGACGCGTGACCCGCGACGAGGTCACCGCGTTTCGCGAAGTGTTCAACATACCGCCGGACGCGGAGGTGGCGGCGGGCCGCGTCTTCAACCTGGCTCGAACGGACGTGGCCGGGTTCGAGGAGTATGCGAGACGTATCCGGAGCATGTTCGGGGCGGGAAGCGATGCCCTCGGCGATCTGCTGGAGGGACTCTTCCATATTGCCGTGGCGGACGGCTCGTACCATCCCGACGAGGACGTCTTCCTGCGGCGCGTGCAGGAGATCTTCGAGGTGAACGAGGCGGCGTTCCGGCGGATGCGCGCCCGATTCGTGGCCGATGCCGAACCCGACCCCTACGAGGTGCTCGGCGTCGACCCCAACGCGCCGCTCGACGAGATCCGCATTGTCTGGCGCCAGCTCGTCCGGGAGAGCCATCCCGACCGCATGGTGGCCCGCGGCGTCCCGGCGGAGGCGGTGAAGATGGCCGAGCGCCGGATGCAGACGATCAACCGCGCGTGGGAAGAGATCCGCGCGGAACGATCCTGACCGCAATGGACCGCAGCCGCACCCTCCGATAGAATGCCACTATGTTGCGCATCCTTTTCGTCAGCTGTGCTCTCGCGACACCCGCCATCGCCGCCGAAGACCGCGCCCCCGGGACCGGACAGGGCGAGATCGGTGAGGGCATGGATCTCCTGTCGGAAGGCGCACGCCGACTGGTCGAGGGGCTTCTCGCGGAGGTCGAGCCGCATGTGGAGGGCCTCGCGGACACGCTGCGCAGGTTCGAGGGCCCGAGCGCCTATTATCCGCCCGAGATGCTGCCGAATGGCGACATCATCATCCGCCGCCGGGAGCCGAAACTGCCGGCAGAGCCGGACCGCGACATCGAGCTCTGATGGGCTAGGATTAGCCGGGAGAAGCACTTTCCGGTTGTCGGCATAGGACGAACGCCTAGAATTACCCGCCTAAAGGTAGGAAAGCGCCTTTTACTTGGGCAGCGAATGATCGGAGACAGACCCCTGACCTACACCATACGCCGCATCCAGATTACCTGTTTCGCCCTCTTTCATGTCCCGCTCTTCGCCTGCGCGGTCTATGCCTTGCGGGACGGGTGGTCCGCCCACACGACCTTTCTCATCGTCAGCTTCTTCGCGACGCTTGTGGGGGCGGTGGCGGTGGTGATCTTCCTCGGGCGGACGCTGCCCTCCGCCGGTGCGGCCGCATCCTGACACTCGCTTCCTGCGGTATCAGAGGAGGAGCCAGAGAAGCAGGAGAATCGTTCCGACCTTCACCGCGAGGACAGACAGAACCAGGCGCCTCTCGGCCAGAATGTATCCGAGATGGCGCCGCCAGCTAAACGGCTCCGCGAGGCCGAGGGTCTCGAGGGCATTCTCAAGCGCGGCCGGGCCGATCTCCACGGGCGGAATATCCTCGGCCAACGCGGCGAGCCGGTCCTGCCAGAAAGCATATTCCCTCCGAGCGGCGAAATCGTCGTCGACGAGGCTCTCGGCAGATCGGCGCTCGTCGGCGTCGAGCAAACCCAAGGCAAGCTCGCCGACAAGTGCGGATTTCTCTTCCAGCTCCATCTGCTGCCCCGTCGAGCGCGTCCTTTGGCCGGATTCCTCCCAATTCCACAAGCGCGACCTTACCGCAGCGAAGCAAGATGGCGCAAAGCAGGGAGATGTGAAGGCGGAGCGGCGGGATGTCGCTCAAAAGGAGAGTCAGGGACGCGGGGAGGCGCCGACTTTCGCGCTGCGAAGGCGCCGCACCTCGAAGGTCGCGCCAAGGGCGGTCGCAAGCGCCGAGAAGCGCGCCTCGGCCACCTCTCCGAAGAGGTCCTGCGCCGCATCGCGCAGCCTCAGGTCGAGATGCTTGCGCTTCGGAAACCAGCGCAAGTCGCCGTGCCGGAGGGGCTCCTCGGCCGAGAACATGGCGCCGAAGCGCATGGCGCGGCCGAGCACTTCGGCCGCGGAGATGTCGGACTCGGGCAGGATCCGGATCAGCTCCTCGAACCGCGTGCCCTCCCTCGAGCCCTTGTAGCGGTGCAGGAGCGAGAGCCCGAGGAAGACGCGCTCCTCGTGGGTCATGCCACCGAGATTGGCGCGCGTGACACTGTCGAAGCAGGCTTCGTGCCGGTAATCGGGATGGGCGCGCCAGTTGACGTCGTGCAGCAGGCACGCGGCTCGGACCAGCCGCAGACGCTTCGGTCCGCTGGAGCGGAAGAGCGGCAGGACGAAGTGGTAGAGCGCCCGGCCGAAGCCGGGCTCGCGGGCGTCCTTCGATTCGGAGAAGCGGCAGGCCTCGATCAGCGGATCGCGGTCGCGAAGCTCGACCGGCATCTGCTCGAAGAGCAATCCCTCGCGGATCCCGTAGGACGAGACCGCGATCTCGCCCGGCTTCACGGCCTTGACCACCTCCTTCAGCACGAGGCTGGCCAGCGGTACCAGCGACATGCGGCTCTCGCCGATGCCGGTCGCGGCGCGCAGCTCGGCGACGGTCGATTTCTGGATGAACTTGACCGTCTCGCGGACGTCCTTCGGACGCATTCGGTATTCGTGCTGGACGTGGAGCGGGTAGCCGCGCCGCTCCATGTCGATCCGGGCGATGGCGCGCCACGAGCCGCCGACGAGAAACAGCCGTTTGGGCTCGGCGCCGACCTCCTCCCGCAAGCCCGCGACGACGCCCTTGATCTGGGTGCGAAGTGCCTTCTTCCCGCCGGGAAGACCCTGCAGGCGAAGGGGGCCGAGAGGCGAGGTGACGCGGTTGCCGATGCGGCCGCCGCCGACCTGCGCCAGCTCCATCGAGGATCCTCCGATGTCGCAGACGAGTCCCTCCGCGCCCGGCCAGCCGACGAGGACGCCCTGCGCGGAGAGCCGCGCTTCCTCGGCGCCGTCGATGATCCGGATGGCGATGCCGGTCTCGGCCTCGACCTCCTCGCGAAAGGCGATCCCGTCCGCGGCTTCGCGCATCGCGGCGGTGGCGACAGCGATGACCGGGGAGGCCGCCATTCCGTCGATAAGCTGCCGGAACCGTCGCATCGCCGCCATGGCGCGGCGCTTTCCTTCGGGGTTCAGCAATCCGGTCTCGGCGAAACCGGCACCGAGTCCCGCCATCACCTTCTCATTGAAGAAATAGGCGGGAGAGCGGGCGGCGCCGTCGAAGATGACGAGACGAATGGAGTTCGAGCCGATGTCGATGACCGCGACCCTGCTAAGCGCACGGGCGGAGGGATCGTCGAAGATCGGTCGACCGTAGGGGCCGAAATCCTCTTTGGGATCGGAGCGTAGCAGGGCGGTGTCCTTTCCGGCCGATGCGGTCAGACCTTGCCCCGGCCCGATCCGGCGGTCAACGCATCGCGACCGGCGCAGCGATCACCGTGCCCGCGGTCGCCCGGAAGCCGTTCTGCGCCCTGAGGGAAGAGAGCTAGTACGGCCCGATCGTCACCCGCCGGCACTCCGGGCAATCTCAGGCGGCGGCCAGAACCGGGGAACGGAGCTCTCGCCCCGCAGGGCGCCGAAACGGGCACCGGCCGGCGAGGAAACTCACGCTTCCTCCGTGCTGTGGGCGAGTTCGGGCACGTCGGAGGCGCCGGCCGAGCCGCGCCCGGACAGGGAGGGGTTCTCCATGAAGAAGCGGTGGCAGGAAAAGGGTCGTTCTCCGGCGCTCGGTCCCGGCCGGTCGAAGGAGCCGTCGGGGCGAAGGATCGAGCTCTGCGCGGTATCCGCCATGTTCGCCGACATGATCTGCCGCACGATCTGCGCCTTCACGGTCGCGTTCGTGCACTCCACGAGTGTCTCCACGCGGCGATTGAGGTTCCGGCCCATCCAGTCGGCCGAGGAGATGTAGACCCGCGCCTTCTTCGAGGGCAGCGCCTGGCCGTTGGCGAAGCAGACGATGCGGGAATGCTCCAGAAACCGCCCGACGATGGATTTGATGCGGATGTTCTCGCTGAGCCCCTGGATGCCGGGCCGCAACCCGCAAATTCCGCGCACGACGAGACTGATCCGCACGCCGCGCTGGCTGACCTCGTAGAGCTTGTCGATGATGTCGGTCTCGATGAGGGCGTTCATCTTCGCCCAGATCGCGGCGGGCTTGCCGGCCTCGGCGTTCTTGGCCTCCTGCTCGAATCCGTCGAGGAGCCTCTGCTTCAGTGTGATCGGCGACACCGCCAGGGTCTCCAGATGCTCCGGCTGGGCGTAGCCGGACAGGTAGTTGAAGAGCCGCGTCATGTCGCGACCCAGCACCTCGTCGGTGGTGAAGAAGCTGAGGTCTGTATAGATGCGCGCGGTGATGTGGTGATAGTTGCCCGTTCCGAAATGCGAATACGTGATCAGCCTGTTGCCCTCGCGCCGGACCACGGCGGAGAGCTTGGCATGGGTCTTGATGTTGATGAATCCGTAGACGACATGGACGCCCGCGCGTTCGAGCTTGCGCGACTGGCGGATGTTCGCGGCCTCGTCGAACCGGGCCTTGAGCTCGACGAGTGCCGTGACCTGCTTGCCCGAACTCCGCCGCCTCGCAGAGCGCATCGACGATCGGGCTGTCGTGGCTGGTGCGGTAGAGCGTCTGCTTGATCGCCACCACATGGGGGTCGTTCGCGGCCTGCTTGAGAAACCGCACCACCATGTCGAAGGTCTCGTAGGGGTGGTGCAACAGCATGTCCTTCTGCCGGATCGCGGCGAACATGTCGCCCTCGTGGTCCTGTACCCGTTCCGGCACCCGCGGCGTGAAGGACGGCCAGAGAAGGTCGGGCCGGTCCTTCAGGACAAGCTCGGAGAGATGGGCGATGCCGATCAGGCCCTCGGTCTCCATCGTCTCCTCTTCCTTGACCGGCAACTCGTCCATGATGATCCGCTTCAGGTCCGCGGGGGCCTGGGCGGAGATGTTGAGACGCACGACTTCGCCCCGCCGGCGCCGCTTCAGCGCCACCTCGAACTCGCGCACGAGATCCTCCGCCTCGTCCTCGACCTCGAGGTCGCTGTCCCTGAGCACGCGGAACGTGCAGTGGCCCTTGACCGCGTAGCGCGGATAGAGCGTGCCGATATGCAGCAGGAGCAGCTCCTCGAGCGGGACGAAGCGGTGCTGTCCCTCCGTTGCTTCGAGTTCGATGAAGCGGTCGATCTGCTGCGGGATCGGCAGCAACGCCCGGAGCGTGCGCCCGTCGGCGGCGCGTTCGAGTTCCAGCGCCAGGGAGAAGCCGGTCGAGGGAATGAAGGGAAACGGATGCGCCGGATCGATGGCGAGGGGCGAGAGGACCGGAAAGACCTGGGTGAGAAAGACCGCGTCGAGCCGCGCCTCGTCGTCGGCGGTCAGGGCGTCGCGGTCGAGGATGTGGATGCCCTCCGCCGACATCAGCTGTCGCAGCGCCGCATAGACGACCTGCTGCCGGTCCATGAGCCGGCGCGCGGTCGCGTCGATCCGGGAGAGCTGCTGGGCCGGCGTGAGACCGTCGGCTGCGGGCGTCGTGTTGCCCGACAGCGCCAGCTCCCTCAGACCCGCGACGCGCACGGTGTAGAACTCGTCGAGATTGGTGGCCGAGATCGACAGGAAGCGCAGCCGTTCGAGGAGCGGCACGCGCTCGTTCTCGGCCTCCTCGAGGACACGCCAGTTGAAGGCGAGCCAGCTGAGCTCGCGGTTGAAGTAGCGCCCCGACCCCTCCAAATCCTCGCCTCCGGCGGGCGGGGCGGGGTCGGGGAACGGAGCGGTGAGGAAATCGGTGATGCTCATGGCCTGTCTTCCGGCGATGGGTCGGGAAGGCGGGACGACGCGGCGAGCCGGTCGAGGGCGAGGCTCGCCAGCGGTATCGAGACCGGCTTGCGACGGGCAAGGGAGAGGCGGTCGATCTCGGTGGCGAGCGCCCGCGCCGCCTCTGCGGTGCGGTTCATGCGCAACACGAGAAAGCGCAGGACGGCGTCCTTCGGTTCCAGCCCGCGATCGGCGAACTGCTTTTCGAGGAGCGCCCCGAGCAGCGCGTCATCTGGCGGGTAGAGCTCGGCGGTCGGCGCCGCGGCGAGGCGGCTCCGGAGATCTGGCAATGCGATCGGCCAGCGCGCCGGCGCCTCTCGTCCGGTGAACAGGAGCCGCCCGCCCTCGGCGTGAAGGCGGTTGTAGAGGTGGAAGAGCACCGTCTCGGCGGTTCGGTCGCCGGCGATTCCGGGCACGTCCTCGACGGCGATCCGGCCGAGGGTTGCGAGCGTGGCGACGTCGTAGCGGGGCAGATCGCGGGCCGCGACCACCGCGGCCGAACCGGCGGTGGCCCAGACATGGGCGAGATGTGTCTTGCCGGAGGCCGCCGGTCCGACCAGGGCGAGCCGCCCGCCGGGCCAGCGCGCGCCCTCGAGGAGCGCCAGCGCCTCGGCATTGGAGCGTGTCACGACGAAGTCGTCGCGACCGAGGGCGGGACGCGGCGAGAGGTCGAGGGGGAGCTGCTCGGGCCTCATTTCCCGTTCTCCCCGCCGCGCCCGAGATAGAGCGCGCTCTCGCGGTAGCGGGCGGTCAGGAATCGCGCCACGACGCCCATCGCCGCCGCGAGCGGCACCGCGACGAGAAGCCCGACGAAGCCGAAGATGGAACCGAAGGCGGAGAGCGCGAACAGGAGCCAGACAGGGTGCAGCCCGACAGAATCACCGACCAGCTTCGGCGTCAGCAGGTTGCCTTCCACGAACTGGCCGGACTGGAAGATCGCCCAGACGGCGACGATCCAGATCCAGTCGCCCCAGAACTGGAAGAGCGCGAGCCCGATCGCCAGGATCCCGCCGACGAGTGCGCCCACATAGGGAATGAAGGTCAGCGCGCCGGCGATCGCGCCGATGATGAAGCCGAATTGCAGACCCACCAGTCCGAGCGCCAGGGCGTAGTAGATTCCGAGGATCAGGCAGACCAGCCCCTGGCCGCGCACGAAGGAGGCGAGGGTGTCGTCGATCTGGCGCGCCAGATCGCGGATGGTCGCGGCGTGTTCGAGGGGCAGGAGGCTGTCGATCTTGGCCACCATCCGGTCCCAGTCGATCAGCAGGTAGATGGCGACGACGGGCACGATCACGAAGAGCACGACGGCGTTGATCACGACCGCCCCAGAGGCCAGCGCCCCCTCGATCAGCGTCCCCGCCCGCTCCCGCATCGCGCCGGTCACTTTGCCCAGCATGTCTCCCAGCGTGGCCTCGATGTCCCGCGCCTCGGGAAACCGGTCCAGCAGTGCGGGGTAGTTCTCCGCGAGCCACGCCTGAAGACCGCTCACCAGTTCCGGGGCCTGGTCGATGAGATTGGCGATGCGCTCGCTCAGGGATACCGCCTGGCTGACGAGCGTCGGGATCACGAGGATGACGAGCGCCACGAAGATGACGATCGCCACGATGGCGATGATTGCAACCGACAGCGCCCGGCTCAGACCCAGCCTCTGCAGCCGGTCGGCCACGGGGTCGAGCAGGTAGGCCACGGCCGCGCCGAGGAGGAACGGCAGGATGACGCCGCCGAGCCACCACAGTAACAGCAGGAACACCGCGGCGGCGGCACCCCAGTATTTGAGCTGGTCTCTGACGGGCAGGGCCATGAACTGTCTCGCGCGGGTTCAAGACCTGTCTTGTCCGATGGTCCCGCCCGGCGCAAGGCGCAGGCGCCCGACCGCGGCGGGCTGGAGCGGATATGGGCGACGGTGCCGTGATCATTCCCCGCTGTCTCTTCACGGCGGCGCGGGGTAGACCGGGGCGCGATGAAACAGGTGATCTGCATCAACTGGGGGACGAAGTACGGTCCACCCTACATCAACCGTCTATACGCGATGGTGGCGCGCAACGTCACGCCGCCCTTCCGCTTCGTCTGCTTCTGCGACGATCCGGCCGGTATCCGCCCCGAAGTCGAGGCGCGGCCGCTCCCGGAGATCGACTACGAGATTCCCGAGACACGGACGGGCATCTGGCCGAAATCGCGCCTCTGGGGCCCGAAGCTCGCCGATCTCGAGGGGTCGGTCCTGTTTCTCGATCTGGACGTGGTGGTCACCGGCTCGCTCGACCCGCTCTTCTTCCACGGCAACCCGGAGGGCGTGGTGATGGCGCGCAATCCCTCGAATCCGCTCGAGCAGCTCGGCCAGACCTCCGTCTTCCGGTTCCCGGTCGGAAAGCTCCGCCCGCTGCAGGAGGCTTTCGCGCGGGATCCGCTGGCGATCGCGGAGCGGTACCGCTACGAGCAGCGCTTCGTGACCCGGATGGCGCCGGGCGGGGTAGAGTTCTTTCCCCGGGGCTGGGTAGCGCATTTCCGCCGCGATTGCCGCCGCACCTTCCCGCTGAACTACCTCTTGCCGCCGGTGCTGCCGCGGGCGGCCCGGGTGGTGATCTTCGCCGGTCATCTCGCGCCCGCCGACGCGATCGCAGGGCGCTACGGCGAGACGCGGCAGAACTCGGCGCGCCGCCACCTCGCCGCCCTCGGCACCCGCTACCGGAAGGCCGGGCTCGCCGGGGCTTTCGGCCACCTGCGGCACTTCATCCGGCCGGCCGGGTGGGTGGCGGAGCACTGGCGGGAGTGACCTTGCGGCCCGCGCGCCACCTGGGCTAGGCGGACCGGGCAATGAAGGGAGCCTGCAATGCGCCTCAGCCGCTATTTCCTGCCTGTCCTGAAGGAGACGCCCGCCGACGCGCAGATCGCGAGTCACCGGCTGATGCTGCGCGCGGGGATGATCAAGCAGGCCGCGGCGGGGATCTATTCCTGGCTGCCCATGGGCTATCGCGTGCTGCGGAACATCGAGCGGATCGTGCACGAGGAGCAGCAGGCGGCGGGCCACATCCCGATGCTGATGCCGACCCTGCAACCCGCAGATCTCTGGCGGGAATCGGGCCGCTACGACGCCTACGGGCCCGAGATGCTGCGGGTTCGCGACCGGCACGAACGCGACATGCTCTACGGCCCCACCAACGAGGAAATGATCACCGACATCTTCCGCTCCCATGTCTCGAGCTACCGCGACCTGCCGCTGACGCTCTACCACATCCAGTGGAAGTTCCGCGACGAGGTGCGGCCGCGCTTCGGCGTCATGCGCGGGCGCGAATTCTACATGAAGGATGGCTACAATTTCGACCTCTCCTACGAGGACGCGATGTATGCCTATGACCGGCACATGGTCAGCTACCTGCGCAGCTACGAGCGGATGGGACTAAAGGCGATCCCGATGCGCGCGGACAGCGGCCCGATCGGGGGCGACGACACCCACGAATTCCTCGTGCTCGCGGAGACGGGCGAGTCGGAGGTGTTCTACGACGCCGCGATCACCGGTCTGCGTCTCGGCGACCGCGACATCGACTACGATGACCGTGGGGCGCTGCGCGCGATCTGCGAGGAATGGACCGCCCCCTATGCCCGCACCGACGAGACGCATGACGAGGGCGCCTTCGGCGAGATCCCCGAGGACCGGCGCCGCGTCTCGCGCGGGATCGAGGTGGGGCAGATCTTCTATTTCGGCACCAAGTATTCCGAGCCGATGGGCGCCGCCGTGTCGACCCCCGAGGGGCAGACGGTCCCGGTCCATATGGGATCCCACGGGATCGGGGTCAGTCGGCTGGTGGGGGCGCTCATCGAGGCGAACCACGACGACGCCGGGATCATCTGGCCGGAGGGGGTGACGCCGTTCCATTGCGGCATCGTCAACCTGCGCCAGGGGGATGGCGAGTGCGACGCGGCCTGCGCGGGGATCGAGGCGGCGCTGAAGGCGGCGGGGCTCGACCCGCTCTATGACGACCGCGACGAGCGCGCCGGCGCCAAGTTCGCCACCATGGACTTGATCGGCCTGCCCTGGCGGATCACGGTGGGGCCGCGGGGCCTGCGAGTGGGACGGGTGGAACTCACCTCGCGGCGCTCCGGCGAGAGCGAGGAGATGCCGCCCGAGGCGGCCGTGGACCGAATCTGCGCGATCTACGGCCAGCGCTGAGATCGGCCCGGGAAGGTCCCGCAGACTCCGTCGAAACGATGCACCGACACGATTTGCCGACGGATCGCCCGGAAGAGACCGGGATCGCGACCGAGAGGCTGCGGATGCCGTTCGGATCGGTCGCGGTCACGCGGGGGGACATCCCGGCGAGCCTTCGGAAAGTAGAAGTCCTCGTCCGGGAAGACCTGCCGAAATCCTTCGGGGCAGGTCATGCGGACAGGCATTGCGCCCCCGCGCGTTGACTGACGAGCGCATCGCCCGGGCCGGTATCGACGACGTCGATCTGCGGGGCGCAGTCGGCGAGATGGGCGCACGGGACGATGGCGTCGCGCATGACGGGCTCCGGCTTCGTCGGCCCAGCATGTTGCCGCTCCGTCATCAGGCCGGCGAGTTCCGCCGCGATCCGCTGAAGGCCATGCCCGGGGCCGCCAGCCGCTCCGCCGGGCCGATCCAGGCATAGGCCAGAAGGCAGGGCTCGTGGTCGCCGGAGGTGATCCGGTGCTCGACGCCGGGTCGGTTCAGGATCAGCGATCCCGGCGCATAGACCGCGGCGTCGTTCTCCGACCAGGCGCCGGAGACGGAGATGTAGCTCTCCTCGATGTCGCGGTGATTGTGCTGGGGATATGTCGTGCGCGGCGCGAAGAGGACGAAGCCGAGGATCAGGGTTGCGGAGGGAACGGGGCCGCGCGGTCCGACGACTTCGCAATAGGCATACTTGTTCCCGAGCCCTCGCGGCACGCGGAGATAGCCGAATTCCCAGGTCAGGGCAGGCGCCACATGTTGCATTGCCCTGGCGAGGGCCTGCATCGAGCCGCGCTGACCGGTATCGAGCGCGCGCGGCAGGTGTGCCGTCACCGGCATGGATTGCGGTTCGCGGGGATGCAGGGACGGCTGCTCGTCGAGGAGCGGGGAAAGCCGCTCCCGGACCCGGCGCCGGTGGGCCCGGATCGCCTTGCTGCCGCCGGCCGACCCGAAGCGGTAGAGCGTGTCGAACTCGCGCAGGAGATAGGTCCAGTTCGGATCCGCGGCGGTGCGCGCGGCAGAGATGTCATCACTCATCGCGAAGGCGTCGCGACGTACTGCGGAGCGTGACCGCCGAGCAGGGCCCGACGAGGCCCGGGTGGCCGCCTTTGTCGCGGGACGGGGCGATGTTCCTCGGTCTCCCTACGGTCGGCAGGGACTGCTCGGCCATTGCGGTCTTCTCCATGTTTCAGGTCCGCCCGGCAAACGCGACCGGGCGCGTTCGGGGTCCTGTGCGCCGCCGAAATCCGTCCGCCGGCGCGGCGCGACATCTCGGCCCGGTTCGGGAACGGGGGTTCCGCCCCGACGTTGTCGCGCGACAACACGGAGGAACCGCACGATGAGACCGATCCCGACCGCGCTCCTCGCAATTCTGCTCGCCGCGCCCGCCTGCGCCCAGGTCGAACAGGGTCGCCCGAACGTGCCGGAGAACGAGCCGGCCTTCGAGAACCAGACCCGGGCCCCGGCGGTGGAGACGGACAGGGCACTTGCTGTCGGGACGATCGCGCCCGGACTGGAACATCCCTGGGGCATCGAGGTGCTTCCCGACGGCAGCTATCTTGTGACCGAGCGGCCGGGCCGCCTCAGGCGCGTCGAGCGCGGCGGGCGGGTTTCGGCGCCGATCGGGGGCGTTCCTGAGGTCGCAGCCCTCGGCCAGGGGGGACTTCTCGACGTGGCGCTCGGGCGGACGTTCGAGGCGGACCGCACGCTCTTTCTCACCTATGCCAAGCCGATGGGCGGCGGCGACACCGCCACCGCGGCAGCGCGGGCCACGTTGTCGGAGGATTTCTCGAGCCTCGAGAACGTCACCGAGATCTTCGTGCAGGACCCGCCGGCCGGCAACGCCAAGCATTTCGGCAGCCGTGTCGTGCCGACGGACAATGGAGTCTTCGTGACCACCGGCGAGCACTTCACCCTGACCTACCGGCAATACGCCCAGGATCTCGACAAGACCTACGGCAAGGTCGTCCGCGTGACCTCCGAGGGCCGCGTGCCAGCGGACAATCCCTTCGCGGGGGAACCGGGCGCGAAGGGCGAAGTCTGGTCGCTCGGCCACCGCAACCTGCAGGGCGCGGCGATCCGGCCGGAGACCGGCGAGCTCTGGACGCTCGAGCACGGGCCGGCGGGCGGCGACGAGCTGAACCGGATCGAGGCCGGCGCGAATTACGGCTGGCCGGAGGTCAGCTACGGAGAGAGATACGACGGCACGCCGGTCGGAACGGGCGAGCCGAGGGCCGAAGGGTACGTCGAGCCGCGCTATTACTGGGACCCGGTGATCGCGCCGGGCGGCTTCACCTTCTACGACGGAGAGATGTTTCCCGAATGGCGGGGCGACGTGCTGGCCGGATCGCTCAATCCCGGCGGTCTCGTACGCCTCGAGATGCAGGGCAACGCCGCGGCGGGAGAGGAGCGCCTCTTCAGGGACCTCGGCCGCATCCGCGACGTGGAGGTGGATCGGGACGGCGCCGTCCTGTTGCTCGTCGACGCGCCGGACGGCTCTCTCCTCCGGGTGACGCCGGAGAGCTGAGACCTATGCGCCCCGCGCATCCTTCACCGCGCGCTCGATCTCCATGCGGCGGCGCATGTCGGTCTCGGCGATCTCCGCCAAGATCGCGCGGCGCTTCGTACGGTCCCGCTCGCGGGCGAGCTCGGCGCGCAACGTCTCGAGCTTGCAGCTCAGGAGGATGACCGGCTGCGTGTAGCCCGATTCGCGGAGGGATTTCGGCACCGCCGGCTCGCCCGGCCGGAATTCCAGCGGCTTGCCTTCGCCCGGAAGATCGTCGAACGCGCCGTCTTCCATCGCGCGCTCGATCCGCTCCCGGGCCAGTCGTTCGAAGAAGATCATCGGTCCGACGATGGTGATCGGCAGATGCGGATGCAAGGCGTGCACCTCATTCCGCTGCGAAGCCGAGCTCGTAGGGATGGATCTCGAAGGTCGGGTGCTGCGCGGCTCCCACCACGTTCGGCGCGGCGTGGCGGAAGGTCGAGCGCCAGTAGGGCTGCACCACCACGCCCTCGTCGCGAAGGATCGTTTCCAGCCGGGCCATGACCTCCGCCCGCCGCTCCGGCTCGGCAACGCCCTGGGCCTCGTACAGAAGCCGGTCGAACTCGGCATTGGCGAAGCCGGTCTCGTTCCAGGCGACGCCCGAACGGTAGGCCAGGGCGTAGATCTGGATGCCGAGCGGGCGGTGTCCCCAATCGGTGACCGACAGCGGATACTCGGTCCAGCTTTTCCAGAAAGTGGCGCCGGGAACGATCCGCCGCCTGACCTTCAGCCCGGCGTCGCCGAGGAGCGCCGCCATGGCGTCGGCGGTGTTGCGCCGCCAGTCGTCGTCGATGGAGACGATCTCGTGCTCGTAATCCGCCGCGCCGGCCTCCTCGAGCAGCGCCATCGCGGCGGCGGGATCGTAGGTCGAGGGGCCGATATCGGCGTAATCGGGTTGCAGCGGCGCGACGTGGAAATTCGCCGCGATCCGGCCCCGGTCGGAATAGCCGAGTTCCAGCAGGACCCCGTTGTCGCTGGCAAGCTGCAGCGCGCGACGGACCCGCAGATCGTCGTAGGGGGCGACCCGCTGGTTGCCTCGGACGACGATCGTGCCCGCGGTCTCGGCCTCGCTCAGCCGCCAGCCGAGCGGGTCGAAGACGTCGATGAACGCGCCCAGGCTCTCGTAGACCATGTCGATCTCGCCCGCCTCGGCGGCTGCGACCCAGGAGGCGGGATCGGTGCCGTAATCGACAAACTCGATCCGGTCGAGTGTCGCGGGTCCGTAGATCTCGGTCCCCCACCACTGGTGATCGGGGATCTTCTCGATCGCCGCTCTGACGCCGACCTCGTATCCCGCCGGCCGGTAGGGGCCGGTGCCCTTCGCAAGGAGCGGGTCGCCTCCGAAATCCTGCGGGACAATGGCGGCGGGAAAGTCCGAGAAACTGGCGATGAGCGTCACGTCGGAGAACGTCAGGTCGAGTGTCATGGTCTCGGAATCCACGACGCGGATCGCGCCCGGGCGCGCGCTTCCGGTCACGGGATCGACGAGCGAGGCGAAGCGGCTCGCCATCGCGTTGCCGACGACCTCCGACTCGCACCACCGCTCGAGGTTGAATGCCACGTCCTCGGCGGTGAAGGCGCTGCCGTCGCTCCAGGTGATTCCGGGCCGGATGCGCAGGGTGTAGTGGCGCGCATCGTCGCCGATCTCCCAGCTCTGCAGGAGCATCGGCGTCAGCGTGCCGTCGCGCTCGTACTTGACCAGGTATTCGAGCCAGCCCCGGGTGAGGTTCGCCATATGCGCCCAGTCGTAGCTGCGCGGATCGGTCAGGGCATGGACGTCGTGCTGGATGCGCAGCGTGCCGCCAGGACGCCGCGTCCGGTCCTCGGCCCGGGCGATACCGGGGGCGAGGCCGGCGAGAGACAGGGCCGCCGGCGCGGCGAGGCCGAGCGTGGTCGCTCGGACGAGGAAGTCGCGGCGGGAGAGACGCCCCGCCGCGTGGTCGGCGGCCAGCCTCGGCAGGAGAGGATGAGGGTCGGTCATCGGCGGCTCCGCGACATTCGGAGCCCAGCTAACTCCCGTCGGACGCTCGGCGCCAGATGCCTTCGATCACTTCGCCACGAGACCCCGGACTCCGCCGCCGGGGGCCGCTTGACCCCCCGCGCGCCTTGCACCAAGGCTCCCCGGACCCTGCCGGAGGCCCGTCCTTGTCCAGTCCCGCCCCGTTCGCCCGCTTCGAGTGGATGATCGCCTGGCGCTATCTGCGCGCCAAGCGCGCCGAGGGCGGTGTCAGCGCCATGACCTGGATCAGTCTCGTCGGGATCACCCTCGCCGTCTTCGCGCTGATCGCCACGCTCGCGGTGCGCTCGGGTTTCCGCGCCGAGTTCGTCGACACGATCCTCGGGTCGAACGCCCATGTTACGCTCTATTCCGCCGGCTATGCGGGCGGCAGCGGCGCCGAGCGGAACATCTCCGACTACCGGGCGCTCGCTGCACGGGTCTCGAAGGTGCCCGGCGTGACCCGCGCCGCGCCGCTGGTGCGCGGACAGGTGATGGCGAGCTTCGGCGGCGCGACCTCCGGCGTGGAGGTCCTCGGCATCGCCCCGGCGGATCTCGCGACGATCCCCCGGATCGCCCATCCCGAGGAATCCCGCGGCGATCTCTCCGCCTTCGGCCGGGAGGGCGCGCCGACCATCGCCGTGGGGTCCGGCGTGGCGCGCGATCTCGGCGCCGGCGTCGGTGACGTGGTGAAGCTGATCTCGCCCGACGGCGCCAGGACGCCCTTCGGCACCACGCCGAGGGTCTCGACCTACGAGATCGGCTACATCTTCACCGCCGGGCGCTACGACATCGACCGCACCCGCGTCTACATGCCGTTCGCGGAGGCGCAGGGCTACTTCAATGCGGAGGGGAAGGCCTCGGAGATCGAGGTGATGGTCGCCGATCCCGAATCGGTGGACGCGATGGCGATGCCGATCCTCGACGCGGCGGGAGAGGACATCATCTTCTGGACGTGGAAGGACGCGAGCGGCAGCTTCCTGCGCGCCCTCGACATCGAGGACAACGTGATGTTCGTGATCCTCTCGGTCCTCGTCCTCATCGCGTCGATGAACATCGTCTCCGGCCTCATCATGCTGGTCAAGAACAAGGGTCGCGACATCGGCATCCTGCGCACGATCGGATTGACCGAGGGCTCGATCCTGCGCGTCTTCTTCATCTGCGGCTCGCTCACGGGCGTCATCGGCACCGCGCTCGGCGTGATCTTCGGTGTGGCCTTCGCGCTCTATGTCGATCCGATCTTCTCGGCGGTGAACTGGCTCTCGGGCGGCAACGCATGGGATCCCTCGATCCGCGGCCTCTACGCGCTGCCGGCGAAGCTCGAATGGGCCGACGTGCTCTCGGCGGTGGTGCTCTCGCTCGGACTCTCCTTCGTGGTGACCATCTTTCCCGCCCGCCGGGCGGCGCGGATGAACCCGGTGGAGGCGCTCCGCTATGAGTGATCCGGCACTTGCGCTCGAGGGGATCGAGAAGCACTACAATCGCGGCACGGCGAAGGAGGTGAACGTCCTGCGCGGCGCGTCGCTCGCCGTTGCGCCGGGGGAAATGGTGGCGATGGTCGCGCCCTCCGGGGCGGGCAAGTCCACGCTCCTTCACATCGCGGGGCTGCTCGACACCGCCGATGCCGGCCGGGTACGGCTCGGGGCGGAGGACATGACCGATCTGGGCGACCGTCGCCGGACGCGGGCGCGGCGGGCCGATGTGGGCTTCGTCTACCAGTTCCATCACCTGCTCCCGGAGTTCTCCGCCGAGGAGAACATCGTCCTGCCGCAGCTCGCGCACGGTCGCGGGCGGGCGGCGGCGGCGGCGCGGGCCCGGCGGCTCCTGGAGGCGGTGGGCGTCGCGCACCGCGCCCGGCACCGTCCCTCTGCGCTTTCGGGCGGAGAGCAGCAGAGGATCGCCTTCTGCCGGGCGCTCGCCAATGATCCGAAGGTGCTCCTGGCCGACGAGCCGACCGGCAATCTCGACCCCGAGACCTCCGACACCGTCTTCGCGGCCCTCATGGAGCTCGTCCACGAGACCGGCCTCGCCGCGCTGATAGCCACGCACAACCTCGACCTGGCCCAGCGGATGGACCGGGTCGTGCGGCTGAAGGACGGCGTGGTCGTCTGAGCGGCCGACGCGCCCCTCACGATGTTTTCGGCTGCAACTCCCGGACGATCCTCCTATGGTCGCCCGACCGATGAAGGGCCACGAGACGGACATGCTGGACGCGCCGCACGAGGCATTCGACCTGCCCCTCGAGGAAATGATCGCCTGTCCGCAATGCGACGCGCTCTACCATGCGCGGATGCCGCCGATGGGGCGCCGCGTGGTGTGCCGGCGCTGCCACACGGTGCTCATCGCGCCGAAGCGCAACGCCTATCTGCGCGTCGTCGCCCTGTCGGTCACCGTGGTGATCCTGATGATCGGGGCGACCGTGTTTCCGTTCCTCCGCGTGAACGTGAGCGGCTTCTCCAACCGCGCCTCGGTGCTCGACGCCGCCCTGGCCTTCCTCAACGGCGGCTGGATGGCGATGCTCTCGGTGCTCGTCATCGGCTTCATCGTGATGATCCCGATCCTGCGCGCGGGCCTCGTCATCTACGTTCTCGCCCCCCTGATCGCGAACCGGCCTCCCTGGCCGCGCGCACGGCAGATGTTCCGCTGGGCGGAGGATCTCAGGCCCTGGTCGATGGCGGAGATCTTCATCATCGGCTGCGCGGTGGCGCTCACCAAGGTCGGCGATCTCGCCCGGGTCGAGTTCGGGCCCGCGTTCTGGATGTTCGGCGCGCTGGTGATCGTCATCGTCCTGAAGGACGGAGCCATGGACAGGTGGAGCATATGGAAGGCCCTGGAACGCACATCATGACGGCGCGGGACCAGGGGCTCGTCGCCTGTCAGCGCTGCACGCGGGTCTGGCCGATGGGCACCGAGACCTGCGCCCGATGCGGCACATCGTTGCAATCGCGCGACTGGCGATCGTTGCAGCGCGTCTGGGCATGGCTTGTCGTCGGAATGATCTGCTACATCCCGGCGAACATGTTCCCGATGTTGAGGACGAAGGTGCTCTTTTCAACTTCCGACAGCACCATTGTCGAGGGCGCGGTGGAGCTCGCGCAACACGGCAATCTCCTCGTCGCGCTGGTCATCCTCGTCGCCTCCGTCGCGATTCCGCTCGGCAAGTTCGTGGCGATCGGCTACCTCGCCCTGTCGGTGCGCAATCCCGAGCGGCTGCGGCGCAAGCAGCGCCATCGGCTCTACCATTTCGTCGAGTTCATCGGCCGCTGGTCGATGATCGACGTCTTCGTCGTGGCGATCCTCTCGGCGCTGGTGCAGCTCAACTTCGCCGCGTCCATCCGGCCCGGACCGGCCGCCATCACCTTCGCGCTGTCGGTGATCTTCACCATGCTGTCGGCGCTCAGCTTCGATTCCCGCCTGATCTGGGACGGCGAGACCGAGCGGCAGGACGCGACGTGAGCGAAAGCGACGGACCGAAGGCGGCCGAGCCGACGATGGAAGAGGGACGGCGGTCGTGGCGGGACCGGCTGTCGATCGTCTGGGCGGTGCCGATCCTCGCGCTCCTCGTCTCCCTCGGCGTCGTCTGGCGGACCTACGCGGATCGCGGTCCGCTGATCGAGGTCGCCTTCGAGGACGCCTCCGGCATCCGCGCCGAGGAGACGCAGCTGCGCTACCGCGATGTTGTGGTCGGCGTCGTCGAGGCGGTGCGCTTCTCCGAAGACTTGGGCCAGGTGCTGGTGGAGATCCGCGTCGACAAGGAGGTGGGCCCGTATGTCGATGCGGGGGCCCGGTTCTGGGTGGTGCGCCCGGAGGTCTCCGCGCAGGGCGTGTCGGGCCTCGATACCGTCCTCGGGGGCGTCTACCTCATGGGAAGCTGGGACGGCGTGGTGGGAGAGCCCGAGCGGCACTTCGACGGGCTGCGGAGCTCGCCCCTCGTGACCAACGACGAGCCGGGGATTCGCTTCACCCTGCGTTCCACCTCCGTCGCCGGCCTCAGCGAGAACGCTCCGATCCTCTATCGCGGCCTCGATGTCGGCAAGGTCGGCAACCTGCGCCTCGCCGACGACGGCGTCTCGGTCCTGGCGGATGCGTTCGTCCGCCAGCCCGAAGCGCGGCTCGTCACCTCCGCGACCCGGTTCTGGGACACGTCGGGCTTCGATTTCTCCTTCGGTGCCTCGGGGGCGCAGCTCAGCGTCAACTCGCTCGCCTCGCTCGTCACCGGAGGCGTCGCCTTCGAGACCACCGTCTCCGGCGGCGAGCCGCTGCCCGACAACCCCGTCTTCCGATTGTACAGCGACGAGGAATCGGCCCGCGCCTCGGTCTTCGACACGACGAGCGACGGCGAGCCGGTGAACTTCACCGTGATCTTCGAGGATTTGGTGCCGGGCCTCGAGGTCGGCGCCGACGTGGAGTTCGGCGGCATCATCGTCGGCCGCGTCTCCGGTCTGACGGGCGTCCTCGACGAGGAGACTTTCGGCGATCGCGGCGTGCGCCTCCTGACGACGATCGAGCTCCAGCCCGGCAAGATGGGACTCGACCCCGACGCGACGCAGGCGGACGTGCTCGACTTCATGCAATTCGCCGTCCGGAACGGTCTCCGGGCGCAGCTCACCTCGGCCTCGCTCCTCGGCGGGCTTCAGGTCGCGCTCGTGCAGCTCGAACGACCCGGCCAACGCGGAGATCGAGGCCGAGGCTCAGCCCTATCCCCGAATCCCCTCGGTTCCCGCCGACCTTACCGACTTCGCCGATACCGCGGAGGGGGTCTTCAACCGGATCAACAACCTTCCCGTCGAGGAACTTCTCAACAACGCGATCGTGGTCATGCAGAGCGTGAACCGGCTCCTGAACGACGACGGCGTCACGGGAACCCCCTCCGAGGTGCTGGGTCTCATCGAGGACGTGCGCCGCTTCGTCAATTCCGAGGGCATCCAGACCATCCCGGAGCAGGCCGGGGCCACCATGTCCTCGCTCCGCGACACCGCCGGCCAGCTGCAGGACGTGGTGACGCGGCTGAGCGAGGCCGGCGCGGTGCAGGCGCTCGTCGACGCGCTCGAGGCCGCGGAGGAAGCCGCCGACTTCGGTCTACGAAACCATGGAGGACGGCCCGCAGACCCTGGCCGACATCGATTCCGCCGTCGTCGAGCTGACCGAACTCATCGCCACCTTCAACGATCTTCCGCTCGATTGGTCGTCTCGGAGACCGAGGGCTCGATCGCCGCCCTGCGCGAGCTTCTCGCCGCGCCGGCGACCCAGGGGCTCACCGGCGATGTCTCCGCGCTGCTGACCGAGGTCGAGGGGCTCGTTGCCGAGGTGCGGGAATCCGGCCTCGTGCAGACGGCGAACACCACCCTCGTCGAACTGCAGACCACGGTGAACTCCGTCGCCGCCGAGGTGACGCCGGTTCTGGACGAGGCGCAGAAGGCGATCGCCTCGGCGCAGGGTTCCATCGACCGGGTCCCAGGCCTGCTGGAGAGCCTCGACGCCCTGGCCGAGACCCTGACCGAGGTGGCGGCAGACGTGAACGAGCTCCCGCTCGACCGGTCGGTGGCCAATGCCAACGCGCTGATGGCCTCGATCGACGATCTTCTGAACACGCCCGGCGTCCAGGCGCTGCCCGACGAGACGCGGTCCACCCTCGTCGAGGCCAGACGGGTCTTCACGGATCTGACCGAGGAGGACGGCCTGATCGACCGGGCGAACGCCCTCGTCGCGACGAGCGAGTCCTCGGTCGCCGAGATACGCGGCGCCCTCCGACCGGTGCTCGCCGAGGCGCAGCGCGCCGCCGTCGCCGTGGCCGATGCCGCCGATACGGCGCCGGAGGTGGCCGATCGCGCCAAGCGCGTGGCCGACCAGATCGAGCTCCTCGTCGACCAGGCCGCCGACCTGCCGATCGAGGAGATCGGCCGGCGCGCCTCCGCGCTGCTCGACAGCGCCAACACGCTCGTCTCCTCTCCCGACACGCAGCGGCTGCCCGGCGCGCTCGCCGATTCCCTCGAGGAGGCGCAGCGGCTGCTGATCCAGATCCAGGAGGGCGGGCTCATCGAGAACGCGAACCAGACGCTCTCCTCCGTGCGCCAGGCGGCGGACCGTCTTCCGGCGCTCCTGGCCCAGGTCAGCCAGCTCCTGAACCGGACCGGCACCGTGGTCGCGGGCTACGAGGCGAACGGCACGCTCGGCACCGAGGTGCAGTCCACCCTGCGCGACATCCAATCCGCCGCGAGTTCCGTCGACGCCCTGGCGCGGCAGCTCGAACGTTCCCCCAATTCCCTTCTCTTCGGACGGTAGGTCATGACACGACAGGTTTCTCGCCGCACTGACCCTCGTCCTGCTCGGCGCCTGCGGCGGCGAGCCCCTGCGCTTCGACCTGCCGCCGACCGCGGGACCGGCCGAGCGCATCCCGGTCTCCGTCGGCTCCGTCGAGGTCAGGGACGTGAGCCTGCCGCTCTACGCCTCCCAGGAGCCGATCTTCGTCGAAGGGCCGGACCGGGGCGCTCACCAGCGATTCGAGCCTGCTCTGGGCCGACGATCCCGTGCGCGGCTTCACCGAGGGGCTGGCCTTTTCCCTCGCCGCGCAGACCCGCGCGCGCGTCGCGGCCGAGCCGTGGCCGTTCTACGACCGGCCGCAGGTCCGCGTCGATGTGCGGGTTTCCCGCGCGCTGCCCGGACGGGACGGCATCTACCGCCTCTCGGGCCAGTATTTCGTCGCCGCCACGCAAGGGATGGCGCGCGAGGTCGCGCGCCGCTTCGACCTCGCCGCCCCCTTCGTCGAACTCAGCGCGGTCTCCATCGCAGCCGCCAAGGCGCAGCTCATCGACGAGCTCGCCGCCCGGATCGCCCGGGACGGGCTCTAGGACCGGGCCTTGCCGGTCCGCCTTCGCGCCGCGCCGGTCACGAGGGCGGAAGGGGCGGTGGTTGGGAGAATGCGTCGCGTGGGATTGCTCCGCTCGATGCCCGGTCAATTGAATTCGGGTTGGGCGCCGCTCCGTGATTCCGTCCTACCACTCAATCAAGCCCGTCCGGCTCCGTCGATCCAAGCGGCAGGCCGGTCTGCAATCGGATGGAATGCTGAAAGACGCCGGACTCGAGGACAAATCGTCAGTTGCACGGGGTCGAGGATCGGCCCAAGGCGGCGCGGACTGCAATCGAAACCTGTCGCGCGGCAGGAGCCCGGCCTAGGCCAGTTCGGAGCGGCGGGGCGGATTGGCCCCGGCGCGTGAAACGGTCACCGCCGCCGCCTTCACGCCGAGGATCAGCGCCGCCTCGATCTCGTCGGTGTCGAGCGCGCCGAGCGCCTCCCGCGTCAACACCCCCTGTTCGGAAAGCGAGGCGAGCAGGCCGGCGTTGAACGTGTCGCCGGCCCCCACCGTGTCGACGACGCTCACGCGGCGGGAGGCGACGGGGACGGGCTCGGCGGACCGGGAATAGGCCGTCACGCCCTCCGCGCCCTTCGTCATGCAGACGAGCGCGGGGCCGCGGTCGAGGACCTCGCGCGCCATCGTCGCCGGGTCGTCGCGGCCGAGAAGCCAGGCCAGATCCTCGTCGGAGACCTTCACGATGTCCGCCCGGTCGATCATCCGCCAGATCCGGGTGCGGTAGGCGTCCGGATCGGCGATGAAGCTCGGCCGCACGTTCGGATCAAGCATCATCGGCATCCCGGGGGCGAGCCGGGCCGAAAGCGCCTCGTAGGTGTCCGCGCAGGGCTCGACCGCGAGCGAGATGCCACCGAAGAAGCAGGCCGCCGCCCCGATCCGCGCCGGCAGGTCGGCCTCCGCCAGCATCCGCCCCGCGGTGTTCTCGTCGTAGAAGGCGTATTCGGCCTGCCCGTCCCGGAGCGTGACGAAGGCGAGCGTGGTCGGCTGGTCGGACCGGTGGGCGAAGGATATGTCGACGCCGTCCGCCGCGAGGGCGGCGGCGATCTGCGCGCCGAAAAGGTCGGTCGAAAGACCCGAGAAGAACCCGGCCGTCTCTCCGAGGCGGGACAGCGCGACGGCGGTGTTCAGCACCGCGCCGCCCACATGGGGCGCGAAGGCGCGTTCTCCTGCCGCCGTCTCCCTTGGCAGCATGTCGATCAGCGCCTCGCCGCAGCAAAGGATCATGCGCGCCTCCCCCTCTGCGTTCCGGAATAGAGGGAGCCGGAGACTGGCGCAACCGCGCGGTCAGGCCTCGCCGGACATCAGCTCCTGCGCGATCCGCTCGACCACGGGCCGCGCCTCCTCGAGGCTCATGCCGGGTTCGAGGCGCGGATCGTAGAGGATCCGCAGCATGTACTCGTCCATCGTTGTCAGCAGCGCGAATTCCTCGTCGTCGTTGAAGATCGAGGGCCGGGCACGGGGGCTGTCGTTGGCCAGCCCCAGTCCCTGCGCGATCTCCTCGTGGAAGCACGACAGGCGGAGCAGGTCGGGATGCTCTGAACGGACGAGCGCGACGGCGCGGCTGTAGCGGCCGGTATCGCCCTTGTCGAGCGCGAAGACGACGCAATAGTTCGAGCGCGGCAGGCGGAGGACCGAGTTCTAGCGCCGGCCCGGAGAGCTCCGGGACCAGCTGGCGCAGGTCGGGCGCGAGCGCCAGACGCTCCGCCTCGCCGACCACGAAGACGACGTAGTTTCCGCCCGACTCGGTCATCTGGATGGGATGGCGCGTCGCCCGCGCCAGCCGCGCGACGAAGGCGGCGATCTCCTCGCGGTCCTGCCGCTCCTGCGCCGGATCGACGGAAGCGCCGAAGCGCAGCTCGATCCTGACCGGTTCCGCCCAGCGGTGCAGACGGCTCTCGGTCTGGCGGGCGAGGGTGATTCCGGCCTCGGGGGCGTATTCCTCGTAGAAGGCCAGGTCGAGGAAGGTCCGCGCGAGCCTGTCGGCGTCGAAGGGCGTGTCCGGCCCGCCGCCGTCCTGCCGGAGGAGGCCCTGGACGAGAAGCCCGCGCTCGATGTCTCGGTAATAGGCCCGGAGCTGGTCGCTGGCGGCCGCGTCCTCGCCGCCGTCCCGCCCGGCGGGGTCGGCGAGGGAGGAGGGCCGGTCGGCCGGACGCGGCACCGGCTCGACCGGCGCGAGGCGGTCGCAGGCCGCGAGGGCGAGCAGCCCGAGGAGGACGGCGGCGGCCCGCATCTCAGACGGCGTTCCGGATGTCCCGCGTCCGCGCCGCGGCGAGCGCCTCGCGGAGATCCTCCTCCATGCGCACCAGGTCGCCCTCGGCCTCGGTGCGGGCGGCCTTGCCGTCCTCGGCGATGGCGAGGCTCTCCTCGATCGTGGCGATCAGCTCGTCGTTCGCCGCCTGCACCGCCTCCACGTCGAAGACGCCGCGCTCCACCTCCCCGCGGATCTTCGCGTTCGCCTGCCTGAGATTGGCGGCGTTGGAGCGCAGCAGCTCGTTCGTCAGGTCGCCGGCCTCACCCACGGCATCGGCCGCGTCCGCGCCGCGCTGGATCGTCACCGCCTGGGCGAGTTGCGTCTCCCAGAGCGGCACCGTGTTGACCAGGGTCGAGTTGATCTTCGTCACCAGCGCCTTGTCGTTCTCCTGCACCAGCCGGATCGAGGGCAGCGACTGCATCGTCACCTGCCGGGTCAGCCGCAGGTCGTGCACCCGCCGCTCCAGGTCGTCGCGCGCGGCGCGCAGGTCGCGCAGCTCCTGCGCCGCCATCGCGTCGCCGGCGCGCGCCTCGGCGGCCGGGATCTCCTCCTCGTCGAGCCGCCGCATCCGCTCGGCACCGGCCGCGATGACGAGGCAGAGCTCGTCGTAGAAGGCGAGCGTCTTGTCGTAGAGCCGGTCGAGCGCCTTGATGTCCTTCAGCAGCCGGTGCTCGTGGGCGAGGAGGTCGGCGGTGATGTCGTCGATCTGCGCCTGCACGTCCTCGTACCTGGCGAGGAACCGCGAGACCGGCGCGGCGCGTCCCATCATCCGCTCGAGGAAGGTCCGCTTGCGGCGCACGTCGATCTCGGCGGTGGAGAAGCCGCGAAGCGCGCCCACCATGTCGCGCAGGCTGTCGCCGGCGGGGCCGATCTCCTTGTTGCGCACGTCGGCCAGCATGGATTGGCTGATCTTCTGCAACTCCTCCTGCGCGGCGGAGCCGAAGCGGATGATCGAGCCGGTATCGGCGAGGTCGAGCCGGGCGAGGCGCTCGTCGATCGCCGCCCGCGTCGCCTCGTCGGCTTCCGCATAGCTCGGCACTCCGCCGCCCTCGCGCGGGACGGCGGCGTCGGCGAGTTCGGCGAGGTCGAGGCCGCGGCGCGGCTTGCGGGGCGCCTCGTCGGACATGGCTCAGGTCTCCTTCGGGTCGGTGGCGAGGCCGTCGCGCCGCAGCCGGTCGCGCAGCACCTCGATCTCGATGCCGAGATCGGCGCGGTCGTCGGTCAGCATCGCCTCGGTGCGGCGTGCGAAGCCCTGTTCGAGGTCGTCGAGCAGAGCGACGAATTCGGCCCGTTCGGCGCTGCCGGCGCGCCGTTCGGCGAGAGCGGCGTATTTCGCCGCCGCGTCCCGCGCGCCGAGCAGGTAGACGCCGAGCCAGCGTCGAGCCTCGGTGAGGTCGCGGGGATCCAGTTCCACGCGCCGGAACATGGCCCGCGCGGTCCCGGCGAATTCCTCCACCCGGGTGACGAGCGGCCGGTCCCCGGTCCGGGCGACATGGGCCCGCATCTCGGCGAGATGGGCCTCCGCCGCGTCCACCGCCGCGGCGGCGCGCTCGGACTGCCAGGCCTCGGCGCCCTCGGGATGCTTGTTGCGCAGCGGATCGAGCCCGAATGCGCCCAGATGCAGCGCCACGCCGAGGGCCGCCAGCACGATCGCGCCGCCGAGGGCCGGCAGGCCGGCAAGCGCGAGGCCGAGGCCGGTCAGCCCGGCGCCCAGCATCTTGCGGGGCAGGGCGGGGCGGCGCGCGGCGGCGCGGGCCGCGTAGGCCTCCTCGGCCCTGAGCCCCTCCCGCGTCATCCAGGCCGCCGCCATCAGCACGAAGAAGGCGGCGAGGTCGAGCGCCAGCCCCGCCGGTCCACCCCCCAGCCCGTGAGCAGGAGCGGAAACGGCGCGATGTAGAGCGCGTTCGCCCGCGCCCCGATGCGCGAGCGGCGCCGCCCCGACCAGGAGGTGGTCTCGGCCATCAGCCCGCGCCCCAGATCGCGGCGTAGAAGATCAGGGCGACGAGCAGGACGAAGGACAGGCGTTGCATCGGCGTTTCTCCGAGGGCCGCGAGGCGCATCCGCGGCTGCACCGACCCGACCGTCTCCGCGAGGGAGCGGACCGCCAGCGACACGAGCGCCGTGGCGATGGCGAGGACGAGGGTGGCGAGGAGCAGGCGAAGCATGGCGGAAACGTTCTAGGATTCGCTTCCATATAAGGACCGGCCGGCCCGGTCGCCAGCCAGGCTCAGTTCGCGCGCCGGCGGACCGTGCGCCGGGAAGCACGCTTTTCCGCGTGCCCCTCCCTCGGGAGGCCGAGCTGGTCGCGCACCACCCGCGGCTTCACCTCCTCCACCGCGCCGGCCTTCAGATCGCCGAGGCGGAACGGACCGAAGGAGACGCGGATGAGCCGGGAGACGGGAAAGCCCACTGCCTCCAGCGCCCGGCGGATCTCGCGGTTCTTGCCTTCCCGGAGCCCGATCGTCAGCCAGGCATTGGCGCCCTGCTGGCGGTCTATGGTCACGTCCATCGGCCGGAAGCGCTGCCCCTCCACCTCCATGCCTCGGCGCAGGGGCTCGAGAGCCGCGTCGGTCGGCGCGCCGTTGATCCGCGCGCGGTACTTCCTGAGCCAGCCCGTCGCCGGCAGTTCGAGCCGCCGCTTGATGCCGCCGTCATTGGTCAGGAGCAGGAGCCCCTCCGAATTGATGTCGAGCCGGCCCACGGACACCACCCGCGGCAGGTCCTCCGGCAATGCATCGAAGACCGTGGGGCGGCCCTTCTCGTCCTTCGCCGTGGTCACCAGCCCCGCCGGCTTGTGGTAGAGCCAGAGCCGCGGCGTGCCGGGCGGCCCGAGAAGCTTCCCGTCCACCTCTACCTTGTCCGCCCCGGAGACGTTGAGCGCGGGGCTGTCGATGGTCGTTCCGTTGACCCGCACCCGGCCTTCCGCGATCAGCCGCTCGGCCTCCCGTCGGGAGGCGCGCCCCGAGCGCGCGATGACCTTCGCGACGCGGTCGCCATCTGTCGGAGGGCTTGCCATGATCGCCCTCATAGGGGCAGGGGAGGCCCGTGCAAAGCCCGTTCCGTTCCTTCATGGAGGCAGCCCTCGCCGAGGCCCGCGCCGCGGCCGCCCGCGGCGAGGTCCCGGTCGGTGCGGTCGTGGTGCGCGCCGGCCGCGTGCTCGCCGCCCGCGGCAACGAGACCCGCGCCCTTTCGGACCCCTCCGCCCATGCCGAGATGCAGGCGATCCGCGCCGCCTGCGCCGCCGAGGGCGCGGAGCGGCTGCCGGGCTGCGACCTCTACGTCACGCTGGAGCCCTGCGCCGCCTGCGCCGGAACCATCGCCGCG
Source organism: uncultured Alphaproteobacteria bacterium (assembly GCA_963776705.1). Lineage (GTDB taxonomy): Bacteria > Pseudomonadota > Alphaproteobacteria > Rhodobacterales > Rhodobacteraceae > Palleronia. The sequence goes on from CAVZOA010000042.1 coordinate 185,290, forward strand.
GCCCGGATCGCGCGGCTCTATTTCGGCGCCGCGGACCCCAAGTCGGGCGGCGTCCTCCACGGCGCACGGGTCTTCTCCCATCCCCAGGCCCACCACGTCCCCGAGATCTACGACGGCTTCGCGGCCACGGAGAGCGCATCGCTCCTGCAGGCATTTTTCCGCGCGCGCCGCACCCGCTGAGCGTCGCGTCTGGCACGCGATGCCGCCTCGCCTATCCTTTCAGGAAGGAGATCGGAGCCGCCGCAATTCGGGAGACCCCGCCATGCCCGCCTTCGTCCTCGCTCTCGCCGCCGCCATCGCGACCGCCGGGGCGGCCGCCTCCTCCCCCGTCGACATCGTCTACAAGACCCTCGGCCCGACGACCGATAGCCAGAACGCGCTTCTCGCCGACGCGGAGCGCTACTGGGAGAGCCGCGTGCCTGCCTACCGGCCGGGGATCGACATCGACAGGCTGACCATCCTGGTCGACGCGGAGGAGATCGACGGTCCCGACGCGGCCATCGGCCGGGGCTGGCCCGTCGCCCAGGTGGAGCAGGCTGGCTACACGCTGCCCCTGTTCGGCTGGATCACCTTCGACGCCGCCGATCTCGCGCCTCTGGAGGACGCCGGGCATCTCTTCTCCGTCCTCCTGCACGAGACCGCCCATGCGATGGGATTCGGCGCGCTCTGGGAGGCCAACGGAGCCGCGGTTCCCGGCAGCGGCGCCTATACCGGCGCGACCGGCCTCGCGGCCTACCGGACCGAGTTCGATCCCTCCGCCGCCCACGTTCCCGTGGATCGCGGCGACCTGCCCGGCACGGCCGATGCTCATTGGGCGGAGGACTGGGCCGGAGGCCCCGACAAGCTCATGACCGGCGTCCTCTCCAACGATCCCTATCTGAGCGACACCACGATCGCCTGGTTCGGCGCTCTCGGCTACGCGCCGGAGATCGCGCCCGTGCCGCTCCCCGCCGGTCTCGGCCTGGCGCTCGGCGGCCTCTCGGCGCTCGGCGCGGCGCGCCTCTTCAGGGGCCGAAGACCTGCTCGAAGCTCAGCCTGAGCGCCAGGTCCACGTCGTCCATCGTCACCGGAAGACCCAGATCGACGAGGCTCGTCACCCCGTGCTCGACGATGCCGCAGGGCACGATGCCGGAGAAATGCTCCAGATCCGGCTCCACGTTCAGCGCGATCCCGTGGAAGGAGACCCAGCGGCGCAGCCGGATGCCGATCGCGGCGACCTTCTCCTCCCTAGGCGCGCCGTCCGGCCCTCGCGGCTTCTCGGGCCGCACCACCCAGACGCCGACGCGCCCCTCGCGGATCTCGCCCGTGACGTTGAACCTCTCGAGCGTCGCGATCACCCAGGCCTCCAGATCGGCGACGAAGCGATGCACGTCGCGGCCGCGCGCGGCGACGTCGAGCATCACGTAGGCCACGCGCTGTCCCGGCCCGTGATAGGTGTACTGCCCGCCGCGCTTCGTCTGGTGGACCGGAAAGCGGTCGGGATCGCGCAGAATCCGCTTCCCGCGCCGAGGTGCCCGCGGTGTAGAGCGGCGGATGCTCGAGCAGCCAGACCAGCTCCCCGGCCTCTCCCGCCCGGATCGCCTCCGCCCGGGCCTCCATCTCAAAGACCGCCGCCTCGTAACCCACCGGCCCGTCGCTGATCCGCCACTCGACCATATTGACGCCTCGTAAAGTTTTCCGCGCCAGCGCCGCCGGCGCGTGCTATCGTTAACCAATTCTAACTATCGCATTGGAGCTGCCCGATGTCCTCCCGTAGCATTTTCACCACGGCGATTGTCGCCTCCCTCTGCCTCGCCCCCGCCACCCGCGTCGCCGCCGATGCCGGCGATTTCGTCGCCGGCGCCATCGTCGGCGGCATCCTCGGCCACGCCACCGCGCAGCCGCGCCGCGTCATCCACACCACGACCACGCCGCGCCGGACCTACACCAGGAGCTACCGGCCCTCGATCCCGGCCACCGCGGAGGGGCGCCAGAATCCAGAGCTCGCTGAACTATTTCGGCTTCGATGCCGGCGCCGTCGACGGTCAGCTCGGCAGCCGGTCCCGGAGCGCGATCTCCTCCTACCAGGCCTACATGGGCTACCCGGCGACGGGGCAGCTCACGCCGTTCGAGCAGGAGCTTCTCGTCTCCTCCTACAACCGCGCCCAGGCCGGCGGCTACGCGACCCAGCAGGTCATCGCCCAGACCCCCGACGGCACCCGCGGCCTGCTGAAGCGCTACCGCTCCGAGATGGCGGGGCAGGGTGCGACCTACGCCGCCCAGCCGGCGCCCTACCAGCCGGGCGCGGCCGAGACGATGGTCGTCGCGCCGATGCCGCCCGCTCCGGCCCCGCAACCCGCCGCCGCCCCCGTGGCCGCCGCCCCCGAGACCGGGGAGGAGGCCCCCGTCGAGACCGCCGGGGAGACCCGCCCGGCGCCGGATCCGACCCTGCCGAACTTCTTCGGCGGCACCTCCCGCGCCGGCACCTCTTTGGCCTCCCACTGCAACGAGGTCAGCCTGCTCACCAGCACCAACGGCGGCTTCCTCACCGAGGCCGGCATGCGGGAGAGCGATGCCGAGACCGTCCTCGCGGAGCAGTTCTGCCTGGCGCGGACCTATTCCATCGCCAAGGGCGAGGCCCTGATGCGCGATCTCGACGCGACGCCGGACCAGGTGGCGGAGAACTGCGCCGCCTACGGGGAGATGCTGGCGCCGCAGGTGGCCGCGCTGTCGATCAAGGAGGCCGATGCCGTCCTCGGCGACGTCCAGGCGGTCGCCCTGCAATCCGGCGTTCCGGCGACCGATCTCGAGGGCACCGCCGAGATCTGCCTCGCCGCGGGCTACCGGACCGACGACATGCAGGTCGCGCTCGGATCGGCGCTCCTGCTGGCGGCGCTCGGGCAGAAGGGCTACGGCGAGCTCATGGGCCACCATCTGTCGCAGGGCTTCGGTACGGCGAAGCGGGCCGACCTGAGCCTCGCCTGGTACGAGATGGGCCTCGAGGCGGGCGAGAGCGGTCAGGCGGTGTTCGCACCCGGTCAGCCGGAACGCGGCGCGCTCCTGCGCAAGGCCGCCTTCGGCGCCGCGGCCGACGAGGCCCAGCCGGTTCCGGCGGCTCCTAAGAGCACCGCGGCCTCCCTGCCGACCTTCACCCGCGCGGAGTGAAAAATCCGCTTTTCATCGCGGCGGGGGTTCGCTAGACCCCCGCTACCCGACCGGACGGATGCGGTTGTGGCGGAATGGTAGACGCGCAGCGTTGAGGTCGCTGTGGGGTAACACCCGTGGAGGTTCAAGTCCTCTCAACCGCACCATCCGTCGGTCGGATTTCCCATCATCAGAATGCGCGGCGGGTCTCCGCGGGTGCGGGCATGCCGGAGCCGGCCGGCGACAATGCTTCGGAGGCGCGGAAACCGTTTCCGGATCTATCCGGCCGTCCGCAGGATGCCGGATTTCGCGGCAGGGCGGCGACGCCGTGTGCGGCCCGTCTCAGGCGCCCGGAATGGCGGTCGATCGGCCTTCTGCCGGCATTGACGTGTCCTTTGGCCTGCTTGCAATGCGAGCGCGGCTTTGCTTTGCTGAACAACAACGACCGCGAACAAGCGGCAGAACAACGGGGAGACGCCGGTGCTAGACAGCCAGACCGGTCAAGCGTTCGTGGAATTCGATCGCGTTCAGAAAAGCTACGACGGCGAAACGCTCGTGGTGAAGGATCTCAATCTCGCCATGCCGAAGGGGGAGTTCCTGACCATGCTCGGGCCCTCCGGGTCGGGCAAGACCACCTGCCTGATGATGCTCGCCGGGTTCGAGAGCGCCACCAACGGGGAGATCCGGCTCGACGGGCGGGAGATCAACGGGATCCCGCCGCACAAGCGCGGCATCGGCATGGTGTTCCAGAACTACGCGCTGTTTCCGCACATGACGGTGGCGGAGAACCTGTCCTTCCCCCTCGAGGTGCGCAAGCTCGGCAAGGCGGAGCGCGAGCCGAAGATCAAGCGCGCCCTCGACATGGTGCAGATGGGGACGTTCGGCGGCCGCCGCCCGGCGCAGCTCTCGGGCGGCCAGCAGCAGCGCATCGCGCTGGCCCGGGCGCTGGTCTTCGAGCCGGAGCTCGTGCTGATGGACGAGCCGCTCGGCGCGCTCGACAAGCAGCTGCGCGAGACCCTGCAGTTCGAGATCACGCGGCTGGCCCACGAGCTCGGGATCACCGTGGTCTACGTCACCCACGACCAGACCGAGGCGCTGACCATGTCGGATCGCGTCGCGGTCTTCGACGACGGCAAGATCCAGCAGCTCGCCGCCCCGGACGAGCTCTACGAGAAGCCCGAGAACAGTTTCGTCGCCCAGTTCATCGGCGAGAACAACACCTTGCGCGGCACCGTCACGCAGCTCGAGGCCGAGCATTGCGTGGTGCGTCTCGAGCGCAGCGGCGAGGAGATCGACGCGCTGCCGGTCAACGTCTCGAATGTCGGCGACGAGACCCTGGTCTCGATCCGCCCAGAACGGGTGGAGTTCAATCCCGATCTCGGGCCCGATTCCCATACGCTCGAGGCCGAGGTCGCCGAATTCGTCTACATGGGCGACGTCTTCCGCACCCGCCTGAAGGTGGCGGGCCGAGACGACTTCATCGTCAAGACGCGCAATCGCGCCAGCCAGACCCGCCTCTCGCCCGGCGAGAAGGTGAAGATCGGCTGGTTGCCGCATGATTGTCGGGCGCTCGACCCCTGACCGGGAGATGCGTCTAACCTCCCGCCCGTGCCCGGCGGCGGAGGACCAACGGACGAACGGGCAGGCTAGCAAGGAGAGACCACGTGAAACTGAAGACCCTGATGATGAGCTCCGCGGCACTCGCCGTGGCTGCGACCGGCACGCTGGCGCAGGACGACAGCACGCCCGAGAGTCCCGTTGCCGGGGAGCCGATGGCCAACGAGATGACGCTCGTGAGCTGGGGCGGCGCCTATCAGGACAGCCAGGACAAGGCCTATGTCCGGCCCTACACCGAGATGCATCCGGATGTCACCGTGACCTGGGACGAGAGCTCGGCCGAGGCGGTGGCGAAGCTGCGCGCCATGAGCGAGGCCGGCAACCTCACCTGGGATCTGGTCGATGTGGTCGCCTCCGACGCGATCCGCCTCTGCGACGAGGGTCTCGCGATGGAGGTGGACCACGACGAGCTGCTCGCGCCGGCGCCGGACGGCACCGAGGCGTCCGACGATTTCGGCGACCTGATCGTGTCCGACTGCTTCATTCCCCAGATCGTCTATTCCACCACCGTCGGCTACCGCACCGACGCCGAGGGCTGGACCGGCACGCCCGAGGACATCTGCGCGCTCTGGGACCAGGAGAACTTCCCCGGCCAGCGCAGCCTCGAGAAGCGGCCGATCGGCAACATGGAATGGGCGCTCCTGTGCGACGGCGTGCCGAAGGAGGAGATCTACGACGTGCTCGAGACCGAGGAAGGGCAGGACCGCGCCTTCGCCAAGCTCGAGGAGCTGAAGGGCAGCACCATCTGGTGGACCGCCGGCGCCGAGACGCCGGAGCGTCTGGCCAGTGGCGAGGTGGTCATGGGCTCGACCTATAACGGTCGCCTGTTCAGCCTGATCGCCGAGCAGGACCAGCCGGTGGCGATGCTCTGGGACGCGCAGGTCTTCGATCTCGACGGCTGGATCATCCCCGAGGGGCTGAGCGAGGAGAAGCTGAACCGGGTGAAGGATTTCCTCTGGTTCGCCACCGACACCCAGCGGCTGGCCGACCAGTCGAAATACATCTCCTACGGCCCGGCGCGCGACAGTTCCGCCCCGCTTGTGGGTGAGCATGCCGAACTCGGCATCGAGATGGGACCGCACATGCCGACCGATCCCGAGAACTCCCAGAACACCTTCCTCTACAATTACGAATGGTGGGCCGATTACCGCGACGACCTGGACGCCAAGTTCCAGGCCTGGCTGTCTCAGTGAACCGATGCGGAGGGCGGGACATCGCCGCCCTCCGCCCCGTTCGGGGTCGGATGGGACACCGACGGGACTCCGACAGGAATCCGACGGGAATCCGACAATGGCAAAAGGCTACATCATCGGGCATATCCGGGTGACGGATGCGGAGGGCTATCCCGAATACGTCGCCCGCGACACGCCCGTGCTGCAAGGCCATGGCGGGCGCTTCATCGTCCGCGGCGGCCGCTCCGAGACCCCCGAGGGCGACGATGCGGCCACCTCCAAGGACCGCCACGTGGTCATCGAGTTCGACACCTTCGAGACCGCCAAGGCCGCCTACGAGGACCCCGCCTATCAGGAGGTGGCCGATATCCGGCGGCGCTGCGCGGAGAGCACGCTGATCCTCGTGGAGGGCGTGGAATGAATGTGGACCAAGATCATGTGAGGCGATCCTCATGTCGCCGGATCTACGGGGGAGCCAGAGGATGAGCAGTTCCGCGACCGGACCCGACCAGTTCACCGGGGCCACTCCCGACAACGCCATCCGCGACGCCGACCGGGCGGAGGCGAAGGATGGCCCGATGTTGGCGGCCGACGGAACGCCTCTGAAGAAATCCCTGAACCGGGCGCTCCGGGCGCAGAAGCTCCGCGCCCTCGGGCTGATCGCCCCGCTTCTGATCTTCATCCTCGTTACCTTCATCGCGCCGATCGCGGACATGCTGTTTCGCTCCGTCGAAAACGACATCGTCTCCGAGACCCTCCCCCGCACCGTCGAGGCGCTCGCTCGCTGGGACGGCCAGAGCGTTCCCGATGAGGAGACGTTCCGCGCGCTCGCCGCCGACCTCATGGTGGCCTCCGAACTCAAGAATCACACCCGCCTCGGCTCCCGGCTGAACTACGAGACGACGGGAATCTCGTCCCTGTTCCGCCAGTCCGGCCGCGACGTGGACGAGGTGGGCGAGATCTATGCCGACCAGTTCATCGAACTCGACGAGGCCTGGGAGGAACCTGCCACCTGGTTGTCGCTGATGGCCGACCCCGACTGGACCGAGGACCAGGCGGACTGGGCTGCCCGTCGGAACGAAGCCGAGGCGGCGCAGGACGCAGCGGAGACGGTCGAGGAGCGCCGCGCCCTCGAATTTACCGAGATGGAGCCGGAGTTCCGGATTTCTGACATTGCGCAGGAGGCGTTGCCGCGTACGGCGCGGATCTACATCCAGTTCGCCGAGGTCATCCAGAGCGAGGAAGAGGATTCGCCGAGCGAGGAGGAGCCCTGGAACATCGTCTATCAGGCACTCTACGAAGATCTCTCGGGCGGGCATGGAGAAGGTTTCGAAGGCCAGAATGCGGCGCTGGTCAGTTCCGCGCGCGACGCGGTCGGCGGATTCGAACAGCAACCTGTCAAGGAGTTCTTCCTCGAGGAGATCAACGACGACTGGGCCGATCCGAAGATCTGGGGCACGATCGAGGCCTTCTCGAGCCCATATACCGCGGGATACTTCCTCTCGGCCATCGACATGCAGCTCACGCCGCAGGGGATCGTCTCGCAGCCCGAAGATCAGCAGATCTACGGCCTGCTGTTCAAGCGGACGATGTTCATGTCGCTGACGATCATGTTCAGCTGCATCCTGCTCGGCTACCCGATCGCATTCCTGCTCTCGAGCCTTCCGCTCCGGACATCCAACCTGCTCATGATCCTTGTTCTGCTGCCCTTCTGGACTTCACTACTCGTCCGGACAAGCGCCTGGAAGGTTCTTCTCCAGCAACAAGGGGTCATCAACGACACGCTCGTCTGGCTGGGCGCCGTCAGCGATTACGGCCGTCTCGAACTCATCAACAACCAGACCGGCACGATCATCGCGATGACTCACATCCTGCTGCCGTTCATGATCCTGCCGCTCTATTCGGTGATGAAGACCATCCCGCCGCAATACGTCCGCGCCGCCAAGTCCTTGGGCGCGACGCCTTGGACGGCGTTCTGGCGGGTCTACTTCCCGCAATCTGTGCCAGGCATCGGTGCCGGCTGCATCCTCGTCTTCATCCTCTCCATCGGCTACTACATCACGCCCGAACTCGTCGGCGGCACCACCGGCACGTTCATCTCCAACCGGATCGCCTACCACATATCGACCTCGCTGAACTGGGGCCTTGCTGCCGCGCTCGGCTCGATCCTGCTCGCGCTCGTGCTGGTGCTATACTACCTCTACGACCGCATCGTCGGCATCGATAACGTGAGCCTGGGCTGAGGAGACCGAAAGATGGAACTGCCCCCCTATGCCACGCTCGGCGAAAAGATCTGGCACTACGCCTTTCTGACGATCTGCGGCCTGATCTTCTTCTTCCTGATCGCGCCGATTCTCATCATCATCCCGCTGAGTTTCAACGCCCAGAACTTCTTTACCTTTACGCCGGGCATGCTTGCGCTAGACCCCGACGCCTATTCGCTGAAGCACTATCGGGACTTCTTCACCAATCCTTCCTGGCAGCAGGCGCTCTGGAACTCGGTGAAGATTGCCCCTAGCGCCACCCTCATCTCGGTCGGACTCGGCACGCTCGCCGCCGTGGGATTGTCCCAGAGCCACGTGCCCTTCCGCCGCGCCATCATGGCGATCTTGATCTCCCCGATGATCGTGCCGCTGATCATCTCCGCCGCGGGGATGTACTTCTTCTACTCCCGGGTCGGGATGCAAGGGACATATCTGGGCGTCGTCCTCGCCCACGCCGCGCTCGGCATCCCCTTCGTCATAATCACCGTGACAGCGACACTCGTGGGCTTCGACCGCTCGCTGACCCGCGCGTCCGCCAATCTCGGCGCCGGGCCTGTCCGGACCTTCTTCCGCGTACAGATGCCGCTCATTCTGCCCGGCGTGATCTCCGGCGGTCTCTTCGCCTTCATCACATCCTTCGACGAGGTTGTGGTGGTGCTCTTCGTCGGGAGCGCCGGACAGAAGACCCTGCCTTGGCAGATGTTCATCGGGTTGCGCGAGCAGATCAGTCCGACGATCCTCGCAGTCGCGACGATCCTCGTCGCGATCTCGATCATGCTTCTGACGACTGTGGAGATCCTGCGCCGCCGGTCGGAGAAGATGCGGGGCATGTCGCCGGGCTGATTGCCGCAGGGCCCCGTCAGGGCAGGATTGACAGCCACATCGCCACGCTCAGGATCGAGACTGCCGTGCCGATCAGAACGCCGGACGCTGCAGACCGCCGGGCCACGCCGTAGATGTTGGCGAAGATGTAGGTGTTCACCCCGGGGGCCATGGCGCCGGTCAAAACGCTCGCCCGGATCTGGTCCGTCGAGAGCGAGAGCGCCGAACTGACCGCCCAGGCGACGGCGGGGTGCAGGATCAGGGAGGTCCCGCAGATGAGTGCCACGATCTTCACGTCGCCCTCGGGTCTGTAGCGGTAGAGGACGCCCCCGAGACCGAAGAGAGCCGCAGGCAGGGCAGAGCGGACCATGAGTTCGAGCGCATTCTCGAAGATGCGGGGAAGAGAGATCCCGCTCAGGTTGACTGCGAAGCCGAGCGCTATCCCGATTACCAGGGCGTTGTGGAACATTGCGCGCGCCACATTGCGGGGCAGGCCCCGGAGCGACTCGCCCCTGGCGCGGACCATCTCCATGACCGTGACACCGAGGAGATAGCAGAACGGCGCGTGGATCGCGATGATGGCGTAGTTGTAGCGGAGCGCCTCGGTCCCGTAGGCGCGCTCGGCGATCGGCAGGCCCAGCAGCACGGAGTTCGAGAAGAGCCCGCAGAATCCGATGGCGACTGCATCCTCCCAGGGCCGGCCGGCGGCGCGCGCCACGACGAGTCCGGTGAGGAACCCTGCTACCGCCCCGGAATAGAAGCCGAGCAGCAGCGGCCAAGTGAATTCGGCGCCCAGATCCAGGCTCGCGATCGCCTGGAAGAGCAGGCAGGGGATCGCGAAGGTCTGGGTGAACGCCATCAGTCCGTCGACGCCGGCATCGGAGAACAGGCCACGCCAGGTCGCGAGGTAGCCCGCGCCGATTACCAGGAAGACCGGCAGAACGACATCGAGAAGAGCGCTCACGGCGCGGCCAGAGACAGTACCATCATGTCGTGCGCCGGCAGCACGTGGTCGGGCGTCTCGGCGTCAAGCGCCGCGAAGTCGAGGTCGTTGTGCATATTGGTCAGAACCGCCCGGGTGGGACGGGCCCGATCGATCCAGTCGAGCGTCTGGGCCAGGTGCGAATGGCTCGGATGGGGATCGCGGCGGAGCGCGTCCACCACCCATATTTCGAGTCCCGAGACCGCCTCCCACGCCGCCTCGGTCATTCTGTCGACATCCGGCAGATAGGCGAGGCCGCCGATGCGGAAGCCGAGCGCCGGGATGTCGCCATGTCCGACGCGAAATGGATGGAACCTGATCGCACCGCCGGCGCCGTCCACGTCGAGATCGCCGCGCAGTCGGTTCATTTCCAGGATCGGAGGGTACGAGGAGCCCTCGGGCGTCTCGAAGACGTAGCGGAAACGCGAGACGATGTCGTCGGCCGTTCCGTCATCGGCCCAGACCTGAACCCGGCGCCGCATGTTGATGACCACCATCCTCAGGTCGTCGACCCCATGGCAGTGATCCGCGTGGGAATGGGTGTAGAGCACCGCGTCGAGCGTGCCGACACCCGCGTCGAGGAGCTGCTGGCGGAGGTCGGGCGACGTATCAATCAGCACCCGCGTCGTGCCGGCCGACGCGATCCGTTCCACGAGGAGGGAACAGCGCCTGCGGCGGTTCTTCGGATTCTTTGGATCGCAGTTCCCCCAATGCCCTCCGATCCGCGGCACGCCGCCGGAGGAGCCGCAGCCCAGGATGGTGAAGCGGAGTTCGGCCATCAGACCGCCTTCCGGAACAGACGTTCGAAATTTTCCTCCGTGGCTGCAGCGAAGTCTTCGAAACTCATGCCGAATGTCTCGGCCCCCACCTCAGCGGTATGGATCGTGTAGGCGGGCTCGTTGCGCCTGCCGCGATGGGGCGGGGGGGCGAGATAGGGACTGTCGGTCTCCACGAGGATGCGGTCGAGCGGAGCTGCGGCGAAGGTCGCGCGCAATTCCGTCGACTTCCTGAAAGCCGCGATGCCGGACATGGAAAGGTAGAAGCCGAGATCGAGCGCCCGGCGCGCCAGAGCCGCCCCCGACGAGAAGCAGTGCATCACGCAGTCGAAAGCGCCCGCCGAATGCTCTTCCTTGAGAATCGCCGCCACGTCTTCGTCGGCGTCGCGGGCGTGGATGATCAGCGGAAGGCCCGTCCGCCGGGCCGCCTCCACGTGGATGCGCAGGCTGAGCTGCTGGACCTCCCTCGTCTCGGACGTGTAGTGATAGTCGAGCCCGGTCTCGCCGATGCCCACGAATTTCGGGTGATCTGCGAGTGCCACGAGATCCTCGACGCTGGCGAGCGGCTCCGTCCCGGCGCTCATCGGATGGGTGCCCGCCGCCCAGTAGACCGGCGCATGGGTCTCCGCGATCGCGCGGACCCGGCCCGCATTCCCGAGCGTCGTGCAGATCGTCACCATGCGATGCACGCCGGCGTCGAGCGCCCGCGCCACGACTGCGTCGCGCGTCTCCTCGAAATCCGGAAAATCCAGATGGCAATGGCTGTCGGTGATCGCTGGCATGCCTCAGCCGCGGAGTAGCGCGCGGCCCGTCTCGTTGATCTCGAGGCCCGTATCTAGGACCAGCGCTGAGGGGTCAAGGTTGACCTCCCGCCCGTGGGAGACCCGCACCGACAGCTTCTGCTGCAGGTCGGCCCAGGCGCGGCCTGCGGCGGGCGCCGGGGCGAGCCGCGCCAGCGCGCCGGCCTCCCCTTCCGTCGCTTCGGCGTCCGGCGGCAGGCCCGCACCCTGTCGCGCGAGCCGGGAGAGCAGGAGATCGACAAGGCCGAAAAGCGCTTCGATCCGCTCGCGGCTCCCGCCCGCGAGCCGAAGAAGTCGGGCGCGATCCATCTCCGGCAGGGTGTCCAGTAGCGCGACCAGCTCGGCATAGAGCGCCGGTCCGTCCTGCTGCAGCAGCCGCGCCGCTTCGCCCGCCGAGCCGGCGGCGAGCTGGGCAAGGGCGGCGGGCTCCACTTCTGGCTCGAGGCCCGCCTGGACTATCGCCGCGGCGAGATCCGGTGCAGCGAGCGGCCGGCAGGGCAGAACGCGGCAGCGCGACCGGATCGTGGGCAGCAGCCCGCTCGGCGCATGGCAGACGATGAGGAAGGTCGTGCGCGCCGGCGGCTCCTCCACGAGCTTCAGGATCGCGTTCGAGGCCTGGACGTTGAGCTGGTCGGCCGCGTCCAGGACGACGACGCGCCAACCCCCGTCGGTCGCCGAGAGATGCAGGAAGTCGCGGAGCGACCGGGCGGCGTCCACTGTGATGTCGCGCCGCGGGGCACCGGTCTCGGGGTTCTTCGTCGGCCTCAGGAGGAAGAGGCCGGGATCGGAGAGCGCCGCCACCCGGTCCGCGATGGGATTGTCGGCAGGGATGGCGAGGCTCTCCGTCTCCGTCTCCGTCTCCGCCGACCGCGCGCCGCCGTCGGTTGCCAGGAGGAATCGCGCGATCCGCCAGGCCAGGGTTGCCTTGCCGATCCCGCGCGGTCCGGAGATCAGCCAGGCATGATGCAGCCTGTCCTGTCGGATGGCGTCGAGGATCGTGCGCTCCGCCGCCGCCTGTCCGAAGAGGCGCGGCGTATGGCGCGGATGCGGCACGCCCGCCACGCGGTCGGGTTCGTATTCCTCGGTCACGGCAGCGCCGCGACCACGTCCGCCGCCACCGCGTCCTCGCTCCGGTTGCCGTCGATCACCACGATCCGCTCCGGCGCCGCGGCGGCGAGATCGAGAAATCCCTTCCGGAGCCGCTCGGCCATGTCGATCCCGAAGCGCTCGAACCGCTCCTCCGTCCCGCTCCGTCCGAGGGCCCGGTCGAGGCCGCGGGCCGGGTCCATGTCGATGAGGAAGGTCCGGTCGGGTTCGGCCGCGATCATCGTCTCGTGCAGCATGTCGACGAGGCCGCGCATATCGCCCCGCGTCGCGCCCTGGTAGATGCGGGTGGAATCGGCGAAGCGGTCGCTGATCACCACCGCGCCTCGGGTGAGGGCAGGGCGGATCAGCCGTTCCAGATGATCCCGTCGCGCCGCGGTGAAGAGCAGAAGCTCGGTCTCCGCCGACCATCTGTCGGGCTCTCCCTCGAGAAGAAGGCTCCGTATCTCCTCCGCCCCGGTCGACCCCCCCGGTTCCCGCGTCGACACGACCTCGCGGCCCTCGCCGCGCAGATGGTCGGCGAGCCGGCGCGCCTGGGTGGACTTGCCCGAGCCGTCGATTCCTTCGAAGCTGAGAAACAGGCCCCGCGTCACTCGGCGGGCTGCGGGTCCGGGCCGCCGCCCCGTGCCCGCTCCACCGCCATGGCGAGAAGCGTGCCCGCTGCGAGCCGCATCCGCGGAAGGAACCCGCCCTTCGGCACGGCTTCCGAGGCGACGAGGGGCGCCTCGCTGTCCGGCATTCCGGCCATGGAGATGAAGAGCGTGCCGACCTCCTCGCCCGCGCCGATCGGCGCCTCGAGGGGCGACACGAACCGCGCCTCCGCCTCGATCCCGTCCTGTTCGAGCGCCGGGACGAGCAGATTGACGTCGCGCGCGGTTACGAGGTCCACAGACGACCGGTCGCCCAGCCACACATCGGCGGTGGCGACGCGGTGACCCTTTTCGACAACCGTCTTCTGGACGAACTGGCGGAACGCCCAGCTCACCAGCCGCTCGGCCTCCTCGGCGCGCGCCCTCTGGTTGTCGAGCCCGGTGATGACGAAGACAATCCGCCGCTCGCCCTGGCTCGCCGAGCCGACGAGGCCGTATCCCGCCTCTTGGGTATGGCCTGTCTTCAACCCGTCCGCCCCGATCCCCAGCCCCAGGAGCGGGTTGCGGTTGAAGCGGTTCTGCGGCGCCCGGTTGTCGAAGGCGAACTCCTTCTCGGAGAAATAGCCGTAATATTCCGGGAATTCGGTGATCAGGCGGGTTGCGAGGGTGGCCAGATCCATTGCCGACATGCGGTGGTCCGGATCGGGCCAGCCGCTGGCGTTGGTGAATGTCGACTGGGTCATGCCCAAATCCCGCGCCCGATCGGTCATCATCCGCGCGAAGGAGGCCTCCGACCCGGCCAGTCCCTCGGCGACCACGACACAGGCGTCGTTGCCGGACATGACGATGATTCCCTGAATCAGCTGCTCCACTGTCGGACGGTCGCGCTCGTTCAGGAACATCGTCGAGCCGCCCATCGACCGTGCCTTGGAAGAAACACCGAAGCGCGTGTTCATGTCCAGCCGGCCGTCGCGCAGGGCCTCGAAAAGCATGTTGAGCGTCATCAGCTTCGACATCGAGGCCGGCGGCAGCGGCATGTCGGCCCGCTTCTCGAGAAGCACCGTGCCGGTCGTCACGTCATAGACATAGGCGGCCTCCGCGCTCGTCTCGAAGGCGCTTGCAGGCAGGGCGGCGAGGACGAGAGTGCAGGCGAGTATCAGGCGGACAAGAACCAAGGGGCGATCTCCGTTTTGGACCCATGCGCGCGGTCCCGAGTACCAGTTTCCCGTTTAAGATGCATCCACGTTCGACCTCTCTCTCGCACATTTGCGACCCCTCCGCCACGTCCTCGCAGAACTCACGCCTCGGGGAAGAAGCAGGCAGCCGGATGGGGCCGTCCCTCCATGAGTGGGCGTTCGGCGCGGCACTTCTCTTCGGCCTTCCAGCACCGCGGCGCGAACGGGCAACCCGGTGGCACGTTCAGGGGCGAGGGGATCTCTCCGGTGAGCTTGATGCGCTCGCGCCTGTTTTCCGGATTGGCGGACGGGGTCGCCGAGATCAACGCCTTGGCGTAGGGATGGCGCGGCGCGTCGAAGATTTCGTCCTTCGGACCGAACTCCACCGGGCGGCCGAGATACATGACGAGTATGTCGTCGGCCACGTGCCGAACCACCGACAGGTCGTGGGAGATGAACAGGTAGGCCAGGTGCATCCGCTCCTGCAGGTCGTTGAGTAGGTTCAGGATCTGGCTCTGGATCGACAGGTCGAGCGCGGAGACGGGTTCATCGAGGACCAGAAGCTTCGGTTCCAGCATCAGCGCCCGGCCGACGGCGATCCGCTGGCGCTGGCCGCCCGAGAACATGTGCGGGTAGCGGTCGTAGTGCTCCCGGCGAAGGTTCACCAGTCGCATCATCTCCACGCCCCGCTCCCGTCTCTCCTTGGCCGAGAGATCAGGACGATTGATCTTCAGGGGCTCCTCGAGGATCTGGCCCACGCGCTGGCGAAGGTTCAGCGAGCCGTAGGGGTCCTGGAACACGATCTGCACGTCGGTGCGCAGGCTGGACCAGCGACCGGGCGTGACGGTCTCGCCGGACAGCGAGAAGGAGCCCGATGTCGGCTCCTCGATCATGGTGACGAGGCGGGCGAGGGTGGACTTCCCGCAGCCCGATTCGCCGACGACGGCGAGGGTACGGCCGGCGTCGACCGAGAAGGAGGTGTCGGCTACCGCCCGGACGATGCCGGGCTTCGAGAAGAGCCCGCCGCCGACCTCGTAGTCGCGACCGAGGTCGCGGGCCTCGATGACCGGGCTCATGCCTGCGCCTCCTGAGGCGCGTGAAGGGGGTAGTGACAGCGCGCGAGGCCGAGTTCGGGGGGTTGCACGGGCGGCTCGACATTTCGGCAACGGTCGTCGGCGAACTGGCAGCGGGGCGAAAAAAGGCAGCCCGCGGGGCGATCGTGCTGGCCCGGCACCACGCCCGGGATCGTCGGCAGATGGGCCTCGGTCGCACGCTCGGGCAGGGCGGCGAGCAGCGCGGCGGTGTAGGGATGGTGGGGCGTCTCGAACAGCGGGAGAACCTTCTGGTCCTCGACCTTCTGTCCGGCATACTGCACCGCGACCCGCTCCGCCGTCTCCGCCACCACGCCCATGTCGTGGGTGATGAGGATGAGACCCATGCCGGTCTCCTTCTGGAGCCCCACGAGAAGGTCGAGGATCTGCGCCTGGATGGTGACGTCGAGCGCCGTCGTCGGCTCGTCGGCGATGAGGAGGCGCGGGCGGCAGGAAATCGCCATGGCGATCATCACCCGCTGGTTCATGCCGCCCGAAAGCTGGTGCGGGAAGGCCGCCAATCGCCGCTCGGGAGCGGGGATGCCCACCATCTCGAAGAGTTCCACGCAGCGCGCGTGGCGCGCCTTGCGGTCGAGATCGGTGTGCTTGCGAAGCGCCTCGCGGATCTGGAAGCCCACGGTGAAGCAGGGATTCAGCGACGACATCGGCTCTTGGAAGATCATCGACAGCTGATTGCCGATCAGCCGTCGCCGCGCCTTGCCCGAGATCGTGCGCAGGTCCTTTCCCTCGAAGCGCATCTCGTCGGCCGTGACCGTCGCGTTCCAGGGCAGGAGCCCAATCGTCGCCAGCATCGAGACCGACTTTCCGGAACCGGATTCGCCCACGATCGCGAGCAGCTCGCCAGCCTCCACGTCGATGTCGACCTTGTCGACGGCGCGAAATTCACCGCCCGCCGTGCCAAAGGTGACGGAGAGGTTGCGGATCTTGAGAAGGCTCATAGCAATGTCAGTCCCAGCACGATGATCATCCCTCCGATCAGCAGGTGAACGACGCAGAACCCCATCATGACCCGCGCCCTGAGCCCGGCGATGCCGAGGAGTGGCAGCGCCCAGAAGGGCTGGATCATGTTCGTCCAGGCATCGCCCCAGGCCACCGCCATGGCGGCGCGCGCCTGGTCGACGCCGATGGTCTCCGCCGCGGGCAGGATGATCGGCGCCTGCACGGCCCATTGGCCGCCGCCAGAGGGCACGAAGAAGTTCACGATCCCCGCCGAGAGAAACGTCCAGAACGGGAAGGTGAACTCGTTTGCGAGTGACACCAGCCCCTCCGACATTGAGGCGGCGAGCCCGCTTGCGGTCATCACCCCCATGATCCCAGCGTAGAACGGGAACTGGATGACGATGCCGGCGCCGCCCTTGATGCCCTCGTCGAGGGAGCGCAGCAGCCGCCGCGGCGTGCCGTGCAGCAGGATCGCCAATGTCAGGAAGGTGAAGTTGACGATGTCGAGGGTGAGCCCACCGCCGCTCGCGAAATGGACCGCGAGAAAGAGAGCTGCGACGAGGCCGATGGTCCATGCGAGGATCGGGGAGGTCTCCAGCCAGTCCGCCGGACTTTCTCGCTGGCATCCTCTTCCTTGGCCTCGCGAAGCAGATCGGGATCGATGATCACCATCCGGTCCTCAGGCGGCATCATCGCGCGATTGACGAGGGGGATGGCGATGAAGAGCGCGGCGACGATGGCGAGGTTGGAGAGCGAGAAGATCGTCTCCGAAGTCGGGATGACGCCGACCTGGTCCACGAACGGGTGCCCCTCGGTCGCGACGGAGAGCGGGATCGAGCCTGAGATCCCGCCGTGCCAGATCAGGAATCCCGAATAGGCCGAGGCGATCAGGAGCCGGTAATCGACCCTGATCTGTCGCGCCATTTCCTTGGCGAAGAGCGCGCCGACGACGAGACCGAAGCCCCAGTTGAGCCAGCTCGCCGCGAGGCTGACGACGCTGACCATGACGATCGCGCCGCCCGCCGAGTTCGCGCGGGAGGCCAGCGCCGAGAGCAGCTTCCGAACCGGGGGCGTGGAGGCCATCATGAACCCCGAGACCAGTACGAAGAGCATCTGCATCGAGAACGAGAGAAGCTCCCAGAACCCGTCGCCCCACATACGCACGACCTCGATCGGCCCCGTCCCCTGTATCAGGATGGCTGCAGCCATCGTGATGAGGGTGAGGATCACAACCAGCACGAATGGATCGGGCAGGTATTTCTCGACGAGCCCGGTCAGCGGGCGGGAGAGGAGGCGCAGCATTCGGGGCTAGCTCCGCCTCAACTTCGGGTCGAGCGCGTCGCGCAACCCGTCGCCCATAAGATTGATCGCCAGCACGGTGACGAGGATGGCGATGCCCGGGAAGGTCACCACCCACCAGGCCCGCAGCACGAATTCCCGCGCATCGGCCAGCATCGTGCCCCATTCCGGGGTCGGCGGCTGCGCGCCCATGCCGAGGAAACCGAGCGCCGCGGCGTCGAGGATCGCGGTGGAAAAGGAGAGCGCCGCCTGCACGATGATCGGCGCGAGGCAATTCGGAAGTACGGTCAGGAACATCAGCCGCAGCCGGCCGGCCCCGGCCACGCGGGAGGCGGTGACATAATCCTTCGACCGCTCGCCGAGCACGCTGGCCCGCGTCAACCGCACATAATGCGGCTGCAGCACCAGCGCGATGGCGATCATCGCGTTGAGGAGGGTCGGTCCGAGTACCGCCACCAGCACCAGCGCGAGTAAGAGCGACGGGAAGGCCAGGATGATGTCCATGAGCCGCATGATGAGCGTGTCGAGCCAGGTCGGCGCGAAGCCGGCGACCAGTCCGATCACGATCCCCCCGGTGGCGGCGACAAGCACCACGACAATGCCCACGAAGAACGAGAACCGCGCCCCGTAGATGAGCCGGGAGAGCATGTCGCGGCCAACCGCGTCGGTGCCGAGTGGAAATTGCCAGCTTCCCCCGTCCTGCCAGACGGGCGGCTGCAGCGTGTGGCCGCGGAACTGCGTGGCGGGCTCGTAGGGCGCGAGCAGCGGGGCGAAGACGGCCACCAGCAGGAACGCCACGAAGACGTAGAGCCCAATCACCGCGCCGCGGTTCTCTTGGAAATAGGACCAGAACTCCTTCAACCGACCGGGGCGGGTGTCGGACTCGGCCACGTCCTTGCCGGTCTGGGCGGATGCGTCGGCCATCTCAGCGTTTCCGGATCTTGGGGTTAATGAGGCCGTACATGAGGTCGACGAAGAGATTCACGATCATCACGATCACCGCGATCATCAGCAGCCCTCCCTGCACCACCGGGTAGTCGCGGCGGAAGATCGAATCCACCATCCATTTGCCGATACCCGGCCAGGAGAAGATCGTCTCGGTAAGGATTGCGCCGGCGAGGAGCGTGCCCACCGACAGTCCGATCACCGTGATCACCGGGATCATCGCGTTCCGCAGGGCGTGGATCCCGTTGACCCGGGCGGGCGATAGCCCCTTGGCGCGCGCCGTGCGGATGTAGTCCTCGGAAAGCACCTCCAGCATCGCCGAGCGCGTCTGTCGCGCGATCACCGCGAGCGGGATCGTGGACAGCGCGACCGAGGGGAGGACGAGGTGGCTGACGGCGCTTCCGAACGCCCCCTCCTGACCCGACAGGAGGCTGTCAATGAGCATGAATCCCGTCACGTCGTTGAAATAGTACATGAGTTCCATCCGGCCCGAGACCGGAGTCCAGCCGAGCCCGCCGGAGAAGACGATGATCAGCAGGAGGGCCCACCAGAAGATCGGCATCGAGTAACCGATGAGCGCGGTGGACATCAACGCCCGGTCGAAGAACTTGCCCCGGTTCACCGCCGCGATCACGCCCGCGGGGATGCCAAGGCAGATGGCGATGATGATGGCGCAGAGCGACAGTTCCACGGTGGCCGGAAAGAGCGAGAAGAACTCGTCCCAGACCGGGCGATTGGTCACGAAGCTCTCCCCGAGATCGCCATGCAGGATGCCCCAGAGATAGTCCCAGAACTGAACGTAGAGCGGATCGTCGAACCCGTATTGCGCCCTGAGCTCCTCGTAGCGCTCCTGGCTCAATCCTCGCTCGCCCGCCATCACGACGATCGGGTCACCCGGCAGGACGCGGATGAAGGCGAAGGAGATCACCGTCACGCCGAGAAAGGTGGGGATAAAGGTGCCGAGCCGGGACAGGGCGAACTTGAGCACGGATTGCGCCTCCTCGGCTGCCTGGCGGAGAGCGGCTTGCGGGGCCGGACCGGCCCCGCGCCGCCGTCATTGCTGGGTCAGTTCCACGGTATGAAAGATGTGGCCGCCCAAGGGGTGGACGATATAGCCCTCGACCTCGGATCGGACCGGCATGAACACGGTCGAATGGGCGATCGTGGCCCAGGGCGCTTGGTCCTTAAAGACCATCTGCGCCTCCTCGTAGAGCTTGGCGCGCTCGGACTGGTCGCTGAGCGTCTTGGCCTCCTGCACGAGACCGTCGAACTCCTCGTTACACCATTGCGCCCGGTTCGAGTTGCCGACCGCGTCGCAGCCGAGCAGCACGGCGAGGAAGTTGTCCGGATCGCCGTTGTCGCCGGTCCAGCCGAGCAGCACGGCGCCGTCGCGGTCCTCGGCCTTGGAGCGCTCGAGATACTCGCCCCATTCGTAGGAGACGATCTCCACGTTCACGCCGACCTCGGAGAAGTCCTCCTGGATCAGCTCCGCCATGCGGCGGGCATTGGGGTTGTAGGGGCGCTGCACCGGCATCGCCCAAATCCGCATCGACAGATCCTCGACGCCCGTGTCCTGCAGCATCTGGCGTGCCGTCTCGGGGTCGTAGGGATCGTCCTCGACCTGATCGTTGTAGCTCCACATGGTCGGCGGAATTGGGTTCTTGGCGATCTCGCCGTAGCCCTGGAAGATCACGTCGATGATCGCCTGCTTGTCGATGGCCATGTTGAGGGCCTTGCGGACCTGGGGATCGTCGAACGGCTCCTGGGTGGTATTGTAGGCCATGTAGCCGACGTTCAGCCCCGCCTGGTCGAGCAGCTCGAGGTTGGTGTTCGACCGGATCGACTCGATGTCGGCGGGGTTCGGGTAGGGCATGATGTGGCATTCGCCCGCCTGCAGGCGCTGGAGCCGGACGCTGGCATCGGGCGTGATCGCGAAGATCAGGTTGTCGGCCTTGGGGATGCCGTCGCGGAAGTAGTCCTCGTTCCGGCGGTAGCGGATCACCGCGTCGGTCTGGTAATCCTCGAAGACGAAGGGCCCGGTGCCGATGGGGCGCTGGTTCAGCATCTCGGGCGTGCCGGCCTCCTCCATCTGGTCGGCGTATTCCTTCGACATGATCGAGGCGAAATCCATAGCCATGTTGGCGATGAAAGGCGCTTCGGGACGCGTGAGGTTGAAGCGCACTGTGCGGTCGTCGACCTTCTCGATCGAATCGAGGAGATCCGGCATCGACATGGCGTTGAAGTATTCCCAGGACCCTTCTCCCCGTTGCCGCTCGAAGGTGTAGATCACGTCGTCGGCGTTCATCGGCCGGGACGGCGTGAAGAGGTCGTTGGAATGGAACTGGATGCCGTCGCGCAGGTGGAAGGTGTAGGTCTTGCCGTCCTCGGAGATGTCCCAGCTCTCGGCGAGGCCGGGAACCACGTTGGTCGTGCCGGTCTCGAACTCGGTCAGATGGTCGTAGACCGTGTGGGAGGAGGCGTCGAAGGTAGTGCCGGAGGTGTAGAGGGCCGGGTCGAAGCCTTCGGGGCTTCCTTCCGAGCAGTAGACGAGGGGCTGTTGCGCGTGGGCGGCGCCGGCGAGGCCCAGCGCGAGGGCTGCGACGGCGAGCGTGGATCGGAGTGTCATGCCGATGTCTCCCTGGTGAACGGGCTGCCGGATCGTGCTGCCCGGCCTCTTGATGGCGCCGACTGTTGCAGGCAGCGCCGGGATGGTCCAGCCCCCGATGCGGCGTCGCTGGAGCGGCGATTGACGCCGCCCCGTGCGAGGCGCAAGGCTCGTATCACCGGCTTCAACGGAGTTCCACATGCGACCTGCCCCGAACGATCTCAGCGCCTTCTGGATGCCCTTCACGGCGAACCGGCAGTTCAAGGGCGCCCCGCGCATGCTGGTCGAGGCGGAGGGGATGTATTACCGCGATGCCGACGGACGGCGAATCCTCGACGGCACGGCGGGGCTCTGGTGCGTGAATGCGGGGCATGCGCGGCCGCGGATCGTGGAGGCGATCCGGGAGCAGGTGGGCACGCTCGACTACGCGCCGGCCTTCCAGATGGGTCATCCGGCGGCGTTCGATCTCGCGGCTCGCGTGGCGCAGCTGGCACCGGACGGGCTGGATCACGTGTTCTACGCGAACTCCGGGTCGGAAGCCGTTGAGACGGCACTGAAAATCTCGCTTGCCTACCACAAGGCGCGAGGCGAGGGCGGGCGGACGCGGCTGATCGGGCGCGAGCGGGGCTATCACGGGGTCAATTTCGGCGGCATCTCGGTGGGCGGCATCGTCAACAACCGGCGGGTCTTCGGGCCGCTCCTCGCGGGCGTGGATCATCTGCCCCATACCCACCTCCAGGAGAATGCGTTCAGCCGCGGCCAGCCGGAGCAAGGCGCGCACCTGGCCGACGAGCTGGAGCGAATGATCGCGCTTCACGGGGCGGAGACGATCGCGGCGGTGATCGTGGAGCCGATGGCGGGATCGACAGGCGTGCTGCTGCCGCCGAAGGGCTATCTCGAACGGCTGCGGGAGATCACCGCGAGACACGGAATCCTCCTGATCTTCGACGAGGTGATCACCGGGTTCGGGCGGTTGGGGGCGGCGTTTGCTTCGGAGCGGTTCGGGGTCACGCCGGATTTGATTACCTGCGCCAAGGGATTGACGAACGGGGTCATTCCGATGGGGGCGGTGATTGCGACCGGCGAGATCCACGACGCCTTCATGCATGGACCCGACCACCTGATCGAGCTCTTCCACGGCTACACCTATTCCGGCAACCCGATGGCCTGCGCCGCCGGTCTGGCGACGCTCGAGACCTATCGGGAGGAGGACCTCTTCGCCCGGGCGAAGGGGCTCGAAAGCTACTGGGAGGACATGCTGCACGGGTTGAAGGACGCCCGCCATGTCATTGATATCAGGAACATGGGTCTCATCGGCGCGGTGGAGCTCGAACCGATGGAGGGAGCGCCCACGAGGCGGGCGTTCCAGGCCTTCCTCGACGCCTTCGAGCGCGGCGTGATGATCCGCACGACGGGAGACATCATCGCGCTGTCGCCGCCGCTCATCGTCGAGATGGCGGAAATCGACCGGATCGGGGAGACGCTCAGGGAGGTGCTGAACGCGCTCGACTGAGCAGATCCGCACCGGTTTCCCGGAGATCCGTTATCGCGGCGCGCGTTGCCGGGACCGGCGGAGGGGCCGCCGATCCCCCTGTCGGATTCCCGTCGGTTTTCCGTCGGAATCCCGTCGGGTTAACACTCAGGCGGCAGCTGACACCGCCGCGTCGGAGCGGCCGATCAGTTCCTCGTGAAGGACCTCGATTACCGGCTTCAGCGTCTCGCGCTCGAGCAGGAACTGGACGTCGACATGCCGGGGGCCCTGGGTGGCGCCGATGGCGGCCATGCCGGCCTTGGCGATGGCGTTGAGGCCGCGGCTCAGGACCGCGAGGCCGCTCAGGTCGCGGCCGATCGCCGAGGCCATCGCCAGGGGGCGCGAGGAGACGCTCGCGGACGGGTAGAGCTTCTCGAGGTCGCGCTCCACGCGGCGCATGACGCGGAGCGAGGCGTCGACGTAATGGGTGATCGTGTTCGCGTTGGAGATCTTCGACACGATGCGGACATCGTTCCGGGTCAGGACCTCGAGGATCTGGTGTCGTATCCCTTCACGCCGACCATGTCGGGCTCGAAGAGCTCGAGCGCGACGATGTCGATGCCGGTGATGATCTCGACCGCGGCGGCCTCCGCCGGCTGGTCGTCGATCAGCGTGCCGGGATCCTTCGGCTCGAAGGCGTTGGTGATGCGGAGCGGCACGCCGGCCTGGCGCAGGGTCTTGGCGGCCTTCGGATGGATCGCCTCCATGCCCATGTTGGAGAGCTGGTCGGCGACGTCGTAATTCGTCCGCCCGATCTTCTTCACCTTGTCGGTGCCGACCATCTTCGGATCGGCAGAGGAGAGGTGGAACTCCTTGTGGATGATCGCCTCCCGCGCGCCGGTCAGCGCGGCGAGGCGGGAGAAGGTGACCTCGGAATAGCCGCGGTCGAATTCCTGCATCAGCCCCTCGCGGCACTGGGCGTAGCCGGTGACGATGGGCATCTCGGTCTCGGGGTCGATGCCCTCGAGCCCGGTCTCCAGCCGCTCGTCGAGGCTGATGTCGCCCTCGTCGCGCCAGCCCGACAGATCGACGAGCCGGGCGTTCACGCCCGCCCGCCTGAGGATGAGCGTGGCGACCAGCGCGGAATGCGACTCGCCGAGGCCCGAGAGCAGCTCGCGGATATGCAGCATGTGCTCGGAGAGGCGGAAATGGCCGTAGGAGCAGATGCGCTGCAGGTCGTTGAGGCAGGTGCGCGCGCCCTCGATCCGGTCGCGGACGAAGGCGTCCGCCTCCTTGGCGTCTCCCGGGTCGGCGAGGAGCTTGCGGTGGACGGCGATCATCTCCGCCTCGACGCGGGAGAGCGCCTCCTTCCAGTCCGGGCCGCCCGAGGCATGGGCGAAGCGGCCGTAGACGCCGGGATCGCCGGACTTCTTGTGCTCGAGCAGAAGGTCGGTGATGCCGCCGAATGCGGAGACCACGAAGATGCGCCCATAGAGATCCGCGCCCTTGCGGTCGGCGAGGATCAGCGAGTCGCGCAACTGGTCGAGGCGGGACATCGATGTCCCGCCTATCTTTTCAACCGTGTGGGACATGGCTCACGCGACCTCTTCGGGAGGCGCGTAGGAGCCGTCCTCGCGGTGAACCTCGTTTCCGGTCACCGGGGGGTTGAAGCAGCAGGCCATGACCAGTTCCTCCTCGGCGCGGAGGACGTGCCGGTCGTGCTCGTTCAGGGCATACATCACGCCCGGCCGGATCTCGTGCGTCTCGCCGGTGGCGATGTCGGTGATCGAGCCCTTGCCGGACATGCAGTAGACGCTCTCGAAGTGGTTCTTGTATTCGAACTCGTGCTCCGAGCCCGCCTCCAGCGTGGTGATGTGGAACGAGAAGCCCATCTTGTCGTCGGCGAGAAGCATGCGCACGGAGGACCAGCGCGCGTCCGTGACGTCGCGGTCGGTGCCCCTGAGCTTGTGGAAGTCGCGAACGATCATGTCGGTTACTCCGCTGCGATATGCGATTTGGTGCAGGTCGCGGCCGCCGCCTCGAGGATGGCAAGCCCTTCCCTGAACTGGTCCATCGGGGTGGTCAGGGGCGCGAGGCACTTCACCACCTCGTCATGGGCGCCGGAGGTCTCGATGACGAGGCCGTTGCGGAACGCCTCGGCGCAGATCGCGTCGGCGAGTTCGCCCGAGCCCACATCGACGCCCTGCATCATGCCGCGACCCTTGAGCCGGCCGCCGCCGACGGTCTCGGCGATGCGCTCGAAGCTCTCGGTGAGGACCGCGGCCTTCTCGGCGATCTCCTGCTTGAAGCGGTCGTCGGACCAGAACTTCTCCAGCGCCACCCGCGCGGTGACGAAGGCGTGGGTGTTGCCGCGGAAGGTGCCGTTGTGCTCGGCCGGCTTCCAGATGTCGTCCTCGGGCCGGATCAGCACGCAGGCGAAGGGCAGGCCGAGGCCGGAGAGCGACTTGGCGAGCGGGATCATGTCGGGCTCGATGTCGAACTCGTCGAAACTGAAGAACGAGCCCGCCCGGCCGAGGCCGGCCTGGATGTCGTCGACGATCAGCTTGATGCCGTGCTTCTTCGCGATGCGCGCGATCCCTTGGGCCCATTCCTTCGAGGCGGCGTTGAGGCCGCCCTCGCCTTGGACGAGCTCGACGATGAAGGCCGCCGGCGGGTCGATCCCCGCGGAGGGATTGTCGAGCATCATCTCGATCTGGCGCAGCGTGTCCACGTCGTCGCCGAAGGCGCCCTCGTAGGGCATCCGGGAGACGCCGCAGAGCGCGCCGCCGCCGGCGCCCGCGCGCTTGCCGATATTGCCCGTGCAGGCGAGCGCGCCGAGGGTCATGCCGTGGAAGCCGTTGGTGAAGGCGATGACGTTGCGCCGCCCGGTCGTCTTGCGCGCGAGCTTGATCGCCGCCTCGACCGCGTTGGTGCCGGTCGGGCCGGTCATCATGATCTTGTGCGGCATGCCGCGGGGCTTCAGCACGATGCGCTCGAAGGTCTCGAGGAAGGCGGCCTTCTCGGTGGTGTACATGTCGAGCGCGTGGGCGATGCCGTCGTTCGTGATGTGCTCGATCAGCGCGGCCTTCATGTCGGGATCGTTGTGGCCGTAATTCAGGGTCGAGCAGCCACCGAGGAAGTCGATGTAGTCGCGGCCGTCCTCGTCGGTCAGCGTCGAGCCGCTGGCCTTGGTGAACACCGTGTCGAACGACCGGCAATAGCTCCGCACGCTGCTCTCGCGGTGCTCGAAGATGTCCTTCGACGTCTTCTCCATGTCCTTGGGCATGGCGGATTCCTTTCGTGGATCGGGTCGTGGATCGGGGCAGCCCGACGCGTCAGGCTGACCTTGCGTAAACCGGGGCGTGCCTACGCAACGACCCTGAGGCCGGAGCGGTTCCGCGGCAGGGTGATCGAGACCATGTGCTCGGTCGGCGCCTCGCCGTCGAAATGCACGTCCTCCTCGAAATGCGGCATGTCGGAGAGTTCGCCCCCGACCGACCGCGCGAAGCTCTGGAACAGCGCCCAGGAGGCGTCGTTCGATTCGGTGATGGTGGTCTTCAGTACGCGCGCCTCGACGCATTCCTCGCGGTCGATGAGGTGGCGCAGCATGCGGCGGCCGAGGCCGAGGCCGCGGGCGCGGGGGCTGACGGCCACCTGCCAGACGAAGAAGGCGTTCTCGCCGGGGATCATGTGGCCCGAGATCCAGCCGCAGATCTCGCCGTCGACCTCCGCCACCACGCAGGTGTCGGAGAAGTGGTCGGCCTGGATGAGGTTGCAGTAGCGGGAATTCTCGTCGAGCGGCTTGCACTCGCGGATGAGTTCCCAGATCGCGCCGCCATCCTCGGCAATGGGCTTGCGGAATTCCACCTTCCGGGTGTCGACCGAAGTCTTCGATTTCGTGGGTCATGTCCTTCGCCATCAGACGTGGCCTCCTGAATGCTTCGAGGGATGAACTACCAAATCGGACGAATTGTTCAACCGTTTAAGTATCCCGGCCCGGTCATAAGCTTGTTAGCCCCCTTTTTTCTTGTATTTTGCGGGTCGCGAGCAGACATAGCACGGCAGGAAATTGTTTGGTCGGTCAAAGGGGCCGCCGGGCGCGACCGTCATCGGGGCGCGGCGGCAGGGAGGCGAGAACGGCGATGGCGATGGACATGAACGACCGCACGGATGCCAGCCTGATCGCGCTGCGGCGGATCCTGCGCGCCACCGAGATCTACGCCCGCGACCTGGCCCATTCGGCGGGGCTGACGCCGTCGCAGCTGCGCCTGCTGCAGGTGGCGGCGGAGATGAAGGACGGCGTGGTGCATCCCACCGATATCGCCGGGCGGATGGGCGTCAGCCAGGCCACGATCACCGCGCTTCTCGACAAGCTGGCCGCGCGCGGGCTGGTGGAGCGGCAGCCCTCGAAGACCGACCGGCGGCAGACAAACGTCGTCATCACCTCGGCCGGCCGCGCCCTTGTCGACAACCTGCCGGACGCGCTGCAGCAGCGCTACGTGCGGGCCTTCAACGCGCTCGAATCCTGGGAGCAGGCGCAGCTCCTGGCCTCGCTCGAGCGGGTGGCGGCGATGCTCGACGCGGCGGAGATCGAGGCCTCGCCGATCCTCGAGTCCGGCGATCTCGGCAACGGCACCGGCTTCAGCGCTCGGGGATGAGCCCCCGGGGGCTGAACCGCAGCACCAGCAGAAGCACCACCCCCATCGTCAGCAGCCTGATGTGGGCGGCCGAGGCGAGGAGATGCGATTTCAGGTCGCCGGCGGGCAGGGGCGCGGTGATCGTCGTCATCAGCAGGCGCCCGAGCGGTTCCACCTGCACCCAGAGGAACCAGATCAGGAAGCCGCCGAGCACCGCGCCGAGATTGCTGCCCGAGCCGCCGACGATCACCATCACCCAGACCAGGAAGGTGAAGCGCAGGGGCTGGTAGGAGGCCGGCGTGAGCTGGCCGTCGAGCGTGGTCATCATCGCCCCGGCCATGCCGCAGACCGCCGAGCCGAGGATGAAGACCTGCAGGTGGCGGCGGGTGACGTCCTTGCCCATCGCGCGCGGCGGCGGTCTCGTTGTCGCGGATGGCGCGCATCATCCGGCCCCAGGGCGATTTCAGCGCCAGCTGGGCGAGGACGAAGACGACGACCAGCACCGCGGCGAACAGCAGGCCGTAATTCAGCTTCACCCAGAGGCCGGAGGCGGCGACCGGGTCGAGGCCGAGGCTGCGGGCGCTCTCGGCGAAGCTGGCGGAGCGCTGCAGGTCGACCTCGTAGGGGACGGGGCGCGGCAGGCCGATGACGTTCTTCACCCCGCGCGCCAGCCAGTCCTCGTTCTTCAGGACGGCGATGACGATCTCGGCGATGCCGAGCGTGGCGATGGCGAGGTAGTCGGAGCGCAGGCCCAGCGCCGTCTTGCCGATGATCCAGGCGGCGCCGGCGGCGAGGAGGCCGCCCACCGGCCAGGCGAGGAGGATCGGCAGGCCGAGCCCGCCGAGATAGCCGGTCGGCGCGGAGTTCACCGCCTCCACCGCGCGCACGCCGGGGTCGAGGACCGCGCGGAAGGCGAAGAAGCCGACGACGAGCAGCGCGACGAGGGCGAGGCCGCGCGCCCGGCCGGACGCCATCCGCTTCCAGAGCAGGATGGCAGCGGCGATGACGAGGGCGCCGAAGGCGAGCCCGGCGAGGATGCGCGGCCCGCCCGCCGCCCAGGCGGCGGCGACGGGCGGCTGCGAGACCAGCACGGCGGCGAGGCCGCCGAGCGCGACGAAGCCCATGACGCCGACGTTGAAGAGCCCCGCGAACCCCCATTGCAGGTTCACGCCGAGCGCCATGACCGCCGAGACGAGGCCCATGTTGAGGATGATCAGGGCGACGTTCCAGCTCTGCAGGAGGCCGGTGAGGACGATCAGGCCGGCGAGCCCGGCGAAGAGGAGCGCGTTGCGGCAGCGGATCGCTCATACGGATTTCCCCCGGAAGAGGCCGGTGGGGCGGAACAGCAGCACGACGACCAGGATCATGAAGCTGACCGCGAACTTGTAGTCGGTGGACAGGAGCTGGACGAGGCCCGTCGGGCTCCAAGCTCTCGGGCAGAGGTAGGCCAGGACCTTCTTCCAGGCGTAGGTGACGGTCACCTCGGAGAAGGCGATGACGAAGCCGCCGGCGATGGCGCCGAGCGGGCGAGCCGAGCCCGCCGACGATGGCGGCGGCGAAGATCGGCAGCAGGAGCTGGAAGTAGGTGAAGGGGTTGAACGACTTGTCGAGCCCGTAGAGCACGCCGGCGATGGTGGCGAGCGCGGCGACGATCATCCAGGTGACGGCGACGACGCGCTCGGGGTCGATGCCCGAGAGCAGCGCCAGGTCCTCGTTGTCGGAGAAGGCGCGCATCGACTTGCCGGTGCGGGTGCGGTTCAGGAACCAGAAGAGCGCCGCGACGGCGATGACGGCGACGATCAGGGTGATCGCCTGGGTGGTGCGCATCGCGAGCCCCTCGTCGAGCCCGGTCAGCCTCGCGGAAGTCGCGCACGGAGAAGAGGAAGCGCGCGCCGTCGGCGAAGTTGCGGTCGTCGGGGCCGATGATGCAGCCGCACGATGCCGTTGTAGATGAACATCACGCCCATCGAGACGATGACGAGGATCACCGGGTTCGGCCTTCTGGGCCGCGGTAGAAGCGGTAGACCACCCGGTCGGTCGCCAGCAGCAGCAGCCGCGCAGCCGCGATGCCCGACCGGCAGGGCGAGGAGCGCGGTGGGCAGCGGGCCGAGGGAGAGCCGACGCGCCTGCAGCCCCCAGGTGGAGAGGATCGTGACCATCGTCGCCGAAGGCCATCGTGTCGCCGTGGGCGAAGTTCGAGAACCGCAGGATGCCGTAGATCAGCGTGACGCCGAGCGCGCCGAGGGCGAGCTGGCGCCGTAGGCGGTGGCCGGCACGATGACGAAGTTCATCAGCGTGACGAGGGCGTTGACGGGTTCCATCAGGCGGACGGCTCCGGGCGCAGGGGAGGGGAATTGCCGGCTCTCATCCGCCGAGAAAGCTCCGGCGGACCTCGGGGTCGGCGAGGAGCTCGGCGCCGGTGCCGGTATGGGCGTTGCGGCCCTGGACCATGACGAAGCCGCGATCGGCGATCTCCAGCGCCTGGCGGGCGTTCTGCTCGACCATGAGGACGGCAGGCCGGTGCGGGCGACCTCGATGATGCGGTCGAAGAGCTCGTCCATGACGATGGGCGAGACGCCGGCGGTGGGCTCGTCGAGCATCAGGAGCTTCGGCTCGGTCATCAGCGCGCGGCCCACCGCGACCTGCTGGCGCTGGCCGCCGGAGAGCTCGCCGGCCATCTGGCGGCGCTTCTCCTTCAGGATCGGGAACAGGTCGTAGACCTGCTCCATCGTGCCGGAGATGTCGTCGCGCCGGATGAAGGCGCCCATCTCCAGGTTCTCCTCCACCGAGAGCGAGGGGAAGATGTTGGCGTTCTGCGGCACGAAGCCCATGCCGCGGCCGACCCGGTCCTGCGGCGAGAGGCGGGTGATGTCCTCCCCGTCGAGCACCACCGCGCCCTGGCGCAGTCGAGCATGCCGAAGATCGCCTTCATGGCGGTGGACTTGCCGGCGCCGTTGGGGCCGACGATCACCGCGATCTCGCCGGCGTTCACGGCGATGGTGCAGTCGTGGAGGATGTCGGCCCCTTGCCGTAGCCGCCGGTCATGCCCTCGCCGGCGAGGAAGGCGCGGTCGGCAGCCGGCGCCGTGGCGCCGCTCCCGGGGCGGGCGGGCGTTTCGGTGCCGCCGGGGCGCGGATCGGCGACGGACCGGTCGGTGTGGCCCCGGCCGGAATAGGGCCCCGCGCCGCCGCTCATGCCTCCGCCCCCGCCTTGGCGCGGTTCTTCAGGCCGGTGCCCAGATAGGCCTCGATCACCTGCCTCGTTGGCCTTGATCTCGGCGAGGCTGCCCTCGGCCAGCACGCGGCCCTCGGCCATGCACGATCACCGGGTCGCAGAGCCGCTCGATGAAGTCCATGTCGTGCTCGATCACCACGAAGGTGTAGCCGCGCTCGCGGTTCAGGCGCCGGATGGCGTCGGCGATGGTGTTGAGCAGCGTCCGGTTCACGCCGGCGCCGACCTCGTCGAGGAAGACGATGCGGGCATCGACCATCATCGTGCGGCCGAGCTCCAGGAGCTTCTTCTGGCCGCCGGAGACGAGTGCCCGCCTTGTGGTCGGCGAGGTGGCCGATGGTCAGGAAGTCGAGCACTTCGTCGGCCTTATCGCGGAGCGCGCGCTCCTCCCGCGCGATGCGCTTCGCGGCCGAACCAGGTGTTCCAGAGCGTCTCGCCCGACTGGTTGCCGGGGACCATCATCAGGTTCTCGCGGCAGGTCATCGAGGGGAATTCGTGCGCGATCTGGAAAGTGCGCAGGAGGCCGCTGCGGAACAGCGCGTGCGGCGGCAGGCCGGTGATGTCCTCCCCGGCCATGGTGACGCGGCCCGAGGTCGGGGCAGGACGCCGGCGACACGTTGAACAGCGTCGTCTTGCCGGCGCCGTTCGGGCCGATGAGGCCGGTGATCGTGCCCTCGCGGATCCGCAGGCTCGCGCCGTCGACGGCGTGGAAACCGCCGAAATGCTTGTGCAGATCCTCGACCGCGATCATGGCGCGCAGGCTTCCCTTCCGCTCCGGCGCCGCCCGGAATCGGGCAGGCCGGCGGTGGACATAGAGGATCTTCGCCCGCTTGGCGAGGCTGACGGGGCGGGCGGTTCCGGGGCGGAAACGATGGCGCCGCGGGTGAGGCGTCTTCGCGCGTTCAGGCGTTCCAGCGCACCCGCCCAGATCCGGGACGTCATAGCCCCCGGAGGCGGCGGCGCGGTCGCGGAAGGCCCGGCTTCGGCAGAAGGCGAGGAGCTCCTGCATCGGCGGCTCGAACCAGGCGCGGCGGTCGACGAGCAGGTCGAAATGCTCCTCGACGAGCGGCACGAAGCCCAGCCCGAAGGAGCGGGCGACGGCGCCTCAGCCCGAAGGTCGCGTCCGCCCGCGCCGGTGGCGACGGCCTCGACGGCCTCGTCCTCGGTGCGGGCGGTCTCGGCGAGGTCGAGCGCGTCCCGGCCGATCCCGGCCTCGGCGAGGAGGTGCCGGAAGAGCGTGTCGGTTCCCGATTCGCGGCTGCCGCGGCACGACGCGGCGGCCGGCGCAGGTCGGCACAGGCCGGCGATGGCGCCGAGCCGCCCGCGGCGCACGACGAGGCCGCGCTCGCGCGCGTCGCGAAGGCGACGAGCACGGCGTTCCGGCCGCGCGGAGGCGGCCGCCACGGCGGGGACGTTCCAGGCGCCCGTCGCGGCGTCGTGGATATGCAGGCCGGCCGCCGACGCCCTCGCCGCGCGCGAACCGCGTCGAGCCCGTCGAGGCGAGCCGTCGAAGAAGGTGGCGAGCCCGCAGCGCGACTGCCGGATCGCCCAGTCGAGCAGCGGGTCGTGGCTGCCGAGGAAGATCGGCGGCGGCGGCTGCCGGCTCGCCGCCGCTCCGGCGCCGGGCTGGCCGGCGATCCAGGCGCGGATCTCGGCGCGCGGGAAAAGCAGCTTGCCCGTCGCGCGCGAGCACGGCACCTCGCCCGAGGCGGCAAGGTCGTAGACCTTGCGCTCCTTCATGCGCAGCAGCTCGGCGAGTTCCCGCACGGTCAGGAATTCGGGCTCGGGCGGGCGTGTCGTCATGGCGCCTCATCTGTCCGGTCGGAGGCGGCAAGCGGCCGCCCCGTCGGGCCGTCCTCGTCGGGGCGTTGGGGAAGAACAGCTGCTGTCCGTCGACCTTGTAGGCGCCGATGGCCTCCTGGCCCTTCGTCGACAGCAGCCAGTCGATGAAGGTCTGGCCGGCTTCGGCGTTCACGCTCGGGCATTCCTCCGGGTTCACCAGGATCACGCCGTACTGGTTGAAGAGGTCCTCGTCGCCCTCGACCAGGATCTCGTAGTCCTGCTTGTTGCCGAAGCTGATCCAGGTGGCGCGGTCGGTCAGCACGTAGGCGCCCATGCCGATGCCGGCGTTGAGCGTCGCGCCCATGCCCGAGCCGGTCTCGCGGTACCAGTCGCCCGAGGCGGCGGTCGGGTCGACGCCGGTGTCGGCCCAGAGCGCCATCTCCTTCTTGTGGGTGCCCGAATCGTCGCCGCGCGAGGCGAAGGGCGCCTCGGCCTCGGCGATCTTCGCCAGCGCGTCCTGGGCGTCCTCCATGCCGGCGATGCCGGCGGGATCGTCCGCGGGGCCGACGATGACGAAGTCGTTGTACATCAGGTCGGTGCGCTCGACGCCCATGCCGTCGGCGACGAATTTCTCCTCGGCGGGCTTGGCGTGGACCAGCAGCACGTCGCCGTCGCAGTTGCGCGGCGTTCTTGATCGCCTGCCCGGTGCCGACGGCGACGACGTTGACCTTGATGCCGGTCTCCTCCTCGAACATCGGCAGCAGGTAGTCGTAGAGGCCGGAATTCGCGGTCGAGGTGGTGGACTGGACGATGATCGATCCGGTCCTGCGCGACGGCCGCGCGGCGGCGAGGCAGCGCGAGGGCCGTGGTCGCGAGGATGCGGGGTCGGGGTCATGGTGGTCTCTCCCTTGGTTGCTGGTGGTCAGACGACGATGCGGCCGTCGAGGTAGTCCCGCGCCGGCCGGCTCGCCGGATCGGGGAAGAAGCGGGTCGGCGGGGGCGTGCTCGGCGACCCGGCCGCGGTGCAGGAACACCACGTCGTCGGCCAGGCGGCGGGCCTGTCCGGCGTCGTGGGTGACGAAGACGATGCGGGTGCCGCCGCGCCGCGCCGCGGCGACGATGTCCTCGATCGCGAGCACCGAGGCGGGGTCGAGGCTGGCGGTCGGCTCGTCGAGGAACAGCACCTCGGGGTCGGTGGCCAGCGCGCGGGCCAGCGCCAGGCGCTGCTGCTCGCCGCCCGAGAGCAGGCGGGCGGGCTGGTCGGCCTTGTGGGCGAGGCCGACGCGGTCGAGGAGCGCGTGCGCCGGCGGGCACGCGTCCTTGCCGCGGGCCTTCAGCACGAAGTCGAGGTTGGCGGCGACCGAGCGGCGCAGCAGGACCGGCTTCTGGAACACCAGCGCCTGCCGTCGGCGTGGCGCGGGCGGCGGCGGTGCCGTCCCAGTCGATCGCGGCCGGCGCTCGGGCGTCACGAGGCCGTGGAGCAGCTTCAGCAGCAGGCTCTTGCCCGCGCCGTTCGGCCCCATGACCACGGTGCAGCCGCCGGGATCGAGCGCGAGGTCGAGCCCGTCGAGCAGCGTCGTCTCGCCGCGCCGGAGGGTCAGGCCGCGGACTTTCAGCGGCAGGAGCGGCGCGGCGGCGGCGGCCGACGGCGCGACCGGGGCGGAGAGCGCGAGGTCAGACATCGGCGTCACACATAGGCCTCCGCGCGGCGGTCAGGCGCAGCGATCTGGGCGGCGGCGTTCACGCCGAGGGCGAGGACCATCAGGACGATGCCGAGCGCGAGCGCGAGCGGCAGGTCGCCCTTCGAGGTCTCGAGCGCGATGGCGGTGGTCATCACCCGCGTCAGGTGGTCGATGTTGCCGCCGACGATGATCACGGCGCCGACCTCGGCCACGGCGCGGCCGAAGCCTGCGAGCCCGACGGTCAGCGAGCGCGTAGCGCGCGTCCCAGAGAAGCGCCTGCACGACCTGCGGTCCGGGTGAGGCAGAAGCGAGCGGAACTGCTCGGCATATTCGGCGAAGCAGATCCTCGAGCACCTGGCGCGACAGGGCGGCGACGATCGGCGTGATCAGGATCGTCTGGGCGACGATCATCGCGGTCGGCGTGTAGAGCAGGCCGAGGAAGCCGAGCGGGCCGGCGCGCGAGAGGTGCAGGTAGACCAGCAGTCCGACGACGACCGGCGGCAGGCCCATCAGCGCGTTCAGCGCCACCAGCACGGCGCCGCGGCCGGGGAACCGGCCGATGGCGACGAGCGCGCCGACGCGGCAGCCCGATCAGGCAGGCGAGCGCCGTCGCGCCAGGCTGACGCGCAGCGAGAGCAGCGACGATCTCCAGCAGGTCGGCGTCGCCGGAGAGGACGAGCGCGAGCGCCAGCGAGAAGGCTTCCCCGATATCCTGCAAGATTTCCGCCCCCGACGGAAAGAACGCACCCATCCGGTAAACCGTGCAGCAATCCTCCGCGCAAGGGGCTGGGGGCGGACTTTGGTCGGGGTCAGTGGAAATCGCGCGACTTCGGCACGATCCGAGCGTCGCGGGGATGGTGGTGGGTCGGGCCGGGGATCGGCCGGGTGACTTCGTCGGCGCGGGAGAAGGGCGCGTCGAAGGGCGCGCGGGCGAGGCGCCGGAGCGCGTCGCTGCGGTCGGTGAGCTCGCGGGCGACGAGGTGGACGATGCCCGAGGAGGCGTCGCGCTGGACGTATCCCGCCACGTCGAGCAGCCGCGCGGTCATCACCACCGGCCGGTGGGCGGCCATCACCTTCGGCCAGACGACGAGGTTGGCGATGCCGGTCTCGTCCTCCAGGGTGATGAAGCAGACGCCCTTGGCGCTGCCGGGGCGCTGGCGGATCAGCACCACGCCGGCGAGCCGGACGCGGGCGCCCTGCCGCGCGCGCGGCGAGATCGGCGGCGCGGAGGAAGCCCTGCTCGGTCAGGCTGCGCGCAGGAAGGCCATCGGATGGCGCTTCAGCGACAGCCGCAGGGTCTGGTAATCGGCGACGACGTGTTCGCAGACAGGCATGGCGGGGAGCGCCACGGGCGGGTCGGCGCCCTCGTCGCGGGTGGCGCGGAAGAGCGGCAGGTCGGGGGCGTCCTTCAGGCCCCTGATCGCCCAGAGCGCGGCGCGGCGGTCGAGGCCCATCGACCGCATCGCGTCGGCGGCCGCGAGGACCTGCATGGCGCCGCGGTCGAGGGCGGCGCGGGTCTTGAGATCCTCGGCATCGGCGAAGGGGGTGTCGCGGGTGGCGATGAGGCGGGCGGCGGCGTCCTCGGGCAATCCGCCGACCTGGCGCAGGCCGAGGCGGAGCGCCCAGTCGAGGCCCAGGGGCTCGAGCGTGCAGTCCCACTCGCTCATGTTCACATCCGCCGGCAGCACGGTGACGCCGTGCTCGCGCGCATCGCGCACGATCTGCGCGGGCGCGTAGAAGCCCATCGGCTGCGAATTGAGCAGCGCCGCAGGCGAAAGGCCGCCGGGAAATGGCATTTGAGCCAGCTCGAGACATAGACGAGGATGCGCGAAGCTCGCCGCGTGGCTTTCGGGAAAGCCGTATTCGCCGAAGCCCTTGATCTGGTCGAAGCAGCGCTGGGCGAAGTCGGGATCGTAGCCGCGCGCGACCATGCGCCCGACCATCATGTCCTGCAGCTCGTCGACCATGCCGCGGCAGCGGAAGGTCGCCATCGCCTTGCGCAGCCGGTTGGCCTCCGCGGGAGAACTTGGCCGCGTCGAGCGCGATCTTCATCGCCTGTTCCTGGAAGATCGGCACGCCCAGCGTGCGCTCGAGGATGCTGGCACAGCTCGTCGGGCGGGCCGTGCTCCGGGCCGGGCGCGGGGATCTCCACCGGCTCCTCGCCGCGCCGGCGGCTTGAGATAGGGATGGACCATGTCGCCCTGGATCGGGCCGGGGCGCACGATCGCGACCTCGATCACGAGGTCGTAGAATTCGCGCGGGCGCAGGCGCGGCAGCATGTTCATCTGCGCCCGGCTTTCGACCTGGAACACGCCGAGCGAATCGCCCTTGCACAGCATGTCGTAGACCGCCGCGCGGGTCCTCGCGCGGGACGGTGGCCAGGGTCAGGCGCGCCCGTGATGGGCGGCGAGCAGGTCGAGGCATTTGCGGATGCAGGTGAGCATGCCCAGCGCCAGCACATCGACCTTGAGGATGCCGAGCGCGTCGATGTCGTCCTTGTCCCATTCGATGAAGCTGCGCTCGGGCATGGCGCCGTTGCCGATCGGCACGGTCTCGGTCAGCGGGCCCTCGGTGAGGATGAAGCCGCCGACATGCTGCGACAGATGGCGCGGCATGCCGATCATCTGCTCGGTCAGCTTGAGGACGCGGCGCAGATGCGGATCGGTCAGGTCCATGCCCGGTCTCGGCGGCGTGCTCCTCGCCGATCTCGCTTGCCGCAGCTGCCCCAGACGGTGCGGGCGAGCGCGCCGGTCACGTCCTCGGACAGGCCCATCGCCTTGCCGACCTCGCGGATCGCCATGCGCGGGCGGTAATGGATCACCGTGGCGCACAGCCCGGCGCGGTGGCGGCCGTATTTCTCGTAGATGTGCTGGATCACCTCCTCGCGCCGCTCGTGCTCGAAATCGACGTCGATATCGGGCGGCTCCTTGCGCTCCTCGGAGATGAAGCGGTCGAACAGCAGCGTCGTGCTTGGCCGGGTCGACCGCGGTGATCTCGAGGCAGTAGCAGACCGCCGAATTGGCCGCCGAGCCGCGCCCCTGGCACAGGATCGGCGGATCGACGCCGCGCGAAATCGACGATGTCCTTGATGGTGAGGAAATAGCGCGCGCAGCGCCTTCTTCCCGATCAGCGCCAGTTCCTTCTCCAGCGTTCGCGGCGATCCGGTCCGGCACGCCGTCCGGATAGCGGGTGGCCGCCCCCTCCCAGGTCAGCTCTTCGAGATGCGGCCTGCGGGCGTCTTGCCTCGGCGGCAGCTCCTGCGGGTATTCGTAGCGCAGCTCGTCGAGGCTGAAGCGGCAGGCATCGGCCACTTCGCGCGCGGCGGCGATCGCATGCGGCCAGCGCGCGAACAGGCGGCACATCTCGGCGGGCGATTTGAGATGCCGCTCGGCATTGGCGTGGAGCAGGTAGCCGGCCGCCGCGACGGTGGTCTTGTGGCGGATGCGGTCATCACGTCCTGCAGCGGGCGGCGGGCGCGGCGCGTGGTAGTGCACGTCGTTGGTGGCCAGCAGCGCCAGGCCGTTGGCCCGGGCCAGCGCGTCGAGCCGGTCGATCCGGGCGATGTCGTCGCCGCGGTAGAGATAGCTCGCGGCGAGATGGTCGAGGCCCGGCAGGCGGCGGGTCAGGCGGGCGAGGCGGGTCTCGCTCCGCCCGTCGGGGACGAGGATCAGGATCGTGCCCTCGCCGTGGGCCGCGAGGTCGGCGAGGGTGATGTCGCAGGCGCCCTTCGCCTGCCAGTTCCCCGCCGCGTCGGCCATCTTGCCCTTCGACAGGAGCCGGCAGAGCCGGCCGTAGGCGGCGCGGTCGCGGGGATAGGCGAGGAAGGTCTCGCCGGTGACGAGGGCGAGGCGGCAGCCGATGACGGGGCGGATCTTCGTGGTCTCCGCGGCGAGGTGGAAGCGCACGATGCCGGCGAAGCTGTTGAGGTCGGCGATCCCCAGCGCGTCGTGGCCCGCGAGGCTCGCCGTCGCGGCGAACTCGGTCGCGTCCGAGGCGCCGCGCAGGAAGGAGAAGGCGGAGGCGAGGCCGAGCTCCACGTAAGGCGCGGCCGGGTTCGGCGCGAAGGGTCCGGCGAGGGTGCTGCGCGGCGGGGGGCGCTCAGCGTCGGGCATCAGGCGAACATGCCGTGCAGGAACCAGCGCGGAGCATCCCCCCGGCCGTCGCCGGCGAGCCCCTCGCGGTAGAGCCAGAGCCGCGTTCCGCCCGCCTCCTCGATGCGGAAATAGTCGCGGAGCCGCGTGCCCGGCCGGTCGTGCCACCATTCGGGCGCGATCCGCTCCGGGCCTTCGTAGCGCGCGACGCGGATCGTCCGGCCGCGCCAGACGAAGCGCACCGGCGGCCCCTCGGGCACGGCGTAGAGCACGCGCACCTCCTCGGGCGGGTCGAGAAGGCGGGGCGGGCGGGACGTGGGCGGGACGTGGGCGGGCGGGACGAGGGCGGGGGCGGGGAGGTCGGCGAGGGGGGCCACGCGGATGCGGGCGCGCTCGGGCACGTGGCTCTCCCGGCCCGCCGACTGGAAGATGCGCCGCGCGCCGAAGCGGGCCGACAGCCGGTCGATCAGCCGGGCGAGGTCGCCCGCGTGGTCGGCCGCGCCGTCGAGCCCCGCCTGGCGGGCGGGCAGGGGATCGGTCCGGGGGGCCTCGAGCGCCAGCGCGTCGAAGCCGAAACCCGGATCGAGCCCCTCCACCCGCTCGGCGAAGAGCCGCGCCATGTGGTCCGGGTCGCGGACCGCGCGGGCGGTGGCGGCGGCGATCCGGCGCACCTCCCCGTCGGTGCGGAAGACGCTGAGGACGAGGCGGCGGGCGCCCGCCTCGGCGCGCTCGAGATCGGCCGCGAGCGCGGCGGCGAGGCCGGGCAGGTGCGGAAAGGGGTCGATCACCGGCTCGGGAAGGCGCAGGGCGGCGCGGAAGACGGGCGGGGGTTCGGCGCCGTCGAGCGGCTCGTCGAGCCGGCCCGTCGCCTGGTCGAGGCGGAGGAGCGGGTTGGCGTCCGGCGCGGCGCGGGCGAAGCGGCGGGCGAGGGCGGTGCGCGGCATCTCCATGAGATCGCCCACCCGCTTCAGCCCCAGCCGGTCGAGGAGCCGCACGGTGTCCGGGCCGAGGCGCAGGGCGGCCACCGGCAGGGGGGCGAGGTCCAGCGGCTCGAAGCTCACCGCCCGGACCGGGCCGTAGCGGGCGAGCGCCCAAGCCGCGCCCCGGTTCGGCGCCACGGCGAGGCGGGCGGAGAGGCCGAGCCCAGCGAGGTCGGTCTCGATGCTCGCGAGCATCGAGGCCTCGCCGCCCCGGAGATGGTCGGATCCGGTGGTGTCGAGCGCCAGGCCCGCCTCCCCGTCGCGCGCGGTCCAGGGGCACCAGCGCCGCGCCCAGAGGACGAGCCGGTCGAGCGCCGCGCGGTCGCCGGCGAGGTCGGCGTAGTCCACGTGGAGGCCGGGGCAGAGCGCCTGCATGTCCACCACCCGCGCGCCGGGGGCGACGCCGGCGAGGCGGGCGGCGCGGTTCGCGGCGTGGACGACGCGCCCGTGCGGGCCATCGGTGGCGAGCACCCCCGGCCGCTCATCGGGCGGCGGATCTCCCCGCTGCCGGCGGAATCCTCTCCCATCTCTCGATCGCCAGGTTCGGGAGCGAAACGGAGACCACCCGCCGGGTCATGGCTCGCCCACCAGACGCCCGGCCGCGCATCGCGGGAGCGGAAGAGCTCCGCCCGCCAGCGCGGGGCGCCCGGGGCGCGCGGATCCTCGGGATGGGGCAGGGCCGGCAGGGAGGCGATGCGCCAGCGGTCGCGCGATGCGCTGGCCGCGACCGTGCCGGCATGGCGCACGAGCCAGGAGGCGGTGCCGTGGCGCTCGGCGCGGAAGGCGAGGCGCTTGGTGGCGGTGAAGTCGAGCACCCGCGGATCGCCCCAGATCTCGGCCACCACGGCGGCGATGCCGGCGGCCGCGAGCCCCTCCTCCGCGGCGATCAGGGCGTCGCGGGGATGGGACATCTCCGCCCGGATCACGCGGGCGGGCGCCGGCAGCCAGCCCGGGACGCCCGCCTTCCGCCGCGCGGCGCGGTCCTGGATCCAGAGGATGCGCCCGGTGACGGGCAGGCTCGCCAGGACGAAGCCCATCCACCCCCCGTCGCCGGGATCGGCGGGAAAGACATCCGCCGAGGCACCGCCCGGGGCCTGGGGCGCGCGACGGGGGAGATCGGAGATATGAGGCGGCATGGACCAGCATGGCGACGATTCGATGTTCCTATTTTGTTCTATATCGGAACGACGGAAAACCCCCTTCTCGGCGCGCCCGGCCGACAAGTTTGCTGGACAAGGCCGCCAGACCATGCGACATCGGACCTGCAAGAGACCTCTATCGATCCCCTGACTTCCTACCCGGACAGCGGCGCACTCGATCTTGGCACGCTTCGCCACGCTGTTGCACTTCCGCGAACAGACTGAAAAGACAGGAGATCACACGATGGCCACCGGCACCGTGAAATGGTTCAACCCCACCAAGGGCTTCGGCTTCATCCAGCCCGACCAGGGCGGCAAGGACGTGTTCGTCCACATCTCGGCCGTCGAGCGCGCCGGCCTGACCGGCCTCGCCGACAACCAGAAGGTTCAGTACGAGCTGCAATCCGGCCGTGACGGCCGCCAGTCGGCGGACAACCTCGAACTGGTCTGAGACCGCTCGACCACAGCGAGATCGGGAAAGGGCGCCGGCGGCGCCCTTTTTTTTGCGCCCTCCTCGCCGAGACGGGCGCCCGCTCAGGCAGACTTGCGGCGCAGCCCGCCGAGACCCCTCAGCGCCCCGAGCAGGAGCGCCGCGCTGGCGGGCAGCGGCACGGGGCTCGGGGAGGTCGGTCCGGTGGGATCGGTCGGGCCGCCCGGATCGGTGGAGCCCGTCGCATCCCCGGTGCCGAGATCGAAGGCGTCGAAGGTGTAGGCTCCGCCATTGTCGGTGCCGGCGATCTGCAGGCGGATGCCGAGCGCGGAGTCCCCGGCCCCGATGGCGGCGTTGTAGAGCGCGGTCACGTCGAAGCTGAGCGTCTCGCCGACGGAGAGGCCCGCGGTCGAGAACGAGCCGCCCGTCCCGGTCGCCACCGCGCCGAAATAGGCGAGCTCCGCGGCGTTGTCGGCCCCGCAGGCGAGGATGTCGATCGGGCCAAGATAGGCGAAGTCGTTCTCGTCGAAGAGACCGGCATCGTCGAACAGGTCGAAGCGCAGCGTCGCGGAGGAGGCTGCCGCGAGGCCCGAGAGGTCGACCTCGGACAGGGCGCGGATCTCCTCGAATCCGGGGATGTCCTCCAGGTTTCCGACTTCGGCGAGGCCGCTTTCGGAGTGGAAATGGGAGGCGAGGCTCTGGTTGCCGCCGGGCGAGGCGGCGGCGAAGGTGAGGCCGGAGACCGTCGCCGCGTGGGTGAGAGCCGGCGCGGCCAGGAAGGCGGCGAGCGCCAGTGGATACGTACCCGATTTCATTGCTTTTCCCAAAGCTTGGCGGCACCGGCCCCGCCGGGAGACGAGCGTCGGGCATGGATAATGGCGATGCAACCGCCGAGGTGGAACCGGTCCGTTTCCGGTCTCCGGCACCGAACGGGGCGTGTCGGACTCCCGTCGGACTCCCGGAGCAGGCGAGCGCGCGGTGGTCTCGCGCGGCCTTCATCAATCCGGGCGATATCATGGGCCATGACCCGGACCACGAAGACCCAGCGCCTCGCCGTCCAGCGGCTGACCCGCAACCTCCGCGCGCTGCAGGACGAGCGCGACATGGACTACGCCGTGCGCGACCTCTGTCCCGAGGCCTGGCGGACGCTGGAGCTCGACCTCGACACGGAGGAGAGGAAGGTCCAGATCACGCTCCGGCTCGACGAGAGCGTGGCGAGGTTCTACCGCGCCATGGGCAAGGGCTACCAGACGCGGATCAACCGCATCCTCGCCACCTGGGCGCAGGTCAAGATCGCGCGCGTGAAGGCCTTCGAGGCCGAGTTCGACGAATGGCAGCGCACCGGCAAGGCGCCCTGGGACGAGACGGAGTGAACGCTCCGGGAGGCCACCTCGCGACCCGGCCCGGCCGGCGGAACGTTCCGGTGGAACCTTGGCGACCAATCGCGGGCCAGCGCAATTTAGACGTGCAAGTGCGCGAAATGCCTAGACAATCGACTCGCGCCCTGTAGCCTGCGCCCGTTAACGATTGGGGGTTCCGGATGAACACGCTGGTATCGGCCGGCATGCTGGCACTGACGGCCGGAGCGGCCTCCGCCGGGACGCTGAGCATCGGCTTCGAGGGCGGACCGCAGACTTTGACGGACACCATGGCGGGCGAGGCGGAGATATCCGTCGTGCCGCCCTATGACGAGACCTTCGTGTTCGACGTGGCGGGGCTGCCGGGGCCGTATTTCGACTATGCGGTCGATTACGACTTCTCGCTGATCGACCCGCCGCCCGCCTCGGCGATCACGAACCCCTACGGCGCGACGCTCCTGTCGCGGCCGGACGGGCATCTCGGCGGATATTACGATCTCGACTTCGCGATCAGCGTGCGACCCGATTTCGTGTCGGTGGAGGGATATCTGGCGGATTTCGGACGATGTGACCTTCCTGACCCCGACGAGCGTGCTGGAGGATCACAACCAGGGCCTCTTCTACTACGAGAGCACCGGATTCTGGTCCGCGACCTACCGCCCGGACGGGCCGGGGGACGGACCCGCCTTCGCCGTACCGGGAGACCCGGTCCAGGCGGTGCCGCTGCCGGCGGCGGGCGGGCTGCTCGTCGCGGGGCTCGCGGCGATCGGAGCGCTGCGGCGGCGGCGCGGCTGACGGCAGCGCCGGCGGGACCGCGAGGGAGCACATCGGGGCCAGCCCTTGCAGGTCGGGGTGCAAGTTCAGGCCGGGGTAGCCGTGACACCGAGACTGCGCGGCTACGAAGCTCCCGCAGACATGTGCGCCTATGCGATGGAGAAGACCGGCGCGGCTACTCGACCGTGCCCCTCATCGCGGCCACGTCTTCCGGGCTGATGTGAACCATCAGGTGCTCGTGCGGCAGCCCGGACGCCATGATCCAAGCCGCGAATGGCTCCTCCAAATTGTAGCTGGTGGTCATGCCCGCCGCGGCCTCGTCGAATGGCAGCGGCATGATCATGATGTGAGGCGTCATCTGGATCACATCTGAATGAGGCGCTGCGGAGCCGCCTTGCGAGACCTCCACGGCGGCCGCCCCGACGTCGACCGCGTCCTTGCTGACATTCATCCCCGCGAGCATCCAGACAAGCCCCGGGGCGGTCGGAAGAGCGCCGTGGTCCTCGGCGGCGGCGCCGGCCCAGACTGCCTGGAGAAAGGACCAGGCATTCTGATCGAGGCACATGGGATCGGGATAGGGCAGGGCCGGCTCTCCAAGCCGGATCGAAAAGGAACCGCTCGCGATGCATGTGTACGGCCCGGTCCCGGGCCGGGCAACTTCGAGTTGACCATCCGCGGTCCAGCCCAGGATCGTGGCGGTTTCGGTCACCCCCGGCGGCGCGGCCAGTAGGGCATCGTGAACGGCGTCGGCCTGCCAGGTCTCGTCTCCGGCCGAAGCACCCCCGGCGAGCGCCATTGCGATCAGGCCAAGCGCGGGCCTTCCGATGCGTCGAGCATCAATCTTCATTGGGACCCCCATCGAGTTAGTGGCTGCTGCGCCGGACCGTCGCGCGGCCGACGCAGCAGCGGTCAAGGGACACGTCCCCGCCTCTGTGGCGGGCTCACTCGCGACGCGCTATTGAGTGGCGGCGGTGACGTGGTCGACGATTCCGTCTATCTCCGACCGCCACGTATCCATGTCGTACTGGTGACCATTCAGGACCGTGCTCCACAGGCGCACCTCGGCCGCATAGCCGATCGCTTCGT
This sequence comes from uncultured Alphaproteobacteria bacterium, assembly GCA_963776705.1. GTDB lineage: Bacteria > Pseudomonadota > Alphaproteobacteria > Rhodobacterales > Rhodobacteraceae > Palleronia. Next base: position 229,276 of record CAVZOA010000042.1, read on the forward strand.
CGATCTCGGCGTCCGTCGCGCCCTGCGCCCTGGCGAAGGCGGTATGGGCATACGCGCAATACGAACACGGAATTTGCGCCGCAACGCCGAGCGCGATGAGTTCCCGAAACTTCGGGGGAATCTCGCCCGCAAGATTGCCCGAGCTTCCCTTCATGAATTCCCAGGCTCCCGACTTGGCTCCATCCGGCATCAACTCGATAAAGGGCGGCACGATTCCAAGCGCCGACTCCATTTCGGCCCTTGCAGCGTCGCGCGATTCGTCGGCGACTGCAAAAGCCGGCATTGCCAGCGCGACCAGCGCGCCGACGAAACAGTGATGTAGAGATGTCATGATAGCCTCCCGCCGACACCTAAACTGGCAGCTTCTGGCCGTCGGCAAGCGGCAGCATATCACGGAACATGGGCGCCCCGACGGCTCATGAAGATCACTTAATGTTGGTTTGCAGATGAAAGCCCTTAGGGCGTCGCCTGTTTGCAGACACGGCGCGACAGGTGCTCGGCATCGGTCGTAGCCAAGGGTCGAAGTCCGACGGATCTGGTCGGAGGGCCGCAAACCCGGCGTTCCTGCAAACGGATGGCGCCGCAGGATCCCTCGACACTGGCTCGGAGCGGCCATTGCCACCTCGCGCCTCCTGAACGGTTTTCTGCACCGCGAAAGGCAACGGGCTGGCGCTCGGATTCCTTCTTCGAGCCGGTCGGCCCTCGATCGGGACTGCTTACGTAACGTCAATCGGAACGTCCGACCGAATCCGGCTCGTTGGGAGGGTGGCGTCACGCCCAATTCACCAGTTCCGGAGACCTTCATGATCTCGAAGATTTCAGTCGCGACGACCCTTGCCGCCGGCCTGCCGCTGGCCGCGAATGCCCTGACCGTCGCCCCGGGCGGCTCCGTCAAGGCGGACGGCGCCACGCTCAGCGCGGCGACCCCTACCTACGCGGAGATGGTCACCGCCGACGGGGATGTCGAACTCGACTTCTCCATGACCTATACCGGCCCCGAGGACGCGCTCGACGCCTTCACCGTGGGCGTGGCCGACAGCGCCGATTTCGATCTGGCGACGACGTCCCTCGCGCCCGTGGGCGCGCCCACGGGCGACCTGCAGGAAGGCGTCGCTTCCTTCGAAGGCGTGTCGGTCATGGACGGCGAGTTTGTCTATGCGCTGTTCGACAGCAACGGGTCGCTCGGGGCGGACGAGGCCGATGTGGGCTTCTCCGTGGACGGCACGGCGCCCGGCGGCCCCGGCGGCGGGGAGACGCCGAACCCGGTGCCGCTGCCGGCCTCGGCGCTGCTCCTCGGCGGCGCGCTCGCGGGCTCCGGCGCGATGCGCCGCAAGCGCGGCTGAGCGGCTCGAGAGAGCGCGAGACGCGCGCCCCGCGCCTTGGCCGCGGGGCGTTTTTCGTCCGGTCGTGTGTCGGGGCCGGATCGACCTCTTCGGCCGTGCCGGAGGATGTCCGCGGGGCCGGAACGGGGGCGCCCCGCGCGGCGTTGATCCGGCGAAGAGGTGGCGGGGAATCCGTCGCCCGATGAGGGAGACAGATCATGAATCTCGGTAATATCGTTCGCCGCGCCGCCTCGGCGTTCGGCGGCAAATCGAAGACCCGTGGCAGCCCGACGACCGGCACCGCGGGCGTCGGCAAGACGGGTGCCCGCCCGACGGGCGGCAGCCACGGCAGCCCGGAAGCCGACCTCGCCAAGAGCGCCGCGAAGGTGGCGAAGAAGAAGCTCTGAGATAGACAACTCGTCCAACAAAGGGGCCGCCTCAGGGCGGCCTTTTTGCGTTGGGGAGTGAGGCCCGATCCGTCGAAGGCGGCGATCCGTCCAGCGTACGGGTCGCGGGCCGAACGGACGGAGCCCAAGTGGGACGATGGGCCGGCTTTGTTGCGCAAAGGACGTGAAGCGCGGACCTCCCCTTTCCCCAGACGCACTTATGCCACGGGCTCTGTGACAGGTATGCCGAGCGCGGTGTAGCCGTTCAGGACGGCGGCGCGGATCTGAAGTTCGGCGACCTGACGATCGAAGTCGCGTGCCATGAGGCTCTGCCCCAAGAGCTTCACGCAGTGCATCTTCGTCTCGGCGCGGCTTCGGCGGTGGTACCCGCTCCATTTTCGCCAGATAGCGCGGCCGAGGTATTTCGATGCTCGGAGGGCCTCGTTCCGGGCGATGGCGCCCGCGGTCGAAGGCTTCCACGGTTTGGCGTTCCTGCGCGGCGGTATGACCGCATGGGCGCCTCGGTCGGCGACGGCGTCGTGGCACTTGCGCGTGTCGTAGGCACCGTCCGCGGTGACCGAGCCGATTTCCACATCAGGCGGGATCTGGCTGAGCAGTTCGGGCAGCATGGGCGCGTCACCGACGGTGCTCCCGGTGATCTCGAGGGCTCGGATCTCCAGCGTCTGTTCGTCGACGCCGATGTGGATCTTGCGCCATAGGCGGCGTTTCGCGCCACCGTGTTTGCGGGCGTGCCACTCGCCTTCACCTTCGGCCTTGATGCCGGTGCTGTCGATCAGCAGGTTCAGCGGCCCCTGCGAGCCGCGGTAGGGAATGGTCACGGCCAAGGCCTTCTGGCGCCGGCTCAACGTGCTGAAATCCGGCACCGCCCAGTCGAGGCCGACCAGGCGCAGGAGGCTTTCAACGAAACCGGTCGTCTGCCGGAGCGCCATGCCGAAGAGGACCTTCATCGTCAGGCATGTCTGGATCGCGGCATCGCTATATTGCGGCTGACGGCCTCGCTTGCCGGTCGGCGGCGGCACCCAGACCATGTCCGGGTCGAACCAGATCGTCAGGGAGCCACGCTGCTTCAGCGCTTCGTTGTAGGCCGGCCAGTTCTTGGTCTTGTAGCTCGGCGGGATGGGTCTGCTCATGCAGACCGGCTACCACGCTGGATTCACGAGATGAATCCCTCACCCGGCCTTTGCGCAACAGAGCCGATTTGTTTATGAAGTTCACCCTGAATAACTCCCAACCTGCTGATTTACCGCGCAGATCATGCTGAAACGCTGGCGCCGATTTGCAGGGTTTCGTATTCTGGCCTTCGAAACCTTGCGAATTCCGGAGCCCCGATGAAGCCCCATCCCCGCCGGGAAGAGCAGGACGATCTCCTGCGCCCCCGCCTCACCGACATGATCGACATGCGTCACGAGCTGGCGACGCTGGCGGCGCTGATCGACTGGGAGTTCTTCGAACGGGAATGGGCCGGGTTCTTCCCATCGCATCGGGGGCGGCCCGCGACCTCGCCGCGGCTGGTGGCGGGGCTGCTGTATCTCCAGCACGCCTACCGGCTGTCGGACGAGGCAGTCGTCGCGCGCTGGGTCGAGAACCCCTACTATCAGCATTTCACCGGTGAGACGTTCGGCGGCAGATCGGTCCACCGGACCGATCTGTTCCCCGCCTCACTCCAGCACCGCCCACCGATCGACCCGTCCTGCCTGACCCGCTGGCGGCAGCGGATCGGTGAGGAAGGGGCCGAGTGGCTGCTCACGAAGACCATCGAGGCCGGGCGGGCATCGGGCACGATCGATGACGACAGCCTGTCGCGCGTCGCCGTCGACACCACGGTCATGGAGAAAAACATCGCGCACCCGACCGACGCGCGCCTCTATGACAAGGCCCGCAATCAGCTTGTCGCCCTTGCAAGTGAAGCCGGGGTCACGCTGCGGCAGAACTACAACCGGCTGGCGCCGCGCCTGGCCATGCAGGCCGGCCGATACGCCCATGCCCGACAGTTCAAGCGCATGCGCAAGGCCCTGAAAAAGCTGAAGGGCTACACCGGCCGCGTGCTGCGCGACCTCCGCCGCCAGCTGGATGCGATCCCTGCGGGTCCGCTGCGCGAGCGCGTTCTGGACATGCTGGTGCTGGTGGGCCGCCTGCTGCACCAGGGCCCCAGGAGCCGCGGCAAGATCTACGCGCTGCACGAGCCGGAGGTCGACTGCATCTCCAAGGGCAAGGCCCGCAATCGCTACGAGTTCGGCACGAAGGTCAGCCTCGCCACGACCATCGACGAGGGGTTCGTCGTGGGCATGCGTGCGTTGCCGGGCAATCCCTATGACGGCCACACCTTGCCGGAAGCGCTTGAGCAGGTCGCCATCCTGACCGGCCAGACGCCTGCGCTGGCGGTCGTGGATCGCGGATACCGCGGCCACGGCGTGGCGCGCACGCAGGTCCTGATCAGCGGCACGCGCCGCGGCCTGACCCCGGCGCTGAGACAGCTGTTGCGACGGCGCAGCGCCATCGAGCCGGAAATCGGCCACATGAAAACCGACGGCCGCCTGTCACGCTGCCCGCTGAAGGGCACGTTCGGCGACGCGATCTTCGCCGTCCCGTGCGGCTGCGGCCACAACATCCGCAAGATCCTCGCCCACCTGAGAGCTCTTCTGGCCTTCTTGCACGCCGAAATCTCCCTCGGCAAGCACCAGAAAGGCACGCCGAAAGTTTGTTCAGCCTGAACTATGAAGCGTCGGTTTGGCGGGATGGGGTCACTTCCGAATAGGGAAGCGCTATCCGGATATTCAACGCCTGGATCGCGAACCACTGCTTCTCGCGGAAAGGTTTCCGTGAAGAGCTCACTTGAACTCGTCAACTGGGAACCGAAGCCAATCGAAAGGCTCTGTTGCGCAAAGGCCGGGTGAGGGATTCATCTCGTGAATCCAGCGTGGTAGCCGGTCTGCATGAGCAGACCCATCCCGCCGAGCTACAAGACCAAGAACTGGCCGGCCTACAACGAAGCGCTGAAGCAGCGTGGCTCCCTGACGATCTGGTTCGACCCGGACATGGTCTGGGTGCCGCCGCCGACCGGCAAGCGAGGCCGTCAGCCGCAATATAGCGATGCCGCGATCCAGACATGCCTGACGATGAAGGTCCTCTTCGGCATGGCGCTCCGGCAGACGACCGGTTTCGTTGAAAGCCTCCTGCGCCTGGTCGGCCTCGACTGGGCGGTGCCGGATTTCAGCACGTTGAGCCGGCGCCAGAAGGCCTTGGCCGTGACCATTCCCTACCGCGGCTCGCAGGGGCCGCTGAACCTGCTGATCGACAGCACCGGCATCAAGGCCGAAGGTGAAGGCGAGTGGCACGCCCGCAAACACGGTGGCGCGAAACGCCGCCTATGGCGCAAGATCCACATCGGCGTCGACGAACAGACGCTGGAGATCCGAGCCCTCGAGATCACCGGGAGCACCGTCGGTGACGCGCCCATGCTGCCCGAACTGCTCAGCCAGATCCCGCCTGATGTGGAAATCGGCTCGGTCACCGCGGACGGTGCCTACGACACGCGCAAGTGCCACGACGCCGTCGCCGACCGAGGCGCCCATGCGGTCATACCGCCGCGCAGGAACGCCAAACCGTGGAAGCCTTCGACCGCGGGCGCCATCGCCCGGAACGAGGCCCTCCGAGCATCGAAATACCTCGGCCGCGCTATCTGGCGAAAATGGAGCGGGTACCACCGCCGAAGCCGCGCCGAGACGAAGATGCACTGCGTGAAGCTCTTGGGGCAGAGCCTCATGGCACGCGACTTCGATCGTCAGGTCGCCGAACTTCAGATCCGCGCCGCCGTCCTGAACGGCTACACCGCGCTCGGCATACCTGTCACAGAGCCCGTGGCATAAGTGCGTCTGGGGAAAGGGGACGTCCGCGCTTCACGTCCTTTGCGCAACAAAGCCCAATCGAAACCACGGAGTCAATCAGGGTAGCAGAAAAAGCAATGCTCGGGGCGATAGCGATTGTTGTTCCAAATAAAATCGCTTTCATTTCTTCACCTGCGCAATGACATCAACATTCCGTAACGAAGCCAACTTTTCCGAAGCTGTCAATAACCAATTAATTATCCAGGGTTGCGAACCCAGCTAGCCAGTTCTGCTCAAGAGATTAATCGCGCGGAGCCCCGCCGTCTTACCTCGCGAACTTCTTGTGCTTCACCCGCGTGGGCCGCACGGCCTCCTCGCCGAGCCGGCGCTTCTTGTCCTCCTCGTAGGCTTCGAAATTGCCCTCGAACCATTCGACATGGGCGTCGCCCTCGAAGGCGAGGATGTGGGTGCAGAGCCGGTCGAGGAAGAAGCGGTCGTGGGAGATGATGACGGCGCAGCCGGCGAAATCCTCGAGCGCGTCCTCGAGCGCGCGCAGGGTCTCCACGTCGAGGTCGTTGGTGGGTTCGTCCAGCAGCAGGACGTTGCCGCCGGATTTCAGCAGCTTGGCCATGTGGACGCGGTTGCGCTCGCCGCCCGACAGCAGGCCGACCTTCTTCTGCTGGTCGCCGCCCTTGAAGTTGAAGGCGCCGCAATAGGCGCGGGAGTTCATCTGCGCGTCGCCGAGGTCGATCACCTCGCCGCCGCCGGAGATCTCCTCCCAGACGGTGTGGTCGGGGTCGAGCGCGTCGCGGGACTGGTCGACATAGGAGAGATCGGCCGTCTCACCCCAGTCGATCAGGCCCTGCTCGGGCTGGTCCTGGCCGGTGAGGCAGCGGAAGAGCGAGGTCTTGCCGGCGCCGTTCGGGCCGATCACGCCGACGATGCCGCCGGGGGGAGGGCGAAGGAAAGCTCCTCGATCAGCAGCTTGTCGCCCTTGACGAGGCGCAGATCCTCGACCTCGACGACCTTCTGGCCGAGCCGGGGGCCGTTGGGGATGACGATCTGCGCCTTGCCGACGCGCTCGCGCTCGGACTGACCGGCCATCTTCTCGTAAGCGGCGATGCGGGCCTTGGACTTGGCCTGCCGGGCCTTGGCGCCCTGGCGCATCCATTCGAGTTCGCGCTCGAGGGTGCGGGACTTGGCCTTGTCCTCCCGCGCCTCCTGGGCGAGCCGCGTCTGCTTCTGCTCGAGCCAGGCGGAGTAGTTGCCCTCGTAGGGGATGCCGCGGCCGCGGTCGAGCTCGAGGATCCAGCCGGTGATGTCGTCGAGGAAGTAGCGGTCGTGGGTGACGATCAGGATCGTGCCGCGGTAGTCGACCAGGTGCTGCTGCAGCCAGGCGATGGTTTCGGCGTCGAGGTGGTTGGTGGGCTCGTCGAGCAGGAGCATGTCCGGCTGTTCCAGCAGCAGCTTGCAGAGCGCGACGCGGCGGGTCTCGCCGCCCGAGAGCGTGTCCACGGGCGCGTCGTCGGGCGGGCAGCGCAGCGCCTCCATGGCGACGTCGATCTGGGAATCCAGGTCCCAGAGGTTCTCGCTGTCGATCTCGTCCTGGAGGGCGGCCATCTCCTCGGCGGTCTCGTCCGAGTAGTTCATCGCCAGTTCGTTGAAGCGCTCGAGCTTGGCCTGCTTCGCGGCCACGCCCTGCATGACGTTGCCGCGCACGTCGAGGGCGGCGTCGAGCTCGGGCTCCTGGGGGAGGTAGCCGACGCGGGCGCCCTCGGCGGCCCAGGCCTCGCCGGTGAAATCCTTGTCCATCCCGGCCATTATCTTCAGCAGCGTGGACTTGCCGGCGCCGTTGGCGCCGACGACGCCGATCTTCACGCCGGGCAGGAAGTTCAGGCGGATGTTCTCGAACAGCTTCTTGCCGCCGGGGATCGTCTTGGAGACGCCGTCCATGTGGTAGACGAACTGGTAGCTGGCCATCGGGTTCTTCCTCGGAGCATGCGGATTTCGCCCTCCCTTAGGGGATTCGGGCTCCGGCCGGAAGGTGGCGCGGCGGATCAGGCGGTGAGATGGCGGGCGAAGAAGTCCGCCAGCGCGACGGAGGTCTCCTCCGGCGCCTCCTCGGGGAGGAAGTGGCCGCCGGACAGGGCGCGGCCCTCGACGTCGTCGGCGTAGCCCCGCCAGACCTCCGGGACGTCGTAGCTGCGATGGACGAGGCCCAGGGCGCCCCAGAGCGCGAGGAGGGGCATGGGCAGCCTGCGGCCGGAATCGGCGGCGTCGTGCTCGAGATCGATCCCGGCGGAGGCGCGGTAATCCTCGCAGGTGGCGTGGACCGTGCCCGGCGCGGCGAAGCAGCGGCGGTATTCGGCCCTCGCTGCGGGATCGAAGACGGCGCCGTCGCCGCTCCAGGCTTCCATCTTGGCGTCGAGATAGAAGTCCGGGTCGGCGCCGATCAGCCGCTCGGGGAGGGGCGCCGGCTGGATCAGGAAGAACCAGTGGTAGTAGCCGGTGGCGAAGGCGCAGTCCGCGGTGCGGTACATGTGCTCGGTCGGGCAGATGTCGAGCACGGCGAGGGCGGCGACCCGCGCCGGGGCATCGCGGGCGAGGCGGTGGCCGACGCGGCCGCCGCGGTCGTGGCCGGCGACGCCGTAGCTCTCGTGCCCGAGACGGGCCATCAAAGCGGCCTGGTCCGCGGCCATCGCGCGCTTGGAATAGGGGGCATGGGTCGCGTCGCTTTCGGGGCGGTCGCTGTCTCCGTAGCCGCGCAGGTCCGACAGGACGACATGGAAGCCCGCCTCGACGAGACGCGGCGCGACGCGGTGCCAGCAGGCATGGGTCTGGGGATAGCCGTGGAGGAGCAGGAGCGGCGGCCCCGACCCGGCCGTGCGGACGCGCAGCGCGACGCCGGAGGGCAGCGCAATGCGCTCGTCGGTGAACCCTTCGAACAAGGCGTGCCTCCCGCTGCGATCGCCGGTTCATGGTAATGAGGGAGGCCGGCGCCGGAAAGGGGGAGGCGCCGCGATCGCGAGCCGCGCGGGTCAGCGCGCGAGATGCTCCTCCTCGGGAAGGAGGTTGCGCCAGCGGCGGTATTCCATCCGGGCGAGGGCCTCGCGATGTCCGCCGTCCCCCAGCAGGTAGCCCAGCGCCTCGCCGGCGCCGCTCGCCACGAGGATGAGGAACGTGTGCGGCATCGCGTCGAGCGCCCCGAGGCGCCCTCCCGCCGCGGCGCGCATGTGCGGCGCGATGCCGGCGAGGCGCTTGACGGGCAGCGCCGGTGCGGCGGCGAAGAAGAGGAGCCGCCGTCGCGCGCCCCAGGCCCTGGCGCGGCTGGCCGCGAACATCCGGCCGGAGAGGAACTGCAGCCTGAGCGAGCGGCGGAGGCGGGCATAGTTCAGATGCGCGACCGCGATCCGGGGATCGAAGAGCAGCGTATGGCCGCGGCGCCCCAGATCGGCATGGAGCGTCCATTCGGCCTCGAGCATGTCGCCGAGCTCGGCTCCGTAGCCGAGGAGAAGATCGCGCCGGTAGGCGGAATTGTGCCCCGGCAGGAAGGCGACCTGCCGGATGCCCTCGCCGCGCATCCAAGGCGCGTATTCCACCGCGAGGTTCGCGCGGCTGGTTCGCGTCTGCGGGTTGGCGTTGACCATCCTCGGTCCGACGCAGGCATGGCCCGCCTCGAGCCCCTCGACGAGCCGCGCGGCCCAAAGATCGGTCCGGGGGAAAGAATGGTCCTCGACGAGCGCGACATAGGGGGAGGCGGCCGCCGCGATCGCCGCCACCCGCGCCGTCGCGGAGGTCTTGGTGTCCGCGGCGACGATGCGAAGAGCCCCGAAGGCCCCGACGAGGCCGGGCCGGATGGAGAGGGCGGCCGGATCGGCGGCCGCGATCACGACCTCGATCCGGTCGGCGATGCTCTGGGAGGCGAGGCAGGACAGGATACGGTCGAGCCCCGATCCGCCCTCCTCGGTGACGAGTATCGCGCTGAGGCGCAGGTTCGGCACTGTCATCTCCGATCCGCGAGGGAACACCGGGCGCGCCGCCGGCCGCGCGACAGGTGACCGCGAAAGACGCCGCTGTGACCGTACGCCCATTTCCGGCCCGACGTCATCGCAGTGACCGGTCTGGGCCCCGCGCGTTTCCGCCTTGCCGACGGATCGGATCGGAAGGCGCCTTTGGTGCGGCGGGCGCGGTCCGGTATCCGCAGGGATCAGAGAATCTCGTCCTCGTCGAACATCGGATCGGAGTTGAGGTCGGCGGTGAGCTGGCTCAGCCGGTCCTCGGTATCGTCCACCGGCACGTCGGCGAGGTGGTAGACGGCGTCGCCCTCGTTCACCACCGGCATCGTGGCGCGGCCGATGAGGACGCCGCCGGCGGGCGCGGCGATCTCCTCCTCCTGGGTGCCGAAGGGGCTGGCGACGACGGCGAGCTTCTGGCCCTCCTCGACGTGCTCCCCCACTTCCCGGTAGAGGCGCAGGAGCCCGCTCGCCGGGGCGCGGATCCAGGCCGAGCCGTTGACCACGACGGGCTCGGCGGCGCGCTTCGGCAGGCCCTTGGCCGGCAGCATGTCGAGTTTGCGCAGCACCCGCAGGAAGCCGGAGACCCCGGCGCGGACGGAGATTTCATCGTAGCGCAGCCCCTCGCCCGCTTCGTAGAGCAACACCTCGAGCCGCGTCGCGGGCCGCCTGCCGCAGCGAGCCGTCGCGGAGCCGAGGGCAGGACCACCGGCGCGCCGAAGGCCTTGGCCAGCGCCAGGCCCGCGCACTGCCCGGCGAGACCCGCACCTGCGGCAGGTTGGTGCGGTGCACCGCGGCGGAATGCAGGTCGATGCCGAGATCGCATCGCGACACGACCTCGCGCAGAAAGATGTCGGCCAGGCCGCGAGGCGAGCGAGCCGCCGGGGCTGCCCGGAAAGCAGCGGTTCAGGTCGCGCCGGTCGGGCATGTAGCGCGAGCGGTTGATGAAGCCGAAGCTGTTGACGATCGGCACCACCAGCAGCGTGCCGCGCAGCGATTCAGCGCCGCGGTGCGCAGCAGCCGGCGCACGATCTCGACGCCGATGACCTCGTCGCCGTGGATGCCGGCGCTGACGAACATCACCGGGCCGGCGCGGCGGCCATGGAGACATGCACCGACATCGTCACCGGGGTATGGTCGGACAGCACCAGACGGCAGGTGATCGTCGCCGCGCTGCCCGGCGCGACACGCTCGCCGCCGATCTCAAAGGGCTCGGCGGCATCGTCCGCCCGATCCGGCGCAGGCGTCGGTATAGCCGCGCGCAGGCAGGCGATGTCGGTGCCGCAGCCGTCGCGGCGGCCGCGCAGCCAGCGTTCCTGTTCGGGGTCTTCGGAGCGCGGCGCGCCGTAGAGTTCCGCCAGGCGGGCGTCGAGCCGGGCCAGTCCGGCACCGCGCAGATCGTTCGCTCGGTGGCGTGAGCGCCCCCGCGCCGCACCAGGGCCGAGCCCCTGCGC